>NZ_JBLWIH010000001.1:0-756115 GCF_051364985.1 Microbacterium sp. I2
AAGATGGCCGACGAGGTTATTTGGCATTTGACAAGTGCACGCTGTTGAGTTCTCAAGGATCAGACGCACCCACCCACCAACCACCACACAAGGCAGCCAGCACAGCAGGGCAACTTCACTATTCTAGCTCTCGGTTCTCGACCCGTCAAACTGACGTTCCTCGCCTCGAGGGCTACCCTTCCCGGCCCGAGAGCCGTCCGGACCAGATCCTGATCCAGTGGAGGGGGTTCGTTCTCCGCTTGAGGGGGCGGGGCCTCTCGGCCGCTCCGCTCTACCCTTTGGGGCGAACAAGAGATACTCTACGTCGGACTCGCGCCGGCTGGCCAATCGGCCGTGTCTCCCGGGCGTGTCGCGGTCACGGATCCGCGAGATTCCGGGGTGAACCGCCACCGCGCTAGCGTTGACCGCATGAGCGAAGAACGATGGGTGTGGGGCGTGGGCCTCGCGACGCTTGCTGACGACGGAACGATGCTGGACACGTGGTTCCCCTCCCCCGCTGAAGGCCGCATCCCGCTCGGCTACGACCCGCAGATGCCGCCCGACGAGCTCGAGCGGCTCGCCGTCGCCGACGCACGGCGATCCGTCACCGTCGAGGTGGTCACCGTCGAGATCGAACTTGACGTGGCGCCGGCATCCACGGCCGACGCGTACCTGCGCCTGCACGCGCTTTCGCACCGGGTGGTCCGCCCGAACGAACTGAACCTCGATGGCATCTTCGGTCACCTTCCGAACGTCGCATGGACGACGGCGGGGCCGATGCACCCCGATGCACTCACGCGCCTGCGGCCGTTCCTCGCACGCGACGGCATCCAGGTGCAGGGACTCGACAAGTTCCCCCGCCTGCTGGACTACGTCACTCCGGCCGGCGTTCGCATCGCCGACGCCTCGCGCGTGCGGCTCGGCGCGTATCTCTCCCCCGGGACCACGGTCATGCACGAGGGCTTCGTGAACTTCAACGCCGGGACGCTCGGTCAGAGCATGATCGAGGGCCGTGTCTCGCAGGGTGTCGTGATCGGCGACGGCAGCGACATCGGCGGTGGCGCCTCCATCATGGGCACCCTCTCCGGCGGCGGAACGCACAAGGTCTCGGTCGGAGCCCGCACGCTCCTCGGCGCGAACGCCGGCATCGGGATCTCACTCGGAGACGACTGCATCGTGGAGGCCGGCTTGTACGTCACCGCCGGCACCAAGATCGTGGTGGCAGACGCGCCGCCGCGCGCCGAGGGCGGCCCTCAGGTGGTCAAGGGGTCCGAGCTGTCAGGACGCGACGGCCTGCTCTACCGCCGCAACTCCGTGACGGGCGCCGTCGAGGTCGTTCAGCGCGCCGGCACCGGCGTGACACTCAACGAGGCTCTGCACGCCTGATCGCCCCAGAGCGGAATCGGCCCGGACGCGTCAGCGTACCGGGCCGATTCTTCGGGTCGTGCGCTCACGCAGTGCCGGGATAGTCGCGCTCGCGAGCGCCCACGTACAGCTGCTGCGGACGGCCGATCTTGGTCTGCGGGTCCCCCGAGGCCTCGCGCCACTGCGCGAGCCAACCGGGAAGACGTCCGATCGCGAACAGCACCGTGAACATGCGCGTGGGGAACCCCATCGCCTTGTAGATCACGCCGGTGTAGAAGTCCACGTTCGGGTAGAGACGGCGCTCCTTGAAGTAGTCGTCGTTGAGAGCGATCTCTTCGAGCTGCTTGGCCAGGTCGAGCAGCGGATCGCTCACCCCGAGCGCCTCGAGCACTTCGTCGGCGGACTCCTTCACGAGCTTGGCGCGCGGGTCGTAGTTCTTGTAGACCCGATGGCCGAAGCCCATGAGCTTGACGCCGTCCTCCTTGTTCTTGACCCGCTCGACGAAGCGCTGCACGCTCTCGCCGGAATCGCGGATCTGGCCGAGCATGTTCAGCACGGCTTCGTTCGCCCCGCCGTGGAGCGGCCCGTAGAGCGCGTTGATGCCGGCCGAGATCGACGAGAACTGGTTGGCGCCGGTCGAGCCGACCAGGCGGACGGTGGACGTAGAGGCGTTCTGCTCGTGATCCTCGTGGAGGATCAGCAGCCGCTCGAGCGCGCGTGACATGACCGGGTTCACGTCGTACACCTCGCTCAGGACGCCGAAGTTGAGCTTGAGGAAGTTGTCGACGAATCCCAGCGAGTTGTCGGGGTACAGGAACGCCTGCCCGATGCTCTTCTTGTGCGCGTAGGCGGCGATCACCGGCAGCTTCGCCAGCATGCGGATCGTGTTGAGCTCGACGTGCTCGGGGTTGTTCGGGTCGGATTCGTTCTCGTAGTAGGTCGAGAGCGCGGCTGTCGCCGCCGACAGCACCGACATCGGGTGCGCGGTGTGCGGGAGCGCGGAGAAGAAGCGCTTGAGATCCTCGTGCAGCAGGGTGTGTCGACGGATGCGGCCGTCGAACTCGGCGAGCTCGTCGGCCGTCGGAAGCTCGCCGTAGATCAGGAGCCACGCCACCTCGAGGTAGGTGCTGTTCTTCGCCAGCTGTTCGATCGGGTACCCGCGGTAGCGCAGGATGCCCTGGTCGCCGTCGATGTAGGTGATCGCGGACTTGGTCGCCGCGGTGTTCACGAAGCCGTAGTCCAGTGCCGTGTGCCCGGTCTGTCGCGTGAAGGTGGAGATGTCCACGCTCGGGGTTCCGTCACTCCCGCGCAGCAGCGGGAAGTCGGCCGTTTGTTCGCCGATCGTGAGGGTGGCCTTCTCCTGCTGGGTGCCCGCGTCGCTCACGGCGCCTCCTCGCGATTTCTGGTCGTGCCGGGGGTGTCGTCCCGCCCCTGCGGGGACGCAATGGCGTGTCCGCGAGGAACGAGGAGCGGGGACGGAGATGCCGCACCGCCGCTCATACAGCCTAGTGCGCCACCGCGCCTACTGCTGACACGGCCAAAGGGACGGAGCATCCGGTGGAGGAATCCTCACACCGACGCCGACAGCCGCGCAGCCGCTGCGGCGACGCGCTCGTCGGTGGCGGTCAGCGACAGCCGGATGTGCTGCGGGAAGTGGGTTCCGTAGAAGTGACCGGGACCGGCCAGGATGCCGAGATCGGCGAGCCGGCCCAGGCTCTCCCAGGCATCACGACCCTCTGTCGCCCACAGATACAGGCCCGCCTCGCTGCCGTCGATCCGGAAGCCGGCCGCCTCCACAGCGGGCCTCAGCACGTCTCGGCGGCGGCGATACCGCTCCTTCTGCTCGACCACGTGCCGGTCGTCGCCCAGCGCCGCGACCATTGCGGCCTGCACCGGGAGCGGCAGCATCAGACCGAGGTGCTTGCGTCCCGTGAGCAGGCGCGAGACGAGCTCAGGGTCGCCGGCCAGGAATGCCGCGCGGTAGCCCGCGAGATTGGACTGCTTGCTGAGCGAGTACACCGACAGGATGCCACGCAGCTCGCCGTCCGTCACTCGAGGATCCAGCGACGAAGGGATTCGGGTCCAGTGCCAGGGCTCGTCCCAGCCGAGCTCGGCGTAGCACTCGTCGGAGACCAGGACGGCGCCCAGCTCACGCGCGCGCGCGACGGCCGCGCGCAGCGCCGCGACGTCCAGCACCCGCCCGTCGGGGTTGCCGGGCGAGTTCACCCACGCCAGCCGTGTGCCCACCGGCCACGCCGCCGGATCGTCTGAGGCGACCGGCGTCGCGCCGACCAGACGCGCGCCGACCTCGTATGTCGGATACGCGGCTCGCGGATGGACGACGACATCGCCGGGGCCGAGGTCGAGCAGCAGCGGCAGCAGCGCCACGAACTCCTTCGACCCCACGGTCGGCAGAACGTGATCGGCCGTGAGTCCCGGAACGCCGCGCCGGTGCGCGTACCACTGCGCGATCGCCGACCGGAGAGCGGGCGTGCCGACGGTCTGCGGGTAGGCGTGCGCGTCGGTTGCGGCGCGCAGCGCCTCGGCCACGACATCGGGCGTCGGATCGACCGGCGACCCCACCGACAGGTCGACGATCCCGTCGGGATGCGCGCGAGCGAGCGCAGCGTACGGCGCGACGGCGTCCCAGGGGTAGTCGGCGAGGTCGGCGACCCCCACGTCAGTGTTCCTGCGGTGGCAGTGCGGCGATGATCGGGTGGTCCTTGTGGATCACGCCCACCTTGGCCGCACCGCCGGGCGAGCCCACATCGTCGAAGAACTCGACGTTGGCCTTGTAGTAGTCCTGCCACTCGTCGGGCAGGTCGTCTTCGTAGTAGATCGCCTCGACCGGGCAAACCGGCTCGCACGCACCGCAGTCCACGCACTCGTCCGGGTGGATGTACAGCGACCGGTCACCCTCGTAGATGCAGTCCACCGGGCACTCGTCGATGCAGGCGCGGTCCTTGACATCGACGCAGGGAAGAGCGATCACATACGTCACAGGACCAGTCTAGTTGCGCGGCCCCGGCTCGGGTCGCCGTCGGCGACCGGTCCCGCGAGCGATGCCGGCGGTCAGTGTGAGACGGTGCGCGCGGCGCCCCGCCGCGTCCGCTCGGGCCACGCGACGATCACCGCGACGAGGATCGGCACCGCGAAGGTCCATGCGACGGCCAGTTCGGTCTGCGGCACGATGACCGATCCTCCCGGCCCGCTTCCCGAGAACACCAGGGTCGCGAGCATCATGCCCAGGCCGGTGGCGAGCGTGGCCCCACGATCGGCTGTCAGCAGGCGCACGGCCAGCAGCAGCGCGGCGCATCCGATCGCGGCGAGCACCAGACCGACCGGGAGCCATGCGATCCGGTAGGCATGCGCGATCGTCCCGGCCAGCCCGTACACGGCGCCCACGAGCAGTGCGACGATCCAGGTGCCGATACGGGCGAGGACTGACGTGCGCACCCGTCGACTCTAGCCGGGCAGGAGCCTCAGCCGTGTCGCGATGCGCTCATGCTGCCCAGCCCCACAGCCGCAGGAGCGCCGCCACCAGTGCCGCCGCGACGACCACGACGAGGAACGGCGCCCGCAGCAGAAGCAGCCCTGCGGCGACGAGCACCGCCGGGACGCGAGCGTCGACGACCACGGCCTGACCGGCGCCGACGGTCTGCACCGCCACGAGCGCCGCCAGCAGCGCGACGGTGAGCAGGTCGGCGATCCGCAAGGGGCGCGGCGACTCGACCCATCGCGGCGGGATGAGGTAGCCGATGGTCTTGAGCGCGACGCAGATGATGGATGCCAGGAGCACCGCGTTCCACATGGTCATGGCATCCCCTCCCGCTCGGGAACGTCGTCGGGCTCGTCGCCCAGCGCTCCGGCGACGGCCGCCTGTGTCTCCGGTCGTCCCAGCCAGTTCGTCCATCCGACGACGATCGCCACGGCCGCGGCGATGATGACGGGCAACCCCGGCATGAGCACCGGCGTGAGGATCGTGGCGATGACCGCCGCGGCGATCCCCACCACGATCGGCTGCCGTGCACGCAGGCGCGGCCACAGCAGTGCCAGGAATGCGGCGGCCGCCGCGGCATCCAGCCCATACGCCCGCGGGTCGCCGAGCACGTCACCCAGGAGCGCGCCCGCGAGGGTCGACAGGTTCCACCCGACGTAGATGCCGATTCCCGTGACCCAGAAGCCGACCGTGCGGGCGCGCTGTCCCGTCTGAGCGAGGGACACGGCGGTGGACTCGTCGATCGTGAACTGCGCGGCCGCGGCCCGCCGCCAGAAGCCGGAGCCGATCACGGGCGACATGCGGATGCCGTAGGCGACGTTGCGCACGCCCAGGAGGGCCGCGGAGGCGATCGCCGACGGTACCGCAGGGAGGCCGCCCGCGGCCACGATTCCGACGAACGCGAACTGCGATCCGCCCGTGAACATCACGAGGCTCAGCACGCAGGTCTGCCAGACGTCGAGCCCGGAGGCCACTGCCAGCGCACCGAACGAGATTCCGTAGGCGCTGGTCGCCAGCGCGACCCCGAGACCCTCGCGTACGGCTCTGCGTGCCTCACCGGCGCTGTGCGCATCGTCGAAGTGCGCGCCGTCGACGGCATGGTGGGGACTCACCTCGTCATGCTAACGAGGGCGCGCGACATCGGCGCCGGGCCGACACGCGGTCAGTGGCCTGGTCACCACCGGAGGCGCAGCATCCGGTGGGGAACCTCTTACGCGTTGGCGTCCTGACGCTTGAGGCGCGCGGTCGTCCGGCCACGCTCGGTCGCGTTCAGCACGACCTTGCGGATGCGCACGATCTCGGGCGTCACCTCGACGCATTCGTCGTCGCGGGCGAACTCCAGGCTCTCTTCGAGCGACAGCTGCCGCGGCGGCGTCATCGACTCGAACGTGTCGGAGGTCGACTGACGCATGTTCGTCAGCTTCTTCTCCTTGGTGATGTTCACGTCCATGTCGTCGGCGCGCGAGTTCTCGCCGATGACCATGCCCTCGTACACCTCCTGCGTGGGCTGGACGAAGAACGACATGCGCTCCTGCAGCGCGATGATCGCGAAGGGCGTCACGACGCCGGCGCGGTCGGCGACGATCGAGCCGTTCTGGCGTGTCACGATGTGACCGGCCCAGTCGTCGTAGCCGTGCGAGATCGCGTTCGCGATGCCGGTGCCGCGCGTGGTCGAGAGGAACTCGGTGCGGAAGCCGATGAGGCCGCGTGAGGGGACGATGAACTCCATGCGCACCCAGCCGGTGCCGTGGTTGGTCATGTTGTCCATGCGGCCCTTGCGCGCCGCCATGAGCTGCGTGATGGCGCCGAGGTACTCCTCGGGGGCGTCGATGGTGAGGTGCTCGAACGGCTCCTTCACCTTGCCGTCCTCGCCCTTGCGGGTGACGACCTGCGGCTTTCCGACGGTCAGTTCGAAGCCTTCGCGACGCATGTTCTCGACGAGGATCGCCAGCGCCAGCTCACCGCGGCCCTGCACCTCCCACGCGTCGGGGCGACCGATGTCGACGACCTTGAGCGAGACGTTGCCGATGAGCTCCCGGTCGAGGCGGTCCTTCACCATGCGCGCGGTCAGCTTGTGGCCCTTGACCTTGCCGACCAACGGGCTGGTGTTGGTGCCGATCGTCATCGAGATCGCCGGGTCGTCGACGTGGATCTGCGGCAGCGGCCGGACATCCTCGGGGTCGGCGATGGTCTCGCCGATCGTGATGGAGTCGAAGCCGGCGATCGCGACGATGTCACCCGGTCCGGCCGACTCGGCGGGGTAGCGCTCGAGGGCACGGGTCTTCAGCAGCTCGGTGATACGGGCGTTGCTGGTGGTGCCGTCGTGACGCACCCACGCGACCGTCTGACCCTTGCGAAGCGTGCCGTTGAAGACGCGCAGCAGCGCCAGGCGACCGAGGAACGGGCTCGAGTCGAGGTTGGTCACCCACGCCTGCAGGGGCGCCTCGTCGTCGTAGGACGGTGCGGGCACGTGCTCGAGGATCGCCTCGAACAACGGCTCGAGGTCGGCGTTGTCGGGCAGTTCGCCGTTGGCGGGACGGGTACGGGATGCCGCGCCCGCACGGCCGCTGGCGTACACGACGGGCACGTCGAGCAGTGCGTCGACGTCGAGGTCGGGGACGTCCTCGTGAAGATCGGAGGCCAGGCCCAGCAGGAGATCGTGCGCCTCCTCCTCGACCTCGGCGATGCGAGCGTCAGGACGATCCGTCTTGTTCACCAGAAGGATCACCGGCAGCTTCGCCTCAAGCGCCTTGCGCAGCACGAAGCGGGTCTGCGGCAGCGGGCCCTCGCTCGCGTCGACCAGCAGCACGACGCCGTCGACCATCGAGAGGCCGCGTTCGACCTCGCCGCCGAAGTCGGCGTGGCCGGGGGTGTCGATCACGTTGATCGTGACCGGCACATCCGTGTGAGCGCCGTTGTAGGTGATCGCGGTGTTCTTCGCGAGAATCGTGATCCCCTTCTCGCGCTCGAGATCGTTCGAGTCCATCGCACGCTCTTCGACGTGCGCGTGCTCGCCGAACGAGCCGGTCTGGCGGAGCATCGCGTCGACGAGAGTCGTCTTGCCGTGGTCGACATGGGCGACGATGGCGACGTTGCGGAGGTCCGGACGGAGGGCGCGGGCCATGAGGGAATCCTTGCGAAAGTGGGAGATGCCGGAATTCGGCATCCCCCACTCTATCGGTCACGCCTGTGCGTCAGCTCGCAGCCGAGCCGCTGCGCTGCAGCAGAGCGGCCCGCGCCTCGCGGCGCACTCGCTGCTCCTCAGGGTTGGGGACGGGCACCGCGGCGATGAGTCGCTGCGTGTACGGGTCCTTCGCGCCGCGGAGGATCTCGTCACGGGTGCCGGTCTCGACGAGCTTGCCGTGGTGCATCACCGCGATGCGATGAGCCAGGATGTCGACCACGGCCAGGTCATGGCTGATGAAGAGGCAGGCGAACTGCAGCTGCTGCTGCAGCTCCTGGAGCAGATCCAGGAACCGTGCCTGCACCGACACGTCGAGCGCGGACGTCGGCTCGTCCGCGACCAGCAGCTCCGGAGCCAGCGCGAGTGCGCGTGCGATGCCGACACGCTGCCGCTGACCGCCCGAGAGCTCGTGCGGGAAGCGGTTGCGGTACGAACGGGGCAGCTCCACCTGCGTCAGCAGCTCCTCGACGCGCTTGTCGAGATCCTTGCCCTTCGCCACACCGGCGAGCAGGATCGGCTCGCCGATCGACTGACCGATCGGCATGCGCGGGTTGAGCGAGGACGCCGGGTCCTGGAAGACGATGCCGGTGCGACGTCGGATCGCGAACAGCTCCTTCTGCGAGGCGTGCGAGATGTCCGTCCCGACAGCGCTCAGCTTGCCCTCGGCGATCGGCAGCAGGCCGATCGCCGCGCGGCCGAGTGTCGTCTTGCCCGAGCCGGATTCGCCCACGAGGCCCACGATCTCACCGGGGTAGATGGCGAGGTCGATGTGCTCGGCGGCCCGGAAGGCGGGGATCCGGCCGCGCTTGGGGTAGTCGATCGCGACGTCCTCGAAGTGCAGCACGGGTGTGCGCTCGTCGATGATCTCGTCGGCTGCCTCGGAGGCCCGCTCTCGGATGGCCGACACCGCCGGCACCGTCGAGGTCTCAGTCGCCACCGCGGTGGGGCCGGCATCCGCGTCCTCCAGCACGCCGAGTCCCAGGTGCGGGACCGACGCGAGGAGCTGCTGCGTGTACGGGTGCTGCGGGTCGTGGAAGATCTTCTCGACCGTGCCGGATTCGACCACGACGCCGTTCTTCATCACCATGATGCGGTCGGCGAGGTCGGCCACCACGCCCATGTCGTGGGTGATGAGGATGATCGCCGAGTCGAGGCGCCTGTGGAGATTGCGCAGCAGGTCGAGCACCTCGGCCTGCACGGTGACGTCCAGGGCGGTGGTCGGCTCGTCGGCGATCAGCAGCAGCGGGTCGCACGAGATCGACTGCGCGATCATCGCGCGCTGACGCTGCCCGCCCGACAGCTGGTGCGGGTACTTGTGGAACGACTGCTCGGGGTTGGGCATCTCGACCATCGTGAGCAGCTCGATCGCGCGGGCCTTCGCCTCGTTCGGAGAGAGCGAGCGGTCGTGCGATCGCAGCGACTCCATGATCTGGAACCCGACGGTGTAGACCGGGTTGAGCGCCGTCATCGGCTCCTGGAAGATCACCGCGATCTCATTGCCCCGGAGCGAGCGCAGGGTGGCGTCGTCGGCACCCCGCAGCTCGCGGCCGAGCAGCTTGATCGAGCCCGTGACGCGGGCATTCTCCGGCAGCAGGCCGAGCAGAGCCATCGAGCTCGTGCTCTTGCCGGAACCCGACTCGCCCACGATCGCGAGAACCTCGCCGCGGCGCACCTCGTAGTTCATGTCGATCGCGGCGGGGTAGAACTCCCCCTCGACCCAGAACTCGACGCCGAGCGTGTCGACCTGCAGGATCGTCTCCGGCAGGACCTCGTGCGACGCGGTGGTTCCTGCGTCGATGCCCGTCGTGTCAGTCATTCGTGATGTCCCATCTGCGAAGCTTGAAGTCATGTCGTTCCAGGAGGTCCACTACCGGCCGGTCTTCGGCCGCATCCTCGCTGTCGTGACCGTTGTGGTGTGCGCCCTGGGCGTCGTCGCCGTGATCTGGTCCGACCCCGCCTCGGCGTTGCGCTACGTATGGCCGATCCTGCTCGTCGCCGTTCTGGCGTGGGCCCTGTTCTGGCGCCCCAGCCTTCGGGTGCAGGAGCACGGCATCACCGTCGAGAACGTGCTGCGCACGCGTTTCGTGCCCTGGCCCGCGATCACCGCCATCGATACGCGCTACTCGCTGACGCTGCACACCGCCGACGGTCGCGTCCCGGTGTGGGCGGCGCCGGCGCCGGGCCGTCACCGCACGCTCGGTCTCGCGCCCAAGGATTTCGACGGCATCGGCGGTTCGGCCCGAGGCGGCGCCGGCGAGCTGAGGCCCGCCGACGCCGTCACGGTGCCCAGCGGCAACCTGGCTCAGCTGATCCGCGGCCACTGGGAGCGGCTGCGGGATGCCGGAGCCTTCGCCAGCGGCGTGGACCCCGAGGCGTCGACCGCGACGTGGCACTGGGCCACGATGACGAGCCTCGTGGCCCTGGCGGTCGCGACGGTGGTCGGCCTGCTGATCTAGCAGCGCCACCGTCATCGCTCCGGGTCGAGGGGCTTGTGCTGCACGTCGCCCGGCTCTTCCGGCCGCGGGTCGTGGTAGTTGACCACATCGCCGGTGTAGGCGGTCTCGATGCCGACATCCACCATGTGGCCGTCGGTCGTCGACGGCGTGGTGTCGACAGCGGTCGGACGCGGTCCCTTGGCGCGACCGGCACGGGCCATCGCACGCTCGCTGGGCATCTTCTTCTGGCGCGGGTCGAACGCGTCGCGCAGACCGTCGCCGATGAAGTTGACGCACAGCGCGATGGCGATGATGAAGATGCCGGGCCACCAGAAGATCCACGGCCGCGTCGAGAAGGCCGCCTGGTTCTCGGAGATGATCTTGCCCAGCGACGTGTCGGGCGACTGCACACCGAAGCCGAGGAAGCTCAGCGCCGACTCGAGCAGGATGGCGCCGGCCATCAGCAGCGTCGCGTTGACGACGATCACGCCGACGGCGTTGGGCAGGATGTGCCGGAAGATGATCCGGCGGTCGCGAGCGCCGGATACGCGGGCGGCGTCGACGAACTCGCGTTCGCGCAGTGAGAGGAACTCCCCTCGCACCAGCCGGGACATGGTCGTCCAGGCGAAGAGGCCGATCACGACGCCGAGCACGGCCGCGCCGAGGCTGCCGAAGGCGTTGCCGAGCACCGATCCGATCACGATGAGCGGGATGGTGATGATGATGTCGGTGAAGCGCATCAGCACCGAGTCGGTCCACTTGCCGTAGTAGCCGGCGACCGCACCGATGACGACGCCGATGATCGTCGCCACGACGCCGGCGATCACCATGACCATGACGGACTGCTGGGTGCCGCGCATGACGACCGCGAAGATGTCGCGGCCCACTTCATCCTGACCGAACGGGTGGTCCCCGAACTGGAGCGGCCACAGGCTCAGCGTCGGGACGCCGTTGTTCACCTTCGGGGGGATTTCGTTCCACGAGTACATCCACCAGCCCGGGATGCGTAGACCCCACAGGTCCACGCCCACTGAGGTGAACGCGAGGATGATGATGAACGCCAGGACGAAGATCGAGATCATCGCTGCGCGGTGGCGGAAGAAGCGCCGCCGGACGATCTGCCCCTGGCTGAGGCCCTCGGTCTCCTTCTGCTCGATCGTGATCTCGCCGATGGCCTGAGTCTCGAGGCCGGGCTCTTGTGAAGTCGTGCTGTTCATGTCAGCCCACCTTGATTCTCGGGTCGAGGGCCGCGTAGACGAGGTCCGCGATGAGGTTGAAGACGACGGCCAGCGTGCCGGTCACCACGAAGAACGCCATCACCGGGTTGGGGTCGTGGGCGTCCAGGGCCGTGACGAAGAGGCGCCCCATACCGGTCCAGCCGAAGACCGTCTCGGTGATCACCGCGCCGCCGATGAGCGCGCCGATGTCGAACGCGATGATCGTGGTGATGGGAATCAGCGCGTTGCGGAACGCGTGGCGCACCACGACGGTGCGCTGGGTCAGGCCCTTCGATCGCGCCGTGCGGATGTAGTCCTGGTTCATGACCTCGAGCAGGCTCGCTCGCGAGTAGCGCGTGTAGCTCGCGAACGAGATCAGGATGATCGCGATCGTCGGCAGCAGCAGGTGGGTGTAGAGATCGATGCCCTGCACCCAGAAGTTTCCGCCGAGCCCGGGAGTCGAGGCCCCCACCGTTGCAATCGGACGCCCGCGGACTCGGCTGGAGTTCGCGTACGCCTCCCAGTACGAGAAGTACTTCTCGAGGGCGATGAACGAGGCGACGAAGAAGCCGACGATGGCCGTGGTCCGCACGACGGGCCCGCGATCGGGCGCGCCCATGAACCAGCCGATCGCTCCGCTGACGACCACGGCGAGGACCGCGAGCACCAGGAAGAACCAGAGGGTCATGTTGTTGAGGATCGAGTTCATCATCGGGAAGTACAGCGCGATGCCGATGACGGCGACGATCAGGGACGCGTAGAGGGCCTTGCGGTTGCGCAGACCGGTCGAGATCGCCGTGACGCCGACCGCGGTGCCCAGCGCCAGCGCCGCGTACACGACGATGCCGATGCTCGGGTCAGCGAACCACTGCGTGACCGAGAGGAACGTCAGCACCGCGGCCGTCGCAACCGCCGAGACGCCGAGGACGATCAGCCGCCGCTTCCATCTGCCGCCGATGAGCGACATCCACACCAGGCCGGCCACGACCGAGATCCCGGCGATCGCGGGTATCGAGATCGTCGGATCACCGAGCCAGTTGTTCAGCTGGATCGCACCGTACTGCTTGAGGAGCACGGCCACCCAGAAGATCGGCAGGGAGAAGAACAGGAACGCCAGCAGGGTGACGGAGTAGTCGAAGCCGGTGTACTGCCGCAGCGCCGACACGATACCGACGGTGATGCCGAGGACGATCGCCACGATCGTGGCGGTGGTGACCAGCGTCAGCGTTGACGCGATCGCATTCCCCAGCAGCGCGTTGACGGGCTGATTCTGGATGCTGACCCCGAGGTCGCCGCGGAACAGGCCGCCGAGCCACAGGAAGTAGCGCAGCGGGGGCGGGACGTCGAGATTGAGGAGCTTGGTGCGAGCTTCGATCAGCTCGGCCTTGTTGGGCGCGTTGCCCTGTCGGAGATCCTCGAGCGGGTCACCCGAGAGTGACGTGAGGATGTACATCAGGAACGTGGCGGCGAAGAGCACGAAGATCGACGCGATCAATCGCCGGATGATGAATGAAGCCATGGTGTGGCCGCCTGCCAATCGGTGAGAGAGCGCGAGCAGGCGACCGGATCGTGTCCGGTCGCGGGCTCAGCCACTCGGAGGAGTCTAACGCGGGCGGGGTGCAGGCCCCTTGGGACCTGCACCCCACCCGGTGCGCGCTCAGCCCGAGCCGGGCGCGCACCGCGCTATCGGATTACTCCTCGGAGCCGCCGTCGGTCACGGCCCAGTCCCACGCGTTCCAGAAGATCGTGGGAGCGATGATCGACGGGTCGATGTTCTCCACACGGTCGCTGTACGCGGTGACACTCGGGAACTGGAAGATGGTCACGCCGTAGAAGTCCTCCCACAGCAGGCGATCCATCTCCACCTGGAGCTCGATCTGCGTCTCCGCATCGAAGGTGCCGTTCAGCTCGGTGATGATCTCGTCAACACGCTCGTTCGAGTAGAAGTTCATGTTGTTGATACCACCGGTGACGAACGTCGGCAGCGAGTTGGTCACACCGAGGCTGGTCGACTGCCATCCGAAGAGCGATGCGTCGTAGGCGCCCGGCGTGCCGAGCAGGCCGCCCCACTCCTCAGAACCGCAGTCGGTGACGTTGAAGCCGGCCTGAGCGGCCGACGCCTGGATGAGCGCGAACTCGTTCACACGACGCGGGTTGTTCGACGCGTACAGGATGCAGACCGAGGTGTCGGTGATGCCGGACTCGGCCAGCAGCGCCTTTGCACCCTCGATGTCGACCTCGGCGAAGTCCGCCGACGTGTTGGTCGAGGCCGCCTCGTCGTAGCCCTCGGCACCCGGGACGAACAGCTGCGAGTCACGCAGGATCGCGTCGTCGCCGATGATCGGCTTGATCAGCGTGTCGACGATCTCCTGACGCGGGATGACCTTCATGAAGGCCTCGCGCGCCTTGGCGTTCGAGAAGATGTTCTGCGAGTTCTTGCCCTGGTCGAACTGCAGGTCGACGTGCTCGTACGTGCCCTCGAGACCGGTCAGGACCGTGATGCCGTCGATGCCGTCGAGCGCCGTCTTGATGTCGGCGGTCGCCTGCGGCGAGATGATGTCGACCTCGCCGTTCTCCAGCGCCTGAACCGCAGCGAGCGGGTCCGGGATGAAGCGGATCGTGATCTCTTCGATGTTCGCCGCGTTCTCACCCTTGTACTCGGGGTTCGCCTTGAGCGTGATGTACTCGTCGGCCACGAAGTCCGTGATCATGTACGGGCCGCTCGCGAGGTAGCGCTCCGGGTCGTCGGGCAGCTCGGTGAAGTTGAAGCCCGAGTTCCAGAACGACGAGATGGGCGCGAGTGCAGCCGCGTCCTCGCTCTCGATGGCATCGAGAAGAGCCTGCTTGGCCTCCTCGTTGTCTTCGATGCCGAGGGCGTTCTTGGCCACCACGTGCGCCGGGAGCGGCGGGGTGAAGACCAGGTCCCAGTCCACGAAGGGCTGGTCGAACGTCATCGTGATCGAACGGCCGTCTTCGCCGATCTCCGGCGTCTCGGACACGAGGCCCATGCCGGACTCCGGCGTGGCGCCCGAGTCGAAGTACACGACGTCGGTCGGGAACGACTCGGTGAATTCACCGGTGTCGGGGTCGGTGAAGTCGTCCGGGCTGAAGTCGGGCGTGTCCAGCGCGCGCGACAGAGCGGCCCAGTTGAGCATGAGGTCGGCCGCGTCGATCGGCGTGCCGTCCGACCAGGTGACATCCTCGGCGAGCGTGAACGTGACGGTGAGCGGGTCCTCGCTGACGAGCTCGTAGGTGCCGAACGACGTGTTCTCCACCAGCTCCGGCGTGTTGTTGTAGTAGTTGAACCCGTCGAGCGTCAGGTAGTTGATGTTGTTGTTCGCCGTGGCGTTTCCGAACGACGTGTTGCCGTTCATCGAGTAGAACGCCTGGTTCCACGCGGCGGTGATCGCCGAGCCTTCGACAAGACCCGAATCGTCGCCGGTGTCGTCGCCGCCGCCCGCGGCGCAGCCTGAGATCACCAGGGCGCCGGCTGCGGTGAGCGCCACCGCGGCCGAGATGCGCTTCATTCTCACTGTTCCTCCTGTGCAGGGTTGTGCGCACACGTCAGGCCTTGGCCGAACGGGGCGCGGATGGGAAAACCATAAGCACCCGTTGTGAGATGGTCAAAACGATGGACGAAAACGTTACAGAGCCTTAACTCAATCGACCCGAAGTGTGACAATCTGACAAGATGACGGCGACCAATCGGCTTCCGGATGTGAGGGAATCGACGATCGCGGTTCCGGTCTCGGCAGGAGAGCGTCGGCGGCTCACGTGGGAAGTGTGCCTGGTCCTCGCGATATCGGTCGGCCAGTCCGCCGTCTACTCGCTCCTGTCGCTCCTGCGCCGCCTCCTCGCGCCGGTCCCGCTGGGCTCGCAGCAGACGCAGGTGAACCCGTCGCGCGACGCACTCGCGCTGTGGGACATCGTGTACCAGCTGCTGGCGGTGTTCTTCGATCTCGCCCTCGTCGCGCTCGTGATCTACCTGCTGTGGGAGCCGGGGCAGAACGCCCTGCGCCGCATCGGCCTCGACTTCACGAGGTTCGGCGGAGACCTCGGCCGCGGCATCCTGCTCACCGCCGTCATCGGGATCCCGGGGCTCGCTCTCTACGCCGCCGGCCGCGCGCTGGGCGTGACGGTCGCCGTCGTGGCATCGCCGCTGGATGCCTCGTGGTGGACGGTGCCCCTGCTGATGCTGGCGGCGCTGCGGGCGGGGCTCACCGAAGAGGTGATCTTCATCGGCTACCTGTTCGACCGGCTCCGGCGGTTCGGCTGGAACTGGTGGGCCATCATCCTGTCCACCGCCGCACTGCGAGGTGCCTACCACGCGTATCAGGGCATCGGCGCGATCGTCGGCAACGTCGCGATGGGGATCGTGTTCGGCTGGTGCTACAAGCGATGGGGTCGCGTCATGCCGCTCGTCATCGCCCACACGATCCTCGACATCGTCGCCTTCGTCGGATACCCCGTCGCCGCCGCGCTGTGGCCGGCCGTCTTCGCCCCACCCCCCTCGCCCACTCCGACCCCGACCCCGACCCCGAGCCCGGGTTCCTGACGCCGGGTCAGGCGAAGGCCTCGATCGGCGGGCACGCGCATACGAGGTTGCGGTCGCCGTATGCCTGGTCGATGCGACGGACCGGCGGCCAGTACTTCGTGCGCACGAGCGAATGCACCGGGTAGACCGCCGTCTCGCGCGAGTACGGGTGGGTCCACTCCCCCGCCACGACCGCCTCGGCGGTGTGCGGGGCGTTGACGAGCGGGTTGTCCGCCGCGGGCCATTCGCCGGCCGCCACGGCCAGCGCCTCGGCCTTGATCGCGATCATCGCCTCGATGAAGCGCTCGATCTCACCGAGGTCCTCGGACTCGGTGGGCTCGACCATGAGCGTCCCGGCGACCGGGAACGACATCGTCGGTGCGTGGAAGCCGTAGTCGATCAGGCGTTTGGCCACATCGTCGACGCTCACCCCGGTCGCCTCCCGCAGCGGACGGAGGTCGAGGATGCACTCGTGGGCGACCAGGCCGCCCTCGCCGGTGTAGAGCACCGGGAAATGCTCGCGCAGGCGCGCCGCGATGTAGTTGGCCGACAGAACGGCCGACGCCGTGGCATCGCGGAGCCCGTCGGCGCCCATCATGCGCACGTACGCCCACGAGATCGGCAGGATGCTCGCCGAGCCGTGCGGCGCGGCCGAGATCGGGCCGCCGTCGAAGACGCCGCCCGCGTGGTCCTTGCGCTGCGAGAACGGATGCGACGGCAGGAACGCCGCGAGGTGGGCTTTGGCCGCGACGGGTCCGACCCCGGGTCCGCCGCCGCCGTGCGGGATCGCGAACGTCTTGTGCAGGTTGAGGTGCGAGACGTCGCCACCCAGGTCGCCGAAGCGCGCATAGCCGAGGAGGGCGTTGAGGTTGGCGCCGTCGATGTACACCTGGCCGCCGGCGTCGTGCACGGCCTGCGTGATCTCGAGCACGTCGTGCTCGTACACGCCGTGGGTCGACGGGTACGTGATCATGAGCGCCGCGAGCTCGGACGCGTGCGCCGCGATCTTCGCGCGCAGGTCGCCGAGATCCACGTTGCCGGCTTCGTCGCATGCCACGACGACCACCCGCATGCCGGCGAGCACCGCCGAGGCCGCATTCGTGCCGTGCGCCGACGACGGGATCAGGCACACGGTGCGATCCAGGTCGCCGTTCGCGCGGTGGTAGCCGCGGATGGCCATGAGCCCTGCCAGCTCGCCCTGCGAGCCGGCGTTGGGCTGCAGCGAGACGGCGTCATAGCCGGTGACCTCGGCCAGCCACACCTCGAGCTGCTCGATGAGGGCGAGGTATCCGTGCACGTCGGCCTCGGGCGCGAACGGATGCACCCGCGAGAACTCGGGCCACGACACCGCCGCCATCTCGGTGGCCGCGTTGAGCTTCATCGTGCACGAGCCGAGCGGGATCATGCCGCGATCGAGGGCGTAGTCGCGGTCGGCGAGCTGCTTGAGATACCGCATCATCGCCGTCTCGGAGCGATGCGTGTTGAAGACCGGATGGGTCAGGAACTCATCGCGACGTCGCAGCACCGACGGGACCGCCGCGAGGGGCGCGGCATCCGTGAAGGGCACCGTCCGCTCCCCCTGCTCGCCTGCGCCGGCGAACTCGTCCTCAGGCAGTCCGAACGCCCATGCGACCGCGGCGAGGTCGGCGTCGGTCGTCGTCTCGTCGACCGAGACGCCCACGGTCGCCTCGTCGACCCACAGCAGCTGGTAGCCGAGCGAGCGCGCCCGCTCGATGACGCGGCCCGACGGCCCGGGAGTGGTCACGCGCACGGTGTCGAAGAACGAGTCCGACGCCAGCGACAGCCCGTAGGAGCGCAGCCGGACGGCGAGGGCCTCGGCCTTCTGCGCGACCTCCGTCGCGATGGCTCGCAGGCCCTCAGGCCCGTGGTAGACCGCGTACATCGACGCCATCACGGCGAGAAGCACCTGCGACGTGCAGATGTTGGACGTCGCCTTCTCCCGGCGGATGTGCTGCTCGCGCGTCTGCAGCGCGAGACGGTAGGCCGGATGCCCCGCCGCATCCTGCGACACACCCACCAGCCGTCCGGGCAGCTGCCGCTCCAGACCCTGCCGCACCGCCATGTATCCCGCATGCGGCCCGCCGAATCCCAGGGGCACGCCGAAGCGCTGCGTCGTCCCGACCGCGACGTCGGCGCCGAGCGAGCCCGGCGAGCGCAGCAGCGCGAGACCGAGGAGGTCGGCCGCGGCGACGACGAGACCGCCGGCCACGTGCACGGCGTCGATCACGCCCGACGGGTCCCACACGTTCCCGGACGCACCGGGATACTGCACGAAGGCGCCGAACACGGACTCGGGCACGGCCGCCCCGTGCGCGAGGTCGAGCTCGAGCAGCTCGATGCCGACGGCGGCGGCGCGGTGGGCCAGCAGCGCCTTGGTCTGCGGCAGCGCGTCGGCGTCGACGGCGAACACGTTCGACGCCGACTTCGAGGCGCGCCGGGCGACCAGCATCCCCTCGACGACGGCGGTGGACTCGTCGAGCATCGACGCGTTCGCGGTCGCGAGTCCGGTGAGGTCGGTCACCATCGTCTGGAAGTTGATGAGCGCCTCGAGCCGCCCCTGCGAGATCTCGGGCTGATACGGCGTGTAGGCGGTGTACCACGACGGGTTCTCGAAGATGTTGCGCGCGATCACCGAGGGCGTGAGTGTGTCGTAATAGCCGAGCCCGATCATGGGGCGTGCCGTGCGATTCTGCGAGGCCAGAGCGCGCAGCTCGGCGAGCGCCTCGGCCTCGGTGGCCGCGGGCGGGATGTCGGTCGTCGCGCGAGGACGCGAGCGGACGGATGCCGGCACTGCCGCCTGCACGAGAGCCTCGACCGTGTCGTAGCCCAGCGCGTGCAGCATGATGCCCTGGGCGGCCGCATCCGTTCCGATATGCCGCTGCGCGAACCCTCCCGTCACTGGTCGCCGCCCGTGAAGGCGACGTACGCGTCGCGATCCAGCAGCTCGGCGACGTCGGTTGCATCGACCCGGAGCCTGACCAGCCAGCCCTCGCCGAACGGGTCGGAGTTGACCAGCGACGGGTCGTCGACGACGGCGTCGTTGGCCTCGACGACGACCCCGGTGAGTGGGGCGTAGAGCTCGCCGACCGATTTCGTCGACTCGATCTCGCCCACGACCGTGGCAGCGGTGACGGTGGAGCCTGTGGCGGGCAGCTCGACGAACACGACGTCGCCGAGCTTGTCTGCGGCGTAGTCGGTGATGCCGACCGTCGCGATGTCGCCGTCGAGTGCGACCCACTCGTGCTCGTCGGTGTACTTAAGGCTGTTGAGGTCGGTCATGAGTTCCTCCGGTAGAAGGGCAGGGTGGTGACGGTGGCGGGGATGCGGGTACCCCGCACGTCGATGAAAAGGGCGGTGCCGGGTTCGGCGAGCGCCGGCGGGACGAAGGCCATGGCGATCGGATGCCCCAGGGTCGGGCTCAGCGCTCCGCTCGTGATCTCGCCGATCGGCGTCTCGGCGTCCGCCGCGTCGAGCACGGCGTAGCCGGCACGTCCGGCACGCCGACCCTCGGCCTCGAGTCCGACGAGCACGGGCGCATCCGGCGTAAGGACGGAGGCCAGCCCGTCCTTGCCGGCGAAGTCGGCCTTGTCGACGGCGACGGCACGGCCGAGGCCCGCCTGGGCCGGCACGATGTCGAGCGACAGCTCGTGGCCGTAGAGCGGCATCCCGGCCTCCAGACGCAGAGTGTCACGGGCGGCGAGGCCGGCCGGCACGAGACCGTGGGGTTGGCCCGCTGCGAGAAGTGCGTCCCACAACGCAACGGCGACCCGGTTCTGCACGAGCAGCTCGAACCCGTCCTCGCCCGTGTAGCCGGTGCGGGCGACGAACAACGGTTCGCCCTCGAACGTCCCGGCAGCCCATGCGTAGTAGCCCAGATCGGCGAAGGCCGGCCAGACGTCGGCGATCCCCGTCGTCGCCTCGACGACGGGGAGGGCCGCCGGGCCCTGCACGGCGATGAGCGCCACCTGGTCGGTGACGTCCTCGACGGTTGCGACCCCCGACACGCCGTCGATATGCGCAAAGTATCCGGTTCCCGTGACCGCGGGCGGTTCCCGCAGGAACGTGGCGGCGACCGGCGCGCGGTCGACGCGCTCGGCGAACGCGGTCGCGACGGCGTCACGATTGCCGGCATTCGCGATCACGAGGAATCGGTCCGCGGCGATCCGGTACACGATGACGTCGTCGACGATGCCGCCGGACTCCGCCAGGACCAGGGAGTACTTCGCCTTGCCGTCGCGCATCGCCGAGATCCGCCCGGCGAGCGCGTAGTCCAGGAACGCCCCCGCGTCCGCCCCGGTCACGAGGAACTCGGCCATGTGCGAGATGTCGAACAGGCCCGCGGCGGAGCGCACGGCGTGGTGCTCGGCGAGGTCGGAGGTGTAGCGGACCGGCATGAGCCAGCCGCCGAAGTCGGTGAAGGAGGCGCCCAGCGCTCCGTGGCGGTCGTGCAGCACCGTGGTGCGCGGGGGTGGGGCGGATGCGGTCATGAGTTCTCCCGGGATGGGCGGGCGGACGCCTGGCGACGTCCGTGAACTCCCCCTCTGTCATGGGCCTGAGAGTTTCGCCGGATGCAGCACCCGGGTTTCACCGTCGGCGGATTCGCAGTGAATCGCTTTCCAGAGTCGGCCTCACCCGAGCGGTACGCGGTACCTGAGAGATTGGCGGGGAGGCTTGCTCCTTCGGTGCTCGGCGATGATGCTGCCGAGGCTCTCCCGCGCGGGTCGTTGGCCGTTATTGACTTGCGCAGTCAGCATAGCCTCCGACGCGTCATCCCACGCAGTTTCCGGATGACACGCGGTCCGACAGCGACGGCGCCTGCGCGGCGACCGGCGTGAGCTCGGTCATCGTCATGGCGTACCCGAGGTCGGGATCGTTCTCGCCGCGCGCGAACACGACGCCCGCGAGCGCCCCGTCTCCGGTCAGCAGCGGACCTCCCGAGTTGCCCGGGCGGACCGCGGCCTGCAGCGCGTAGATGTCGCGCGGGTTCCAGCTCTCGTCGTAGATATCGGGAACCGGGACAGTGCCCGTCGAGAGCACGCCTGCGGGCTCCATCGTGAAGGGACCGCCGTGCGGATACCCCTGCACGACGGCGGCCGTCCCCGGTGCCAACGTCTGCGAGAACGGCAGCGGCGCGACGCCCAGGTCGTCGATCGCGATGACGGCCAGATCGTCGATCGCATCGAAGTAGACGATGCGCCCTTCGCGTGCCGGGACGCCGGGCAGCTCGACAACCGGCGTGTCGACCCCCGCGAGCACGTGCGCGTTGGTGACGACCCGGTCCTCGGCGACGACGAATCCGCTGCCGGTCAGTCCCCGTCCGCACGCATACGCGGTGCCCGAGACACGGGCGACGGATGCCGCGGCACGGGCCAGTTCGGGATCGTCCAGCTCGACCGGCGGAGCGGGTTCGGCCGACGCCGGGCCGAGCAGGCTGCCGAGTTGCGGCAGTCCGTCGTCGATGACGGCGCCGCGCAGCTGCGCGAGCGCGGCGTCGACCGGGTCGGGCGTGAGCGCCTCGATGCCGCGCAGCACCTGCGACGACGCGACGGCCGACGACACCACGGGCACGCCGGCGACCGCGATCGCGGGTGCGACGAGAGCCAGGGCCAGCGCCGCCGCGACGAGGGAGGCGATGCCACCGAGGAAGCGCTCGACACCGCGGAGTTTCAGCCGGTCGGCTCCCGAGCGCAGGGCTGCTCCCACCGCGGCACCGAGGACCGCCCCGAGGGCGACCAGTCCGAGCGCCGTGGCGAGCACGGCCGGGCCGCGCCACGCGGGCGAGGCCACCCATGTGCTGACGAGCGGCGTCAGCCAGTACGCCGCGAAGGCCCCGGCCGCGAGTCCGGCGAGTGTGCCGATGCTCGCGAAGAATCCGCGTCGGATGCCGGCGGCGAGGGCGGCGATCAGCAGCAGCACGATCAGCACGTCGACGACGATCACGCGCACTCCTTCCGGGGTCGTCCGGCCAGGCTACGCACGCAGCCTGAGAGGGCGCCGCGACGGCGGCCGCCGGCATCCGCTGTCACACGTTTTGAGTTCTGGTCAACGTGACACTATGATCGGAGTAAGGAGTTAGAGTCACTATGACCAGAACGGTGCTCATGCCCGCACAGACGATCCCCACCGTCGCCGACGACGCCACCCGCGTCGCGGTGTCGACGGTGATCTTCACCCTGCGGCGCCTTGCCGGCAGCGATGCCGCGGCGGTCGCGCTTCCGCTCGTGCGCCGCACGCGCGACCCCCACGAGGGTCAGTGGGCACTTCCCGGCGGCTGGCTCGACGTCACAGAGGATCTCGGGGCGGCGGCATCCCGCACCCTCGCCGAGACCACCGGGCTGGCTCCGAGCTACCTCGAGCAGCTGTACGCCTTCGGAGCGGTCGACCGCTCCCCCACGCGCGTCGTCTCGATCGTGTACTGGGCGCTCATCCGTCCCGACGAGATCGTCGACGCCGTCGAGAACGTCTCGTGGTTCGACGCCGCCGCGCTCCCCGAACTCGCGTTCGACCACAACGAGATCGTCGACTACGCACTGTGGCGGCTGCGCAACAAGGTCGGCTACAGCCGCATCGCGCACGGGCTCCTCGCCGACGAGTTCACGCTGGCAGAGCTGCGCGAGGTGTACGAGACGATCCTCGGCCGTCGCCTCGACCCGGCGAACTTCCGCCGGCAGGTCGAGAACTCCGGCAACCTCATCCCCACCGACCGCTTCCGCACCGGAAGCCACCGGCCCGCGCGGCTGTACCGCTACAACCAGGACGTCGAGCTGGCCGAACGCGGCCCCCTCGGCGCCCGCGACTGACGACCCGAACGGAGCACCGTCATGCCCGCCGTCAACATCACCCTCACCCACCCGGAATCGGCCGACGCATCGGTCGACCACGCGATCCAGGCGATCGTCGCGGGGGCGTCGACCGCCGAAACCTGCAGCACCGACCTCGCGGTCGGACCGTGGGACTTCGACACGCGGCCCGGCTACGGCCCCGGGTCATCCATGGGCGACGTCATCCCGACCGGGTCCCCTCGGCAGGGCGAGCTGCCGCGCGAGTATCGCGAGGCGTCGGAGGACGAGCTCGACGCGCGCATCCGTGCGGCCAAGGCGACGCTCGGCGAGCGCGTCGTGGTGCTGGGTCACTTCTACCAGCGCGAAGAGGTCGTGCGCCACGCCGACTACGTCGGCGACTCGTTCCAGCTCGCGAACGCGGCGCTGGAGCATCCCGACGCTGAAGCGATCGTCTTCTGCGGAGTGCACTTCATGGCCGAGACGGCCGACCTGCTCTCGCGTCCCGAGCAGGCCGTGATCCTGCCGAACCTCGCCGCCGGCTGCTCGATGGCAGACATGGCCGACATCGATCAGGTCGAGGAATGCTGGGAACAGCTCGCCGAGGTCTACGGCGACATGGACACCGTCGACGCGGACGGGCTCGTGCCGGTGATCCCGGTGACCTACATGAACTCCTCGGCGGCGATCAAGGGCTTCGTCGGGCGCCACGGCGGCATCGTGTGCACCTCCTCCAACGCCCGCACCGTGCTGGAGTGGGCGTTCGCGCGCGGGCGTCGGGTGCTGTTCTTCCCCGATCAGCATCTCGGCCGCAACACCGCCAAGGCGATGGGCGTGCCGCTCGAGCAGATGCCGATGTGGAATCCGCGCAGGCCGCTGGGCGGAGCATCCGTCCCGACCCTCGAGGACGCCCGCGTGATCCTGTGGCACGGCTTCTGCTCGGTGCACCGCAGGTTCACCGTCGACCAGATCGAGGCGGCACGGGCGGAGCACCCGGGCGTGCGCGTCATCGTGCACCCGGAGTGCCCGATGGAGGTCGTCGACGCGGCCGACGAGGCCGGGTCGACCGACTACATCCGCAAGGCGATCGAAGGCGCCACCGAGCCGACCACCTTCGCGATCGGCACCGAGGTCAACCTCGTGCAGCGCCTGGCCGCCCAGCACCCGCAGCACGAGATCTTCTGCCTCGACCCGGTCGTGTGCCCGTGCTCGACGATGTACCGCATCCACCCCGGATACCTCGCATGGGTGCTCGAGGGGCTCGTCGAGGGCCGCGTGGTCAATCGCATCACGGTCTCGGCCGACGTCGCCACGCCGGCGCGCGTGGCGCTGGAGCGGATGCTGGCGGCCAAGCCGCCGGCCGGGCGCGTCGAGAAGGCATCATGACGCCGGCTCCCGCGGCATCCCCGCACGCCGTCATCGTCGGTTCGGGCATCGCCGGACTCCTCACCGCGCTGCACGCCGTCGAGCACGGCTGCCGGGTGACGCTCGTGACGAAGGACGTGCTGGACCACGCCAACACGCGCTTCGCCCAGGGCGGGATCGCCGGGGTCATGTTCGCCGACGACCGGACCGACGACCACGTCCGCGACACGCTCGTCGCCGGAGCGGGCCTCAGCGACGCCGCCGCCGTGCAGGTGCTGGTCGACGAGGGCCCCGCGCGCATCCGCGAGCTGGTGGCGCTCGGCGTGGCCTTCGACCGCGACGGCGAGGGCGCCTTCGTCAAGGGGCTCGAGGCGGCCCACTCCTACCCGCGCATCCTGCACGCCGGAGGGGATGCCACCGGCACCGCGATCGAGAAGGCACTGGTCGCCCGGCTTCGCGCCAGCGATGTGGCCGTCATCGAGCATGCGTTCCTCGTCGGCCTCGTGGTCGCGCAGCAGCGCCTGCGCGGCGTCGACCTCCTCGTCGGCGAGACCGCCGACACGGTAGGCACGCGCCGGGTGGTCGAGGCCGACGCGGTGGTGCTCGCGACCGGCGGCGCCGGCGAACTCTACGCGCACTCGACGAACCCCGTCGTCGCCACCGGCGACGGCATAGCCGCCGCCATCGGCGCCGGCGCGGCCGTGGCCGACCTCGAGTTCTTCCAATTCCACCCGACGGTATTGGCGGCCGGGGAGTCGTTCCTGGTGTCGGAGGCGGTTCGAGGGGAAGGTGCGACGCTCCTCGATGAGCAAGGGCGCCGATTCGCGCTCGACGCGCACCCCGACGGCGAGCTGGCGCCGCGCGACGTCGTCGCCCGTGCGATCGCGCGCCGGATGGAGGCTCAGGACGGACGCCCGGTGTTCCTCGACGCGACGTCGCTGGGAGCGACGGATGCCGCGGCCCGCGCCGCCTTCCTCGCCCGGCGCTTCCCCACCATCGACCGCGCCGTGCGCGAGCGTGGACTGGACTGGGCGCGCGAGCCGATCCCCGTGACGCCCGCGGCCCACTACCTGATGGGCGGTGTCGTGACCGACCTCGTGGGGCGCACCACCCTGCCGGGGCTGTACGCCGTGGGCGAGGTCGCCCGCACCGGCGTGCACGGCGCGAATCGGCTGGCCTCCAACTCGCTGCTCGAGGGCGCCGTGTTCGGCGCACGCGCCGGCGACGCGATCGCCGGCGATGCGGCATCCGGCGCCTGGCCCTCGCTCTCCCCCGCGCCGGTTCACTTGCCCTCCATGTACGACCGAGCGCCCGTTTCGCGTACATCCACGGCAGGTGAACCTGCAGGTGGCGAGGAGTTCTCGCGGCGAGCGCTGCAGGAGCTCATGTGGGAGCACGCGGGACTCGTGCGGGATGAGCGAGGCCTCGGGCACGCCGCATCCGTCATCGCCGGCTGGCGGGCGCAGTCGCGCGCCGTCCATTCGGAGCGCGACTTCGAGGACGAGAACCTGCTGCTGGTCGCCGAGCACCTCGTCGCGGCAGCCCTTGCCCGGCGGGAATCCGTCGGCGCGCATTTCCGCAGCGACGCCGGCCAGGCCGAGCCCGCCGCGGCCCGACAGGAGGCCCTCGCGTGCTGAACCGTGCCACCATCGACCGCATCGTCGCCGCCGCCCTCGATGAGGACGCACCCTGGGGCGACCTCACGAGCGAGTACCTCATCCCCGAGAACGCCCGCGCCCGGGCCGACCTCGTCGCGCGCGAGGCCGGGGTCCTCAGCGGTGGCGACGTCTTCGCCGCCGCCTTCCGCCTGACCGACCCCGCCATCGACGTGCAGCTCGTCGTCGAGGACGGCGAGTGGTTCGAGCCGGGCGCCGTGCTCGCAGTCGTGACGGGTCCGGCGCGGGGCGTGCTGACGGCCGAGCGCATCGGCCTGAACTTCCTGCAGCGCATGTCGGGCGTCGCGACTCTCACCGGCCGCTACGTGGCCGAAGTCGCCCACACGCATGCGCGCATCACCGACACGCGCAAGACGACGCCGGGTCTGCGCGCGTTCGAACGCAAGGCCGTGCGCGACGGCGGCGGACGCAACCACCGCCATTCGCTGTCGGATGCCGTCATGGCCAAAGACAACCACCTCGCCGTGCTCGCGCGGCGCGCCGAGCCTGAGGCATGGGGCGCCACGATCACGGCTGCTCTGCAAGCCGCCAAGGACCGCCTGCCCCACACGACGCATCTCGAGGTGGAGGTCGATCGCCTGGACCAGATCGAACCGGTCCTCGCCGCCGGCATCGGCACGATCATGCTCGACAACTTCACGCTCGACGAGCTGCGCGCCGGCGTCGCGCAGGTGGCCGGCCGTGCCACGGTCGAGGCGTCGGGTGGCGTCTCGCTCGAGACGGTGCGGGCCATCGCCGAGACCGGGGTCGACGTCATCTCGGTCGGCGCGCTGACCCATTCGGCGCCCGCGCTCGATCTCGGCCTCGACGTGCGCATCGACGCTCCCTGAGGCCGCGGGGCGACCAGCATGCTGTATCTCGACAACGCGGCCACCACGCCGGTGCGACCCGAAGTGCTCGACGCGATGATGCCTTACCTCACGCGCTGGTTCGGCAATCCGTCGAGCCACCACACCGTGGGCGAGGCGGCCGCGGATGCCCTGGCCGATGCCCGCGCGCGGGTCGCACGCGTCCTGGGCATGCGGACCGGCGATGTCGTCTTCACGTCGGGCGGCACCGAGGCGAACAACCTCGCGGTCAAGGGCATCGGGCTGGGCGCGTGGCAATCCCGCGGCAAACGCCACCTCGTGACGACGCCGATCGAGCACGAGTCCATCCTCGAATCCGCGTCCTACCTCGAGCGCCTCCACGGCTTCGCGGTGACGCGCCTTCCCGTCGACGAGTACGGACGGGTCGATCCGGACGCGCTCGCCCGCGCCGTGACCGGCGACACGGCACTCGTGAGCATCGGCTACGCGAACAACGAGGTCGGAACGATCCAGGACGCCGCAGCCCTCGCCGCGACCGCGCGCGAGCACGGCGTGCCGTTCCACGTCGACGGGGTGCAAGCGGCGGGATGGCTGCCGCTGTCGGCCGCCGAGCTCGGATTCGACGCCATCTCGCTCGCCGGCCACAAGCTCGGCGCCCCCAAGGGCACCGGCGTGCTCGCCGTGCGGGGACGGATTCCACTCGAACCGCTCCTCCACGGCGGTGGTCAGGAGCGCGGACGACGCAGCGGCACCGAAGACGTCGCCGGTGCGGTCGGCTTCGCGACGGCGCTCGAACTCGCCGAGGGCGAAAGAGCCGAGGCATCCGCCCGCGTCTCGGCGATCCGCGACCGCTTCATCGCACGCGTCCTTGCCACGGTGCCGGCGGCCGCCGTCACCGGTGATCCCGTCCATCGCCTGCCGGGCACCGCGAGCTTCACGTTCGCAGGCACGAGCGGGGAGGCCGTCCTCCTCGAGCTCGAACGGCGCGGCGTCGTCTCGTCGAGCGGCTCCGCGTGCGCCGCGGGGAGCGACGACCCCTCGCACGTGCTCGTGGCGATGGGGGTGACACCCGCCGTCGCGCAGACAGCGGTGCGCCTCACGTTCCCGCACTCGCTGCGCGAGCCGCTCGATGCCGTCGCCGACGCGGTCGCGGCATCCGTCACGGCCGTACAATCGGGCCCGTGACCTCGCCGAGTCCCTCCCCGACCGCGCCGCTCGTGACCGTCGTCGTGCCCGGTTTCGATGTCGCGGAGTACGCGGGCGAGGCACTCGACTCGCTCCGCGCGCAGAGCTTGAGCCAGTGGACCGCCGTCCTCGTCGACGACGCCTCGTCGGACGCCACCGGCGCGATCTTCGACGCCGCCGCGGCCGCCGATGCGCGCTTCGAGGCCGTTCATCATCGCGAACGGCAGGGGCTCGGCGCCGCACGCAACACGGGGCTCGAGCGCGTACGCACGCCGTTCGTCGCGTTCCTCGACGCCGACGATCTCTACACCCCTCAGGCTCTGGACCGGCTCGTCGCGACCCTGGCCGCGAGCGGCAGCGACTTCGCGCTCGGTGCCTACGTGAGACTGCGACCGGACGCCACGGGCGGATATGCCGCGGGCGTCGTGCAGCCGTGGGTCGCGGCCGCCACGGACCCGGCTCGATCGGGCATCACGCTCGAGGCCCACCCCGAGGCATCCGGCAACATCGTCGCCTGGTCGAAGGTGAGCCGCACAGACTTCTGGCGGCGCGCGGACCTGCACTTCCCGGTCGGGAAGATGTACGAAGACCAGATCGTCGCCCAGCAGATGTACACCCGTGCACGCGCGTTCGATGTCATCCCCGACGTCATCGTGCACTGGCGCGAGCGGGCCGACGGATCATCGATCACCCAGCACAAGGACGAGCTGCCCGTGCTGCGCGACTACCTCGAGGCGCTCGCAGGGGGCATCGCCGTGCTGGATGCCGCCGGCCAGGCGCGCGCGGCGGCCGCCCGGATCCGGCTCGTGCTCGCGATGGACGTGCCGCCGCTCGTCGCGCTCGCGATGAACCACCCCGACGACGCCTACCGGCGGGCGCTCGGTACATTCGTGCGCGGGTTGTGGGACAGAGCCGACGGCGATGCGCCGGCCGAGCCCGTGGCGACCGCTCTGGCCGCGGCGCGCCTGTGGTGACCTGCGCTCAGCGGACGTCGGGCGCGGCGTCGGCGCGGCGCTCGGCGAGGTCGGCCGGCGGCACGGACTCGGCGATGTCGAGCTCGGTGTCGAGCACGCGGGTCGTCGCCAGCTGCTGAGCGGCGAGTTCGGCGTAGAGCCCTCCTGCCGCAAGCAGCGAAGCGTGCGTGCCGGACTCCACGATGCGCCCCGCCTCGACGACGTGGATGACGTCGGCGGCGATCACGGTCGACAGCCGGTGCGCGATCGACAGCGTGGTGCGCCCGCGCGCCGCCGCGTCGAGCGCCTCCTGCACGACGCGCTCCGAGACGGTGTCGAGCGCCGACGTCGCCTCGTCCAGCAGCAGGACCGGAGGGTCCTTCAGCAGCACACGTGCGATCGCGATCCGCTGCTTCTCTCCGCCCGACAAGCGGTAGCCGCGCTCGCCGACGACCGTGTCGTAGCCGTTCTCGAACCGCTCGATGACGTGGTGGATGTTCGCCGCCCGGCACGCGGCCTCGAGTTCGGCATCCGTCGCATCCGGCCTCGCATACCGCAGGTTCTCGCGGATCGTGGCGTGGAACAGGTATGTCTCCTGCGACACGATGCCGACATGGTCGATGATCGATTCCTGGCGCAGGCGCCGCACGTCCTCCCCCGCGAACAGGACGGCGCCGTCGGAGGCCTCGTACATCCGCGGCGTCAGGTACAGCACCGTGGTCTTGCCGGCCCCGGACGGACCGACGAACGCGACGTGCTGCCCGGGCTCGGCCACGAAGGAGACGCCGCTGAGCGTCGGGCGCGCATCGGCGGAGGCATCCGGATACCGGAAGACCACGTCGCGGAACTCGATGCGCCCGATCGGGCCGGGCGCGTCGTCCACCGAGATCGCGTGCGGGTCGTCGCGGATCGCGGGGACCAGATCGAGGTACTCGAAGATGCGGGCGAAGAGCGCCGCCGATGTCTGCAGGTCGAGCGAGACCCGCATCAGCCCCATGAGCGGCATGAGCAGGCGCGCCTGCACCGTCGTGAACGCCACGACGGTTCCGGCGGTGATGGCGTCGGTGCCGCCGACGATGAAGTAGCCCGACACGAGGTAGATCACCGCGGGGACGCTCGACATCAGCACCTGCACGACCGCGAAGAACCCCTGCCCGCTCATCGCGCGGCGCACCTGCAGCCGGACCTGGTTGCGGTTCTCGTCGGCGTAGCGAGCCGACTCGGTGCGCTGCCGGTTGAAGGATTTCGACAGCAGGATGCCCGAGACGCTGAGGGTCTCCTGCGTGATCGCGGTCAGCTCCGACAGCGACTCCTGCGTCTCGCCCGCGATGCGGGCACGAACCTGACCGACGCGCCGCTGCACGATCACCAGGATCGGCATGAGGACCACGGCGATGATCGTGAGCCGCCAGTCGATCAGGATCATCGCGACCAGCGACGCCACGACCGTGACGGTGTTTCCGAGGATGCTCGTCACGGTGTTCGTGAGCACGCCCGACACGCCGCCCACGTCGTTCTGCAGGCGCGACTGGATGACGCCGGTCTTGGTGCGCGTGAAGAATCCGAGCTCCATCGCCTGGAGATGATCGAACAGCTTCACTCGCAGGTCGCCGGTGACGCGGTTGCCGACCGTGGAGGTGAGCCACGTCTGCACCACGCCCAAGGCGGCCGAGAGAAGGAAGAGTCCGATCATGAGGCCCACGAGCCGCCACAGCAACGGGATGTCGGGGGCTCCGCCGTCTACGGGGAAGAGCGCGTCGTCGAAGATGCGCTGCACCAGCAGTGGCGGGATCACGGCGATGCCGGCGCCCACCACGACAAGCACCCCCGTGATGACGATCGACCACAGGTAGGGACGGAACAGTGCGACCACGCGCCGCCCGAGGTTCGGGATCTTGGGCGCCTCGGCATTCAACCGTCGTTGCGCATCGTTGTCGACGGGGCGGAATCCGGGATGGCCGCCGCCACCTCCTCCGCCTCCGCCGCGCATGCTCACGCATGCCAGCCTAATGAGGCCCCCGGACGCGGCGGCGGGACTGACGGATCCGGATGCCGCGGCGCTAGGCTTGCGCCATGACCTCGACGTCCGGCAGCCCCGAGCACGACGGCAGCGACCTCGCCGAACTGCGCAAAGAGATCGACGCCCTGCAGGCGATCCCGCACGAAGAGGTCGTCAACCCGCTGCCGAAGAACGTCGAAGAGCGCGAGCCCACGCCGCACGCGACCGACGCGATCGGCTCCGAGAAGTGGGACGAGCCGGCCGAGGACGAGACGCTCGAGGGCTGATCCGCCGGATTTCAGGATCCGTTTCCCGAGATCGGGAATGCGATGTCGGTGGTCGTCGTTATGGTGGAGGCTTGCCATCCTCGGGTGGCGTTTTGCTGTCCATCCGAGCCCCGAGGAGACGACCTATGGCCGCCATCGACACCACCCCCGGAACGGGCAGCATGCCAGCCGTGAATCCCGCCGCCGCGGCGACCGTCCCGACACTGGGACGTGAAGAGAGCCGTGTCATCTGGCTGCTGCTGGCAGCCGCGTTCGTCGCCATCCTCAACGAGACGACGATGGGCGTCGCCATCCCGCACCTCATCGATGACCTCGGCATCACCGCGCTCGCCGCGCAGTGGCTGACGACGGCGTTCATGCTGACGATGGCGGTGGTCATCCCGATCACCGGCTTCCTGCTGCGCCGTTTCACCACCCGCACGATGTTTGTCGCCGCGATGGGCTTGTTCTCCGCCGGCACGCTCATCGCGTTCCTCGCGCCGGGCTTCCCGGTGCTGCTGGTCGCCCGCATCGTGCAGGCGTCGGGCACCGCGATCATGATGCCGCTCCTCATGACCACGCTCATGACCGTCGTGCCCGCGGCGATCCGCGGCCGGATGATGGGCCGCGTCAGCATCGTGATGTCGCTGGCTCCGGCCATCGGCCCGACGCTTGCCGGTGCGTTGCTGAACGCCTTCGAATGGCGCTGGATCTTCGGCGTGGTCCTGCCGATCGCCGTCGTGGCACTCGTCGTCGGCGCCCGGTGGATCCACAACCTGGGCGAGACCACGCGCGCCCCGATCGACGTGCTCTCGGTGATCCTGTCGGCCCTCGGGTTCGGCGGTGTCGTGTTCGGACTCAGCCAGCTCGGCGGAGGCGGTCACGGGACAAGCGCCGAGGCCGCGGCCGCGACGGCCACCTCGAACACGACACTCGTCGTGGCGCTCACCGTCGGGGTCATCTCGCTCGGCCTCTTCGGCTGGCGTCAGGTGCTCCTGCAGCGGAAGGACGACGCGCTGCTCGATCTGCGGGTCTTCCGGTCGGCGAACTTCTCGCTCTCGATCGCCCAGATGGCCATCATGTCGATGGCGTTCTTCGGCGCCATCACTGTCGTTCCGCTGTACCTGCAGCGCGTTCTCGAAGTCGACCCGCTCGTCACCGGGCTGGTCGTCCTTCCCGGCGCGCTGGCGATGGGGCTCGCCGGTCCCGTGATCGGCCGCATCTACGACCGCTGGGGCACGACGGTCCTGCTGGTGCCGGGCGCCGTCATCACCACGGCGATGCTGTGGTCCTACACGACGTTCTCGACCCAGACGCCGGTCCCGCTGATCGCCGTCGCGCAGACGATCCTGTCGTTCGGTCTCGCGCTGTCGTTCACGCCCCTGTTCACCGCGTCACTCGGCTCGCTGCAGCCGCGGTTCTACTCGTACGGCTCGGCGATCCTGGGCACGGTCCAGCAAGTGGCCGGCGCTGCGGGCATCGCGCTCATGTTCGGTGTCATGGCGGCGGCGACCGCCGGTGCCGCCGCGGGCGGTGCGGGCGAGATCGCGGCCGAAGCGGCGGGGACGCAGGCGGCATTCCTCGTGGCCGCGATCCTGGCGCTGCCGCTTCTGGTGGGCGCGTTCCTGATCCGCAAGCCGGCCGACCAGCCGATGGGAGCACTGGCCGCGCACTGACCGCCGGCCGACCCGGCAGAAGGACATGCCGGAACGGATGCCCCACCCCTCGACGCAGGGGTGGGGCATCCGTCATTCTGGATGCCCCACCCCGCGCCCGACCGGAGGTTCCGATGATCGTCACCACACCCGCCGTCGACGAAGCGGCCGGTCACGCCGCCGAGATGTATGACGAAGACCTCCGCGCGGACGGGTTCGTGTTCGCGTACACCCGCGCGATGGCCGTGAATCCCGAGGCACACGAGGCGTTCGTGGCTCTCGTGCGCGCGATCGTGCCCTCGATCGGCGTGCGCACGTACGAGTTGGCGACACTCGCCGCGGCACGGGCGATCGGATCGCCGCACTGCCTCCTCGCCCATGCGCGCAAGTCCCTGCGCGCCGGCGTCCTGGACGAGGACCAGTTGGAGCGTTTCGCACGCACAGGCACCGCCGAAGGACTGGACGAACCGGACGCGGCCGTCGTCGCGTTCGCCGAGAAGCTGTCGGTCGCGCCCGGGAACATGACGGACGCCGACACGCTGCGCCTGCGCGACGCCGGCTTCACCGATCGTCACATCGTCGATATCACCCTCGCGGCCGCCGCTCGCAACTACTTCAGCCGCGCGCTGCTGGCGCTGGCGGTTCCGATCGACGAGGTCCCGGGGCTCAGCGCCGAGCTGTCGTCGGCGCTGCGGTCGGCGTCGCTCAAGCGCGACGTCAGTGGTGAATGATCGCCTTCAGCGCGATCAGGATGCCGCCGAACGCCGCCGTGATGACACCGCCCAGCAGCCGTGAGGCCCAATGGGTGCTCCACGCCGCGACGGCGATCCATCCGAGTGCACCCAGCATGACGGTGTTGACGATCAGCGCGAGCCAGATGGCCAGCGTGTCGTCGATGAGGTCCGTCGTGCCGAGCAGCAGGATCAGCAGAGGCGGCACGGACGCGACCAGCAGCCCGAGCGAATGGCGTGCGGACGCGAGCAGGCTCTCGCCGAGCCCGGCCTTGCCGTCGGTCATCGCCAGGCGTCCCAGTGTGCCCGCGTAGACGTGCGCGATGAAGAAGACCACCACGGTGACGGCTGTCGTGATGAGGGCGTTGGCCGACGTGCCGACGATGGAGCCGCTGACGACGATCATCCCCGATACGAGGATGAGTCCGTAGACGGCCTCTTCCGACATGAGGACACGGGCCAGTCGCGGGGTCACCCGCAGCTGCTCGTCGGTCACGGCCGTGGGTTCCGCGGTGGGGCGCGTCAGCCGATGCTGCAGCTGCCGCCACCGCAGCAGGAGTCCGACGACTCGACCACGGTGAGAAGATTCTTGTCGTCCGGCACGGGCTGAAGGGTGACCGGGGACGGGAGCTGCGACGTCGTCATGGCGACCATGCTACCCGCGCCACGGCGACGTGGCCGCGCCCGTCACTGAGACACCGATCTCAGAGCGGCGCGTCCCCGGTCTGACACGTCGGACAGTACTGCGCCGAGGCGCCCGAGAAGGTGAAGTCGCGCACCGTGCCGCCGCATACCGGACACGCCTCGCCCGTGCGACCGTGCACCCGCATCGCGGCGACCTTGGCGGCCTTCAGCTGATCGATCGGGATGCCACGACGGGCGTCGATCGCTCCCCGCAGAACGGCGACGGTCGCCTCGAAGAGCCGCTGTCGCTCTTCGTCACCGAGGGCGGCGGCGTGGGCGACCGGCGAGATCTTGGCGGCATGCAAGATCTCGTCTGAGTACGCGTTGCCGATCCCCGCGAGCGATTCCTGCTCCTGCAGGATCGCCTTGATCTGCTTGCGGCGACCGCCGAGCGCGGCGTCGAACGCCGCCCGCGAGAATCCGGGGTCGACGGGATCGGGCCCGAGCTTCGCGATCGCCGGCACGTGGGCCGGATCGCCGACGACGAAGAGTCCGAGCGAGACCCAGGTGCCGGCATCCGTCATCTGCATGGCCGCATCGCCCGACAGCTCGAACGTCGCCAGCGCCGGGGGCTGATGCGGGTCGGTGTCGACAGCGTCCCGCTCACCCTCGACCCAGCGGATCCAGCCGTGCCGCCCGAGCGACACGACGAGACTGTCATCGCCGACCTTCAGCTCGATGTGCTTGCCGTGGCGCGCAGCACCGGTGATCGTGCGACCGATCAGCGTCGAGGGCGGGGAGTCTCGCGTCTTGACGATGCGGAACTCGAGCACGTCCACCGCCTCGATCCGCCGGCCCGATGCGGCAGCGTCGAGGAATCCGGCGAGCGCATCGACCTCGGGTGACTCTGGCATGCGCCCATCCTGCCACCGGCTGCGGACACCGCCCCGTCAGGCGTGCGCGGGCGGACGATGCGGGATCGGCTCCGGCTTGAGGGCTCCGGCTCCGCGGGAGCGCTCGACCATCTGGACCGCGGCGCGGAACATCCCCTCGAGCGACGGGTAACGGGCCACGCCGAAACCGATCGAGACCCAGACGACTTCGTACATGCCGCTCTCGACCAGTTCGACGTAGGCGACGACGCTGGCGGCGTCGCTGCGCGCCACGCTGCGGTCGCAGAGCCGCCACGAACGCTCGGCCAGCGGCACGAGCGCGAGTTGATGGACGTCGTCACGGTGCATGTCTTCCTCCTGTGCGCACGACTACTCGTGGCGGTCTGCCGGAATGGGCCGCGCCCGCTCGAAGCGCCGTCGCTCGGCCGCTTCGGGCGGCCGCTCACTCGCCGCTGCGCGGTCGGTTCCCCGGTCCGGGTCGGCGGTGCGCGCGGCGTCCCGTTCGTGTTCGGTCGGTGCGACGGTGCGTCGACCACTCGAGGCGTGGGCCATGGCGAACCTCCTGAAAAGAAGGATGCGCCGTCGTCGGTCCCGGGGCCAGGGGCTTGACACATCGACCCCGCCCGGGATAGCTCCGGTGGGCGTCGTGCATTTCCCCCGTCGGTGTCCTCGCTACGCTCGCCGGAACGGGGTGTCAACCCCCTGCGCTGGGTGCCTCACGCGTCCGTAGCGTCGGTGGCGAACAGTGCCGGAGCGACCGTCCGCACGGGTCGCGCCGGCAGCGCCGAACCGAGAGGAGCACACCATGACCGTCGCCCGTGACATCATGACGCCCGACCCGCGCTGCGTGGGCGAGAACGAGACCCTGGTCGAGGCGGCACGTCTGATGGCGTCCCTGGATGTCGGCGCCCTGCCGATCTGCGGAGAGGACAAGCGGCTGAAGGGCATGCTCACCGACCGGGACATCGTGGTGAAATGCCTTGCTCAGGGAGGCGATCCCGCGACCACCAACGCCGGTGCGCTCGGCGAGGGCAAGCCGATCACGATCGGCGCCGACGACGACATCTCCGAGGCGCTGGACACCATGAAGCGCCACCAGGTGCGACGCCTGCCCGTCATCGACGGACACGACCTCGTCGGCATCATCAGCCAGGCCGATATCGCGCTCGCGCTCTCGGCGGAGGACACCGGCGAGACGGTCGCCGAGATCTCGGAGTGACCCCGATCACGGCCGGCTGAGCTCCGCGAGACTCCACGCCTGCTCGCGCTTCACGAGAGCCCGCGGATCGCCGCGAGCAGGCTTCCCGCGCACCGGGCGAGGAAGTCGCTCTGATCCTGGCCGACATGGTGCAGGAACACCTCGTCGGCGCCGGCCGCGGCGAGCGCGGCCACGCGCTGTGCCACCTCGCTCTCGTCGGCGGACACGAGCACGCCCCGGCGCAGCGCGTCGACGTCGTCCGGATCCGAGACGCGGTCGAATTCCTCCGGCTGCATGATGTCCCACATCAGCTCCGCCGGCGCGGTGGAGTGACGCCACTGGTCGGCAGCGATCCGAAGCGCCTCGGTCTCGCTTCCGGCCAGGCTGACGTGCATCTGCACCGCGCACGGGCCGGTGCCCCCGGCATCCCGGTATGCCGTCAGGATCCCGCTCACGGCGTCGGGGTCGTGGCCCACGGTGATGAGGCCGTCGGCCCACGATGCCGCCCACGCTGCGGTCGGTGCGGAGGCCGCCGCCGCGCGCAGCGGTGGGGGCTGCGCCGGCCGACTCCAGACGCGCGCGTCGTGTACCTGGAACATGCCGTCGTGGTCGACGCGCTCTCCCGCGAGGAGGCGCCGTATGACGGTTGCCGATTGCAGCAGTCTTTCCTGCCTCTCGCCCTTCGGGGGCCACGGGTCGCCGGTCACATGCTCGTTGAGCGCCTCGCCGCTGCCCAGGGCCGGCCAGAAGCGCCCGGGGAACATCTCGCCCAGCGTCGCGATGGCCTGCGCGGCGATCACGGGGTGATACCGCTGGCCCGGCGCCGTCACGGTGCCGAACGGCAAGGACGTCGTCGCCAGCGCCGCGCCGAGCCAGCTCCACGAGTACCCGGACTCCCCCTGCGGCAGGCCCCACGGTGCGAGGTGGTCCGAACACATGGCTCCGTCGAAGCCGGCGCGTTCCGCCTCTTGGACGTCTGCCAGCAGCTGCGACGGAGGGATCTGCTCGTGGGAAGCGTGGTAGCCGAGAAACACCATGCTCCCAGCCTGCGCATGGCGCAGTGGGCCCGCCACGGCGTTGCCTCACGGCCGGGATCGTGATAACCCCGGCAGCGCTCAGCGCGTGTCGGGGGCAACACCCCAGAGCTGGTAGCTCATCACGGATCCCGTCGGCAGCGGCACCTCGGGATCGTCATCGAGGTAGATGGTCTCGCTCGCGACGATGTGGCCTGTCGCCGTCGAGACCAGCAGCACCTCCTCGTGGCCACCGTCGGCCGAGACGGCCGAGAGGCCGAAGACCTCACGCCCGGCGCGGTCCTTGCTGATGCCGAGCAGCTCGAGATCGGGGTATTCGCCCAGCACTGTCAGCAGATCGGCCTGCTGCGCGTTGGTGAGCGTCCAGTGGTTGAGCAGGTCCTCCACGGCTCGCAGCGCCCCGGTGGGATCGCCCTCGGACATCGCGACCGCCTCGGCGACGTAGGCGCGGTAGAAGTCGGCTCCACTCCCGGCCACCAGGAACGGCAGGGGCTCGCCGTCGATCATCATCTGCTCGCCGGGGATCTGGTCGTCGCGCAGCACGGATCCCTCGGGTGCGAGATCCTCTCGCGTCGGCGGTTGCGCGCCCTCGCCGCCCACGACGTATGAGCCTCCCGCGGTCACCCGGATGCGCATGTCGAGGTTCTCGTCCCACGTCGTCGTCATCACCTCCGGCGAGATGACGGTGCCCTTGTCGGGGCCGTCCATCGTGATGTGGGCGTACCACGCGATCGTCGTCGCCTCGCGCAGCGGTCCGGCGGGACCGGGGCTTTCGGCCAGTCGGGCCCGCGCGCGTTCCAGATGCCGTTCGAGGGTGAGATCGGATGCCTCGTAGCGCAGCGGCGGCAGGCCCTGTGCCGCTGCGGGCGCGGGGACGGCGAAGGGGTTGACGACCAGCACCACCACCACGGCGACCAGGGCAGCCGCCAACGCCGGGAGCGACACGCCCCACCACAGGCGGGCGCGGCGCGTGCGCCGGCCGGTTGCCTGCTTGCCAGCGTCGGCGGCGTCGGCATCGATCGCGGCGGCGATGCGCGCCCACGTTCGGTCCTGCCGTTCGGCGAGCTCCTCTTCCGTCACGTGCCGCGCGGGATCGAGGGCGCGGATCAGGCGGGCGAGCTCATCATCGTCCATCTCGTTCCGACGCATAGGTCTCGGCCTCCTCTCCGTCGATCGGGTCCGTCGGCCACGCCGCCCGCAGCGCCGCCTTCGCGCGGCTGATGCGCTTCCACGCCGCCTGCTCCGAGCACCCCAGCACCACCGCGATCTGCGCGGCCGTCAGCCCGTCCCAGTAGGCGAGCCGCAGGATCTCGCGCTGCGCCTGCGGGAGCTGTCCGAGCAGCCGGTCGAGGGTGTCGAGTTCGCTGCTCTCGTCGTCGGGAGCATCCATGATGTCCGCGTCGCGGAGGGCGCGCCGTTCACGGGCTTGCCGGCGCAACTCCGCCTTGACGAGATTGCTCGCCGTTCGGATGAGCCATCCCACCGGCTGCGGGTGGTCATCGGGGAGCTTCCGCCACGCGAGCTCGAACGTCGAGGCGACGATGTCGTCCACGCCCGGCCCACTCAGCCGCCGGGTCGCGAAACGGTGCACCGCCTCGTACTGCGCGCGGTAGAGCGCCTCGAACCCGTCTCGCATACCCGTCCTGAACCCGGAACCAACCTCGCAATGCTCTCACGTGGGGCTGACGCCTCTTCACGATGGCGCCATTCACGACAGTGCCATTCACGACAGTGCCATTCACGACAGTGCCATTCACGACAATGCCATTCACGACAATGCCATTCACGACAATGCCATTCACGACAATGCGGTGGACGGTGGTGTCCATCCGTGCGCCTCCTTCGGCCCCTCACAGGGGAATGCTCGGTTGGGCGCGATCCTGACCGATGTTCGCGGTAGCGTGAGAATGGACATGCCATGACGAACGAATTCGACATCACCCTCGAAGAACTCGAGCGGCCGACCGCCCCGAGCGCTTCAGTTCGTCGTTCCTCGCGGTGCTGCCAGTGACGGGCGCCGCGGTCTCCACCGTCGGCCGGGTGATCGGCAGTGAGACGGTGTCGGCCACCGATGACGTCGCGGCACGCCTGGACGAGCTGCAGTTCGATCTGGGCGAGGGGCCCTGCTGGGAGGCCGTCGGGGGTGCGAGCTTCGTCGCCGAACCGGACTTCCGCTCCGACGGGGCACGTCGGTGGCCGCGATTCGTCGCAGCGGCGGCCGCCGGGGACGAGATCGCCTCGATGTTCGCGCTCCCCCTCGCCGTCGGCGACCTGAGGTTCGGAGCAGTCGATCTCTACTCGAGACAGCGTCTCATGCTCGACGACCGCCACATCCGCCAGGCGACGGCGATGGCCGAGATCATCGGGCGCCACGTGCTGCGCGATGCCCTTTCGAACTTCGAAGGGGACGCGGCCGCCGACGCCAAGCCGTACTCGCGCCGTATGGTCCACCAGGCGAGCGGCGTCGTTCTCGCACAGCTGGGCCTCTCGCCGGACGACGCCCTGCTCGTGATCCAGGCCCACGCCTTCGCGACCGGCGAGAGCATGATGCAGGTGTCGAAGGACGTCGTCGCGGGTCGGCTGCGTTTCGTGCGCCAGGCATCCGGAATCGAGGCGACGAGATGACACCGCTCACGCGTGAGGCCCGTCTTCTCGAGACCTTCGCGATCCTGGCCGACACCTTGGTCGACGATTACGACGTCGTGGAACTGCTGCAGACGCTGGTCGACGCGTGCCGTGACCTCTTCGACACGACGGATGCCGGCATCCTGCTGGCCGATTCCACCGGGGTTCTCGAACTGATCGCCTCGACCAGTGAGGCCGCCGAGCTCGTGGAGCTCATGCAACTCGGTGCCGAGGCCGGTCCGTGCGTCGAGAGCTACCGCAGTGGGAACCGCGTTTCACTGCCGGACATCGAGGATGCCCCGGAGACCTGGAGAGCGTTCCAGCAGTCCGCACGAGACAACGGGTTCGCCGCCGTTGAGGCGATCCCGATGCGGCTGCGCGACGTCACGATCGGCACGTTGAACCTGCTGCGATCGACGCCAGGAGCGCCTCCCGAGGAGGATGTGGCCACCGCGCGTGCCTTCGCCGATGTCGCCACGATCGGCATCCTCCACGAACGAAGCCTGCGCGAGTCTGAGATCCTGGCGACGCAGCTGCAGACCGCGCTCAACTCCCGCGTCCTCATCGAGCAGGCCAAAGGGGTCGTCTCCTTCACCGCGGGGGTTCCGGTGCACGAGGCGTTCACACTGATCCGCGCATATGCGCGCGGACGGGGCCTTCACCTCAGCGACGTGGCTGCGCGGCTGGTGAGCCGTGAGCTCCGTCTCGACCCCGACCCGCACTGACTGCGCACCCAGGAACCTCCCGGCTGCGCCGCTGCTTCCCTCCGGTCATTGACGTGGCGTCTCCCGGTTGGGATGCTGACCACGTCACATACGGCGCTGGGGACGAAGGTGATGACCGTGGCGATATCGATTCGTGCCGCTCAGGCGAAGTCGACTGTGGACGTCGTGACGACGTTCCTGGCACGCATCCGTGCCCTCGCGGATGATCCCGGCACGCTGGATCTCACGTTCGGGAACCCGCACGAGATGGCGCTGCCCGGCTTCACCGACGCCGTACGTGCGCAGATCGAGCCCCGATCGGTGGACTGGTTCGGGTACAAGGCCAGCGAGCGCGTGGCGCAGGAGGCGGTCGCCGCCGGACTGAGCGCGGAGCTCGGATTGCCGTTCGAGCCCGAAGACATCGCGATGACGCAGGGGGCGTTCGGTGCGATCTCGCTCGCCTTCGCTCTCTTGACCGATGCCGCGGACGAGGTCGTCATCCCGGCCCCGGGCTGGTTCTGCTACGAGCCGACGCTGCATGCCGTCAACCTCGTCCCCGTACGCGCGGCGCTCGACCCGGCCACTTTCGATCTCGACCTCGACGCCATCGCGGGTGCGATCACTCCGCGCACCAGGATCGTGATCGTCAACTCCCCGGCGAACCCCACCGGTCGCATCTACTCGAAGCAGACGTGGGATGCTCTCGCCGATGTCCTCGAGCGGGCCTCCCACACGCACGGGCGCCGAATCTGGCTGCTCTCCGATGAGCCGTACCGGCGGATCCGCTTCGACGGGCTGGACTTCGCCTCCCCCGCCGCTTCCTACCCGTGGACCGTCATCGATTACAGCTATGGAAAGGTGCTCCTGACACCTGGACAGCGGCTCGGGTATCTTGCGCTGTCCCCTCTCATCCCCACCGACGAGCGCGAAGAATTGCGCGATGCTCTCATGCCCCTCGGGCTCGCGATCGGATGGGGGTTCCCCGATGCTGTCATGCAGTACTCGGTGCCCGCCCTCGAGAAGCTCTCCATCGATCTGGCCGAACTGACACGCAAGCGGGATCGGCTCTACGGTGCGCTGACGGATGCCGGACTCGAGGTGACGCGACCCGAGGGCACCTTCTACCTCTGGGGGCGTGCGCCCGGCGGCGACGCTGTCGCCTTCTGCGACGCGCTCGCGGAGCGCGGCGTCTACGTGATGCCCGGCACGCTGTTCGATCAGCCGCAGCATTTCCGCATCTCGTTGACGGCGACCATGGAGATGATCGAGGCCGCACTCCCCCACCTGCTCGACGTCATCGCCGCGAGCCGCGGCGAGGCCGCGTGACGCGCTGAGGAGGTCAGGCGCGCCCGTCCACGTCGAGCGCCGACTGGATGTCGCGGATGATCGAGCCCAGCACGCCGGATGCCAGCAGCCCGGCTCCCAGCGGACCGGCGGAGTCCTCGCCCAGTGCCGGCAGCTTCCGCAGTGCGGCGACGACGTCGTCCGGCATCCGCTCCACCTGCCACCGCACCTCCGCCCGAGTCGCGTCCGTGCCACCGGGTGCCGCCAGGCCCGCCGCCCTGGCGGCGTAGGCCGCCGCGCCGAGCGCATGCGCGCCCATGTGTGCGACGCCTGCCGCCTGCGCGGCCGCCCGCGCTGCCGCCACCGCCGCTGGATCGCTCACGCCACGGGCCGCGCGGCCGGCGACGAACCTTCGCCGGATCTCGACCGCGGCGGTCAGCTCACCGCGGGCGAACGCGCGCGCCCGGGCGATCGCATCACGCGGCCGCTGGTCACCGGGCACCGCGGTCTCGAAGAGAGGCAGGACGCGCTCGGCACAGTCCGCCGCCCACGCGGCCACCTTGCGGCGATCCGCTTCGCTGAGCGTCTGCGGCGAGCTCACTCGGCGGCTCCTCGCCGGCCGCGACGGAGGGCGCGCGCCCGCGCCTCCTCGTGGGCCGTGCGCAGCAGCAAGATCACCGCGGCCCCTGTCGCGTCGGCCGGGTTCACCACCGACACCCACCCCGCGGCGCCGTAGAGCGGGTGTGCGAAGAACGCATCGGCCTGCGCCGGCACGGCGCCGGAGTCGACGATCTTCGCAGCAAGCTCGCGCCCGACGTGGATGTTCACCCGGAACCGGCCGGCCGTGCCGAGCTCGGACGTCTCGTCGTCGGGATAGTCCTTGGTGATGATCGTCCCGTAGGGCTGGGTCCGTTCCGGCATCATCCCGTCCGGCGCGTAGTAGAAGAACGCGTCGCCCCACGCGAGCTCAGGGTACGGGCCGCTCTCGTCCGGAACGATGACGAGCGCTCCCTCCAGTGATCGGACGGCACCCACGAGTTCTTGAAACTCCATTCCTCCATGGTGGACTTCATGTGCTTATGTGGACTTCGCCCGCGAGAATGCCCGTGAATCGAAGGAGCGGGGATGGCAAACCCTCCAGAGCGGCTGCTGACCACCGCGGCCGTCGGCCGGCTCGTGGGGTACTCGGTCCAGCAGGTGCGCGATCTCGAGCTTCTCGGTGTCATCCCTCGGGCGCAACGCGCGCCGAACGGCTACCGCGGCTACGACGATCGCCACGTGACGGCGCTTCGGGCCTACCGGGCGATCGCGGCGGCGATCGGCCCCGTACCGGCACGGCGGATGTTCCCGACTCTCGTCGCGGGCACCGTGGACGATGCCGCGGAGGCGATCGACGACCTGCACGCCGGGATCGCGCGCGAACGCTCGGACGTCCGACAGGCGCTCCGCGGCCTCGGAGCAGTGCTGGCAGACCCGACCGATGAGTCCGACGAGCGCGACGTCATGGCGATCGGCGAGCTCGCCGAGGCCCTCGGCGTGCGACCGTCCGCTCTGCGGCACTGGGAGGATCAGGGACTCGTCCACCCTGCCCGCGCGCGCGACTCCCGCCGCTACGGCACCCGGGCGATCGCCGAAGCCCGGATCGTATCGGTGCTGCGCGCGGGTGGCTACGGCATACCGCAGATCGCACGGGTGCTCGGTCAGTGGCGCACCCGCGGTCTCACCGCCGAGGCGACGGCGATGCTGCACGCACGCCTCGCGGACCTCACCTGCCGCAGCATCCGCCTGCTCGAGGGGGCGGGCCATCTGCACGCCCTGCTCGACGGGAGTCAGCGCGAGACGACCCGCTGATAACGCTCGAACACCACGCCGTCCGCGAAGGTCCGGGTCTCGATCAGCTTCAGCTCGATGCTTTCGGCGACGGGCGGCAGGAACGGTGTCCCGCCGCCGACCACGATAGGGTTCCGGAACATCCGGAACTCGTCGACCAGTCCGAGTCCGATCGCGGTTGAGGCGAGCCCCGCACCGCCGATCTCGACGTCCTTGTCCGTTGCGGCCTGCGTGGCGGCGACCTCATCGGCGAGGGATCCCGCAGCCAGACGTGCGTTGCCTTCCACGCGATCGAGCGTACGTGTGAAGACCACCTTGGGGATGGCGCTCCACGCATCGGCGAACGCCTCCGCGTCCTCGCTGTCGCGGAGCGCCGGGTCGGTCTCCCACGGCAGCATGGTCTCGTACAGCTTCCTCCCCAGGAGGCAGGCGCCGAGCTCCCGCACCTCGTCGACATGGAACCGGAACTGCTCGTCGCGTGGAGCGCTCCACGCGAACCCTCCCTCACGGTCGGTGATGAATCCGTCGGCGGAGACGCTCATGGAATAGACCAGCATGAGTCAGTCCTACCGCACGTCATCGACAGAGGATGTCACGCGTTCCGACCTCAGCTCCGCAGACCTGACATGGTACGTACGCGAGCGTGGAACTCAGTCCCAGTCGAGGTACTCCTCGATGACGACCGCCGTCTGGATGGGATGCGTGAGCGGGAACAGATGACCCGCGCCGGGAATGCCGGTGACACTGGCGCGATCGCGCGCGGTCGCGTGCAGACGCTCGCCGTTCGCGGGCGGCGTGACGTCGTCGTCGGTTCCCTGGATGATCAGCACGGGGATCGCCGGAGGCAGATCGATCTGCTCGTCCTGCACCCCCAGCAGCAGCACGCCGTTGACCCGACCGGTCTGCTCCGCGGCGAACGCCCGGGCAACGGTGCCACCGAATCCGTGGCCGCCGATCCAGGTGTGATCCAGGCCCAGGTGATCCAGAACGCCCGCGATCGCGCTCACACGCTCGCTGAGACCTTCGCCGTCGCCCGGCAGCTCCGACACGGCCGGGGTGCTGATGCGTACGACGCGGAAACCCGCCTCCTCGGCGAGATAGTGCCCGACGACGCCGAGCGCGTCACGCTCCAGCCCGGGCTCCGGGATCAGCACCAGGGCGACGGGGCCCTCGCCCTCATCGACGTAGCGGATCGCGCGGCCGTCGGGCTCGAAGATCTGGGTTTCGGTCATGACGGAGGATCCTCTCGCGTAGGAACTGATCGGGGGGTGTGCGAGCCCAGGCGGACGGGCCGGTGACGCGGGGTCAGACGTTGAAGCGGAACTCGACCACGTCGCCGTCCTGCATGACGTAGTCCTTGCCCTCGAGGCGGGCCTTCCCCTTCGCACGGGCCTCGACGACCGAGCCGGTCGCGACGAGGTCGTCGAACGAGATCACCTCGGCCTTGATGAAGCCCTTCTCGAAGTCGGTGTGGATGACTCCGGCGGCCTGAGGAGCCTTCCAGCCCTTGCCGATCGTCCATGCGCGGGCTTCTTTCGGCCCGGCCGTCAGATAGGTCTGCAGGCCCAGAGTGTCGAAGCCGATCCGGGCCAGCTGATCGAGACCCGACTCATCCTGACCGGTGGAGGCAAGCAACTCCGCGGCGTCCTCCGGATCGAGGTCGATCAGCTCGGATTCGATCTTCGCGTCGAGGAAGACGGCCTGCGCCGGCGCGACCAGCGCCGCCAATGCCGCCTTGCGCTCGGCATCCGTCAGCACCGCCTCGTCGACGTTGAAGACGAAGATGAAGGGCTTCGCGGTGAACAGGCCCAGCTCACGGATCGGGGCGAGGTCGATTCCCGACGCCGACAGCAGCTCGCCGCGCTGGAGCGCCTCCTGCGCGGCCTGCGCGGTCGCCAGCACGTTGGGGTCGAGCTTCTTGCCCTTGACCTCCTTCTCGTACCGCGTGATCGCCTTCTCGAGGGTCTGGAGGTCGGCGAGCTGGAGCTCCGCGTTGATCGTCTCCATGTCGTTCCGCGGGTTCACCGCGCCCTCGACGTGGACGACGTCGTCGTCGTCGAATCCGCGCACGACCTGGGCGATCGCATCCGCCTCACGAATGTTGGCGAGGAACTGGTTGCCCAGCCCCTCCCCCTCACTGGCGCCTCGCACGATGCCGGCGATATCGACGAACGACACCGCGGCGGGAAGGATCCGCTCGGAGTGGAAGATCTCGGCGAGCTTCGCAAGTCGCGGATCCGGCAGGTTGACCACCCCGATGTTGGGCTCGATCGTCGCGAAGGGATAGTTCGCCGCGAGCACCTGATTCTTGGTCAGGGCGTTGAAGAGGGTCGACTTGCCGACGTTCGGGAGACCGACGATTCCGATGGTGAGAGCCACGGGCATCCAGCCTACCCGCCGCCGAAGCGCGGGCCCGGCCGCTCAGTGCGGATCCACCCGCCACCGCATCAGGACGTTCCCCGACTCCTCCCACACCTGGGTGCCGAGCAGCTTCAACGCGACAGGAGGGCGTGAGTCGAACAGCGGCACGCCCGTTCCGGCAATCAGGGGGAAGGTCACGAGGTGCAGCTCGTCGACCAGCCCCGCGTGCATGAGGTCGTTCCACAGCACACGACCGAGGAGGATCAGGATGCCGCGCCCATTGCCCTGCTTGAGTCCGCGGATCTCGTCACGCGCCTCGGCGATGCGCACGATGCGCGCGTTCTCGTAGGGCGCGAGGTCGTCCTCGGTGATCGTGTCCGACACGACGAGCTTCTCGACGCCGAGGATCAGCTCGGCGAACTCGCGCCGGATGACGGTGGCGGTGCGGTCACCGCGGACTCCGGTCCAGTATTCGAGGTTGCCCAGCGCCGAGCGCCGCCCCGAGAGGACGAGCGTGTCTGATTCCCGCAGCAGTGCCGTGGTGTGGTGATCGAACGAATCGGCGCCGGCGTAGTCCGGATGCTGGTGCTCGAAGAACGACGCGATGTCGTGGCGGTCGTCCTCGTAGCGGCCGTCGACCGTGACGAAGTTGCAGACGGTGAGCGTGCGCATCGCCTCACGCTAGCCGGATCGGCGAGGGGGATCCACGGACAACGCCGACGCGGTCGCGGTCATCGTCAGCCGCGGATGCCGCGATAGGCCCGTGTCACATAAGGAATGTCGACGACCTCCGCGCCGGACTCGTCACGGCGTCGCTGCGCATCGAACAGCTCTCCCACGGCTGCCAGTATCCGCGCGCGTTCCTCGGTCGTCGCCGTGATGATGTAGCTGCGCGACGACACCATGTCGAGGAACGGCGCCCGCGTGAGCGTGCGCGTCCAGTGCCACCGGTGCTCTTCGAGAGGGCCGATCGGCGCCGCGACCTGCGCGCCGCCGTCGGCGAGCATCGTCTCTGCGTGACTGCCGTGCATCACGCGAGTGAGCTCAGCGATCCACGGGACGGCCTCGTCACGGATGTTCCACACGAGCCCCAGGACGCCTCCGGCCCGCAGCACGCGCCCGGCCTCCTGGGACGCGGCGGCCACGTCGACCCAGTGCCACGCCTGGCCGAGGAGCACCGCGTCGAGCGACGCGTCGGGCAGCGGCATCCGCTCGGCCGTTCCCACGAAGGTGGGCACGCCGTGGACGTGCTCGCGCAACTCGGCGAGCATGCCGGAGTCGGGGTCGATCGCGACGACGTCTGCACCAGCCTCGACGATCGTGCGGGTGAGCTTGCCGGTTCCGGCGCCGACATCCGCGACGCGTAGCGCGCGATCGTGCTGCCGGACCGGCGCGAGCATCCAATCCACCGCTTCTCGCGGATAATCCGGCCGGCCCGACTCATAAGCCCCGGCCACAGCGCCGAACGACACCGACATCTCTTCGTGGCTGCTCATACCCCGAGCCTATGACGCCCCCGCCTGGCCGCGCCGAGCACGGCGCGCCTGACGCGGCGATCCCCGACGCCGGGTGAGTCTGAGGGGGTGCCTCTGGATTTCACCGCGATCGACTTCGAGACGGCGAACTCCAGCAGCGCCTCCGCCTGCGCCGTCGGGCTCGTTCGCGTGCGCGACGGCGAAGTGGTCGACAAGACCGGGTGGCTGATCCGGCCGCCGGCCGGACACGACGTGTTTTTCGAACTGAACACGCGCATCCACGGCATCCGTGCCGAGGACGTCGTCCACGCGCCGACGTGGACCCAGCAACTCGGCGCCCTCACCGCATTCGCCGGCGACGACGTGCTGGTCGCCCACAACGCCGGCTTCGACATGGCGGTCATCAAGCGCGCCTGCGACGCCACCGGCGACGACTGCCCGCCCTACCGCTACGCCTGCAGTCTTCAGGTGGCCCGCAAGGTGTATCAGCTGGACTCCTATCGCCTGCCCTTCGTCGCCGCCGAGGCGGGCTTTCCCGACTTCCCCCATCACAACGCCACGGCGGACGCCCTCGCCTGTGCCCACGTCATGATCGACGCGGCGCGCCGCCTGGGCGCCGATGACGTCGACGCGCTCGTCCACGCTGCCGGTGTGCGCGTCTCGCAGATCCTCATCGCCGAGACGCCGGCGATCTCGTTCGCCGTCGCCTGACCAAGACCTGGCCCGCTCAGAGCGGCATCGGGTCGGGCTCACCCCTCCGGGGCGCGGTACTTGTTCTCTGGTTCCCAGACGATGTCGGCGGTCTCATCCAGCTCCGCCGACACCGCGCCGCTCGTCGGTCAGCACGATAGCGGAGCGCCGAGCACCGCCGGCGAGCGAGTGGCAAGCCGTGCGAGGCGCCGTCGGGCGCGCCACCGACCCGATGTCGGGGGTCGCAGGCACCCTGGGTCTATGGACGGCCTCCTCATGTCGATGCTCGCGATCGCGACGCTCGTTCTCGGCGCGCTGGCAGGCTGGGCGGCCGGACTCGCCCGAGGCGCGGCACGCGCCGTCCGTGAGACGGCGGACCTGCGCGCGCAGCTGGCCGCGTCCGAAGCAGCACATCGGGGCGTGCAGGCGCAGCTGGACCATCAGCACTCGCTGTACCGCGAGCTGGCGTCTCAGGCTCGACACGACCAGGCCGCCCGCGAGGAGCGCGAGCGTCGCGAGCAGTCGGTGCTGCGCGCGCTGGCACCCGTGCAAGAGACACTCGCCGCGATGCACCACAAGGTCGACGAGCTCGAACGCGACCGGCACACCCAGTTCGGCACGCTGGCAGAGCAGCTGCGCCGCGCCCACGAGTCCGACGAGGCGCTGCGCGCCACCACCGAATCCCTCGCCGGAGCGCTGCGCTCCGGCGCGACACGGGGCGTCTGGGGAGAGACGCAGCTGCGCCGCGTCGTCGAAGCGGCGGGTCTGACCCACCACGTCGACTTCGACCTGCAGGCATCCATCACCTCCGATGCGGGAGACGGACGCCCCGACATGGTGATCCGCCTGCCCGGCGACAAGGCGATCGCCGTCGACGCCAAGGTCCCGCTCGACGCCTACCTCGAAGCCAGCGCGATCCCGTTCACGGCGCAGGGTCCGGAGGCGGCCCGCCGCACCGCCCTGCTCGGCAAGCACGTGAAGGCCGTCCGCTCGCACGTGGACGCCCTCGCGCGCAAGACGTACTGGGCCGGGCTGTCGTCGAGCCCCGAATTCGTCGTGTGCTTCGTGCCCAGCGAATCTCTGCTGGCCGCCGCGCTCGAGGCCGACCCGTCGCTGCTGGACTATGCGTTCAGCAAACGGGTCGCCCTCGCGTCGCCGGTGAACCTGTGGGCGGTGTTGAAGACCGTCGCCTTCACGTGGACCCAGCAGGACGTCTCGCAAGAGGCGCGCACCCTGTTCGAGCTGGGCAACCAGCTCTATGAGCGGCTGGGCTCGCTAGCCTCCCACGCCGACGACCTGAGGCGTGCGATCGAGCGGACCGTCGACAGCTACAACCGCTTCGCCGGCTCTCTCGAGACCCGCGTGCTGGTGAGCGCCCGCAAGTTCCCGGGCATCGACGCGACCAAGCTCGACGCCGTGAGCGAGCCGGCGCCGATCGAGAAGGCACCACGCCGCCTCACGGCTCCCGAGATGCTCGACCCCGCGCTCGAAGAACCCGCACGTGATCAGCCGTCGCGTGATCACGCACTGGGCGAGCCGATGCCCACCTCGATCGCGGAGCTCGGCGACGTGCGCGCTCGCATTGGCGACGCGAACGGGTAGCCGCGAGAGGTCAGGCGCCGCCGGGGACGAAGCTGAGCAGGACGATCACCGCGGCCGAGACGCCGACGAACGCGCCGACCATCCACCACGCGCTGAGCTCGTGACCCTCTTCGCGCCGCACGCGCAGGAGCACGTCAGGACGCCGGGCGGGATCCACGGCGTTCTTCACGACCGCGTTCTGAACGACGGCATGAGCGCCGGTCTGGGGCGAGGACTTGCCCACCGTTGCAGACATCGACAACCCCCTACGGACTGGGAAACAACGAAGTGTCCCCCTCGACACGTCTCCGATTCTGCCAGACATCCCTCCGCATCAGCGTCACGAAACGGTCACACCGGTCCCATGAGTCCCCACAGTCCCATGAAACACGGCAGTCCCATGAGGGTCCTCACATGCGCGTCGCCCGACGTCCGCAAGACTGCGCCGGGTCAGAGCCACTTCGAGATGAGGTGTTCCGATGTGATCCGGCGCAGTGTGCCGGACGCCCCGCGCAGCACCACACTCTCGGTGTAGACGTACCCGCCCTCGCGACGCACCCCTGCCACCAGCTGGCCGTCGGTCACTCCCGTCGCGACGAAGATCGTGTTGCTCCCCCGCACGAGCTCGTCCGCTTCATAGACGGTGCCGTCCAGCTTGAGGCCGGCGTCGATGCCCTTCTGCTTCTCGTCGTCGTCCCGCGGCCACAGGCGTCCCTGGATGTGCCCGCCGAGCGCCTTGATCGCGCATGCCGTCACGATCCCCTCCGGGCTGCCACCGATGCCGACGCACATGTCGGTACGCGCGTTGTGGCGCGCCGCGTTGATGCCGCCGGCCACGTCGCCGTCGCTCATGAGACGCGTGCCGGCTCCCGCCTCACGGATCTCGGCGATCAGCTTCTCGTGGCGCGGACGGTGCAGCACTGAGACGACGATCTCGTCGACGGGCTTGCCGAGGGCCTTCGCCAGCCTCCGGATGTTCTCGCCGATGGGCAGCCGAATATCGACGACCCCCACGCCAGCGGGACCTGTCACCAGCTTGTCCATGTAGAACACGCTCGAGGCGTCCAGCATCGTGCCGTGGTCCGAGACGGCGATCACCGACAGCGCGTTGTTGCGACCGGCCGCCGTCAGCGATGTGCCGTCGATCGGATCCACCGCAACATCGGCCTGCGGCCCGCGACCGTTGCCGACACGCTCCCCGTTGAAGAGCATGGGCGCCTCGTCCTTCTCGCCCTCGCCGATGACGATCGTGCCGTCGAAGTTGACCGTGGTGAAGAACGCCCGCATCGCGTCGACGGCCGCACCGTCCGCGGCCTCCTTGTCACCCCGGCCGATGAACGGGACGGCCCGGATCGCTGCCGCCTCCGTGGCACGGACCAGCTCGAGAGCGAGGTTGCGGTCGGGTTGCAGGGGACTCATGTCCGCGGTCAGGCTCACCATGTCGGTCAGCCTAGCCAGCATGCACCCGCACGACTCGAGCTTTCGGCCCGCACGCGACGAAGGAATCGCACTTCTTTCGCGGATGACAGGACCGCCGACTCCGCGCCCACTTCACACACCGGCGGCCGGTCCGGTGACCCCGGCTTCGCTAGGCTTCTTCGTGAAGCTCGTCCCGATAGAAACAGAACTAGGGAGCACTCATGCCCGTCGCCACCCCGGAGCAGTACGCCGACATGCTGGACCGCGCGAAGGCCGGTGGCTTCGCGTATCCCGCCATCAACGTCTCGAGCTCGCAGACCATCAACGCGGTCCTCCAGGGGCTGACCGAAGCAGGATCCGACGGCATCCTCCAGGTCACCACCGGCGGCGCGGATTACTTCGCCGGCCACACCGTCAAGGCCCGGGCAGCCGGCGCCCTCGCGTTCGCGAAGTTCGCCACCGAGGTCGCCAAGAACTACCCGATCACGGTCGCTCTGCACACCGACCACTGCCCCAAGGAGGCCCTCCCCGGCTTCGTGCTGCCCCTCATCGAGGCGTCGGAGGAAGAGGTCAAGGCCGGTCGCAACCCGATCTTCCAGTCGCACATGTGGGACGGCTCGGCCGTGCCCCTCGACGAGAACATCGAGATCGCCAAGGAGCTGCTCCCCCGCCTCCGCAACATCAACGGCATCCTCGAGGTCGAGATCGGCGTCGTTGGCGGCGAAGAGGACGGCGTCCAGCACGAGGGCTCGAACGACGCACTGTACACGACCGTCGCCGACGTCACGAAGGCGGTCGAGGCGCTCGGTCTCGGCGAGAACGGCCGCTACATCTCAGCCCTTACCTTCGGCAACGTGCACGGCGTCTACAAGCCCGGCAACGTCAAGCTGCGTCCCGAACTGCTCGGCGAGATCCAGGAGGGCATCGCTGCCAAGTTCGGAACCGGACCCAAGCCTCTCGACCTCGTCTTCCACGGCGGCAGCGGCTCGACTGACGACGAGATCGCGCTCGCGGTGGCCAACGGCGTCGTGAAGATGAACATCGACACCGACACGCAGTACGCCTTCACCCGCTCGATCGCCGGCTACATGTTCTCGAATTACGACGGCGTGCTGAAGGTCGACGGCGAGGTCGGCAACAAGAAGCAGTACGACCCGCGCGCGTGGGGCAAGATCGCCGAGTCGGCGATGGCCGTCCGCGTCGTCGAGGCGACGAAGCAGCTGGGCTCGCACGGCAAGAGCCTCGCCGCGAACTGACTCAGAAGAACGGATGCCGCGCCACCGAGCCCCTGAAGGGCCAGGTGCCGCGGCATCCGTCGTTTCCAGCCGGCAGGCACTCGTCTGCTGCGTGGCGCCGCCGGGTCGGAATCACCCGCGGTCCGGCGCTCCGTCGAGATCGCTGCGCATCAGCACGCTGTCGTCGTCGAGCGCACGGATCTCGATCGCCACGATGTCTCCAGCGTCGAGCGCGGTCGCCGCGCTCAGCCGCGCCGTCGTGCCCGGCCGTGCGCGCCACGTCGAAAGCTGCGTCGCGGTGCCCTCGGCGTCGATGACGACCAGCGCATAAGGCCAGCTCTTGCTGCTCTCCCCCTCGCCGCCGGCATCCCCCGCGTACCGGCACTCCATCTCGAGGCGGGTTCCCCACGCGGCATCCGACAGCTCCACTGTCGCCGTCCACGGCACATCCACGACAGGATCCAGCGCCACCACCTCGATGCTGCGAAACCCCGGCGCGATGACCAGCGTCACCGCGATCACGATCGCCGCCGCCACCCCGGCGACCGCGACGATGCCTCCGGTCCACGCCCATCCGCGCCGTCTGCGCGGTGGACGCGATGTGCTCGGCCGCTCCCGCCCGAGCGAGATCAGCTCGTCGCGGCGCCGCGGATCGGGGCCGCCGTCGGGCACACCCGCCGTGAGCATCGCGTCGGCTCGTTCGGGTGTGATCCGGCCGAGAAGCCCCAGCGTCGGCGCCAGCTCCCCGATCGCCGCGCGGCAGATCGGGCACTCCTCGAGGTGCGCTTCGTAGCGTCGCCGGTCCGAAGGGCTGAGCGCTCCGAGCACGTATGCGGCGTCCCACTCCGCGACCTCAGCGTGTCCCGGGTTCATCGCGTCACCCCCCTCTCCTGCAGCGCGAGCCGCAACGCCCGCAGCCCGTAGTGCAGTCGTGACTTCACAGTGCCCTCCGGGATCTCCAGCTCGGCCGACATCTCGGCGATCGTGAGGCCGCCGTAGTACGCGCGCACCACGACCGCACGATGCTCGGGCGACAGCGCGGCCAGGGCCTCCTCGATGAGGATCGCTTCGAACAGCGCGTCGGTCGCGTCGGCCGACGCCCGCTCGGGCATCTCGGGCACGTCGATCTCACGTCGGCGCCGCGCACTGCGCACCTCGTCGATCACCAGGTGGCGGGCGACCGTGAACATCCACGACCGCGCGGCCGACGGTTCGTCCGCGAGGATCTTCGGCGTGCGCCACGCGCGCAGCAGCGTCTCCTGCACGACGTCGTCCGCGCCGGCACGATCGCCCGTGAGATGCACGACGTATCTCCACACGGGCGCTGCGTGCGCGTCGTACAGCGCGGCCAGACGCACGGCATCATCCGCGGGCCCGTCCGCGGCGTCCTCCGTCGCGCGTTCGCGTCTCATCCTCACCTCCCGCAGGAGACACGAGGCCCGCGCGTGCGGGGTTCATCCGCACCTGGATTCGCACGCCTCGTGATCAGAGTATGGACCTCTTGCGCGCCATGTTCGCGACCCCGCCGCACCTCGCTCCAGCGTCGGTGTGGGAGATCGCCGGCTGCCCCGTCGGCGTCGGGGACATCCTCGTCGATGGTGTCAGCGCAGTGTGCCGAGGAGGGCTTCCCACGCGGCCGGGTCGTTCATCAGGGGAATCACCATGAGCACGCCCGCGAGGAAGGTGAACAGCACGCCGGCGACCAGCGGGATCCACCACGTCAGCCGCCCCTTGCTCACGCTCCACCACGAGACCGCGGCCGTCGCGAGCCAGCCGACGGTCAGCAGCAGCGCTGCCGCAATGCCCCACGGGCGCCCCGAGGCCGGATCCGACAGCTCGGCCTCGACACCGAGGACAGTGAACATCGTGTCCGCGTATGCGGAGTAGTCCAGGAACGCCGGGAACGACGAGATGACGTTGACCAGCCCATACGCGAGCAGGGCGAACGTGACGATGCGATCGACCGCGCGCCGCCGCGTCGGCACCACGTCTGCACTCGGTGCGGCTACCGCGGGCGCCCCCACCGGGGCGGCCTGCTCGACGACGCGCCCGGCGTCGAGGGCGACGGTCACGTCGGGCTGCCGGATCCGCGCCCGCTGCTCCTCGGGCGTGGCGTACTCGCCATATTGCGGCCGGGGCCGCGATGATTCAGCACTGTGCGGCCGGGGCCGCGATGATTCAGCACCGCCAGGGCTCGGCTCGGGAACAGCCGCGTCGGTCACGCGCGGGCCCGCCCGCCCAGGGCCCGGTCGTCACGCTTGCCCGAGGCATCCGTCCGCAGCTCCTTGGGGAGCGAGAACTGCAGGTCCTCTTCGGCGGTGCGCACTTCTTCGACGTCGCGGAAGCCGGCGCCGGACAGGTCGCGCAGCACCTCCTGCACCAGGACGTCGGGCACCGACGCGCCGCTGGTCACGCCGACCGTCTCGACACCCTCGAGCCACGCCTGCTCGATCTCGTCGGCGTAGTCGACTCGGTACGCGGCCTTCGCACCGTACTCGAGCGCGACCTCGACGAGCCGAACGCTGTTGGACGAGTTGGCCGAACCGACGACGATCACCAGATCGGCGTCTTTCGCGACCTTCTTGATCGCAACCTGGCGGTTCTGCGTGGCGTAGCAGATGTCGTCCGACGGCGGGTCCTGCAGGTGCGGGAACCGCTCGCGCAGGCGGCGGACGGTCTCCATGGTCTCATCGACCGAGAGCGTCGTCTGCGACAGCCACACGACCTTCGACGGATCGCGCACCTCGATCGTGTCGGCCTCGTCGGGCGAGTTGACGATCGTGACATGATCGGGTGCCTCGCCCGCCGTGCCCTCGACCTCTTCGTGGCCTTCATGGCCGATGAGCAGGATCTCGAAGTCGTCGCGTGCGAACCGCACCGCCTCGCGGTGCACCTTGGTTACGAGCGGGCACGTCGCGTCGATGGCGAGCAGACCCCGATCGGATGCCGCGTTCACGACCGCCGGCGAGACCCCGTGCGCGCTGAAGACGACGTGCGCTCCCTCGGGCACCTCGTCGACCTCTTCGACGAAAATCGCCCCCTTGCCCTCGAGCTCGGTGACCACATGGATGTTGTGAACGATCTGCTTGCGCACGTACACCGGGGCGCCGAAGCGCTCGAGCGCCTTCTCGACGGCGATGACCGCACGATCCACCCCCGCGCAGTAACCACGAGGCGAAGCCAGCAGCACCCGCTTGTGTCCGGGGACGGCGTTATCCTGGAGCGGTTCGCGCCGCCGCGGGATTCGCGGGACGGGCATGCTCACAGATCTCGTACCCAAGGTGCCGGTGCTCACCCCACGAGTCTACGGGCGGCCCCGTGGACGGGACCTGTGAGTGAGAGGACCGCATGACCACGTTCCAGCCCGCCACGATCCCCGGCGAGCCGCCGCCCGCGGACTCGGTCCGACCGCGGGACTCCACACCTCAGGCGCCGACGTCGGTGGCTCGGCTGAACGACACGATCCGCGGCTTCATCCAGAACTGGGGCTCGGTCTGGGTCGAGGGCGAGATCACGGCGTGGAACCAGCGGGGCGGCAACGTCTTCGGCCGCCTCAAGGACCTGGCCACCGATGCGACCATCTCGTTCCGCATCTGGTCGTCCACGCGCGAACGGCTGCCCGATGACCTCAAAGTCGGAGATCACGTCATCGCCTGCGTCAAGGCGGACTACTTCAGCAAGACCGGCGACTTCAGCTTCGGGGTCTCCGCCATGCGCCACGTCGGGCTCGGCGACCAGCTGGAGCGGCTCGAGCGCCTGCGGGTGCAGCTGCGCTCCGAGGGGCTGTTCGACCCGGCTCGCAAGAAGCGGATCCCGTTCCTCCCTCACGTCATCGGCCTCATCACCGGAGAGAACTCGGATGCCGAGAAGGACGTGCACCGCAATGCCGAGCTCCGCTGGCCGCAGGTGCGCTTCCGCACCAAATACGCCGCCGTGCAGGGCGACCGCTGCGTGCCCGAGACGATCGCCGCACTGAAGGCCCTCGACGCAGCCCCCGAGGTGGATGTGATCGTCATCGCCCGCGGCGGCGGCGACCCGCAGACGCTCCTGGGCTTCAGCGACGAGCGCCTGGTGCGTGCCGTCGCCGCCGCGACCACTCCCGTCGTGAGTGCGATCGGACACGAGAACGACCACCCCCTCCTGGACGACGTCGCGGACCTGCGCGCCTCGACGCCGACGGATGCAGCCAAGCGTGTGGTCCCGGATGTCGCCGAGCAGCGCGCGATCGTGGCACAGCTGCGCTCACGGCTGACCTCGCGCTTGACACAGCGGCTCACCCACGACATCGCGCAACTCGAGCAGCTGCGCTCGCGGCCGGTGCTGCGAGCCCCGGAGTCGCTGCTGACCTCGCGCGCTCACGAGATCGAGCTGCTCGCCGCACGCGGCCGGGAGCGGGTCGACCGCGCGCTGGACGTGCAGGGGCGCCGCACGGCAGAGTTGCGCGCGACCCTGCGTGCCCTCTCCCCCGCGTCGACGCTCGCGCGCGGCTATGCCATCGCGCATCTGGCCGACGGCGTCATCGTGCGCGACGCCGCTCAGGCTCCGGCATCCACCGCCGTTCTCGTGACGGTGGGCCGGGGATCGTTCGCGGCACGATCCGAAGGGCCGATCGAGGAGGACCCTGGCGACGGGGCTTCCGGGGCGCCGACGTAGGATGGAAGCCATGACCGAGACCAGCGGCGCGCCTACCGACGTCGCGTCGCTTTCGTTCGAGCAGGCCCGCGACGAACTCGTGCGCGTGGTCGCCGAACTCGAGCAGGGATCGCCGACGCTCGAGCATTCGCTGGCTCTGTGGGAGCGCGGCGAGGCTCTCGCGGCACGTTGCGAGGAATGGCTGCTCGGCGCCAAGCGCCGACTCGAGGCCGCACGCGCATCGACCGCGCGCGACGAGGGCGGCGAGGCGTGATGGCGCGCGATCCCCGTGTCGTCGCCGAGCTCGGCCGCCCCGAGACTCCCGATGAGACCGCCGCCCGCAAGGCCGAGTCCTCACGGGTCTACCGATCGAGCCAGAACACGCGCAATCTGGTCGCGGCGCTGCTGGTGACGCTCGCGGTGGTCGCGGTGATCATCTTCGCCGTCCCGCGGGGCACACCGCCCGAACGGGAGCCGATCGACATCGCCGCGGTCGCCGAACGCGCCGGGAACGCCGAGGGCCGCGAGCTGATCGCGCCCGAGCTCTCGGACGACTGGATCGTCAACAGCGCCGCCGTCGAGGACGAGGGCTCATCCCGGGCGTGGACCATCGTGCTGGCGCCCGCAGACGAGAACCAGCCCGGGTTCCTGCGCGCCTCCCAGGGCTTCGACGCCGACGAGGCCTGGCCCGCGCGCGTTCTCGCCGGTGCCGCGCCGGTCGACACTGTGACCATCGGCGGGATCGCGTGGGACCGCTACGAGCTCGACCCGTCACGCAACGGCAACCTCTCGGTCGCCCTCGCAGCCCCTGCGGGTGCCGACACCGTCCTGATCTACGGCACGGCCGACGACGACGCACTCCAGGAGGTCGCCGCCGCCGTCGCCGCCGAAGTGGCCGCTCTGCGAGAGGAATCGGAATGACCGCACCGTCGATGCCCGGGGCCGAGACCACACCCGCGAAGGCCTGGCGCGAGATGCAGCGCGGCAACGCCCGATTCGTCGCCGGTGAGCCGCACCACCCCCGGCAGGACGTCGACCGGCGCCACGATCTGGCGAGCGGGCAGCGCCCCCGGGCGGCCCTGTTCGGCTGCTCCGATTCTCGCCTCGCAGCCGAGATCATCTTCGACAAGGGACTCGGCGATCTGTTCGTCGTCCGCAACGCCGGGCAGGTCATCTCCGACTCCGTGATCGGCAGTCTCGAGTACGCCGTGGCCGTCCTGGAGGTTCCGCTGATCGTCGTCCTCGGGCACGACGAGTGCGGGGCGGTCCGCGCCGCCATCGACAGCACGGACCCGGATGCCGCGCCCCTGCCGCCGCACATCTGGCGTCTGATCTCCCCCATCGTGCCCGCGGTGCGCCGCGTGCAGCGCGCCGCGAAAGACCATGGCGCCCCGACGGATCACATCGACGCCGAAGAGGTCGGCCGCGAGCACCTGCGCGACACCGTGGGCGAGCTGCTGCACTCATCGGAGCTGATCAGCGACGCCGTGGCCGAGGGCCGCCTGGCGATCGTGGGCGCGAACTACCGCCTGGCCGAAGGCGCCGCGGTTCCCGACGTGGTCGTCGGCATCGCCGAACCGGCCTGACCCGACTCTTCCCTCTCCCGCACCGTACGAAACGTGAGGAACAACGACGTGACCGACATCGAGTACCGCATCGAGCACGACACCATGGGCGAGGTCCGCGTCCCCAAGGACGCGCTCTACGCCGCGCAGACGCAGCGCGCGGTGGAGAACTTCCCGATCTCGGGCGACCCGCTGGAGCCGGCGCAGATCGTCGCACTCGCGCGCATCAAGAAGGCGGCGGCCCTCGCCAACAAGGAGCTCGGGACGCTGGATCCCCGCATCGCCGACGCGATCGCGGGCGCCGCCGACCGCATCATCGCGGGCGAATTCGCCGACCAGTTCCCGATCGATGTCTACCAGACCGGCAGCGGCACCTCGTCGAACATGAACATGAACGAGGTGCTCGCGACGCTGGCGACCCAGTCGCTCGGCTCGCTCGTGCACCCCAACGACCACGTCAACGCGTCCCAGTCGTCGAACGACGTCTTCCCCACCTCGGTGCACATCGCCGTCACCCAGGAGCTCATCGACGACCTCATCCCGGCGCTGGACCACCTCGCGGTCGCCCTCGAGGCGAAGGCCGAGGCCTGGAAGAGTGTCGTCAAGTCCGGTCGCACGCACCTGATGGACGCCACGCCCGTGACCCTCGGACAGGAGTTCGGGGGCTACGCCCGTCAGATCCGCCTCGGCATCGAGCGGGTGCAGGCCGTGCTGCCCCGTGTCGCCGAGGTTCCGCTGGGCGGCACCGCGGTCGGCACCGGCATCAACACGCCGCTCGGCTTCCCGCAACGGGTCATCGAGCTCATCGTGGCCGACACCGAACTGCCGATCACCGAGGCGAAGGACCACTTCGAAGCGCAGGCCAACCGTGACGGCCTGGTCGAGGCGTCCGGCGCCCTCCGCACCATCGCGGTGTCGCTGACGAAGATCAACAACGACCTGCGGTGGATGGGCTCCGGTCCGAACACCGGTCTCGGCGAGCTTCACATCCCCGACCTTCAGCCAGGATCGTCCATCATGCCGGGCAAGGTGAACCCCGTCGTTCCCGAGGCCACCCTCATGGTGTGCGCGCGTGTGATCGGCAACGACGCGACCGTCGCGTGGGCCGGCGCTTCGGGCGCCTTCGAGCTCAACGTCGCCATTCCCGTCATGGGCACCGCTGTGCTCGAGTCGATCCAGCTGCTCGCCAACGCCTCGCGCCTGCTCGCAGACAAGACGATCGACGGACTCCAGGCCAACGTCGAGCGCGCGGCCGCCTACGCGGGGATGTCGCCGTCGATCGTGACCCCGCTCAACAAGCTCATCGGATACGAGGCTGCGGCCAAGATCGCGAAGCACTCCGTCTCGAAGGGCATCACCGTCCGCGAAGCTGTCATCGACCTGGGCTTCGTCGAGCGCGGCGAGGTGACTCTCGAGCAGCTCGACGAGAAGCTCGACCTGCTCTCGATGACCCACCCGGGCTGAACGGCACGCCCACGACGATGCTCATGGAAACGCCGCCGCGCGCGGCGGATCCGCCCCCGGTGCCGCAATCGCGTCTGCGGCGGGATAATCGGGACGTGGCCCGAACCGCCCGTCCCATTCCCGCACGCGTCAGGATCCTCGCGGCGATCCTCGCGGTGGCCTGCGTGGGCCTTGCGATCGTGGGGAGCGTGACGTTCTGGGTGCAGCGCGAACAGGTCGTGCAGAGCGTGGACGACCGGCTGAAGAACCAGGTGCAGTTCCTGCAGGGGCTCGCCGAACGCGACAGTGCCGGAGAGACGGGCTCCGGCGCCGAAGAGGCGACGGCCGAGGTCGACGTCGACGACTACGACACCGTCGACGGATACCTCAACGCGGTGGTCGCTCAGCTCGCCCCGGCGCGCAACGAGGCGTCGCTGGCCCTCCTCGACGGCGCACCACGCTGGATTCCTGCGACCCTCTCGGGCTTCGACGTCTCGGACAACCAGGCATTCATCGATCGCATCCTGGCCGAGACGCAGGACGGAGAGGCCCATAAGGGCACCGCAGTCACCGACCAGGGGTCGCTGCGCTACATCGCGATCCCGGTGACGATGCCCGGCGACCCGCAGCAGGGGCTCTACGTGCGGGCGATAGACCTGGGCGCCGAACTCGAGCCCGTGACGATCGCGATGCTGACCTACATCATCGCGGCGATCGCGGTGCTGGCGGCCATCGCCGTCGTGGGCTGGTTCGTGACCGGGCGGCTGCTGTCGCCGATCCGGCACCTGCGCGAGACGGCGGATGCGATCTCGATCACGGACCTGTCGCTGCGATTGTCGCCGCAGGGCAACGACGACATCGCCGACCTGTCGAGGACGGTGAACTCGATGCTCGATCGGCTGGAGGGATCGGTCGACGTCCAGCGTCAGCTGCTCGACGACGTCCGGCACGAGCTGAAGACGCCGATCACGATCGTACGCGGGCACCTCGAGCTGATGAATCCCCGCGACGCGTCCGATGTGTCGGCTGCCCGCGAGATCGGCATCGCCGAGCTCGACCGGCTCGCCCGTCTGGTCGAAGACATCGACCGGCTCGCCACGGCCGAGGCCGACACCTATGCGGCCGCCGAAGTCGACCTCGCCGGCCTGACCGCCCGCGTGGGAGAACTGGTCGCCGTCATCCCCGGCCACGTCTGGACGGTGGAAGAGCACGCCACCGGCACGATCCTCGGGGACCACGACAGGCTGTTGCAGGCGTGGCTGCAGCTCGCGGACAACGCGGCGAAGTACACGCCCCAAGGCACGGCCATCGAGATCGGCAGCTCGCTGGATGCGGACGGCGCCCACCTGTGGGTGCGCGACCACGGCCCCGGTATCCCGCCGGCTGCCCGGCACCGCATCTTCCGCCGCTTCGACCGCGCGCAGGGTAAGCGCGCAGTCGGCGGGTCGGGTCTCGGGCTCGCGATCGTCGAGGCCATCACGAAGGGCCACGGCGGCCGCTGCGCGGTGACCGACACTCCCGGCGGCGGCGCGACGTTCACGATCCATCTTCCCCCTCACGAGACGGAGCTTCCGGCGCCCGTGAGAGCCGGGGATGTCGTCCTGCAACGAGAGGCTTCCGGATGACGAAGATCCTGATCGTCGAGGACGAGCCGCGTATCGCCTCGTTCGTCAGTCGCGGGCTCGAGGCCGCCGGGTACGAGACTGTGGTGGTCGAGGACGGTGCGGACGCGCTCGCGGCCGCATTGCGCGGCGATGCCGACCTCGTGCTGCTGGATGTCGGGTTGCCCACGATGGACGGGTTCGAGGTGCTGCGCGAGCTGCGATCCCGCGGCTCGGTTGTGCCGGTCATCATGCTGACCGCACGCTCGAGCACGCGCGACACGGTCGAGGGCCTGGACGCGGGTGCGAACGACTACGTTCCGAAGCCGTTCGTGTTCGAAGAGCTCCTCGCCCGCGTGCGCTCGCGTCTGCGCGAGACGGTGCCGCAGCCGGGCGTCGCGATCTCGCACGGCGACGTCGTCCTGGACATCCTCGCCCGCCGTGCCACCGTGGCCGGCAGGGAGGTCGACCTCTCGGCGCGCGAATTCGCCCTCGCCGAGCAGTTCCTGCGCAACCCGGGCAGGGTGCTCAGCCGCGAGCTCCTCCTCAGCCGGGTGTGGGGCATGGATTTCGACCCCGGCTCCAACGTCGTCGACGTGTACGTACGGTACCTCCGAGGGAAGCTGGGCTCGGACCGCATAGTGACGGTCCGCGGCGCCGGCTACCGCTGGGAGTGATCCCCTCCCCCGCCGGGCAAGAGGAAGCCCCCGGTGCTGGGGGACACCGGGGGCTGGGAAAGGCCGGATTGGGGGATCCGACCGGTTATCGACCGCGCCTGTCTGGGGAATCGCGCGATCGATCCTTGTTCGAGCCCGGCCGGTCTGGCCGCTGCTCGTGATCGGGGCCCGCGTGTGCGGGATGCGAGTCTGGACCCGCATGGGCTGGACGTGAGGAGGGGTGTTCAGGGGTGACCGGGGCCAACTCTGGTGCGGGTGCGGGCTGCCTGTCGGCGCTCAGCTCGTCACCGCCGAGCTGACCCCACTCGTCCTGCCCGGACTGCCGCTCGTCTGACCGCTTCTCGTGAGACCCCTGCTCGCCTCGGTCGTGGTCGGGCCGGGCATTCGGACGGCGCTCGGCTTCGGCTTGCAGGCCCTGCACCCACGCTTCGATGCGCTCCGTCGACCAGCCGTGCGTGCTCGCCCAGGAGCGGACGTCGTCCCACCGGCCGGCGGCCGCAGCGGCGGCGACGCCTTGCTGAGCGTCGGCGGGCGCGGCAGGGGTGACGGGTGCCTCGGAAACCGATGTCGCGGGAAGGGCCTGCGGCGGGTCGACCACGAGCGGGGTCGGCGCCGGGAGCGTCTCGGGACCGGAAATGGACTCGGAAGGCGTCGGAGCCGACGAGGGCGACGCGGGCACGACCACACTCGCTGCGGCGACGCTGGAGCCGACAGAATCGGCCAGAGCCGCCGAGTTGCTGATGGCGACCGCGCACACCACGGCGACGCTCGCCGCGACGGTGGACACGCCACCCATCACGAGCCCCACCCGTCCGTCCACGGTCGTCCTCCCCTTCCGATGGCGTGAAAACGCCCTCGTCCATGGTGACAGACCCCACGGGGGTCAGGTCACCAGAGGCCATGAGACTCTTCTCATTCGCCCCCGACTCCGCACACCATGCCTGCTCGCCCCACATGGCACGGCCGCCGGCAACACGACGGGATCGGGATGCCGTGGCATCCCGATCCCGTCTCTCCTCCCACGTATCAGGCGAGCTCGCCGGCCTCCAGCAGATCGGTCACCAGCGCGGCGATGGCCGAGCGCTCCGACCGCATCAGCGTGACGTGGCCGAAGAGGCCGTGGCCCTTCAGCGTCTCGATCACCGAGGCGACGCCGTCGTGCCGGCCCACCCGCAGATTGTCGCGCTGTCCCACGTCGTGGGTGAGCACCACACGCGAGTTCTGACCGATGCGGCTGAGCACCGTGAGCAGGACGTTGCGCTCCAGCGACTGCGCCTCGTCCACGATCACGAACGCGTCGTGGAGCGAGCGCCCGCGGATGTGGGTGAGCGGCAGCACTTCGAGCATGCCGCGCTCGATCACTTCTTCGAGGACGTTGGAGGACACCACCGAGCCGAGCGTGTCGAACACGGCCTGGCCCCACGGGTTCATCTTCTCCTGCTGGTCGCCGGGAAGGTAGCCGAGCTCCTGCCCGCCGACCGCGAACAGCGGACGGAACACGATGATCTTGCGCTGCTGCTGGCGCTCGAGAACGGCCTCGAGTCCCGCGCAGAGGGCCAGCGCCGACTTGCCGGTACCTGCCCGTCCGCCGAGCGACACGATCCCGACCTCGGGGTCCAAAAGCAGATCGATCGCGATGCGCTGTTCCGCCGACCGGCCGTGCAACCCGAACACCTCACGATCCCCGCGCACGAGCCGGTACTCGCTGTCACCCACGACGCGTCCGAGCGCGGAACCGCGCTCGGAGTGGATGATCAGGCCGGTGTTGACCGGCAGGCCCTGAACGTCGCCGCTGATTGCGACCTCGCTCTCGTACAGGTCGCTGACGTCGTCGCCCGACACGTCGATCTCGGCGATGCCGGTCCAGCCGGAGTCGACGGCCTGCTCGGCAAGGTACTCCTCCGCGGAGATGCCGAGCGAGGCCGCCTTGACGCGCATCGGCAGGTCCTTCGACACGACAGTCACCTCCTGCCCGTCCTGGGCCAGGTGCATCGCGACGGCGAGGATGCGGCTGTCGTTGTCGCCGAGGCGCATGCCTGATGGGAGCACCGTGGCGTCGGTGTTGTTCAGCTCGACCCGGAGGGTGCCGCCGGCGCCGACCGGGACCGGGAAGTCGAGCCGGCCGTGCTCGACGCGAAGCTCGTCGAGGTGACGCAGCGCCTGCCGGGCGAAGTAGCCGATCTCGGGGTCGTGTCGCTTGCCCTCCAGCTCGGTGATCACCACGACCGGGATCACGACGCTGTGCTCGGCGAAGCGGAAGAAGGCCCGCGGATCGCTCAGCAGCACCGATGTGTCGAGCACGTAGGTGCGGAGATCCTGATCGATCCCCCCGACCTGCTCGAGGCTCTGACTGCGCTGCTTGTGTGGTGCTCGTGTGGTCACAACCCACTCCCGCCCCGGGTGGAGAACCCGGCAGTCACGAGTCGACCAGGGTCACGAGTCGTTTCCGAAAGGCCGACTCGAACGGGCGCCTTGCCCGATGTGATGAACGTACGTCCGCCCGCCGACATCCGGTGCGCACGACACGCACAGGATCGTGTCGTTCTGGTGAACTTCAGCTCACCAGACGCGAGCAGAGGAGAATGCCGCGAGTGCGTCGCCGAACAGGCGCAGCGTGTCTGCTCCGGTGCCCACGTGCGGGGCCACCCGGATGCGGCCGGCACGGGTCGTCACGGTGAGCCCGTGGTTGGCGAGGGACGCGGCCAGGGGCGCAGCATCCTGTGCGGCGGGCTCGAGGGTCACGATGCCGGCGCGACGCTCGGGTTCGCGCGCCGTGACGACGGGAACGTCGTAGCGGTCGGCGAAGAACATGACGTCGGCGGTGCGCGCCGCCAGCTCGGCCTCGATCGCGGCGACGCCGACGTCGGCGACTTCGCGCAGCGCGGTCGCGAGCCGCGCGGCGGCGAGCATGTCGGCGCCCGCCACCGAGAACGCCTGGGCCGACGACGACGGCGCCGGAACCGCGTCGACCGGCAGATCGCCGTCGACCCCGTGGAATCCCGACAGCACCGGCGCGATCCGCTCCAGCGCCCGATCGCCGAACCATGCGAAGCCGGTGCCCCGCCCCGCGCGCAGCCACTTGTAGCCGTGCGCGCACACGACGTCGGCGACGGTGTAGTCGACATCCACCACCCCGAAGCCCTGCGTCGCATCGACGATGAGCAGCCGGTCGCCGAGCACTTCGCGCAGCGCCGGGAGGTCCGCTCGGTAGCCCGTGCGGAAATCGACGAGGCTCACCGCGAGCGCCCGCGTCTCGTCCACGAGCGCGTCCCGCACCACGTCGGGGGTGATGCAGCCGTCCTGCGGTTCGAGCCACTGCACATGGATCGTCCCCAGCGCCTCCGATGCCCGGGTCGCGGCGACGGTGAGGCTCGGGAACTCACCGCGCCCCAGCATGAGCCCGCCGGCGAGACCGTAGATCGCGTGCATGAGGCCGTACGTCGTGGACGGCTGCAGGACGACCTGCGCGGCATCCGTCGTCCCGATCAGCTGCGCGGCGAGCTGCCGCGCCTCGCGGACGTGGTCGCGCACGAGCTCGATGCTGCTCCGCCGCCCCGAGCCGAGCAGTTCGGTGTCGCCCTGCGCCTCGGTGCGCACCGCGGGTGAGAGCGGTCCGAACGCGGCCCAGTCGAGATATCCCGGCTCCCCATCGAACGAGGCCGCATATGAGTCCAGATCCACGCCGTCATTCTGGCAGAGCCGGGAGCTCGCGTGCGCGCGGGTCGGGCGCGGGGTCAGCCGCCGAAACGGCGGTCGCATGACGCGAAATCCCGGATCGCCCGCAGGAAGTCCACCTCGCGCAGGTCGGGTCCGAGGGCCTCGACGAAGGAGAACCTGCGAATGTGAACGACGCGGGCGCTCAGCCGCCGAAACGGCGGTCCCGTGACGCGAAATCCCGGATCGCCCGCAGGAAGTCCACCTCGCGCAGGTCGGGTCCGAGGGCCTCGACGAAGTAGAACTCCGAGTGCGCACTCTGCCACAGCAGGAAGTCGCTGAGCCGTTGCTCGCCCGAGGTGCGGATCACGAGGTCGGGATCGGGCTGTCCGCCGGTGTAGAGGTGTTCGCCGATCTGCTCGGGGGTCAGGCTCGCGGCGAGCTCCTCGAGCGAGCCGCCTTCGCGGTCGTGCTTGGCGATGATGCTGCGCACCGCGTCCACGATCTCGCCCCGGCCGCCGTAGCCGACGGCGAGGTTCACGTGCAGTCCGGGGTGGTCGCGTGTGCGCTCCTCCGCATCGGCGAGCACGCGCGCCAGCTCGGCGGGGAGAGCTGCGGAACGACCGACGTGCTTGACTCGCCAGTCCCGCTCGTGCGAGAGCTCGTCGGCCAGCTCGGCGATGATCTCGATGAGGTCGGAGAGCTCGCGCGAATCGCGCTTGACCAGGTTGTCGTTGGACAGGAGGTACAGCGACACCACCCCGATGCCGACGTCGTCGCACCAGCGCAGGAACTCGCGCATCTTCGCCGCGCCGGCCCGGTGCCCGTGCGAGGCTGAGTCGAAGCCGAGCTGCCTGGCCCAGCGCCGGTTGCCGTCGATCATCATCGCCACGTGCCGCGGCACGGTCTCGGGGTCGAGCCGTCGGCGCAGGCGATTGATGTAGACCCGGTAGAGCGGTCCCCTGCCCTCATTCGACGAAGCACGCGCCACACGCCTACGCTACCCCGCCCGAGGGTGCTCCGCCCATGTGCCGACACGGGCATGCATCGCCCCCTACCCTGGGATCATGAGCCGCCGCGCACGCCTTCCGCAGGCCCCAGAGGTTCCCGTGCTCCCGCTCATGGACGCCGCGGCAGTGGACGCGGCCGCTCCTGAGCTCAAGCCCACCTGGCGGGGATGGATCCATGCCGGCACCTTCCCGGTCGCGATCGTGGCCGGCATCGTGCTGATCGTCGCGGCGCAAGGGGAGCCGGCGAAATGGGCGTCGGCGGTCTTCATGACCACGTCACTGCTGCTCTTCGGAAGCTCGGCGATATACCACCGCTTCGATTGGAAGCCGCGCACGAAGGCGATCCTGAAGCGGATCGACCACGCCAACATCCTGCTGCTCATCGCCGGCACCTACACGCCCATCGCGACGCTGGCTCTGCCGCCCGAGAAGGGAATCCTGCTGCTGTCGGTGGTGTGGAGCGGCGCCTTGCTCGGCATCCTGTTCCGCGTCTTCTGGCTCCACGCGCCCCGCTGGCTGTACGTGGCCCTGTACCTCGTGCTCGGCTGGGCGGCGATCATGTACATCGTCGACCTCTTCAACGCCAACGCCGTCATGATGCTTCTGGTCATCATCGGCGGTCTGCTCTACACGTTCGGCGCGGTCGTCTACGCGCTCAAGCGCCCGAATCCGTGGCCGGGACACTTCGGCTTCCACGAGATCTTCCACGTGTGCACCGTGCTGGCGTTCCTCTGCCACTGGACGGCATGCCTGCTGATCGCACTCGATCCGTACTCGCCGTCGCTCGGCATGCCCGGCTGACGAGATCGCGGATGCCGCGGCCCGGTCAGGTTCGCGCGGGCGGCTCGTCCCCGGCGTCGGTGCTCTGGTCGTCGGCATCGGTGGCCTCGATGGCCCGCTCCGCCTGCTCCTCGGCGTCGAGCTCTGCTCGCAGCTCTTCTTCGATGTCGGCGCGGACCCGTCCGCGGCGGATGCGGCGCAGCATGTCCCATACCAGGAGGATCACGGCCACCGCGACCAGCGCGGTGATGATGAAGCCTTCGACACCGGGGGTCACCAGCTCGGGATCGACCTGCGGCGTCGGGGTCGGCGTCGGGGTCGCCGCGGCACCGGCCAGGGCGGCGAGCACGTCGTGCATGGGTGTCCTCGTTCTGCCCGGTGGCGGGCCGTGCGGGTGTCGGCGGCGACACGCGGGAGCGCATAGCCTGGAGTCCCAGCCTAATCTTCCGACGGATCCGAGATGACGACGCAGGACATGCTCGACGAGCGCTACGGGCGCCGCCGCTCGCCCGCGCGACGGTGGCTGATCGGCGGCGCCGCCGTCCTCGCCGTGGCCGTCGTCGCCGCCTTCGGCTGGCTCACGGTCCAGGGCTCTCTGGACGCGGTCGACGTCGACACCACTTCGTTCGCGATCGTGGACGAGCACGCGGTCGAGCTCGGATTCCAGATCACCGCTCCCCCCGGCCGAGCCGTCGCGTGCGCCATCGAGGCCCAGGACGAGGACCACGGGGTCGTGGGCTGGCGCGTCGTCGAGATCGAGGCATCCGACACCCATGCGCGAGCTTTTCGCGAGCTGATCCCGACCACCGCCGAGGCCACGACGGGCTTCGTGAACTCGTGCTGGGTTTTGTCCTCGTCCGCAACCTGACGTAGTCTGTCGGGACTGCAGTCGATCCGCGCCCTGGCCGAGAGCCGGGGCGTTCGGTTTATCGACGTGCCCCCGCCGACCGAAGGAGTCAGCCGTGTCGAACGATGCACCCGAGACCTTCCTCACCCAGGATGCCTACGACCGTCTCGCCGCCGAGCTCGAGCACCTCTCCACCACGGGCCGCGAAGAGATCGCCAAGCGCATCGAGGCCGCCCGCGAAGAGGGCGACCTCAAGGAGAACGGCGGCTACCACGCGGCGAAGGACGAGCAGGGCAAGCAGGAGGCACGCATCCGTACGCTGCAGCACCTGCTGAAGTCGGCCAAGGTGGGCGAGGCGCCCGAGAGCAACGGCGTCGTCCAGCCGGGCACCGTCGTCACCGCGGTCATCGCGGGCGGCGAAGAGGTGTTCCTGCTCGGCAACCGCGAGATCGGCGTCGGCTCCGAGCTCGACGTGTACAGCGAGGCGTCGCCGCTGGGCGCGGCCATCATCGGCCGCAAGGAGGGCGAGAAGACGTCCTACACCGCGCCGAACGGACGCGAGATCGCCGTCGAGATCGTGAAGGTCGACACCTACAACGGTCAGTGACCCGGCGCGCCGCGGTCGCCGTCAGTCCGGAACCACGTTCGGCGTGTAGCCGGCGTCCTCGAGCACCGAGATGACGTGCGCGCGGTGCTCCTCACCGCGGGTCTCCACGCTCAGCTGCAGGATGACCTCGCTGATCTGAAGCCCCTGGCCGTGCCGGGTGTGGAGCACTTCGATGACGTTCGCGCCCGCGAGCGCCAGCAGTTCCGACACCCGCGCGAGCTGGCCCGGGCGATCGGGCAGTGGGATCTGCAGCGTCATGTATCGACCGGATGCCGAGAGCCCGTGAGCGACGACGCGCTGCAGCAGCAGGGGGTCGATGTTGCCGCCTGTCAGCACGCTCACAGTGGGACCCGTGGCCTCGATCTTGCCGGCGAGGATCGCCGCGACGCCCACGGCGCCGGCCGGCTCGACCACCTGCTTCGCCCGCTCGAGGAGAACCAGGAGCGCACGGGCGATGTCATCCTCGGTCACGGTGACGACCTCGTCGACGAGCTCGCTGATCATGCGGAACGGCAGGTCACCGGGCCGGGCGACCGCGATGCCGTCGGCGATCGTCGGCTTGGTGGCGACTTCGAGAGGATGCCCTGCATGCAGCGACGCGGGATAGGCCGCGGAGTTCTCTGCCTGGACTCCGATGACGCGGACGGTGCGACCCGCCGCGGCGGCCCGCGCCTTGACCGCGGCCGCGACGCCCGCGATCAGGCCACCGCCGCCGATGCCGAGCACGATGGTGTCGAGGTCGGGCATCTCGTCCATGAGCTCGAGGCCGAGCGTGCCCTGACCGGCGATCACGTCCGGATGGTCGAAGGGGTGGATGAAGACCGCACCGGTACGCTCGGCGAACTCGGCTGCCAGCCGCAGCGGCGTCTCGACGGTCGCGCCCTCCAGGACGACGTCGGCGCCGTAGCCCCGCGTGGCGAGGAGCTTCGGTACCGGCACGCCGAGCGGCATGAAGATCGTGGCGGGGATGCCGAGCGACTTGGCGGCCAGCGCCACGCCCTGCGCGTGGTTGCCCGCGGAGGCCGCGACCACGCCGCGTCCGCGTTCTTCGGCCGTCAGCTGAGAGAGCCGGTAGGTGGCGCCGCGGATCTTGAAGGATCCGGTGCGCTGCAGATTCTCGAGCTTGAGGTGGACGGGAACGCCCAGCAGCTCCGAGAGGTGCTGCGACTCCTCGAGGGGTGTGCGCACGATGACACCGCGTAGTACGGCCGCGGCATCCTCGACGTCCGACAGCGTCGGCACCTCGGCTCGATGCGAGTGCATGGTCGTCACGGGCGGATCCTCCTCGGGCGGGGAACGGTGCTCCAGATCAGATCACCGCTGGGTCTGACGCCGGTCTCCCACGCCCGTTGGCCGAGATAGACCGCGACGACGTTGACGAAGGCCGCGAGCGGCACCGCGAACAGGGCACCGGGGATGCCGGCGATCATGGCGCCTCCGGCCACGACCAGCACGACCGCGAGCGGGTGGACCTTCACCGCCGAGCCCATGAGGAGGGGCTGGAGCACGTGGCCCTCCAGCTGCTGGACGCCCAGGACCACGATCAGCATCCACAGCGCGATCCACGGACCGTTGTACACCAGGGCAAGGAAGACCGCGACTGCACCGGTGACCACGGCGCCGACGAACGGGACGAACGCGCCCAGGAAGACCAGGACCGCGACGGGGATGGCCAGCGGCACGCCGAGCAGGAATGCGCCCAGGCCGATGCCGATGGCGTCGATGGTCGCGACCAGCAGCTGCGTGCGCGCGTAGTTCACGACCGTCACCCAGCCCGCACGGCCGGCGCCGTCGGCGGCGGGGCGCGCCCGCTTCGGGAACAGCCGCAGCACCCAGCGCCAGATGCCGGCGCCGTCGGCCAGCAGGCACAGCAGGATGAAGATCGCCAGGAGCGTCCCGGTGACCACGTGCCCGACGGTGGAGCCGATCGCGAGGGCGCCCGACCACAGCAGCTCGGCCTGTTCCTGCAGGAAGCTCCACCCCTGGGCGAGCAGATCGTCGATCTGTTCCGCGCTGAGATGGAGGGGGCCGTCGATGAGGTACTGGCGGAACTGGCCGATCGCATCGACCGTGCGGTCCTGCACTGTGGACCACTGACGGGTGATCTGCCAGACGGCGAGCCAGAGCAGACCGGTGACGATGGCGAGAGTGCTGACGACCGACACGACGATCGCGATCCACCGCGGCACGCGGTGACGCAGCATCCACGTGAACCAGGGGTACAGCAGCGCGCTCACGAGGATCGCGATGAGCAGCGGGATCACGAGGAGCTTGAGCTGGATCACCAGCCACACGGCCACGCCGATGGCGGCGGCGACCACGAGGAACCGCCAGGAGTACGCGGTCGCGATCCTGAGGCCGCGCGGCATCGAGCCGGACAGCTCGGTCGAGACGACTCTGCTCCTGTCGCGAAGGGCGTCGAAGAGCGAGCCGCGGGGCTTTTCGTCGGAGCCGCTCATCCCGCCAGTCTAGGACTGTCGCATTCCGCGGGAGTCATGCACCGCCGCTCCTCGCGGCACCGCCGTGGCGTGTCGGTGCCCGTCGCTAGGCTGACGCGCGTGAAGTCGAACCTGAGCGCCGTCGAGGCGCGCCGCATCGCACTGGCCGCTCAGGGGTTCGGGCGTCCGCGTCCCGCCACCGCGGGAACCCGGCAGCTCAACGGCGCTCTCTCCCGGATGGCGACGCTGCAGATCGACTCGGTCAACGTGTTCGCCCGCTCGCACTACATGCCGCTGTTCTCGCGACTGGGTGCCTACGACACCGCGGCCCTCGACCGGCTCCTCTTCGCGCGGCGCGCGCCGTACGTCGAGTACTGGGCACACGTCGCCGCCTTCATCCCGGCGTCGGACTGGGGCCTGTTCGGCTTCCGCATGCAGGCGTTGCGCGAGAAGTACGGATCGCAGCCCGGCGGGTGGTTCGACACGCACCGCGAGACGGTCGACTGGATCCGCGCCGAGCTGGCCGATCGCGGGCCGCTGCGCCCTGCGCAGATCGAGCACGACTCCCGCAAGGCGTCGCGCGGACCGTGGTGGGACTGGGACGTGGTCAAGCACGCGCTGGAGTACCTGTGGCTGTTCGGCGAGGTGGCGATCGCGGGGCGTCGCGGCTTCGAGCGGCGGTACGGGCTCGCGGAGCAGGTGATCCCGCCCGAAGCGCTTGCCGTGCAGGTGCCGCGCGACGAGGCGATCCGCGAGCTCGTCCGCCGTGCCGCCCGCGCCTACGGCGTCGCGACGGCGGCCGATCTCGCCGACTACTGGCGCATCGCCGATCGCAAGGCGGTGCTCTCGGCGATCGCCGAACTGACCGATACCGGCGAGCTTTACCCCGTCACCGTGGCGGGCTGGACGACCGGCGGGCGACCGGCGAAGGCGTGGCTGCACGCGGATGCGTCGGTTCCGCGTCGCGTCGACGCGACCGCCATCCTCACTCCGTTCGACCCCGTCGTGTGGTTCCGCGATCGCGCCGAGCGCCTCTTCGACTTCGAGTACCGCATCGAGATCTACACGCCCGCGCACAAGCGGCGTTACGGCTACTACTCGCTGCCTGTCCTGGTGGGCGACGACATCGTCGGCCGTGTCGATCTCAAGGCCGACCGTGCGACCTCCCGGCTGCTCGTCCAGTCAGCGTGGTGGGAGCACGGTGCACCCGTCGACGCGGCCGCGCGGCTGGCCGAAGAGCTGCGCACCGCCGCAGCATGGCAGGGGCTGGAGGCGGTGTCGATCTCACGCTGGGGGGACGCGGTCGACGACCTGGCGCGCGCGATGCCCGGTGCGCTGCGCCACGACGCCGGCTCACGCGAGCCCGTCGCGCTCGCTGCCGACGAGCCGTCGGGCTAGCGTGGTGGGGTGAAGCGGGCTGCCGTCGTGGGGATCGTCGCAGGTGCCGCCGTGGCGGTCGCGGCGACCGGTGCGGTCGCCTGGATCCTGCTGCGCCCCGCGTCGGCGGACGACGTCGCGCGCGACTACCTCGCCGCCCTCACCGAGGGCGACTGGGAGGCGATCGACGGGATGCGCGCCGACCGGCTCGCAGACGACGCCGAGCAGATCGTCGCGGACGCCTTCGTCGGCGCGGCCGGCTACGCGCAGGAACCCCTCATCCTTACCGTCGGCGAAGAGCGCGATGGGCGCGTCGACGTGGAGGCGACTGCCGAGATCGACGGTTCGTCTCGCGACATCCTGTTCACTCTGACCCGTGTCGGCTCGGATTGGAAGCTCGCGGGAGAGGACTACCTCGCCTCGCTCACGGTCCGCGCCGCGATCGAGGACGGCACGACGCTGCCCGCGGTGCGGATCGGCGACGCCGTCGCTCCCACCGAGACCGCCGTAGCGCTCCTGCCGGCCGTGTACGACATCGGGCCGGCCCCTTCCGGCGTCCTGGAGGGCGGCGCCGTCATCGGGGTGAGCAACGACGAGCCGGCGACCGTCGAAGTCGCGGCATCCTTCTCTCCGGACGCCGCCGCTCAGGCACAGGAACAGCTCGACGCCCACGTCGAGTCGTGCACTCGGGCCAGCGCCGAGGTGCCCGCCCACTGCGGCCTGATCGTGCCATGGCAGGCCGACCTGGCCGAGCTCGAGCGCATCGCGTTCCGCGTCGAGCGGCTTCCCGAAGTGACCCTCTCCCCCACGGGCACGTCGTTCGACGCCACCGGCGGCATCGTGGTCGCCACCGCGCACGGCCTGCGTCGCGACGGAACTCCCGGCTCGTTCACGTACCGCGCCGACGACTGGGCGCTGCGCGGCTCGATCCGCTTCTCGGGCGATGAGATGGTGCTCGCGGTCCGGTGATCAGTCCGTCGAGGTCGCGACTCCCCGCACTTCGAGGCTGACCCACCGGGCGAGATCGGCGATCTCGCCATCGACTGCTCCGGCCAGCGCCTCGTCGAACGGCTCGTCCTCGTGCACGGCGAAGACGCGCAGCACACCCTGCTTGCGGTCGGCCTTCGCGTCCAGCTTGCCCACGAAGCGGTCGCCGTGCAGGATCGGCAGCGCGAAGTAGCCCCACCGCCGCTTGGCGGCCGGCTTGTACATCTCGAGCAGGTACTCGTAGCCGAACAGCTCCTCCAGCCGCCGTCGGTCGAACACCAGACGATCGAAGGGCGACAGCAGCACGGTTCTCGGCTCGAAGCCTCCCTCGTCGTCCCGCAGCGCCTGCGCATCGACGCGCCACGTGCCTTCGATGCCGTCCACGACCGCCTCTTCGCCGACCTCGCCCACATCGATCGGCTCGAGGGGCTGAGCGATGCTCTTCGCGCGAGCAAGACCCAACGACGCCAGGCGGCGCTCGGCCCGCTCCCGAGCGGCGTCTTCGTCAGAGAGTTCCGGCACGTCTGCCGGATACACCCGTTCCGCCAGGTCGAACAGGCGACCCGCGCGATCCCGCGACGAGATCGCGACTTCGCCGCGCAGCACGAGCATCTCGAGCAGTTGCAGGGTGTTGCGGTTGTTCGTCCACCCGGACGACCGCCACGAGACCTGGGCCGTGTCGGGGATGTCCGCCGGGCGCAGAGGTCCTTCGCTGCGCAGCCGTTCCATCACCTCACGACGGAAACGGTCGTTCGCCGCGAGCCATTCGCGCGCCTCGGCGGACCGCGGGCGCTGTCGCATGTCGGGCAGCAGCAGCGGCAGGTCGGTCATCGTCCGGTAGAACCCGCCCCACTCGAAGATCGCGCGATCTTCCTCCACGAGTCGCACCAGATCCGCCGGCTGATACGGCCACCCCAGACGACTCCACAGGATGTGGTCGGCACTGGGCGCGATCGCCGCGGTGGGCTCGATGTTGACGATCGTCAGTGCGTCGATGGTCTCGACGATGCCGGCCGGTCGCTCCCCGCTCAGCAGCTGTGCGCGCACGGCGATGCGGCGCGCCTGCTCACGGGAGAGGCGATGCGGCATGCGTCAGAACTGGACGCGCGGGGGTTCCGAGATGGCGGCGCCGTCGATGACCTCGAAGAACTCGCGCTCGTGGAAGCCCAGATTGCGGGCGAACATGTTGTTGGGGAACACCTTGATCTTGGTGTTCAACTCGCGCACCCCGCCGTTGTAGAAACGCCGCGAGGCCTGCACCTTGTCTTCGGTGTCGACGATCGACTGCTGCAGCTGCAGGAAGTTCTGGCTCGCCTGCAGCTGCGGGTAGGCCTCGGCCACGGCGAACAGCGACTTCAGAGCCTGTTGCATGTGCCCCTCGGCGACGCCCGCCTCGGCGGGGCCCGACGCCGAGAGCGTCTCGGCCCGTGCGCGGGTGACGTTCTCGAACACCGCCTTCTCATGAGCGGCATAGCCCTTGACGGTCTCGATCAGGTTCGGCAGCAGATCGGCGCGCCGCTTCAGCTGCACCGTGATGTCGCTCCAGGCCTCGTCCACGCGGACGTTCAGCTGCACGAGCGAGTTGTAGGTCGCCCACAGGTAGATGCCGGCGATCAGCACGAGCGCCACCACGATGATGACCGCGATCAGCCATTCCATACCGAGACTCCGTTCGAGGTTTGCCCTCATCCTAGCCACGCGCACCGGAGCGGAATGCGCCCGCGACCAGGACTCTCAGCCGTTACCCACCGAGCACGCGGTCCAGATATGGGTTGCGCAGCAGCCGGTCGGGATCGAGGCGGTCGCGCAGAGCGAGGAAGTCGTCGAACCGCGGATAGCGTTCGCGCAGGACGCCCGCGTCCAGCGAGTGCATCTTGCCCCAGTGCGGGCGCCCGCCGTGGCGCAGCATGATCTGCTCGACGGCATCGAAATACTCCGTGGGATCGTCCCGCCAATACCGGTGTACGGCGATGTAGCCCGTCGCCCGGCCGTACGCGGTGGACATCCAGACGGGATCGGCCGCGGCGAACCGCACCTCGACGGGGAACGAGATGCGCCAGCGGCGCTCGTCGACCAGTGCGCGCAGTTCGTCGAAGGCCGCCCGCACGTTCTCGACGGGCAGGGCGTACTCCATTTCACGGAATCGCACCGCCCTGGCCGTCGCGAACACGCGGGCCGAGGCATCCGTGAACTCCCGATCGCCCCACATGCGCACCGACAGGCGGTTGATGGCTGGGATCGTCACGGGCAGCGCACGCGCGACGCTGCATGCGACCTGATGCAGACCGGTGCCGACGAGAGCGTCGTCGATCCACTTGCCGACGGGGGTGAGCGGATGCCGCGGCGCATTGCCGGGCAGCCGCGTGTTGGTCTTCGTCATGGCGCGGTCGGTGTGCGGGAACCAGTAGAACTCGAAGTGGTCGGCCGCCGTCGCGCGCTCTTCGAGGGCCGCAAGGACCTCTTCGAGCGGTTCGGGCCGCTCCACGGCGTGCAGGACGAACGACGGCACGCATTGGAGGGTCACCTCGACCAGAATCCCGAGCGCTCCGAGGCCGAGCGCCACCGCCGGCACGAGGTCGGCGTTCTCGTCCTCGTGGATCCGCAGCAGCTCGCCCTTCGCGGTGACGATGGTCGCTCCCACGACCTGCGTCGCGAGGCCGCCGAACCTGGCACCCGTGCCGTGCGTTCCGGTCGAGATCGCACCGGCGATCGACTGCCGGTCGATGTCCCCCAGGTTCTCCATGGCCAGTCCGTACGGCGCCAGCAGCGCGGGGACCTGGTGCAGGCGCGTGCCGGCGAAGAAGGTGGCCCTCCCCCGTTCGACGTCGACGGAGACCAGCCCGGCCAGATCCCGCAGCTCGAGGAGCACGCCGGGTGCTACCGCGATGCCGGTGAAACTGTGTCCGGCGCCCACCGCCTTGATCGGAGCTCCGCGCCCGGCGGCCGCCGTCACCGCCCGTTGAACCGCCTCGATCGTCGGCGGGAACTCCACGCGCTGGGGACGTACGCGCTCGGACCGCCCCCAGTTCTGCCACGTGCCGCCCGGGCGCGTCACAGGAACGCCTGCCCGTCGCCGCGGTAGGTCGCAACCGTGCCGACCGTGCCGCCGGGCACCGCGCTGTCCACGAGGTGGTAGCGATCGATCCGTTCTGCCAGCTCGCCGCTCTTGGCGTGGCGGAACCACACCCGGTCGCCTACCTTCAGAGCGCGCGCCGCGTCGCCACGCAGCGGCGTATGCACTTCACCCGCCCCCTCGCGCGCAGCCGTCCGCAGCTCCGGCGGCCACACGGCCCGCGGCTGCCGCGACTCCAGTGCCGGTCCTGACGCGATCCAGCCACCGCCGAGGACGGTGGCCACATCGGGTGCGGGCTTGCGCACGACCTCGAGTGCGAACGCGGCGGCGGGGGCCGGATCGAACGCGCGGTAGCCGTCGAACAGGTGGCCGGCGAGCAGCCCGCTGCCCGCGGTGAGCTCGGTGACGGAGAGATCGGATGCCGTCAGCTCGAGCGAGCCGGTTCCGCCGCCGTTGACGAACTCCAGCGGCGCGATGTCACGCAGCGCGGAGACGATCGCGGCACGCCGGTCGAGCAGCTCCGCCGCGGAGCGTCGCTGCATCCACCGGATGATCGTATCGCCTGGACCGGTGGCATCCCCCTGGCCGGCGATCTGCGCCTCGTACATCATGAGGCCGACCAGCCGGAACCCGTCGCGGCCCGCGATGGTGCGTGCCAGTGCCGCCACCTCTGCGGGTTCGTGCACGGGCGAGCGGAGGACGCCGACGTGGCCGAGCCCCGGCGCCCGCCATGACGCGTCGGCGTCGATCGCGACGCGCACTTCCGGACGCGATCCGGGCGCGGCCGTCGAGTCGACGAGGTCGAGCTGGGCCGGATCGTCCACCATGAGCGTGATCCGCGAAAGCGCGTCCTCGTCCGCGACGAGCGCGGCGATCGCCGCGCGGTCGGCGGTGGGGTATCCGAGCACGATGTCATCGTGAGCGGGCATCTCGCCGTGCGGCTTCGAGAGCCACAGCGCCTCCGGCAGCGTGAAGGCCAGGATGCCCCGGTAACCCGGCAGTGCGAGCACCGAGTCGAGCACGGCGCGCACACGCACGGACTTGCTCGCCACGCGGATGGGGACACCGCCCGCACGCACCACCATGTCGAGGGCGTTGTAGCGCAGCGCGTCGACGCTGAGCGCGGCCACCGGCCCGCTCACCGCCGCGACGGCGCGCGACATCGCCCCCCAGAAAGACGAGGGTTGCTCCCACGGCTTGGTCGCCGGGGTCGTGGACAGCAGATCGAGATTCATACGTCCCGCTTCGGGTGCGCGCGCATGGGCAACAGCCTAGAGGCCGCCGGACTCGTACCCCCGCTGGGACTCGAACCCAGACTGAAGCGATTTTAAGTCGCCTGCCTCTGCCGATTGGGCTACGGGGGCGCGGTCGAACCCCGGACCGGGATCGACGTCCCTCAGGCTACCGTCAGACGCTGCAGGGCGCGGTCTCAGCGGCTCGCTGACACCTTGTCTGCTTCGACCTTCTCGGGCTGATCCGCCTGCTTGCCGGCGCCGCGAGGCTCGGCCGGCGGCGTGACCGCGGGCTGCACCGGGCGCGGACGTGCCGCGAACTCCTCGAACACGTAGCGAGGGCTCTGCACGGTCGACAGGTTGACCAGGTCGCGACCGAGCCAGAAGTTGTTCCACCAGCCCCACAGCACGCGCCACTTGCGCTCCCACGACGGCATCGCCAGGCCGTGGTAGCCGCGGTGGGCGAGCCATGCGATCGGACCCGTGAGGGCGAGCTTGCCGGACTGGAAGACGCCGACCCACAGGCCCAGGCCCGCGACGGCGCCCAGGTTCTTGTGGAAGTACTCGCGCGGCAGCTCGCCGCGCAGCACCCCGACGAGGTTCTTCGCCAGCAGCTTGGCCTGTCGCACGGCGTGCTGCGCGTTCGGCACGCAGTATCCGCCGACACCGCCGCCGGACAGGTCGGGCACGGCCGCCACGTCGCCGGCCGCCCATGCGCCCTCGACGAACTCGTCTTCGCTGCCGACGCGCAGGTCGGCGCGGGTGCGGATACGGCCGCGCTCCTCCACCGGAAGGTCGCCGCCGCGCACGACAGTCGGGTTGGCCATGACGCCGGCGGTCCAGATGATCAGGTCCGTCGGGAGCACCTCGCCGGTGGACAGCTCGACGTTGCCGTCGACCGCGCCGGTGACCTGCGTGTCGAGGTGCACGGACGCGCCGCGCTTGGCGAGGTTCTTCAGCACCCACTCGCTCGTCTTCAGCGAGACCTCGGGCATGATGCGGCCCATCGCCTCGATGAGGTGGAAATGCGTGTCGTCGAAGGTGAGCTGCGGATAGCTCTTCACCAGCGATGAGGCAAGCGAGCGCAGCTCGGCGAAGACCTCGATGCCGGCGAACCCACCGCCGACCACGACGACCGTGAGCAGCCGGTCGCGCTCGGGACCGGGGGGAAGGACGGACGCCTTGTCGAAGTTCGACATGAGCTTGTCGCGGATCGCGACGGCCTCTTCGATCGTCTTGAGGCCGATCGCGTTGTCAGCGATGCCGGGGATCGGGAAGGTGCGCGACACGGCGCCGGCGGTCACGACGATCTGGTCGTACTCGAACTCGTAGGGATCGCCCGCGACGGGCGTGATCGTGGCCACCTTGCTCGCGTGATTGATGCCGGTGACCTTCGCGGCCACGACGTGCGTGCGCTTGAGGTGCCGACGCAGCGCCACGACGGAGTGGCGAGCCTCGATGGAGCCTGCCGCCACCTCCGGGAGGAAGGGCTGGTACGTCATGTAGGGCAGCGGGTCGACGATCGTCACGTCGGCCTCGCCCTTGCGCAGGTGCTTCTCGAGCTTCCAGGCAGTGTAGAAGCCTGCGTAGCCGCCACCGACGATGAGGATCTTGGGCACGGTGTTGGTCACGAGTGGAGAACTCCTCCTGTGTCAGCGGCTCGGCGCGCGGGACGCCAATCGGATGCGTCGGACAGCTGCGGTGACGCCGAGCGCCACCAGTATAGCCGCCGCTGTGGCGGCAGTGAGCGGCAGCGTGCCGTACAGCAGGGTGTCGGCGTCGGGAAGGAGCGGCGAGGACGCACGCTCGACCGGTTCGGCGGGCGGGAGCGCCGGAACATCGATGGTCGGCGCCGGCTCTTCCGGGCGTGGCTCGCTCTGCGCACGACGATAGACCAGCACCCACTCCTCGAGGCTCCCCATCGGATTCGAATCGACTTCGGGCACCGACGCCGAGACGGCTGCCGCGGCATCCACCAGTCCGTTGCCGTACAGAAGCGGATCTGATTCCGTGGCACCGGCCGGCGGCCGCGCCGTGCGGACGATGCGGTTGATCACGTTGTCGGCGTCGAGGTCGGGATGCGCGGCGCGCACGAGTGCCGCGATGCCCGCGACGATGGGCGCCGCGCCGCTCGTGCCGTCCCACACGACGATCCGGCCATCGGCCGAGACGCCCAGCAGCTCTTCACTCGGTGCGGCCACGCCGATCGTGATGCCCTGCGTCGACGCGTCTACGCTCGCGTTGCCCTGCGGGTCGACACCGGCCACGGTCAGCACGCCGGGGATCGTGGCGGGCGCGCCGACCCGGGTGGTGCCGCTCCCCCTGTTGCCGGCGGCGACGACCACGACGACGTCGTTCTCGAACGCATACAGGAACGCGTCGTCCCAGCTCTCGGGCCAGTCCGGCACGTTCGTCGTGAGCGACATGTTGATGATGTCGGCGCCGTGGTCCACCGACCAGCGGATCGCCTCGGCGATCTGGTCGGCGAAGGGACGCGTGGCCGTCGAGCCGAACCCGACCGAGACGGACAGCAGCTGCGCCTCCGGCGCGACGCCGATCATGCCGGTGTCGGGACCGGTCCCCCGGCCCGCGGCGAGCGAGGCGACCCAGCTGCCGTGGTCGGCGTCGACGGCCCCGACAGGAGTGCGGCCGTCGTCCGAGCCGACACCCGATACGTCGGTGCCCCCGGTCACGGCTCCCGTGAACTCGACCGGGCCGCGCGCGATGCCGGTGTCGATGACGGCGATCGTGACGCCCGCGCCGCGCGTGGTCTCCCACGCCTTCTCGATCCCGTAGTCCTCGAGCCAGTACTCCGCGGCGCGGACCGGGTCCTCGGCCGGCGGAGTCGGCGCGACCGCCGGCGGCGTCGATGCCTGCGCGGCCGCCGACGGCGCCACCGCGAGGCTGAGCGCGAGTCCCGCGGCGGCCGCGGCCAGCAGGCGCCGCGTCATCCGGCCGTTCCCGGCTGCGCGCACACGCAGCGCAGCGGCGACCACGTCGACATCGCCAGCGCGCGGTCGCCGATCGGATTGACCCCGGGACCGGCCGCGAGAGCGTGTCCGGCCAGAGCATGCAGACATTTCACCCGCGTGGGCATGCCGCCCGCCGAGATCCCCGAGATCTCTTCGACCTCGCCGTACTCGGCGCGATCGCGCAGATACGCGGCGTGGGCCTGTGCGTAGGCGACGGCGAGGTCCTCGTCGGCGGCGAGCTCGTCGTTGAAGGCGCGCATGACGTGGTCGGCCTCGAGCACCGACATCGCCGCCGTGGCCGCGGGATGCGTCAGGTAGTAGAACGTGGGAAAAGGGGTGCCGTCAGGCAGCCGCGGTGCGGTGGCCACCACCGTCGGGTTGCCGCACACGCAGCGCGCCGCGACGCCGAGCACGCCTCTCGCGGGGCGGCCGAGCTGCTCGCGCAGAACGGCGAGGTCGGCCTCGCTGACCGCGGGGAACGGCGGGGTCGTCACAGGGGCCTCCAGGTCGCGGGGGTCGAGACAGTCGTGGTCAGAGTACCGGCGGCGCCTGGGACGGCGCTGGACCGCACCGCACGTCAGGGCGTCGGCGTGGGACCGGGATCGGGGACGCCGACCGTCACCGGTGCGACGGTCTGCGCGAGGCCCGCCTCGGTCACCGACCGCACGAGCTGCGACATCCAGTCCGTCCGAGTCTGCTCGACGTCCTCGCTCACGGGCGCCTGCTCCTGCGGCTCGAGCTCGGGAGGAAGATCGTCATCGACGAGGTAGATGACCTCGCCCGGCTTGACGTAGTACAGCCGTTCGCGGGCCTGCGTGGTGATGTAGGCAGGATCGTTCCAGCGCTCGCGCTGCGACTCGAGCTCTTCGACCTGTTCGCGGCTGAGCTGCACCGCCGCCTCCAGCGCCGCGATCTGCTGCCGCTGATCGACGTAGGTGCCGATCGTGGGCACCAGCACGAATGCGGCCAGGACGACCAGCCCGAGCATGATGACCATGAAGCCCGACAGCCGGATGCCACCGAGCCACTCCCTCACGTCCACCGGTCGTCGCGGGGGACGCTGCCGCGGCGGGCGCGACGCACCCCCGGGACGGGAAGGGGAAGCCGTCATGTCCGCCACGGCTCCCCCTCTCGTCATCCGTCGTCGCGTCAGCCCTTGTAGCGCGGGAAGGCGGCCCGGCCGATGAACGTCGCGGCGTCGCCCAGCTCTTCCTCGATGCGCAGAAGCTGATTGTATTTCGCGACCCGCTCGCTCCGGGCGGGCGCGCCGCTCTTGATCTGACCCGCACCCGTCGCGACCACGAGGTCGGCGATGGTGGTGTCCTCGGTCTCGCCCGAGCGGTGGGAGATCATCGCGGTGTAACCGGCACGGTGCGCCATGTCGACGGCATCCAGCGTCTCGGACAGCGTGCCGATCTGGTTCACCTTGACCAGCAGGGAGTTGGCCACACCACGAGCGATGCCGTCGGCCAGACGCGTCGGGTTCGTGACGAACAGGTCGTCACCGACGAGCTGGATCTTCGACCCGAGCGCGTCCGTGAGCGCCTTCCAGTTGTCCCAGTCATCCTCGGCCAGCGCGTCCTCGATCGTCACGATCGGGTAGTCGTTGACCAGGCCGACGTAGTACTCGGTCAGCTCGGCGGCGGTCCAGTCCCTGTCGTCCAGGCGGTACACGCCGTCGTTGAAGAACTCGGTCGCCGCGACGTCGAGACCCAGTGCGATCTCGGTGCCCGGCGTGAAGCCCGCCTTCTCGATCGCCTTCACGAGGAAGTCCAGGCCCTCGCGGTTGTTCGGCAGATCGGGGGCGAAACCGCCCTCGTCGCCCAGACCCGTCGCGAAGCCGGCGGCCTTCAGCTCGCCTTTGAGGACGTGGTAGACCTCGGTCCCCCACCGCAGCGACTCCGAGAACGTCTCGGCGCCGATCGGGGCCAGGAAGAACTCCTGCATGTCGATGCCGTTGTCGGCGTGCGATCCGCCGTTGATGACGTTGAACAGGGGCACCGGGAGGACATGCGCGTTGGGACCGCCCAGGTAGCGGAACAGCGGCAGGTCGGCCGAGTCTGCGGCGGCCTTGGCGACGGCGAGCGAGACGCCCAGGATCGCGTTCGCGCCGGTGCGCGACTTGTTCTCAGTGCCGTCGGTCTCGATGAGGATCTCGTCGATGACGCGCTGCTCGCTCGCCTCCACGCCCTCGATCGCCGGGCCGAGCTCGTCGATGACGGCGGCCACGGCCTTCAGGACGCCCTTGCCCCCGTACCGGCTCTTGTCGCCGTCACGAAGCTCGTACGCCTCGAAGGCGCCGGTGGATGCGCCGGAGGGAACGGCGGCGCGCTGGACGATTCCGTCGTCGAGCAGCACCTCCACTTCGACGGTCGGGTTTCCGCGCGAGTCGAGGATCTCGCGCGCGCCTACAGCCTCGATCAGTGCCACTGAGGGACTCCTTGCTTGTGGAGGGTGGTTCGTCGGAGCATCGTCGGTCCGCACCCGAGTCTAGTGATCCGCCCGGCACCCCCACAGGCACGCAGGTCACACGACCAGCGCGATCGCGATCCCGTCGTAGCCCTTCGCATCGAGAGTCTGTATCGCCGTGGCGTCGAAGCGCGGGTCCCGCCCGAGCATCTCGAGCCCGCGCTGCACGCCGATGATCTGCGCGCTCTCGGTCGCGGGATTGGCCACCTCTCCCCCGCGCACCGTGTTGTCGACCACGACGACCGTCCCCGGGCGTCCCAGCCGCGCGGCCCAGTCGAGGTAGACGGTGTTGGACTCCTTGTCGGCGTCGATGAAGACCAGGTCGAACGGTGCGGTGCTTCCGTCCAGGATCGCCTCGGCGAGCGTCGGGAGCACGTCGGCGCCGCGGCCGAGCCTGATCTCCACCTTCTGGCCGACCCCGGCCCGCTCCAGGTTGGCACGAGCGATGTCGGCGATGCGGGGCTCGGCCTCGATCGTCACGACCCGCCCGTCATCGGGGAGGCCACGGGCCAGCCAGATGGTGGAGTACGCGCCGAGCGTCCCGATCTCGAGCACCCGCTTCGCGCCGGTCATGCGTGCGAGGAGGTGAAGGAGCTTGCCGTTGACGGGCGCCACTTCGATCGGAGGAAGGCCCGCGGCGTTCTGGTCGGCGACGGCCTGCTCGAGGTTCGGATCGTGCCCGACGAGCGTGTCGGTCAGGTACGTGTCGACGCGTCGCCACACGTCAGGGGTCGGCTGGCTCATGAGCCCAGCCAACAAGCGGCGGGCGCCGCCGTCAAGGACGCGCCGCGGTATCGCGCACAGCGAGCGCCGACAGCACCGCTGCCCCCGTCGCCGCATCGTCGACCGTGACGACGAACGGGCCGCCGCTCCGGCGAGCGACCTGGATCGCCTCGCCGCCCCGCAGCACGATTCCGAAGCGTCCGTCCAGACCCGACCGGATCCCCCAGCCTCCGAAGTCCGCCATCGGTGCCACGCTCACGACGGAGACACCGGCGACATCCGCCAATGCCACCCCGAAACGGGGGAATCCGGCGATCGAGGTCACCCGCAGTCCCGCCTCGGACACCCGGACGCGGAAGACGCACGTCGTGGCGGACAGGATCGCGAACAGCACCGCCAGGGCGGTGAAGAGCCACCACAGCTCGCCACCGGTCAGCCCGGTCACGATCGCCAACCCCGCCATCAGCGTCGTCACACCGATGATGGCGACGATCGCAGGGCGCGCCATCGTCGTGGTGCGCAGCCAGACCGCGCGTTCACCAGGCTCGAGGTCCAGCGCCGAGGCCGGGATCGCCGCCGTTCCGCCGCTGACGGCCACCGCCGGCTGCAGGAACCATGCGACGATTCCCGTGATGATGCCCGCGCCGGCGGCGATCGCGAGAGGGATCAGGATGCTGGGCGCATCGGCGGCATCGTCGAGTCCGCGCTGCGCGGCAAGGGCCGCGGTGATGAGCGTCATGAGGAAGAGCGACAGGCCGCAGCTGAGCGCACCGAGGAACCGCAGCACCGGCCCCCATTCCCCGGAGCGGCTCCCCGCGATCCCGATGCCCGCGAAGAGACCGGCCAATCCGTAGCCGAGGATCGCCGCCAGCAGCGGCGACGACCATGCGGGACCGAACCGGTCCGGCGCGCCGTCCGGGCTCCAGTGGACGGCGATGTCGGCCGGCACGTCGCCCAGCCACATGATCATCAAGGCGACGGCGACCGACGTCCCCGCGATCGGGATCCAGGTCGCGACGGCGAGGTAGGCGCGGCGGGCCCGCCGGACGTCGGCTGTGGATGTCGTGGTCATCGATGCTCCTTCACGAGTGAGGCGAGTGTGTCGGCCGACAGGCCCAGCGCCTTCGCGCGGGCCGTGAGCGCTGCGATGTCGTCGTTGAGCTGCGAGAGCGGCAGCGCGGCGTCGGTGAGAACCGCTCCGCGCCCGCGCCGCATGTCGACGAGGCCCTCGTCACGGAGCTCCTGGTAGGCGCGCAGCACGGTGTGGAGATTCACCCCCAGCGCCTCGGCCACGTCCCGCGCCGACGGCAGTCGGTCACCCGGACGCAGGCGCCCGGCTGCGGCATCCGCTCTCACCGAGGCGGCCACCTGCGCGAAGAGCGGGTCATCGCTCGTCGGGTCGATTCGGATCAGCACGCGACTATTCTATAACAAGTAGAACAGTTGCACGATCCTCACCGGCGTGGATTGTGGGTCGTCGACAACGGATTGGAATCCTCGCGCGCGAATGCGCCAGCATTCTGCGCATGCGCGTGACTCCTCGTCGTCTTGCCGTCGGAATGAGCCTGTGGGCGCCCAACCTGTGGAGCGGCATCCGCGTCCGCAGGTTCGCCGAGGACTGGACGAGCGCGACGGTCGAGCTGCACGTGAACCTCATCACCCGCAACTACGTGAAGACCGCGTTCGGCGGATCGATGTCGGCCATGACGGATCCGTACTTCTTCATGCTCGTGATGCACCAGCTCGGGCGGAACTACGTCGTCTGGGACACTCGCGGCGAGATCGAGTTCGTGAAGCCGGGTCGCGGCGTGCTGACGGCGCACTTCGAGGTGCCGCGCGAGAAGGCCGACGAGCTTCGCGAGCGGGCCCGCGGTGGCGCGAAGGTGCTCGAATGGTTCGAGACCGACATCACGGATGTCGCGGGAGACGTCGTCGCGCGCGTGCGCCGCGAGGTCTACGTGCGAGAGAAGAAGCGCGTCACGCAGTCCACGACGGGCGGCGTGTGAGCGCAGACCGCGGCATCACGTGGCGGCGCGATACTCCGACGGCGTGAACCCGAGCACCGTGCGGAAGTCGTTCGCGAGGTGCGCCTGGTCGGCGTAGCCGAGCTCGGCGGCCACATCGGCCAGCAGCACCCCGGCATCCTCGCGCACGCGCTGCGCGGCCTCCTGCAGTCGCCGGCGACGGATCATCGCCGCAGGCGACAGTCCGACGGTCCGATGCGCGAGACGCTGCAGTGTGCGCACCGAGACGCGCAGCTGCTCCGCCGCGTCCTCGACGCGCAGGACTCCGGGGTCGGTCATGAGCAGATCCGCCATGTCGTTCGCGAGCCGGCCCTCGGCACTGGGCGGCCCGGCCCGGTGGACCAGCCACGACGCCACCACGAGCGTCGCCGCATCCACATCGGGCATCGCCGCCACGACAGCGGCGTGCATCTCGCCCGCGTCCAGCGCGGCGAAAGTGTCGACCAGCGCGCTCGGCGACGACGCCAGGCGCGAGAGGGCCGCCGGGCGCAGCAGGGCTCCCACCGCCCAGCCGCTGCCCGTCAGCACGCGCTCGGACGCCCGCGTCGTCGAACCCCAGAGGGTGACGCCGTCGGGTTCGACGGCCAGGTTGGCAGCCGGGTAGCCGAGGATCGGCTGACGCGTCTCGACGCCGTCCGGAAGGTCCCACTGCGGGATCCAGAACCATGAGACGAGACCGGATGCCTCCGCCGGCGGGGGCATCCGCGTGAAGCGCGGGAGCCGGTCAGGGAAGAGCACGCCGCGGGCAGGATCGATCGCACGCGAAGAGTCGGTCACGCCGCCCACGCTAGTGCGCGGCACCGACGTCACAGGTTGTCGTGAATCTCCAAGCCCGGCGAGCAGGTCGCGGCGCACGATGGGGACATGACCGATGAAGAGAACACCACCGGCGTGACCGGTGCGCATACGACCGCCGGCCGCCCGAACGTCGCGACGACGCTCACCCCGTTCCTCGCGATCCGCAACGCAAAGGCGGCCCTGGAGTTCTACCGTGACGTCTTCGGCGCGAGGGTCAGCGACGTGACCGAATTCGACGGCGTCGTGGTCCACGCGGGCCTGGACTTCGGCCTCGGCCTGCTGCAGATCGGCGACCCGAGCCCCGCGTACGGCACCGTGCCGGCGCCGGAGGGCGATGACGACTGCTATTCGATCGGCATCTACGTGCCCGACGTCGACGCCGTCACCGCACGAGCCGTCGCCGCCGGCGCAACCGTGCGCGAGGAGCCGTCCACCTTCGTCTCGGGCGATCGCTTCGCCAGCATCCGCGACCCTTACGGCGTGCGCTGGTCGATCATGACTCGCGTCGAGGACCTCTCGGAAGAGGAGAGCGCAGCTCGTGTCGCCGAATGGGCGGCCTCCGTCAGCACCGGCTGACCCGCTTCCGCGCGGCGGACGCTGCTACGGCGTGGCCAGGACCTCGAGGGCGGCCGGCAGCAGCGCCTCGGCCGTGCGGCGGTAGCCGAGCGCGCTCGGATGGAAGCGATCCAGGCTGAACATCTCGTCGGGCTGCGTGATGAAGAACGGCCCCACCGCACGCCGCAGCGACACCGCGCGGGCGCCGTGCCGCTCCGCCGCCCGCGCCTGCGCCTCGGCGAGCGCCCTCGACAGCCGCGAGCCGAGCGATCGGAGCGGTTGGGGCACCGGGCGCAACGCCCCGAGGTCGGGGCACGTACCCACGACCACCCCCGCTCCCAGCGCCTGCAGCCGCACGACGGCGTCCTCGAGGTGCCTGACCGCGACCGGGATCGGCACACGGTGGGTGACGTCGTTCCCGCCGACGATCACGACGGCCACGTCGGGACGATAGTCGTCGGGAAGGGTCGCCAGCTGCGCCGGCAGGAGGGACGACTCCGCCCCGACCATCGCCGCCGTGCGCAGCCGCACCGGCCGGCGCGCGGCCCGCGCGAGACCTTTGGCAAGTCGTGCGCCCAGGGTGTCCTTGCGCCGCTCCGCACCGAGGCCGGCGGCGATCGAGTCGCCGAGCACCACCAGCTCGATCGGCGGGGCGTCGTAGCGCCGACGCCAGACGCGATCGGCGTCCAGTGCCTCCTCCCCCAGCGGCTTGCCGATGCGGCGCCGGGCGACCACAGCCTGCCGCCGCAGGACGGCGCGCGCCCCGATGAGCGCGACGCCCCCTCCGACGAGGACGCCCGCAGCGCCGATCACGACGCTGCGCGACCAGACGACGCGCGCACGAGGCATGCCGACATCCCACAACGGCCACGTGAACGGATGCCGTCACGCCGGTGACCGTTCTCCGACGCCGACGCCGCGGCTACGGGCCGGTCAGGTCGGCGACCACCGCGGCGATCCGGCGCTCGCGCGTCTCGGGCCGCTTGGCCTCGGCCACGCCGCGCGCGAGTTCCTTGCGGCGCGAGTACGACAGAGCCTCGAAGGCCGCGCGCACGCCCGCTGCGGCATCGAGAGCCGCCGCGAGATCGCCGGGCACGTCGACCTCCCGCTCGGTGGTGTCGAGCCGGATCGTGGCATCCACCTCGTCGCCGATGTCCACACCCAGCTGCGCACGCACGGCCTTCGACAAGCCGATCACGTTGCGGCCGTCCATCACGCCGAGCCGCACTCGCGCGGTGCGACCGCCGATGTCGACGACGACCGCGGCGCGCTTGCCGCCGCCGAGCTCCTCGACCTGGGTGTCGGTCAGATCGATCGCGGTCGCGGGCCCGAACGGGGCCAGGACGGTGTGGAGGTGCAGAGCCATGCGACGATCATGCCCCGCCGAGACGCACCCTCGCGACCCGGCACCGTCGCCGTCACCGCGACCGGATAAGGTGCGCGCATGGCGTCTCCTTCGCTCCAGCGACGACTCGGGCTGACCGATGCCGTCTTCATCGGGCTCGGTGCCATGATCGGCGCGGGCGTGTTCGCGGTGTGGGGGCCGGCAGCGGATGCCGCGGGCAGCGGCCTGCTCATCGGGCTGGCGATCGCGGCGGTCGTCGCGTTCGGCAACGCCACGTCGTCGGCGCAGCTGGCGGCCGTTCACCCCACGTCGGGTGGCACGTACGCGTACGGCCGCGCCGAGCTCGGCCCGTGGTGGGGCTTCACCGCCGGCTGGGGCTTCGTGATCGGCAAGACGGCCAGCTGCGCAGCGATGGCGCTGACCTTCGCGGCGTACGCGGCTCCGCCCGGGTGGGAACGGCCCGTCGCGCTCGCCGCGGTCGCCGCCTTGACGATCGTCAACTGGTTCGGTGTCACCCGCACCGCCCAGGCCGCCCGCGTCATCGTGGTCGCGGTGCTGCTCGCGCTGGCTGTGGGCGTGACGGCGAGCATCTCGGCCGCCGACGCACCCGGCTGGCTCAGCCCGGACACGCTGGCGGAGGGTGGCGTCTACGGCACACTGCAGTCGGCGGGCCTGCTGTTCTTCGCGTTCGCCGGGTATGCGCGCATCGCGACGCTCGGCGAGGAGGTGCGCGACCCGCAGCGCCTCATCCCGCGGGCCATCGTCCTGGCGTTCCTCATCGCCCTCGCGGTGTACATCGCCGTCGCGGTCGCGGTGCTGAGCACCCTCGGGCCGGCCGGCACCGCGGCATCCGCCCAGCCGGTCGCGGACGCCGCGGCGGCGTCGGGCTGGGCATGGGTCGATCCGGTCGTCCGCATCGGGGCGGCGGCGGCATCCCTCGGCGCCCTGCTGGCACTCATCGCCGGCGTCAGCCGCACGACGTTCGCGATGGCCCGCGAGCACGACCTGCCGGTGGCGCTGGCTCGCGTGCATCCGCGATGGCACGCGCCGCATCGTGCCGAGCTCGCCGTGGCGGCCGCCGTGCTGCTGCTGGTCGCATTCGTAGACCTGCGCGGAGCGATCGGATTCTCGTCCTTCGGGGTGCTGCTGTACTACCTCGTCGCGAACGTCGCAGCCTTCCGCCAGCGTGGCGACGCGCGGCGTTACCCCGTCGCGCTGCAGGTGATCGGCGGGATCGGATGCCTCGTGCTCGCCGCGACACTCCCTTGGCAGTCGGTCGTGGCAGGCGTGGTCGTCGTCGCCGCCGGCATCGCCTACCGCGCCGTCCGGCTCAGGCGAGCGGCTTGACCTCGAGCGCGTCGCGCGTCGTACCCGCCGTGACCGTCGCGAACGCGGCATAACCGTCGGAGGCCGCGCGCTCGAGCAGCGCCTTGAGGTTCTTGGTGCGCTGCTCCAGCCGCACGCGCGACCCTTCCGCGATCAGCGCGGCCTTGAGCGCGAGAAGCCGCCCGTCGGGCACGTCGCGGTCGTGGACGAGCACGATCGCCCGGCCCGCGGCATCCGTCTGCCCCTCGACGAGGTCGACGAGACGCTCGAAGCCGATCGAGAATCCCACGGCGGGCACGTCCTGCCCGAGGAAGCGGCCGATCATGCCGTCGTAGCGACCACCGCCACCCAGCGAGTACGCGACGGACGGGTGCGCGAGCTCGAAGATCGTGCCCGTGTAGTACCCCATGCCGCGCACCAGGAACGGGTCGAACACCAGCGGGATGTCGCCGGGGGTCTCCGGCTCCGAGGCCTCGGTGGTCCGTGCTGCGGCGACAGCCTCTCCGATGCCGACGAGGTGGGCCACGATGTCGTCGGGAGCGCCCTCGGGAAGCGCCTTGCGGATCTGCCGCTCGCCGTACGCGTTGTACTCGAGCGTCTGCGGGCGGTTCAGGAACGCCTCGAAGGCGTCCACGGCGCCGGGGGTGGCGCCGCGCTCACGCAGCTCGACGACGATGCCCGCCGGTCCGAGCTTGTCGAGCTTGTCGATCGTGATGAGAACGCCCGGCCGCTCCTCGGCGCGGAATCCGAGGCTGTCGAGCATCCAGTCCAGCACGCCCCGGTCGTTGATGCGCACGCTGCCACCCTCGAGCCCGAGCGCGTCGAGGGTGTCGAGCGTCGCGACGATGAGCTCGGACTCGGCACGGGACGAGGCATCCCCGATCATGTCGATGTCGCACTGCATGAACTGGCGGTACCGCCCCTTCTGCGGCCGCTCGGCGCGCCACACCGGGGCGATCTGGATCGAGCGGAAGACAGGCGGCAGCTGCCCGCGATTGGTCGCATAGAACCGCGCGAGCGGCACGGTCAGGTCGTAGCGCAGCCCCAGATCGGTGAGCGCGGACGGGTCGTCGGCGGCTGCCCGGATCGCGTCGGCATCAAGTCCGCGCTTGAGCACGTTGTAGGCGAGCTTCTCGTTGTCGCCGCCGATGCCGGCGTGCAACCGGCCGTGCTCCTCCATCACCGGGGTCTCGATCTCGTCGAACCCGTGCGCGCGATAGCGCTCGCGGATCACGGCGAGCACGCGCTCGCGGCGGGCCTTTTCAGCGGGAAGGAAGTCGCGCATTCCGCGCGGCGGATTGACGGATGCCACGAAGCCATCTTTCCAGGTCGCGTCCACCGATCGATTCCGCCGTGTTGTCCGCGGCATCCCCGGCCGCTCCGCCGACCCCACGCCTCGCGAGATCAGGTGATTTCACGAGCGTAGGACGTTGGCGCGTGGATCGTCCTCCCCCGGTGACATCACCTGATCTCGTCGCGGCGGGAAGCCGCCTCAGTCGCGCGGATGTCTCCCTCGAGTCTTCGCAGCCGCTCGCGGAGCGCCCGCTCAGCGTCCCAGCCGTTCTCCCGCGCCGTCGCCACGAGCTCCAGGAGCGTGTCGCCGAGCTCGGCCTCCGACCTCGGTTCGGCCGGTTTCGTCTCGTCGCTGCGCTCCTCGCTCAATGCCCGGGGGGTCGGCGGGAGGTCGACCTGGGCTGCCTTGCCAATGAGCTTCTGGGCGAGCGCGAGCGACGGCATCCGCTCGCTCACGCCGTCGAGGACGCTCGTGCGCTCGTTCTTCTCGGCGGCCTTCGCGGCGTTCCAGTGCACGAGCACCTCTTCGGGCGTCGTCGCGACCGCATCACCGAAGACATGCGGATGCCGCCGGACCATCTTGTCGGTGAGCCCGCGCGCCACGTCGTCGATGTCGAACGGCTCGTCGGGGTCTCGCGAGGCGATCTCGGCGTGGAAGAGCACCTGCCACAGCAGGTCGCCCAGCTCTTCGCGCAGCTCGGCACGCGAGCCCTCCTCGACGGCGTCGATGAGCTCGGCGCTCTCCTCGATCAGATACGGCACGAGCGCGCGGTGGTCGATCTGCTGCGTCCACACGCACCGGTCCCGCACCGCCCGCATCGTGTCGGCCGCCTCGCGCAGGGCGTCGGAGGATCCGGCGGTCTCCGTCATGCGATCTGGCCATTCTGCTCGTCCATGCGGGGCAGCTCATCGCCGCGCGACGAGGGATCGATCCGGCGGTAGTGGCGAGCGCGCAGTGCGACCAGGACCGCTGCGAGAACGATCGAGATCGCCGAGCCTCCGAGGACGCCCAGCGTCGCTTCATCGCGGACGAGCGGGGCACCGGCGAAAGCGAGCTCGGAAAGCAGGAGCGACACGGTGAAGCCGATGCCGCCGAGTGCGCCGGCAGCGAGTAGATCGGCGAAAGACAGATGCGGGGCGGCGCCGCGGTTCCCGATGCGCAGCGAGATCCAGCCGGCGATCGAGATTCCGATGATCTTCCCTACGGGCAACGCCACGAGAATCCCCCAGAACGCCGGCGAGAGCTGCGACGGCGAGACGGCCGGGATGACGACGAGTGCCGCCGAGAACGCGAACAGCGGCAGGACGATCCCGTTCACCCAGGGCTCCAGCTCATGACGCGCGCGCAGGGCGGGCTGCTGCGCCATCGCCAGTCCCAGAGCCACGCCTGCGATCGTCGCGTGCACGCCCGACAGGTAGACGAGGACCCACGCGGTGATCGCGAGGACGATCAGGATGATCGCGATCGGGATGCGACCGCGCGTATCGAGCTGACGGCTGAGGATCCCGAAGACGATCACCGCCACGCCTGCCAGGGCGAGCAGGCCGACATTGACGTCGTTGGTGAAGAGCACGGCGATGAACACGATGCCGACGATGTCGTCGAGGATGGCCAGGGCCAGCAGGAAGATCCGGATGCCGGAGGGAAGGCCCTTGCCGAAGACGGCGAGAACACCCAACGCGAATGCGATGTCGGTCGCCGTGGGAATGGGCCATCCGTCTGAGGCATCGGATCGGGCTGCGAACAGGAGGAAGACGGCGATCGGGACGAGCACGCCGCCCGCCGCCGCGATCGCGGGCTGGAGAGCCTTGCGGGCCGAGTTCAGCTCGCCGTTGGTGAGTTCGAACTGCAGCTCGACCGCCACGATGAAGAAGAAGACGGCGAGAAGACCGTCCTGCACCCAATGCCCGACCGACATCTCGAAGACGCCGGGAATGCCCAGGTAGGCGTCCTTCACAGCCGCGATCCCTGGTCCGGCCGGTGAGTTGGCGAGAATGAGGGCGAGAACCGCTGAGACCAGGAGGATGATCGCTGGAAAGCGGGCAGAGCGGAGCAGGGACACACGGGTCCTTTCGTCGGGGTCGGCGGATCGCGCCACAGCGCATCGCCGACCAGACTTCCCGGCACACCAGGGGGCAAGTCTACTGACACCCTCGGCTGCACGGGTCCGGGCCGCGTCACACGAAGACCCGTGTCATCGGGGCGGTACGAGCCGCCGTTAGCCTGGACGGATGCGCGAACTCACCCACACCGAAGCGATCGACGTCGTCGGACGATTCGAGGCGGAGCAGGAGATTCCCGAGCGCATGCGCGCCGATGTGCGAATGCTGGGCACACTGCTGGGGCGCGTCCTGCGAGAGAGCGGATCGCCCGGCCTGTACGAGGACGTCGAGCGGCTGCGGATCGCGACGATCCAGGCCTACACCGACGAGACGCCCGAAGCGTTCGCGCGCGCGGCGGCGATCGCCGACTCGTTCACGATCGAGCGGGCCGACGAGGTCGCCCGCGCATTCACCGCGTACTTCCACCTCGTCAACCTCGCCGAGGAGCACCAGCGCGTGCGCATCCTGCGGGAGCGGGACGGCCGCCCCGACCGTGAGCGTGCCACCGACTCCGTCGCCGCGGCGTTCATGCGCCTGGCCAGTGAGGTCGGCGACGACACCGCGCTCGCGCACCTGCAGAACATGCGCTTCCACCCGGTCTTCACCGCGCACCCCACCGAGGCCCGCCGCCGGGCCGTCTCGTCCAGCATCCGTCGGCTGGCTGCACTGCTCGAAGAGCACGACTCGTCGCTTCGCAACGGTGCGGATGAGCGGCGCGCCGAGCGACGAATGATCGAAGAGGTCGACACGCTGTGGCGCACGGCGCCGCTCCGCCCCGAGAAGCCCTCGCCCGTGGACGAAGTGCGTGCCGTCATGGCGGTCTTCGACGAGACGCTGTACACCGCGGTCCCCCACGTCTACCGTCGCGTCGACGACGCGCTGCAGGGGCCGGCCGCCGGCGGACGCGCGCCCGTGGTGCGGCCTTTCGTGCGCGTGGGCTCGTGGGTCGGCGGCGACAGGGACGGCAACCCGTTCGTGACGGCATCCGTCACCCGCAAGGCGGCGAAGATCGCCAGCGAGCACGTCCTGCTCGGACTCGAGCGCACCACCAGCCGCATCGGGCGCACGCTCACGCTCGACGCGACGACCACGCCGCCGAGCCCGGCGCTGCTCGCGCTGTGGCAGCGACTGAAGGCCGCCGACGAGGAGGCCGCGAAAGAGATCGCCAAGCGCTCGCCCGACGAACCGCACCGGCGCATCCTGCTGCTCGTCGCGCGCCGGATCGAGGCGACGCGCGAGCGCAACGCCGACCTGGCGTATCGGGACCCCGAGCACCTGCTCGCCGACCTGCGCGTCGTGCAGGACTCGCTCGTGCAGGCGGGCGCCCCCCGCCAGGCATACGGGCACCTGCAGCAGCTGCTGTGGCAGGTCGAGACCTACGGCTTCCACCTCACCGAGCTCGAGGTGCGCCAGCACTCCGCGGTGCATGCGAAGGTCCTCGCGGAGCTGGATGCCGCGGCATCCAGCGGCGCACCGCTCAGCGAGCTCGCCGATGAGGTGCTCGACGTCATCCGCACGATCGCGTTCCTGCAGGAGCGCTACGGCCCGCGTGCCGCCGGTCGCTACATCGTGTCGTTCACGCAGTCCGCCGACGACCTCGCCGCCGTGCACCGCCTGGCCCGCCACGCGGTCGGGCCGGACGGCACGCCCCCCGTCCTCGACGTCGTGCCGCTGTTCGAGACGTTCGCCGACCTTCAGGCCGCACCCGGCATCCTCGCCGAGATCGTCGATCACCCCGAGTTCGCGGCCCGCCTCGAGGCGACCGGGCGCCGCCTCGAGGTCATGCTCGGCTACTCCGACTCGTCGAAGGACGTCGGCCCGGTCGCAGCGAACCTCGCGCTCTACCAGGCGCAGGCGGCCATCTCGGCCTGGGCGCGGGAGAACGGGATCGAGCTGACGCTCTTCCACGGCCGCGGCGGCGCCCTGGGGCGTGGCGGCGGGCCCGCGAACTCGGCGATCCTCGCGCAGCCGCCGCACTCGGTGGACGGGCGGTTCAAGCTCACCGAGCAAGGTGAGGTCATCTTCGCCCGCTACGGCGACCCCGCGATCGCCATGCGCCACATCGATCAGGTCGCCGCGGCGATCCTGCTCGCTTCGGCGCCCTCGAACGAGGAGCGCAACCGCGCGGCCGCCGAGCGGTACGCGGACGTGGCGGCGACGCTGGATGCGGCATCCCGCGAACGCTTCCTCGCCCTGGTGAAGGCGCCCGGCTTCGCCTCGTGGTTCGCGCGTGTGACTCCCATGGAAGAGATCGGGCTGCTCGCGCTCGGCTCGCGCCCCGCGCGGCGCGGGCTCTCGGTCGAGTCGCTCGAGGACCTGCGCGCCATCCCGTGGGTGTTCGCGTGGACGCAGGCCCGCATCAACCTCGCCGGCTGGTTCGGCCTGGGCACCGCGCTCGAGGCGGTCGGCGACGAGCCGCTCCTGCAGCGTGCGTACCAGGAATGGCCCCTCTTCCGCACGCTGGTCGACAACGTCGCGATGAGCCTCGCGAAGGCCGACGACCGCATCGCGCGCCACTATCTCGAACTCGGCGACCGCGACGATCTCGCCGCCCTCGTCCGCGACGAGATGGCGCTCACCCGCTCGTGGGTCATCCGCGTCACCGGCGGCACCGAGCTGCTCGGCAACAAGCCCGTGCTGCAGCGCGCCGTCAAGATGCGCAGCCCCTATGTCGACGCGCTGTCACTGCTGCAGCTGCGCGCCCTGCGCGCGCTGCGCGACGCTCCCGAAGACGCCCCGGTCGATCCCGAGCAGCAGCGGCTGCTGCTGCTGTCGGTCTCGGGAGTCGCCGCCGGCCTGCAGAACACCGGCTGATCAGAACACCGGCTGAGCGTCCGCGCCGACACGCGCGTCGCTGCCGCATGTGTGGGCGGCCGGGGTTACCGTCGGCGCATGGGCAGAGCAGGAGATGACGCGACGCTGACGCTCGCGATCGACGTGTGCCCGGTGTGCGCGTCGTCGGAGGTCCGCATCGCCGAAGAGTGGTTCGTGCTGGAGTTCGACCGCGGCGACGAGTTGCGCCATGGACAGTTGGACGCCAGCCCGCACTTCGGCTGCCGCGACTGCGGCGCGGACTGGAGCTGACGATCGATCGCGTCAGTCCACGCGGCGATCGTCCGCGTGCCGCGCGAGACTTCGCCCGTATCGCTCGGTGAGCTGCACCATGAGGTCGGGCGTCTCGCGGTCCAGGCCGAAGACGTAACCCGGAAAGTCCAGCTCGCGCTGCGCCGCCCAGATCTCGTCGTGGCGCTCGGGTGGCAGGATCTGCACCGGATCCCCCACAGCGACCCAGCCGATCGGCACCGTCGTCTCGGGGGCGAGCGTCGTGCGCAGGTGGACGACGCCGTTGATCCGCACTTCGCTGCGCCGCCCGATCCTGGCGCCGTTGAAGACACGCGTTCCCGTCGCGAGGAACACCTCGTCCTCGATGACGGCGCCCGAGACGCTCGCCATCGGACCGATCAGCACGTGGTCTCCGACGTGCACGGGGTTCGTCGCCGTCGCACGGACGAGCGCGTTCTCCATCACGATCACATTCGCGCCCAGGGTGATGGGTCCGCCCTCAGCGGTGATCACGGCGCCGTGCAGGATCTGGCAGTCGGCGCCGACCTCGACGTCGCCGCTGATGACGGCCGTCGCCGCGACGACGGCATCGGGATGGATGCGGGGCTGGGCCCCGAGGTGCTCGAATCGCATCGGTCCTCCTGATCGGCGCCAGCGTAGCGCGGCCCGGCGCCCTCGCGTCACTCACCCGAGCAGGCGGGTTAGGCTGGAGTCTCCCCTCCGAGCTATTGCGCGTTCTGCGCATGCCACCGGCCACCACCGCAGATCCGCGTCCGGCCGGATGCCCCGCGAACCCGCGGGTGCGGGCCGCCGGCCGGGGAATCCCCTGGCTCCGGCAAGAAAGCTCCACCCGTGACCGAAACACTCGTCGCTCTGCCCCCTGTCGTTCGCGACGTCTACGCCACCGTCCTCGCCCGCAACCCCCACGAGCCCGAGTTCCAGCAGGCCGTGCACGAGGTGCTCGAGTCGATCGCCCCCGTGCTGGACGCGCACCCGCAGTTCGTGGACGGCGGCATCGTGGAGCGACTCGTCGAGCCCGAACGGCAGATCCTCTTCCGGGTGCCGTGGGTCGACGACCGCGGCCGGCTGCAGGTGAATCGCGGCTTCCGCGTGCAGTTCTCGTCGGTGCTCGGCCCGTACAAGGGCGGGCTGCGCTTCCACCCGAGCGTCAATCTCTCGATCGTCAAGTTCCTCGGCTTCGAGCAGATCTTCAAGAACGCCCTGACCGGCCAGGGCATCGGCGGCGCGAAGGGCGGCAGCGACTTCGATCCTCACGGCAAGTCCGATGCCGAGGTCATGCGCTTCTGCCAGTCGTTCATGAACGAGCTCTACCGTCACCTCGGCGAGCACACCGACGTGCCCGCCGGCGACATCGGCGTGGGTGCGCGCGAGATCGGCTACCTCTTCGGCCAGTACCGCAAGATCACCAACCGGCATGAGTCGGGCATGTTCACCGGCAAGGGCGTGCAGTGGGGCGGCGCCGAGGTCCGCACCGAGGCCACCGGCTACGGCGCGGTGTTCTTCGTCCAGGAGATGCTCGCGATGCGCGGCTCCTCGCTCGAGGGCACTCGCGTCGGAGTATCCGGCTCGGGCAATGTCGCCCTCTATGCGATCAAGAAGGCCTGGCAGCTGGGCGGCACTCCGGTGACGGCATCCGACTCGTCCGGCTACGTCGTGGACGACGCGGGCATCGATGTGGACCTCCTGCGCGAGATCAAAGAGGTCGAACGCGCCCGCATCGCGGAGTACGCCGCGCGACGCCCCGGTGCGCGCTTCGTCGAGGGCGGGCGCCCGTGGGAGGTCCCTGTGGACATCGCGATCCCGTCGGCCACGCAGAACGAGCTCGACGAGGACGACGCCCGCACCCTCATCGGCAACGGCGTGCGTGCCGTCGCCGAAGGCGCGAACATGCCGTCGACGCCCGGCGCGGTGGCCGCGTTCCAGGAGGCGGATGTGCTGTTCGGTCCCGGCAAGGCGGCCAACGCGGGCGGCGTCGCGACGTCGGCGCTCGAGATGAGCCAGAACGCAGCGCGCCAGCGCTGGAGCTTCGACGACAGCGAGGCCAAGCTGCGGTCGATCATGAAGGACGTCCACGACGCGGCGTTCGACGCCGCCGCACGCTACGGCCGCCCCGGCGACTACGTCGTGGGGGCGAACTCGGCCGGGTTCGAGCGCGTGGCCCACGCGATGCTCGCACAGGGCGTCATCTGACCGATCCACCGCGACGGTGGTGCGGGTTGGACGTCAGGCCAATTCCGATACGGCGACGTCGGTCTTGACGGGCCACAGCTGGTCGAGCAGCTGCCCGACCCACGCGATGAGGTCTGCATCCGACACTCGCTCGCCGCCGGCGGTCGGCAAGGGCACCACGACCGCCTCGCCGCCGGACATCAGCTTGGCTTTCGGGTAGAGGCGCTGCAGCCGCACCCGCATCGAGTCGGGCAGATTCGCGGGCGCGATGCGAAGGTTCGGGCCCATCGCCACGACATCGGCGAGCCCCGCCCGCCCAGCCCGACGACGCAGGCGGGCGACCGCGAGCAGCCCCTCGAGCTCGGCCGGCGGCTCGCCGTAGCGGTCGGTGAGCTCGTCGACGACGAGGTCGAGGGCGTCGTCCTTGGCCGACGCGGATGCTGCGGCCGAGAGCTTCTGGTAGGCCTCGAGACGCAGCCTCTCGCTGTCGATGTACGACTCGGGGATCCGCGCCTGCACCGGCAGCTCCAGCCGCAACTCGGTCGGGCCCTCGGCCTCTTCGCCGCGGAACGTCGCGACCGCCTCGCCGATCATGCGCAGATAGAGGTCGAAGCCGACCCCTGCGATGTGCCCGGCCTGCTCGGCGCCCAGCAGATTGCCCGCACCCCGCAGCTCGAGGTCCTTCAGGGCGACCTGCATGCCGGAACCGAGATCGTTGTTGACGGCGATGGTCTCGAGCCGATCGGCCGCGGTCTCGCTGAGCGGCTTCTGCTCGTCGTAGAGGAAGTACGCGTAGGCGCGCTCGCGCGCCCGTCCCACGCGGCCGCGCAGCTGATGCAGCTGCGACAGCCCGTATTTGTCGGCGCGGTCAATGATGATCGTGTTCGCGTTGGAGATGTCCAGGCCCGTCTCGACGATGGTGGTGCACACCAGCACGTCGAAGCGACGCTCCCAGAACGCATCGACGACCTCCTCGAGCGCGTGCTCCCCCATCTGCCCGTGGGCGACGGCGATGCGCGCCTCGGGGATCAGCTCGGCCAGCTGCGCCGCGACCCGCTGGATCGACGACACGCGGTTGTGGACGAAGAACACCTGGCCCTCGCGCAGCAGCTCGCGGCGGATCGCCGCGGCGATCTGCTTGTCGTTACGGGGGCCGACGTACGACAGGATCGGATGCCGGTCCTCGGGCGGCGTCTGCAGCGTCGACATCTCGCGGATGCCGGTGACGGCCATCTCGAGCGTGCGCGGAATCGGCGTCGCGCTCATGGCGAGGATGTCGACGTTGGTCTTGAGCTTCTTCAGCTGGTCCTTGTGCTCGACGCCGAACCGCTGCTCCTCGTCGATGATCATGAGACCGAGGTCCTTGAAGAGCACCTTCTCGGTGAGGATCCGGTGCGTGCCGATCACCATGTCGATGGTCCCGTCGGCGAGTCCGGCGACCACCTCGCGCGCCTGCTTGTCGGTCTGGAACCGCGAGAGTGCCTTCACCTTGACCGGGAAGCCGGCGAAGCGCTCGGTGAAGGTGTCGAGGTGCTGCTTGACGAGCAGCGTCGTGGGGACGAGCATCGCGACCTGCTTGCCATCCTGAATCGCCTTGAACGCGGCGCGGACGGCGACCTCTGTCTTGCCGAACCCGACGTCGCCCGACAGCAGCCGGTCCATCGGGATCGGCTTCTCCATGTCGGCCTTGATCTCGTCGATCGTCTGCAGCTGGTCGGGCGTCTCGGCGAACGGGAACGCCTCCTCGAGCTCGCGCTGCCACGGCGTATCGGGGCCGAAAGCATAGCCCTTGGCCGCCATGCGGGCCGAATAGAGCTTCACGAGCTCGACGGCGATGTCGCGCACCGCGCGGCGTGCCTTGCTCTTGGCCTGCGCCCAGTCGCTGCCGCCCATCTTCGACAGGGTCGGAGCCTCGCCGCCGACGTAGCGTGAGAGCAGGTCGAGCTGGTCGGTGGGCACGAAGAGCTTGTCGCCCGGATAGCCGCGCTTGGACGGCGCGTATTCGAGCACCAGGTATTCGCGCACGCTCTTGACCGGGTTGCGCCCGCCACTGGACACCTCGCGCTGCGTGAGCTCGACGAACTTGCCGATGCCGTGCGTCGCGTGCACGACGTAGTCGCCGTTCTTCAGCTGCAGCGGATCGACGACCGCCTTGCGACGCGACGCGAGCTTCTTCACCACGCGCTGGTCGCCGCCGATGGTGCGGCCGTAGAACTCCGACTCGGTGAGCACGGCGAGCTTGGCATCAGGCACTTCGAAGCCGCGCTCGAGCACCGAGACGACGAGGTGGGCGACGCCCGGCTCGGGCGCTCCGAGCACGTCGTCGACGCGGCGTGCCGCGATCCCCCGCTCGGCGAGGACGTCGCGTGCGCGCTCGACCAGTCCGGTTCCGGATGCCGCGACCACGACGCGCCAGCCGTCGGCCAGCAGTGCGCCCACATGCGCGGTCGCACCTTCGACGTTGCCATGGAACGACGGCACGGCGGTTCCCGGCACACGGATCGTCGTCGCGGCCTGCAGGGCGACGTCGATGTCGGCATCGACCGCGGTGTCCAGCAGTCCCTCGGCTGCGGCATCCGCCTCTCCGGAATCGAACGCGCTCAGCGTCCACCAGACTCCGCCGCGATCGCGGGTGGCCTCGCGCAGGCGCGGAAGCGTCAGGAAGTCTCCGGCTCCGAGGTCGACGGGCGTCGAGGCGCCGGCCGTCGCGGCGCTCCAGGCCGCGTCGAGGAACTCCCTGTTGGTGTCGCCGAGCGTGATCGCACGCGTCACGGCACGTTCGGGATCGGTCAGGGCGACCGCGGCCGCCTCGGGCAGATAGTCGACCAGGGTCACGAGCCGGTCCACGACCACGGGAAGAAGCGATTCCATACCCTCGACGGGGATGCCCTCCCCCATCTTCTCGAGCATCCCGGCCAGGCCCGGGAACTCGTCCCGGAGTCCGCGGGCGCGTGACCGGACGGCATCCGTCAGCAGCAGCTCGCGGCTGGCGAGCAGGGTGACCTCGGCGACGTCGCCGGGCAGCGAACGCTGATCGGCGACCGAGAACGCGCGGATCTGGTCCACCTCGTCGCCGAAGAACTCGACGCGGTACGGGTGCGCGGCCGTCGGAGGGAAGACGTCGAGGATGCCGCCGCGCAGGGCGAACTCTCCGCGCCGCGAGACCATGTCGACGCGGTGATACGCCAACTCGACCAGACGTGCGGCGACCTCGCCGAGATCGTGTCCGCGTCCCCCGGCGACGAGTTCGACCGGGGCGACATCGGTCAGCCCCGCGGCGAGCGGCTGGCTCGCGCCGCGAACGGAGGCCGTCACGACCAGAGGAGTCGACGCATCCCATCGCGCGATCCGCGTCAGGACCTCGAGCCGGGTGCCGACGGTCTCGGCACTCGGACTCAGGCGTTCGTGGGGCAGGGTCTCCCACGCGGGGAAGTGCAGCACCTCGGCACCGGGGAGCAGTGCGCCCAGGGCCGGGCCCACGGACTCGGCGCGACGCCCCGTGGGGGCCACCAGCAGCACCACCGGCGGCTTGCCGGCCGCCCGCCGCCGTTCGACCAGGGCGGCGAGCAGCGGTGCGCTCAGACCCTCGACGAGCGAGAAATCGGCGTCGACCGATGCCGCGGCGACCGCATCCTGGAATGGTTCAGCCTGCTCGAGGGCGCGCACGATCCCGGGAACTGTCACCGCACGAGTCTACGTCGCACCACCGACACAGGGGTCGCCGCCCCTCGTCGCGTCGGCCTCTCCTCCTAGGATGAGACGCGTGAGCGACCCCACCGAGCCCGCGCCCGCCGCCGCCCCGAATCAGGGTGCCTCCGCGGATGAGGGCGCCTCCGCGACTCAGGAGCAGGGCGCCAAGCGGAACGTCGCCCCGCATGCGGCGCCTGATTCCGCGTCGCACGGCGGCTGGGCAGCCCCGGCCGCGCCACCCTTCGGCGTGCCGGCGGCACCTGACCAGCAAGGCGGCGCCACGGCCCGGTTCGCTCCCCCGCCCGGATACGCGGCGCCCGCGGGTTACCCCGCGGCGACCGGCTACCCCGGCGCGGTCGCGCGATACCCCACGGGCGCACCTGCCACCCGCGGCCGCGCGCTCGGCACCGTGGCACTCGTGCTCGGACTCCTGGCCACGGTCGGGGCGAGCCTGCTCGCCGCCCTCGCCTCGTTCAACATCGGGCTGGGCACCGGGCGCCAGATCGCGATGGGCGCTCTCGGCACCGATTTCGACTGGTCGATCCTGACGCCGGTGCGCGACTGGGTCCTCATGGGCGAGATCGCGTTCTGGGCCGGCACGGCGATCGGCATCTGGGCGCTCGTCCAGGGGATCGTCGCCATCGTCACCCGCCGCGGCCGCGGTGCCGGCATCGCCGCCGTCGTGATCGCCGCCGTCGGACCGCTGATCTTCGGCGCCGTCGTGCAGGGATTCCTCACCGCCGGGTTCGCCGCGGGAAGCGGCATCGGCGGCTGACCCGTCACGCCCGCGGAGCGTGGTGCTTCTGCTGCGCGGCCAGCAGGCCCTCGTCGACGAGCTGCTCGACGGCGTCGGCGGCGTCCCCGACGAGGATCGGCAGGTTCTTGCGCTCCGCCGCACCGAACGGGTCGAGCACCCAGTCCGCCGGATCCTGCCGGCCTGCGGGGCGGCCGATGCCCACGCGCACGCGTGCGAACTCGCCCGAGTCGAGCGCCTTCGCCACGTCGCGCACGCCGTTGTGGCCGCCGTGCCCGCCGCCGGTCTTGAGCTTGATCGTGTCGAACGGGATGTCGAGTTCGTCATGCACGACGACCACATGGCCCGGCTCGACACCGTAGAACTTCGCCAGACCGGCGACCGGCCCGCCTGAAACGTTCATGAACGTGTTCGGCTTGGCGAGGATGAGCTTCGCCCCTCCGGGACGCAGCCACGTCTCCACGACGCGGGCGTTCGCCTTGTGAGCGCGGAAGGTCTCGCCGCGTCGCGCGGCGAGCTCGTCCACGACGAGCTGCCCCACGTTGTGGCGAGTCAGTTCGTAGCGGGGGCCGGGATTGCCCAGTCCCGCGATCAGCCAGACCTGTGCCATGTCTCCATCCTGCCCGACCGGGACGATCGCGATCGCCCCGGCGAGACGAACGAGGGGGCGCGGTGTCCCGCGCCCCCTCGTCACATGCTCTGCGACGTTTACTCGGCCGCTTCGCCACCCTCTTCTGCCTGCTCGGCCTGCTCGGCGGCGACCTCGGCATCGGCCTCGGCGATCTCGTCCTCGGCGGCCAGCGTGGCGGCCGGGACCGAGATGGCGACCACGAGGACCTCGGGGTCGGCGGCCAGCGCCGCGCCCTTGGGCAGCTTCAGGTCGGCCGCGGTGATGTGCGTGCCGTCCTCGAGGCCCTCGACGTCGACCTCGATGTTCTGCGGGATGTGGGTCGCCTCGACCTCGAGCGCGATGGTCTGCGCGTCGAGGTTCGCGATGGTGCCGGCGAACGGCTCGCCCACGACGAGGATCGGCACCTCGACCTGGACCTTCTCGCCCTTCTTGACGACGAGGAGGTCGATGTGCTCGATGACCTGGTGCACCGGGTCCTTCTGGACGTCCTTGACGAGCGTCAGCTGGTGAGTGCCGTTCACGTCGAGCTCGAGCACCGCGTTCGCGCGGCGGATGAGCAGCGCGGTCTGGTGACCGGGCAGCGCGACGTGCACGGGCTCGGTGCCGTGGCCGTAGATGACGGCGGGAATCTTGCCGGCCGCGCGAAGACGGCGGGCGAAGCCCTTGCCGAAGTTCTCGCGGAGCTCGGCGTGGACTTTGGTGTCGGGTTCGGTCGACATGGTTCTCCTTGCGGGCACATGGCCCACTTCTGTGCGGCTCGAAGCCGGATGAATCGGCCTGCGCGGTGGCGGGGCCCGGGATTATGGGATCTGTTCTCGACTCGAACGCACACGCGTGAGGAAAGCCAGGTGGGCCTGCATCACCGCGTCGATCACGGATGCCGCAACCCGACGCTGCCGCCGGGCGCGAGGCATCCCTCGCCGAAGTTCGAGACCAGTCTACCAGCGCCCCCGCTACGATGAGGAACGCCCCCGCTTCACGACCCGCGGGCGACGGAGGATCCCATGGATTACGGCTTCTGGTCCCACGCTCTGCTGTGGCTGATCGGCGCGATGGCGGCCATCGGCGGTCTCGGCGTCATCCTGTCATTCTGGGGTCTCGGGCGTCAGGCCTACCGCAAGGACTGATCGGTCACCGCTGCGCGCGCCGTCGCGCGTCGAGCGCGCGCGTGACCTCGGTGACGACATCGTGGGGCGCGCGGTCGTTGTCCACCACGACACCCGGCTCGTCGTCGTCGAGGTGCTCGAGTGCCTGCAGCTGTGACGCCAGCAGGGCCGGAGGCATGAAGTGCTGACGCGTGCTCATGCGCCGCGCCAGCTCGCCGGGCGAGACGCGCAGTTCGACGAACACGGCGTCGGGCGCCCCCTCGAGGATGCGCTGCCGATAGCGGCGCGCGAGCGCCGAGCACGCCACCACGGCCCCCTCGGGCGCCGAGGCCAGCGCGTCCGCCACGATGTCGAGCCACGGCATCCGGTCGCTGTCGTCCAGCGGCGTGCCCGCCGCCATCTTTGCCACGTTCCCGGCAGGATGCAGATCGTCCGCATCGATGAACGCGACGCCGAGACGCTCGGCGAGCACCGCGCCCACGACCGACTTGCCCGACCCGCTCGGGCCCATCACCACGATGCGCCGTCGTCCGGTCTCCGCCTGTTGTCCCTGAGCCACGCGGCCACGTTAGCGGACCGGCCTCACATCCCTGCCGCGCGCGGGGTGAGCACACGGCCACGCGGTGTAACACGGATGGGCCAGACTCTAGGCTGGATGTGACCCCGACCCCAGGAGCATGTGTGTCTTCGAACGATCCTTCGCGCACCGGCGAGCAGGCCCAGACCAGCATCTCGACCGATCAGGACCAGGCTCCTGACGAGGCCACGACGGCGCACGAGGCCGCCCCCGCCGCCGAGGACGTCCCTCGCCCGACTCCGGAGCCGGAGGGTCCGGATGCCGTCGCGGCCGCGACCGCGAACATCGGCGTCGTGGGACTCGCGGTGATGGGCTCCAACCTGGCCCGCAACCTGGCCAGCCGTGAGGGCAACACCGTCGCGGTGTTCAACCGCAGCCACTCCAAGACCGATGAGCTGCTCTCGACCCACCCCGAGGCGAACTTCGTGTCGGCGTTCTCGTACGAGGAGTTCGCCGCGTCGCTGACCACGCCGCGCACCGCGGTGATCATGGTCAAGGCCGGTAAAGCGACCGATGCCGTCATCGACGCGCTCGTGAACGTGTTCGAGCCGGGCGACATCATCGTGGACGGCGGCAACGCGCTGTTCACCGACACCATCCGCCGCGAGAAGGCGGTGCGCGAGACCGGCATCAACTTCGTCGGCATGGGCGTCTCGGGCGGCGAGGAAGGCGCGCTGCTCGGCCCGTCGCTCATGCCCGGCGGCTCGGACGAGTCGTGGATCACGCTCGGACCGATCCTGCGCTCCATCGCCGCCGTCGCCGAGGGCGAGCCGTGCGTCACCCACGTCGGCCACGACGGTGCCGGGCACTTCGTCAAGATGGTGCACAACGGCATCGAGTACGCCGACATGCAGCTGATCGCCGAGGCGTACGACCTGATCCGCCGCGGCACCGGCCGCTCCCCCGCCGAGATCGCCGACGTGTTCGCCGAATGGAACCGCGGCGAACTCGAGTCGTACCTGATCGAGATCACCGCCGAAGTGTTGCGGCAGGTGGATGCGGCCACCGGCAAGCCTCTCGTGGACGTCATCGTCGACCAGGCGGGCGCGAAGGGCACCGGCGCATGGACGGTGCAGACCGCCCTGTCTCTGGGCGTGCCGGTCTCTGGCATCGCCGAGGCCACGTTCGCGCGCTCGCTGTCCTCGCACCCCGAGCAGCGCGCCATCTCGCGTTCGCTGCCGGGCGCGGAAGAGGACCTCGAGGTTGAGGACGTCGACGCCTTCATCGAGGACGTGCGCCTCGCGCTGTACGCGTCGAAGATCGTCGCCTACAGCCAGGGCTTCGACGAGATCCGTGCCGGCGCCGCCGAGTACGGCTGGAACATCGATCTGGGCGCCATTGCCAAGATCTGGCGCGGCGGCTGCATCATCCGTGCGCAGTTCCTCAACCGCATCACCGAGGCCTACGCCGAAGCACCCGACCTGGCGGTGCTGCTGACCGCGCCGTACTTCGTCGACGCGCTCGGCCGTGCTCAGGGGGCGTGGCGCCGCATCGTATCGACCTCGGCGAACTCCGGCATCCCCGCCCCGGCGTTCTCGTCGTCGCTGGCCTACTACGACGGCTTGCGCGCCGAGCGCCTGCCCGCCGCGCTCATCCAGGGCCAGCGCGACTTCTTCGGCGCCCACACCTACAAGCGCATCGACAAGGACGGCACCTTCCACACGTTGTGGTCGGGTGACCGCTCCGAGATCGAGGCAGAAGACACGCACTGAGCGACGGACCCGCCGCGGGTCGCGCTCCGCGCGTCCGCTGCGGGCATCGCGCAGAAGGCCGGGCACCCGCGAGGGGCCCGGCCATCGTGCGTCGCGGGGAGGTCAGGCCGGCGCGATGTTGTGGTTGCGTCGGAACACGTTCTGCGGATCCCACTCGCGCTTGACCGCGGCCAGACGCGCCATCGTCTCGGCCGGGTACATGCGCTGGGCCCACGAGGGGTCGGTCGATGTCGTGAAGTTGCCGTACACGCCCGCACCGAGAGCCTCGATCGCGTCCCATGCGGCCAGCGCGGCAGCGCGACCGGCGTCGTCGAGCATGCCGGGCACGTCGAACGCCCCCGCCATCGCGAACCACGTCGCATCTCGTGCAGGGAAGGGCGTGTCGGCCTGCGCGACGTCTGCATAGGCGCCGCCCAGTGAGCGCAGGAACGCCACCGACGCCGGGTTCTGCTGGCGGAAGGCGACGATGCGCTCGATCGCGTCGTCGCCGAGTTCGCGCAGCAGCGTGTTGCCGCCGACGAACCCGGGCATGGGGCGCTCGGGGTCGAACTCGGGCGTCTCGAGGAGGATGTCGGGGTACGACTGCACGCCGAACTCGCGTTCGGCCAGGCCGGGCGTCTCGAAGAGGGGCGCGAGGGCGCGTCGTGCGGCGTCCTCGTCGTCGCCGATCCACACCGCAGTGATGGTCGCACCCGCGGGCGCGCTGGGATCCATCGCGGGGACGTCCATGTACGTCACCGTGAGGTCGCGGGGGGCGCCGGTCATGACGTCGCGCAGGGCACGGAGCACCGGTCGCGCATCGCCCTCGACGCCCAGCACGGCCACGACGACGCGGTCGAGCGGGTGCGCCTCGAAGTCGAACCGCGTGACGACGCCGAAGTTCCCGCCGCCGCCCCGCAGCGCCCACATCAGTTCGGGGTGCGAGGCATCCGTCACCTCGACGACATCCCCTCCGGAGGTCACGAGCTGGGCGCCGACGAGCTGATCGGCGGCCAGTCCCCACGCGCGGACCATCCACCCGATGCCCCCGCCGAGCGTGAGCCCGCCGACGCCGACCGAGGCGGTGTCGCCGGAGCTGATGCCGAGCCCGTGCTCGGACAGCGTGTGCGCCACGGCACCCCACTGCGCCCCGCCGCCGACTCGGACACGGGTGCCCTCGACCGAGATGTCGTCGAGGGCGGAGATATCGATCGTGAGGCCGCCGGCCACGGTGCCCCACGCGCTGTGCCCGCCTCCGCGGACCAGGACGTCGAGCCGCTCGGCGGCGGCGTATCGGACGGCGCCGCGCACGTCGTCGACGGTGCTGGCGCGGATGATGAGGGCGGGTTCTCCGATGCCGGAGTGGAAACGGCGGGCGGATTCCCAGTCGGAGTCGCCCGGACGGATGACGGTACCGCCGATGGCGGTGGTGAGATCGTCGATGGTCATGACCGCAAACATAGAGTGCACCGCCGACATCCGGCAGTGTTGTTCGCCGTCAGCGAGTGAGACACGCCGGGGCTCCCGCCGGCGCACCGGCGATGCACGAGGTCGGCCGGGCCGCGTAGGCTCGGCGCTGTGACGAGCATCCTGTACATCGGCGGAACCGGGACCATCAGCGCGGCATGCGTGCGGCGGTCAGTGGCACGAGGTGACGAGGTCACCGTGCTCAATCGCGGGACCGCTCGACGCCCGTTGCCGGACGAGGTCGAGGTCGTCCAGGCCGATGTGCGAGACGGCGATGCCGTGCGCAGCGCGCTCCAGGGCCGGCAGTTCGATGTCGTCGCCGAATTCCTCGCGTTCACCCCGGATCACGTCGCCGCCGACCTCGAGCTGTTCGAGGACCGCACCGGCCAGTACGTCTTCATCAGCTCGGCATCGGCGTACGAGAAGCCGCCCCGTCGCGTGCCGGTGACCGAGTCGACGCCGTTGCGCAACCCTTTCTGGGCATATTCGCGCGACAAGATCGCGTGTGAGGACGTCCTGGTCGCCGCGCATCGCGAGCGGGGACTGCCCGTGACGATCGTCCGTCCGTCGCACACCTACGACGAGCGGCTGCTGCCGACGCTCGGCGGCTGGACCGACATCGCGCGGATGCGCGAGGGCCGCCCGGTCATCGTGCACGGCGACGGCACCACTCAGTGGACGATCACGCACAGCGACGACTTCGCCGTCGCGTTCACGGCGCTGCTCGGAAATCCGGCGGCGATCGGCGACTCGTTCACCATCACCGGCACCCACGCGCCGACCTGGAACCAGATCTACGGCTGGCTGGCGGACGCCGCGGGCGTCGCCGAGCCGGACCTCGTGCACGTCGCCTCGGAGACGATCGCCGCGTTCGCGCCCGATCTCGGTCCGACGCTGATCGGCGACAAAGCCCATTCGATGGTGTTCGACAACTCGAAGATCACCACGCTCGCCCCCGAGTTCCGCACCACGATCACCTTCGACGAGGGCGCTCGCCGGATCCTCGCCCACTACGACGCCCACCCCGAGGACCAGCGGGTGGACGCGGACCGCGACGCGGTGTTCGATCGCATCGCGAGCCACGTCCGCACTGCGGGCTGACGCCGGGCAGCAGCGCCGGCCGGCGCGGAGGCATCCACCGGTCGTCTGCCCTCCCATTCACAGGTCGCGCATAGCGCTCTCCATAGGAACTGCATAGGTTCACGGCCACAATGGACGCATGACCTCACCCGCCCCTGCGCTCCTCCGCCCCGACGGCTCGGCCCTTCGCGTGCTCGTGGTCGACGACGAGCAGATGCTCACCGACTTGCTGTCGATGGCGCTGCGGATGGAGGGCTGGGAGGTGCGCACCGCCGGCTCGGGCTTCGAGGCGCTGCAGGCCGCGCGCGATTTCGGACCCGACGCGATGGTGCTCGACATCATGATGCCGGATCTGGACGGTATGGCCGTGCTGCAGCGGTTGCGCCAGTCCGGCGACGATGTGCCGGTGCTGTTCCTCACCGCGAAGGACGCCGTGAGCGACCGCGTCGCGGGCCTCACGGCCGGCGGCGACGACTACGTCACCAAGCCGTTCAGCCTGGAGGAGGTCGTCGCCCGCCTGCGCGGGCTGATGCGTCGCGCGGGCACGGCGCACACGGCCGGCGCCGAGCCGATCCTGCGCGTGGGCGACCTCTCGCTCAACGAGGACAGCCACGAGGTCGAGCGCTCCGGCGACGAGATCGAGCTCACCGCGACCGAGTTCGAGCTGCTGCGTTACCTCATGCGCAATCAACGCCGCGTCGTCTCGAAGGCGCAGATCCTCGATCGCGTCTGGAACTACGACTTCGGCGGACGCTCCAGCGTCGTGGAGCTGTACATCTCGTACTTGCGCAAGAAGATCGACGCCGGCCGCGAGCCCCTCATCCACACCGTGCGCGGCGTCGGGTACATGATCAAGGCTCCACAGTGACCGATGCCCCGGCCCCGCGCCCGGCGGAGGCGGGAGCCCTCCCCGAGCAGGATCAGCAACCGCCGCGGCACGCCCCCTGGACCCTGCAGCGCAAGCTGATCGTCACCGTGGTGTCGATCACGTCGTTCATCCTGGTCCTGGTCGGCGTCGCCACGAGCGCGATTCTCGGCGCCGTCGTCGAAGAAGGGCTCACGAGCGAGCTGCGCGAGCAGACCCAGCGCACGGCGAGCTTCGCGCGGCCGTACCTGGTCGGCGGCACGTCGGCCGAGGACATCCTCGCTCAGCAACCGATGCCCGCCGGCACGCTCCTGGTCGTCCAGACCCTGCCCGCTGCCGCGACCGCCGCCTACGTGGACGAGGACGGCGCAATCGTCGCGCTCACCGACGAGCAGCTCGAGCAGCTCGTCGCGACCGTCCCGAGCGAAGGACCGCTCGTGGTCACCGTCGACGACGTGGGCACGTTCCGGGTGGAAGGCGAGCGAATCGGCCAGTCGTCGTTCGTGGTCGTCGGCCTGTCCCGCGACAAGGTCGCCCACACGATCGCGCAGATGCTCACCACGATCGGGCTGTTGACGGCGGGCGGCCTGATCCTGCTCGCGACGGCGACCGCCTGGACGATCCGTGCGGGCCTTGCGCCGCTTCGCGCCGTGGCCGACACGGCGGCGCGTGTGTCGACGCAGCGGCTGGACCAGGGCGAGGTGTCCATCGCCGAGCGCGTGCCCGCCGCCCAGGCGGATCCGCGCACCGAGGTCGGGCGCGTGGGCGAGGCACTGAACTCGCTGTTGGATCACGTCGACGAATCTCTGACGGTCCGCCAGCGCAACGAGGAGCGGATGCGGGCCTTCGTCGCCGATGCGAGCCATGAGCTGCGCACGCCGCTGGCCTCCATCCGCGGCTACTCGGAGCTGTCGCTGCGTGCACTCGGCCGGGATCACAGCGCCGACACGATCGATAACACCGAGACATCGCTCGAGCGCATCCAGGCGCAGTCGCTGCGCATGACCTCGCTCGTCGAGGATCTGCTGCTGCTCGCGCGTCTGGACGAAGGACAGGAGCTCGTCTTCGGCACCGTCGACCTCACGCGGCTCGTGATCGACGCCGTCGGAGACGCGCGCCCCACCGGGACCGGCCACACGTGGGTGCTCGACGTGGGCGACGAGCCGGTGCTGATCGCGGGTGACGCGGGACGGCTGCACCAGGTCGTGGCCAACCTGCTGGCGAACGCACGCACGCACACTCCAGACGGGACCACGGTCACTGTGAACGTCGCCCGCGAGGGCGCGAGTGCGGTGGTGCGCGTGCACGACGACGGCCCCGGCGTCGACCCGGCGATCGCGGACGAGCTGTTCGAGCGCTTCTCGCGCGCCGACCGCTCGCGGGCTCGTCAGACCGGCGGCACCGGGCTGGGCCTGTCGATCGCGCGTGCGATCGTCGACGCGCACCGCGGCACCCTCACCGTCTCCAGCTCGCCCGGCGACACGACCTTCGAGGTGCGGCTGCCGGCGCGTCCCGCCGACCCCGCCGTCTGACCCCGGCCGGTTCGGCGAGCATCCACCTGACGGACGAAACGGCGGGTGGCACCCGCGGAGGGGGCGCGAGAATGAACGCGGCGGGGCGGATCAGTAGCCGCTGAACGCGTCGGTCGTGATCGACCGGGCCCGCTCGAGCGCCGGCGCGAGATCTGCGATCAGGGCCGCCGGGCCGGAGATGTACGCGTGTCGCGCACCGATGTCGGGGACGACCCGCAGCAGGCCGTCGGCGTCCAGGCGCACGCCGCGCGCCCGCTGCCAGTGCGGCGGCAGATCGGCGGGACGGTCGCGCGAGAAGACCACGACGTGGACGCCGGATGCCTCGATCTCTTCGCGATACGCCAGCTCCGCGGCATCCGACACGACGTAGACCAGCACGATGTCGCGCTCCTGGCCCGTCAGCCGCGCGTGGCGCAGCTGCGAGACGAACGGGGTGACACCGATGCCGGCGGCGACCATGAGGATCGGCGCGGTGTCGCGCTTGGGCAGCAGGAAGTCGCCCCATACCCCGGTGATCGCGAGCCGGTCGCCTTCGCCCACTACCGCGAGGGCCTTCTTGTACGAGCTCAGCGGCTTCGTGCTGGAGCCGTCCTTGAACGCGACCTTCAGCTGCGGCAGATCCTCGGGCGCCGAGGCGATGCTGAACTCGCGCCGCGTGCCACGCGCATCGGGATGCCGGTGCGGGACCTCGAGCTCGAGGTACTGCCCGGGTACGAACGACAGCCGGTCGTGCACCCGGAAGGTGAGCTCGCGCACGGTCGGGGTCGGCTCGGCACGCGAGACCAGCGTCAGGCGCACAGCCGTGCGCACCGCGAAGGCGAAGGCGACGAGGTTGCCGATGAGCAGCGCTCGCTCCTGCCCGAGCGTGATGTCGCCGACCGGGATCGGCCAGCCGGCCAGGACGCCGACCACCGCGGCGACGGTGAACTGCTGCCAGCGGCGCGGCGGGAGCGTGAGCGGCTCGGAGAGCATGAACGCGCCCAGGAACAGGAACGGCGACGACCACAGGATGGGCCACAGCAGTTCGAGAACCTCGACCTCGACCCCGGCGGACTGGTACTGCGCGGCCGTGCGCACCACGGCGACCGCCACAGCGATCACGACGAATCCGGTGATCACGCGCAGCTTCTCGGTGCGCACCAGCAGCAGGACGCCCAGCACGATGACGGGTGCGGCCATCGCCGGCGTGCCGACCCACCACGATGACGAGCCGAGTGCCGGCCACGCGACGCCGAGCAGCGTGAGCACGGTCGCACCGACGGCGGCGGGGTTGAAGATGTGACGCCCCCGCCACGCCAGGACGTATTTCGACAGCGACGCGGCGAGAGCGGCGATCGCGATGCCGGCGACGCCCGCGAGCTCGAGAGTGGGCCGCAGCACGAACAGCAGGATGTGGGCGGTGATCAGCGAGGACTCGATGCGCCACGGCAGGCCGAGCACACGCTGCATCGCCGCGTCCACGCCGACGCAGACCACCGCCAGCACGGCCAGCGTCACCACGAGCTCGAGCGGGCCGGGTCCCACGAGCCCGAAGAACGACAGGAGCACCGCGATCACCGCGAGCGCCGCGAGCGCGAGGTAGGCCAGGCGGTACATCGACACCCGCCCGAGCACCGCGAAGACGCGGTTCCAGACCGCCGTCAGCGTTCCGAGCATGTCAGGCCGCCCGCAGCGGCTCGAGAGCGAGGGAGTCCGTCACCCTTAAACGCTATCCCGTCGCACGAACAGGTCGGCGCGGCAACCGGGAGACCACTCGACGTGGCCGTCGGTCGTCATGCGCACCCACTCCACACCCCAGTCGTGCGCGATCCGCGGGCCGCCCTCGAAGAACAGCGCGGTCGCGATCGCGTCGGCGGTCATCGCATCCGCGGCGACGGCCCACGTGGCCGCGATGGTGCGCACCGGCTCCCCCGTGCGCGCATCGAGCACGTGATGCAGCCCCGCCCCGGTCGCTCCGGGCCACGCGCGCCGATTGGTGGCAGAGGCGCAGAGAGCGGCATCCGTCACCTCCCACACCCCGATGGCGCGCCGGGGGTCGAACGGATGCTCCAGCCCGATGCGCTGCGGTGCGCCGCGCACCGCGAGATCGCCACCCGCGTCGACGACGAGGTCGCCGCCGGCGGCGGCGCCGACCACCCCGAACACGAGGTCGACCAGCCGGCCCTTGCCGATCGCACCGACGTCGATCGTCGCCTGCTGCCGCAGTTCGAGGACGCCGTCCTGCCATGTGAGCAGGTCCTGCCACGCCGACGGCGCCGGCACCGCGCCGGAGTCGCGGAACGAATATGCCGCGTCGTAGCCGCGACGCTCGAGCACGTCGCCGACCAGCGGATTCACCGCGCCGGCCGTGGCGTCGGACAGCGCCGCGTAGGCATCGAGCATGGCGACGGCGTCGATCGGCGCCGGGATGCTCCGCGGCCGCCGGGCCAGATCGCTCACGGTGGAGTCCTCGCGGAATCGCGACCATGCGCGATCGAACCCCTCGATTACCCGCATCGTCGCATCCCGCACTGCGGCGGGAAGCTCGTGCGCGGTCACGACCTCCCACCGCGTACCGATCGCGTCGAACCGCCACACCGCCGGTGCCGCGCCCGCGCCCGTCATCGCGTCACCGGGCCCCGTCACTCGGCGGCGTCGGCCTTGATCGCCTCGATCGCCTGGTTGAACCCGCCGCTGGTGAGGGAGGAGCCCGCCACGCGGCTGACCTGGATCTCGTCGATGTCCTGCCCGACCACCACGTCCGCGATCCCGCCGATGAACTGGCCCTGGTACTGCTCCGATTCGGCGCGCTGCGGGTCGCCGGTCACCTCGACCTCCGTGACCGCACCGCCCTCGAGGGTCACGGTGACAGAGATGGTCTCGACCGTCTCGGGAGTCGCGTACGTGCCCGCGGCGGTGTACGTGCCGTCGGCGTACGTGCCGGACCCCGTCGAACCGGATCCGGTCGAGCCCGCGTCATCGGACGGCTCGTCGGCGGCGCCACCCGACGCCGGTGTGCACCCGGCAAGGAGGGCGATCCCCGCGACAGCCGCCAGAGTGGCGCCGACGCGAGCGGGACGGTGGGCGAGTGCGGTGCGGATCATGACGGTCCTCCTGGCTCGTGTCGTCGAAGCCGTGATGTCGCGGCCCCGCTGGAATCCTCGCAACGCGTCCTATGAAGTGCCTTTGAAGGGTGCCGCCGTCGGGGACGAAGACTGTCGTACGCGCAGGGCGGCCTTGAGGCCCTCGACCGCCAGGAAGATCGCGACCGCCAGCACGACGGGCAGCACCCAGTCCACGAGCGCGAGCGGGCGAGCATCGAACAGCACGTGCATGAACGGGACGTAGGTGTAGATGGCCTGCAGCACGAGGAGCGCCAGAGCCGACCACCATACGGCGCGGTTGCCGCGGAGCACGTCGGTGGTCAGGCTCGACCGAGTCAGGAAGCGGCAGTTGAACAAGTAGGCCAGCTGTCCGAGCGCGAGCATGAGGACCGCCTCGGTGCGGGCGACCTCGACATCCACTCCGGCGGCGACCACGCCGTAGAACACGCCCATCGCGGCCCCGCCGATCAGGAGCGAGACTGCGAGCACGAAGCCCAGCTCGCGGCCGTCGATGATCGGGCCTCCGCTCGGGCGCGGAGGGCGGCGCATGATGCCGCGCTCGGCCGGTTCGTAGGCGAGCGCGAGCGACAGCGTGACCGCCGTGACCATGTTCACCCACAGCACCTGCACCGACGTGAGCGGCAGCGTGAGGCCGAAGAGCACCGCGACGAGGATCACGAGGGACTGCGCGCCGTTGGTGGGCAGCAGGAAGACGATCGACTTCCGCAGGTTGTCGTAGATGCGCCGGCCCTCGGCGATCGCGCTGCGGATCGTGGCGAAGTTGTCGTCGGCGAGCACGAACTCCGCCGCCTCTTTCGTCGCCTCGGTGCCCTTGATGCCCATCGCGATGCCGACGTCGGCGCGCGTCAGCGCCGGCGCGTCGTTCACGCCGTCGCCCGTCATGGCCACGACCTCGCCGTGCGACTGCAGCGCCCGCACGATGCGGATCTTGTGCTCGGGGCTCGTCCGGGCGTACACGTCGACGTCGCGCACGACGTCTTTGAGCTGCTCCTGGCTGAGCGCCTCGAGCTCGGCGCCGGTCAGCACCTCGGCATCGGCACCCGCCAGGCCCATCTCGGTCGCGATCGCCAAGGCCGTCCCGGCGTGGTCGCCGGTGATCATCTTGACCCGGATGCCGGCGGCGTGACAGTCCGCGATGGCGGCGATCGCCTCGGGCCGGGGCGGGTCGACGATGCCCCACAGGCCGAGGAACTCCAGGTCGATGAGGTCGTCGAGCGTCACCGCGTCGGTCCCGGCCCTGACGGGCTTGCGCGCGGCGGCGAGCACTCGCAGGCCTTGCGAGCTGAGCTCGGCGACCGCCGCCTCCCACCGGACGAGGTCGAGCGGTTCCGAGCCGTCCGCGCCGCGCTGGGTCAGCGAGCGCTCGAGCAGCCGGTCGGGCGCACCCTTGACCAGGATCGCGCGCGAGGCACCTGCCGCGCCCGAGCTCTGCGCCGACTCGTTCACGGTCGCCATCAGCTTGTTCGCCGAGTCGAACGGCAGCACGGCGACCCGCCGGCTGGTGCCGCTCGACACGCCGCCCTTCATCGCCACGACCTTGAGCGCGCCCTCCGTGGGCTCGCCCACCAGGCTCCAGGAGCCGTCGTCTGCGCGGACGATGTGCGCGTCGTTGCAGAGGGTTCCCACCGAGAGCACCGCGGCCAGATCCGCTCCGGCCGCAGCCCCCGTCGCCGGCACGACCGCGCCCTCCGGTGTGTAGCCGATGCCGCTGACGTCGTAGTCGGCGAGCGGCGTCACCACCCGCCGCACGGTCATCTCGTTGCGGGTGAGCGTGCCTGTCTTGTCGGAGCAGACAGTCGTCACCGATCCCAGCGCCTCGACGGCGGGGAGCTTGCGCGTGATCGCGTTGTGCCGCGCCATCTGCTGCACGCCGATCGCGAGTGTGATCGTGACGAGCGCCGGCAGCCCTTCGGGGATCGCCGCGACGGCGAAGCCGATGGCGGCCGAGACGAGCTCGGCGAACGGCATCCCGTGCAGGAAGCGCCCGATCATGAGCATCACCGCCGCCATCGCGAGGATGACCAGCGTGAGTACCCGGCCGAAGCCGTCGAGCTGACGCGTGAGCGGGGTGGCCAACGCGCCCGCTTCGTCGGCGAGACTCTGGATGCGGCCGATCTCGGTGTCGGACCCCGTCGCGGTGACCACGCCCCTGCCCTGCCCCGCGCTCACGATCGTGCCCGAGAACGCCATCGATCCGCGGTCGCCGACCCCGGCATCGGGGGCGACCGGGTCGAGGCGCTTGGACGACGGCAACGACTCCCCCGTCAGCGCCGACTCGTCGACCCGCAGCTGGAAGGCCTGCAGCAGCCGCAGATCCGCCGGAACCTTGTCGCCGGGCATCAGCCGCACGACGTCGCCCGGCACGAGGTCGGCCGACGGCACCGTGACCCAGCCGCCGTCACGGCGCGCGCTGGCGTCAGCCGACAGCATCCCCCGGATCCCCGCGAGCGCCTTCTCGGCTCTGCCCTCCTGGATGAAGCCGATCACGGCGTTGATGATCGCGACGGCCATGATCACCGAGAAGTCGACCCAGTCGCCCATGAGCGCCTTGATGACTGCCGCGCCGAGCAAGATGTAGATCAGCGTGTCGTTGAAGTGCGACAGGAACCGCACCACGGCCGGCCGGCGGACCGGCTCGGGCAGCCGATTCGGCCCGGCCAACGCGAGACGCTCGCGGGCGGATGCAGTGCTCAGGCCCGCGGCATCCGCGCCCAAGTGGGCCAGCACGTCGTCGGCAGGCTGCGCCCACGGACGATCCACGGTGAGACGGGCCTCGGTCAGCTGCTGTGTCATCGCGCCCCTGGTCCCTCCGTCGTGATGCGGTCTGCGCTCAGGCCGCCCCGTCGAACATGCTCGTGACCGATCCGTCCTCGAAGACCTCGTGGATCGCACGGGCCAGCAGGGGCGCGATCGGCAGGATCGTCAGCTTCGGGAAGCGCTTCTCTTCGGGGATCGGGATGGTGTCGGTCACCACGACCTCGTCGATCGCCTCGCTCTGCAGGCGCTCGGTCGCCGGATCGCTGAAGATCGCGTGCGTCGCGGCCACGATGACGCGCACGGCGCCGCTGGCCTTGAGAGCCTCGGCGGCCTTCACGATCGTGCCGCCGGTGTCGATCATGTCGTCGACCAGGAGGCACACGCGACCGCTCACGTCACCGACGATCTCGTTCACGGTCACCTGGTTCGCCACGTTCGGATCGCGCCGCTTGTGGATGATCGCGAGGGGCGCCCCCAGGCTGTCCGACCATGTGTCGGCCACCCGCACACGCCCGGTGTCGGGTGAGACCACCGTGAGCAGCTCGCGGTCGGCGGCGGTGAGCGTCGCTTGGAAGTACTCCAGCAGCACGGGCTTGGCGAAGAGATGATCGACGGGGCCGTCGAAGAATCCCTGGATCTGCGCAGCGTGCAGGTCGACGCTCATCACACGATCGGCGCCGGCCGTCTTCAGCAGGTCGGCGACCAGACGCGCGCTGATGGGCTCGCGCCCGCGTCCCTTCTTGTCCTGCCGGGAGTACGGGTAGTACGGCGCGACGACGGTGATGCGCTTGGCCGACGCGCGCTTGGCGGCATCGAGCATGATGAGCGTCTCCATCAGCCACTCGTTGACCGGCGGGCCGAAGCTCTGGATCAGGAAGAAGTCGCAGCCGCGGATCGACACCTCGAACCGCGTGAGGATCTCGCCCGAGGCGAAGGTGCGGTACTCGGTGGGCACGAGCTCGGTGCCGAGATGCTCGGTGACCTCGGCGGCCAGCGCCGGATGCGAACTGCCGCGCGCGACGACGAGGCGCTTCTTGGTCTTCGCGACGAGGCCGGGGGCGATGTCGTTCGCCCGGTCGAGCTCAACGGTCTTCTTCTTGCGCCCCATCGTCCGCCTTCTGTGCGGACCGAGCCTTGGCTGCGGCATCTGCCGCACCGGTTCCCGGTCTGTTCTTCTCGACCCAACCCTCGACGTTGCGCTGAGGGGCGACACTGAGCGCCAGGGCTCCGGCAGGAACATCCTTGCGGACGACCGCCCCGGCCCCGGTCTTCGCGCCGTCCCCCAGCCTAACGGGCGCCACGAGCACGGTGTGCGAACCGGTGTGCACCTCGTCGCCGATCACGGTCCGGTGCTTGGCGACATCGTCGTAGTTGGCCGTGATCGTCCCGGCGCCGAGGTTCGTGTGGCTGCCGACCTCGGCGTCGCCCAGGTAGATGAAATGGGGCACCTTCGTGCCTGCGCCGACCGTGGCGTTCTTCGTCTCGACGAACGACCCCATCTTGACGCCGTCGGCGAGGATCGTTCCGGGCCGCAGGTGGGTGTACGGCCCGACCGTGACTCCGGCGCCGATGACGGCGAGGTTCGCCTCGATGCGGCGCAGCACCGCGCCCTCGCCGACCTCGCAGTCGACGAGGCTGGTGTCGGGTCCGACCACGGCCCCGGTCGCGATCGTGGTCGCCCCGAGGATCTGCGTGTTCGGCAGCACCGTGACATCGGGGGCGAGCGTGGCGTCCACATCGATCCACGACGTGGCGGGATCGACGACGGTCACGCCCTCGAGCTGCCAGCGCCGCACCGTGCGCGCATTGAGCACGCGCCCCGCCTCGGCCAGCTGCACCCTGTCGTTCACGCCCAGCGCGGCCGCAGCATCCGGAGCCGGCGAAGCCGCCACCGACAGGTGTGACGCGCGCAGCAGGGCCACGACGTCGGTGAGGTATTTCTCGCCCTGCGCGTTCGCGGTGCCCACGAGCGACAGCTGCGCCCGCAGCTCGGCGGCGCGGAAGACGTAGACGCCCGCGTTGATCTCGGTGACGGATGCCTCGTCGGGCGTGGCATCCTTCTGCTCCACGATGCGCGAAACGGTCCCGTCGGCGTCCCGGATGACTCGCCCGTAGCCCGACGCGTCGTCGACGACGGCGCTGAGCACCGTTGCCGCAGCCGAGGTGTCGCGGTGCATGCGGATGAGGGCGGACAGCGAGTCCGGCTCGAGGAGCGGAACGTCGGCACTCAGCACCAGGACGTCGCCGGCGAAGTCCGTCAGCGCGTCGAGGGCCACCTCGACCGCGCGCCCGGTGCCGGGGATCTCGTCCTGGTCGACCACGACCGCCGCCGGCGCGACCTCGGCGACCGCTTCGGCGACGCGATCGCGCTCGTGCCGCACCACGACCACGACCCGCTCGGGGCCGAGCGCGGATGCCGTGTCGAGCACATGGCCCACGAGGGGGCGACCCCCGATGCGATGCAGCACTTTGGGCAGCGCCGACTTCATACGGGTGCCCTGGCCGGCAGCCAGGACGACGACGGCCAGACGGCTCTCAGGAGTGGTGTCGGTCATGCTCCGCCGCCAGGACTCGAACCTGGACCTAACAGCTCCAAAGGCTGTCGTGCTGCCATTACACTACGGCGGACCGCGGCAGCCCAAGGGCGGAATGCCGCCCGACAAGTCTGCCAGACCCTGCGACGGTGCCCCTCCGCAGGAACCGCCCGCCACGGCCCCGATAATGGGGGGATGACGGCGCAGAGCGACGAGGTCGACCGCATCGTCGAGGCATGGACCGCGCAGCGGCCAGACCTCGACTTCTCACCACTCGGCGTGCTCTCCCGCGTCGACCGGCTCTCGCGGCATCTGGATCGCGCCCGTCGCGACGCGTTCCGCCGCAGCGATCTCGAGCCGTGGGAGTGGGACGTCCTTTCGGCGCTGCGCCGGGCGGGCGAGCCGTTCCAGCTCAGTCCCAAACAGCTGCTGCAGCAGACGCTGGTCTCGAGCGGCACCATGACGAACCGCATCGACCGGCTGGTCGGGCGCCGCCTGGTGCGTCGCGAGGCCGATCCCGACGACGGTCGCAGCGTCCTGGTCACCCTCACGGACGAGGGCAAGATCCGGGTGGATGCCGCGATCACGCGTCTGGTGGATGCCGAGGCCGTGCTGCTGGGCGCCCTGTCGCGCAGCGACCGCGACCGGCTGGCGGCGCTGCTGCGCAAGCTGAGTCTCGGTTTCGACACCGCCGGCTGACTGCCGGCGCGGGCGAATCGCCCGCGCCGGCGACGTCTACCGTGCGGCTCGCCGCCGTCGGACGACCAGCACGACGCCGATGCCGAGGACGAGCAGGAGCAGCGCGACGGACAGCGTCGGAACCACGTCCACTCCGGTGAGCGGAAGTGAGCCCGCGCCCGCACCGGCCACGGCCGAGAGCGTGAACCGATCCGACATCACCGAAAGGCCGGACGCCCCGATCGCCTCGAGCCGGTGCGTGCCCGGCGCCGCCTTGACCGGGACCCCGAGGATTCCGGTCACGGTGCCGTCCGCACCCGCCGTGAGCACCTCCTCCAGTGCGAGCGGAGCGGAGTGGAGCACGAAGCGCACCTCCTCGCCGGGCTGGAAACCGCGGAATGCGACCTGCATGCGCCCACCCGGAGCCAGCGCGTATCCGGGTGCCGGTCCCACGCTCCCCGAGGGCACGACGGTCCCGCCATCGCCCGGCTCGCCGTCACCGGGGTCGCCACCGCCCGGCTCCCCTTCACCGGGGTCGCCGCCGCCCGGCTCCCCTTCGCCGGGCTCCCCTTCACCGGGGTCGCCGCCGCCCGGCTCCTCGCCCGGGTCGGTCTCGCCCGGGATGGTCGTGAAGGTGCGCACCGGCGAGTACTCGATGCCGCCGTGCGGTCCCTCGGCGATCACGTACCAGCCGTGCTCGCCGTTGGCGAGGTCCTCCCACGACACGGTCGCGCGCTCCCCCGACGGCGCCCCTGTGACGGCGCCGATCTCGTTCGCGGTCAGGATCTCGGCCCGGAACGAATCCGTCGCGAGGGTCTTCGCCTGCGGAACGATTCCCGCCGCCGCATAGGGGATCTCGAACTCCTGCATTCCGGGCGGGTCGTTGAGCGAGGCGTCGTCGGAGTCGAAGTCGTCGAGCGACGGCGAATACGTGCGGAAGACGATCCGCCCGCCGTCGTTGTCGAAGTGCGCGAGCCGCAGATAACCCTGACCGCCCTCGGGCAGACCCTGGTAGTCGAACAGCATCGAGTAGACCGTGCGATCCGCGACGCCGTCGCCGTCGTCGTCGATCTCGTCCGTGCGCGTATAGGCGTCGTGGTAGTGACCCGAACTCACCGCGAACACGTTCGGGTTCGGCGTGACGACTTCTTCGAACACGCGCTGCGGGAACGGCCCCAGACCGCCTGTCGTCAGCATGTACTCATGCAGGTTGATCCAGACCTTGCGCTCGGGGAACTGCCGGATCACCTCGTTCATCCATGCGATGTCTTCGCTGTTGGCCGCCTCGTCGTTCGGCGTCGGCCACCCCATGTACAGGAACAGGAAGTCCACCCCGCCCACCGACACGAGGTCGTAGTGACCTCGGTTGTCTTTATACGAGCCGCCGTACCAGGGGTTGCCGGCGAAGCGCGCCTCCCCGAAGAACTGCGAGTACTGGGTGTAGTCCGCCGCGAAGCCGCCGACGTCGTGATTGCCGGCGAGCACGCCATAGGGCAGCGCCGCGTCGTCGAGCATGCGGTACGCGGCATCCGCGTTCGCCCACTGGTGCGGCTGGGTGTGGACGTTGACGATGTCGCCGTTGTGGATCAGGTACTGCAGGTTGAGATTCGCCCGCTGCTCGAGCAGGAACTCGTGGATCGCGAGCTGATGCGGGTAGTACCCGTCGGTCTCGTTGTAGTACTGCGTGTCGGACTCGATTCCGACCGTGAAGTCGAACTCGCCGCGCGACGTCGCCCCGGGATGGTAGGGATCCACCGGGCTTTCACGGGTGGACAGATCCGTGGCGGCGAAGCCCTCGGAGTGCTGCACCAGGAAGGTCAGCATGCCGTCGGACGCGTGAGCGTCGACCGGGACGAGCGCCTCGAGCGTGAACTCGGTCGCCGCGCCATCGGTCGTCAGCACCTGGTCGGCCTGCGCCCACGCGCCGTCCACCGTGCGCGCGTAGAGCGTCACCTTGGCGTCGGCGTTCGCACTCCCGCGCCAGTCGGCGCGCACGAGCGACCCGCCGCCGGCACCCTCCGGCACCGCGACGGTGAAGAGCTGGTACGGAAGAGCGGTCGTGCTCGTGGTCTCGACGTTCACGCCGTCGGTGCCCAGCAGCTTCGCGAGGTCGTCCGCGCCCAGTGCGACTCCGGCGCTGCGATCCGCGGTGCCCGAGTCGGTCACCGTGCCCGTGGACGCCGTCATGCCCGCGTCTCCGGGTGCGAAGCCGTACCCCTCGCGGAAGCTCAGGTCGAGGGCGTCCTGCTCAGGCGAGCTCGGCGTCGCTGTGAGATCGGCACGGTCTCCCTCGACGATCTCGCCATCCCCCGGCCCGTCCAGCACGACGCCGGGCTGCTCGTCCGCGGTCTGGAACGCGATGCTGCGCGTCACCGCGTTGCCGACCTCGTCGGTCGCGGTGAACTCCGCGACGTGCGCGCCGGGCTGCAGCGCCAGCGAGGTGGTCGCCAGCGGAAGCGAGATCGGGGCGCCGTCCAGGGTCGCCGTGATCGTCTTCACACCCGCTCCCGCGTCGGTGGCGGTCGCGTCCACCGCGAAGTGGCCGCGGTAGCGCTCCCCGTCGACGAGCGGGCTCTCGATGACCGGCGCCGTGTTGTCGACGTGCACGGTGCGCTCCGCCGCGGACTCGCCGGCGGTCGCCGCGACGATGTGGGCGCCGTCGGCGACCTCGGTCGTCTTCCACACCGTCGACACCGAGGTGAACGCGTCCTCCGGGATCGTGAACGTGGCCAGGAACGAGACGAGGTTCGCGTCGGAGTAGGCGATCCTCGAATCGGGCGCGGGGCACTCGACGAACGCGGGGGCGGTGACGGCCCCCTCCTGCTCCTTCGTCGTGGCGCAGTGTTCGGGCCGCAGGACGCGGCCGTCCGGCAGCGCGAGTCGCAGGTTCATCGTCGTGAAGTCGTCGTTGTTCTCGTTGACGTTCGCCTCGGGCCAGGCCTTGGTCCCGGCCGCGATGGTGAGCGTGAGCTGCTGCCCTGGCACGACCCGCTCCACCGGCACCGTCGCGTCGACCGTGACGATGCGCGAGTAGTAGCCCTCGTCGAAGATCCGCAGCACCTCGTCGCCGAGCTTCACGCCGTTGCGGAAGAAGGCGTCGGTGTTCGTGGCCTCGAAGGCGAAGACGGGACCGGTCTCGAGCGAGGGGACGGCATCCGCGACCGGCTCGCCGTCGATCGTCAGCTCCAGTTCCGACCCGCCGATGTCGGCTGTGGCCGAGATTCGGGCGTCGCCTCCGACGAACTGGCCTTCGACGAGGTTGATCCGCACCGGGTCCGGCTCGCCGTCGACGAGGTCCACCCGCACCGGGCCGAGCTCGGCCTCCTGTGATCCGTCGCTCGCGATCAGCGTGTACTCGATCCAGCGCTTGCCGAACAGATCGGCTGCCGGCACGGAGTAGTAGTACCGGTTCGCGGCCTCGAAGGCGAGATTGCGGGTCTCGGTCGCGCCGAGGTTGTCGCGCATGCGAAGCGTGACCGTGCGCACGAGGACGTCGTCGGTCACATCGAAGCCGAGGTCGAGATCCGCGGTGTCGGGCACGTCGGAGCTGCCTGTCAGGTCGGTGATCGCCGGCGCGCTGCCCGCCGCCGGGGCGACGACGAATCCCGCGGGCACCTGATCCGCGCGCACAGAGCCGGGTGTGGGCGCATCGAGTCGCATCATCGTCTGGACGGTGCCGTCCGCCGGTGCAGGTGCCCACAGCGGAGCCGCCGCGACGGGGTTCCATCCGTACTGGATCGCGGTGCTCGCGGTGGTCTGGTCGTCGGCGAAGTAGTACGCGCGGCTGATGTCGTGCCCGGTGTTCGTGCGCACCTGAAGGCCGCGCGACCCGCCGTTGGCCATGCCGCCGTTGAACAGTTCCACGATGTCTTCCCCGAGCACCAGGCTCGTGCCGAACGCCTCGTTGAAATCGGCGACCGTCAGCCCGGCGGCCACGCCCGCGGGGTTCTTCACCCAGAGCACGAGCGTGGCGCCGGCAGCGATCGTGACGTCGCCCGGCTCGGCGGGCCACAGCGTCGAGCTCGTCGTGACGGGCCCGGCGAGCGCGTTGTCGGTGTAGAGGTACGACAGCGTGTAGTCGCCGAAGTCCACCGGTGCGTCCGAGGCGTTGTAGACCTCGACGAACTCGTAGGCGTCACCGCCCCCCATGTTCGCGGTGTCGGGTGCGACCTCGGTGATCTGCAGCACGGGCGCGCGCAGCTCCGGGTCGGTGGGACGGGTGAGCGCGCTCGTCACCTGCTCGAGCGTGACCGTGCCCGGAGTGACCGGGACGGCGGGGCCGGCTTCCTGCAGGACCGCGTCGACGCCGCCGATGGTGCTCGGCACGGCGAACCGCGCGTTCCAGTTGCCGGCGGGGTCGGTGTCGGCGGGCGCCCACGCGCGGCTGATCGTGCCGTTCGCGCCGACGAGGCTGAAGCCCCGATCACCGCCGTTGGCGATGCCGGCCTGCGGCCCGAAACGGTAGACCGGCACACTCGTGTCGGCGCCGACGGCAGCACGGAACTGCTCCTTCGTCAGCGCCGACTGGGCGGAGTCGGCGCCGTAGTTCAGCCAGAACAGCGCCGAGACGCCGGCGGGGATCACGACCGGCGCATCGTCCTCCCCATCGAGGTGGAGGAACGGCTGAGGTGTTCCGGCGTTCCACTCGCTGGTGTGGTACCGAAGCCCGATGCCGGCCGCTGTCAGGTCGATCGGCTCGGTCGTGGTGTTCGTGACCTCGACGAACTCCGCGACGTCGGCCCCGGGATTGTCGCCGTGGATCTCGGTGATCGCGAGGGGGAAGTACTCCCCCGCGTTGCCGTCGGCGCCCGGACCGGGCTCGGCCGGCTCGCCCGGCGTCGGCGTCGCCGTCGGCGTCGGCGTCTGCTCGGGCTCGGGCTCAGGGCGCACGAGCTGATCGGGCACGGTGACGCCGGGTGTGGCGGGGCCCGTCGTCGGGTTCGTGAGAGTGATCCCGGTCTCAGGTACGCGGAAGTGGTCGGACTGACCCTTGGCCGCCGCGGCGCGGTTGTAGTCCGACCCGGAGACGGGGTCGGTGCCCTCACCCGCGTAGAGGCGCAGCGATCGCGCACCCGAGTTGGCGAAGCCGCCTTGACCGGCGGCGTGGAAGAGCGGATAGGTCGAGTCCGCGTCGCCGTAGTGCGCGCGGAAGTCCGCCTCCGCGAGCTCCCACTGCTCGACGGCGGCCTCGCCCGTCCCGACGGCGTAGCGCAGCCAGAACACGGCGCCGGCGCCCGCGGGGATCACCGCGTCGGCGAGTGCCGCGCCCGTTCCCGGCTCGACGGCGCGGATGAGCGCGGCGTCGTTGTACCGAAGCCGGTAGTCGGCGAAGTCGACCGGCTCGGCCGTGGTGTTGGTGACCTCGAAGAATTCGAAGTAGTCCTGGTCGCTCGGCGTGCCGGCGTTGTCCTGCATCACCTCGGTGATGATCAGAGGCGGCAGGGCGTCCCCGGCGGCAACTGCCGGTGTGGTGACACCCACCCCGGTCAGGGCGACGGCGACGGCGGCGAACGAGGCGAGGGCAGCGCGCGGGCGCGCCAGGACACGGGAGATCACGATGTCCGAGCACACTCACGACATGTGTCACGCAGGGGTACGCCGGGTGAACGGGAGCGGAATCGCGCCCGACCGTTCCGGCGTCCAGGCGATCCGCTCGGTCAGCCGATGTGCTCGGTGAGCTCGAACCAGCGCTCTTCGACGCCGTCGCGCTCCTTCTCGAGATCCGAGATGCGCGCCATCTCGGCCCCGAGACCCACGTAGTCGGACTGGTCGTGATCGGCCAGGGCGGTCCGGGCGGCGGCGATCTGCGCCTCGAGCTTCTCCAGCCGCCGCTCCAGGGCGGTGACCTCTTTCTGCGCGGCGCGCAGCTCGGCGCCGGAGAGCGCGGGAGAGGCGGATGCCGCGGCCGGGGCATCCGCCTCTGCCGGCCGTTTCGTCTCGCTGCGCTCGCTCAACGAGCGGGCGCGCAGGCGCAGATACTCGTCGACGCCGCCAGGCAGGTGGCGGAGGTGCCCTCCGAGGATCGCGTACTGCTGATCCGTGACGCGCTCGATGAAGTATCGGTCGTGCGAGACCACGAGGAGCGTCCCCGGCCACGAGTCCAGCAGGTCCTCGATCGCTGCCAGCATGTCGGTGTCGAGGTCGTTCGTCGGCTCGTCGAGGATCAGCACGTTCGGCTGCTGGAGGAGGATCAGCAGCAGCTGCAGACGGCGCTTCTGGCCGCCGGAGAGGTCTTTCACGGGCGTCGACAGCTGGGCGCTCTGGAATCCCATGCGCTCGAGCAGCTGACCCGGCGTGAGATCCTGCGCCTTCGAGCCCGTGCCGAACGTGTAGGTGGTGCGCAGCCCCGAGATCACGACCCGGACCGGATCGCCGAGGTGCTCGTCCAGCTCGTCCATGCGCTGCGAGAGGTTCGCGACCTGGACCGTCTTGCCACGCTTGACGCGCCCCGACGTGGGCGTCACCTCGCCCGAGACGAGCCCCAGCAAGGTCGACTTGCCCGCGCCGTTGACGCCCAGGATGCCCGTGCGCTCACCGGGAGCGATGCGCCACTCCACCGGGTGCAGCACCTCACGCCCGTCATAGGCGACAGACGCGTCCAGCAGGTCGACGACGTCCTTGCCCAGGCGCGACACCGCGAGCGACTGCAGCTCGGTCTTGTCGCGGATCTCGGGGACGTCCGAGATCAGCTCGTTCGCCGCGTCGATGCGGAACTTCGGCTTGGACGTGCGCGCCGGAGCCCCCCGCCGTAGCCAGGCCAGCTCTTTGCGGGCGAGGTTCTTGCGGCGGGCCTCGATGGCCGCGGACTGGCGATCGCGCTCGACTCGCTGCAGGATGTAGGCCGCGTACCCGCCCTCGAACGGCTCGACGATGCGGTCGTGCACCTCCCACGTGCGGGTGCAGACCTCGTCGAGGAACCAGCGATCGTGCGTGACGACCAGCATCGCGCCCTGGTTCGCCGACCAGCGGCGCTTGATGTGGTCGGCCAGCCACGCGATCGCCTCGACATCGAGATGGTTGGTCGGCTCGTCGAGGAAGAGCACGTCGTGGTCGGCGGCGAGGAGCGCCGCCAGCGCGACGCGTCGGCGCTGCCCGCCCGAGAGTCCGGTGACGGGACCGTCCCACTCGATCTCGCCCAACAGACCCGAGATCACTTCGCGCACGCGTGCGTCGCCTGCCCAGTCGTGCTCCGGGCGATCTCCGACGACCGATTCACGGACCGTCAGCGCGTCATCGAGCGTGTCGGCCTGATCCAGCACGCCGAGGCGCACGCCGCTGCGCACCGTGACGCGCCCCGAATCCGGTTCGAGCCGGCCGGCCAGCATCGCCAGCAGGCTCGACTTGCCGTCGCCGTTACGACCCACGACGCCGATGCGGTCGCCCTCGTCGACACCGAGCGAGACGCCGTCGAAGACGACCTTGGTGGGGAACTCCAGATGCAGGGCCTCGGCCCCGAGAAGATGTGCCATGTCTCCCCAAGGCTAGGCGAGCAGGAGGTCAGTCGACGATCTGCACCCTGCGGTCGAACGCCACGTATCCCGAGAAGTCCCGCCCGACACGCTCGATCGCCGTCGGGTAGAGCGTCGGATACGACCACGCGCCGTCTGCCAGCGCGGCGCCGTCCTTGCTCACCGAGAAGTACTGAGCCTCGCCCTTCCACGGGCACGTGTAGGGCGTCGGGCTCTCAACGAGCGCGTCGTCCGAGAGCGAGACCGGCGGCCAGTACCAGTTCCCCTCGATGCGCACCAGGTCGTCCTTGTCGGCTTCGGCGATCGTCACGCCGTCGAGCACTGCCTTCATGTTTCCTCCGTCGGGGATGGTTGCACCCGTCAAGCCGAACGCCGTCCGCAACCGGGATGTTCCCACCGGTGCAGACGGGCGTTCAGTACCAGATGCTGAGCCGAGGCGCCGTGTGCCAGCCGAAGACGCGGGCAGCGGCCTCGATGTCATCCGACTGCACGCGACGGGCCGCCGCGAGCGTCGCCAGCGACACGCCGCCGAGGTAGACCGCCGACAGTTCCTGGATTCCGAGGGTCACGGTGACCGCACCCGCCGGCGTCTCATCAGCCGGGAGAGGCGTCACACGGCCGGCGCCTTCCGCTCCGACTTCGAGGAGGAAGCGACCGCCGGCCAGGCCGAGCGGATCGGACACGTCGAGCAGCAGCGTTCCGGCGACCGGGTACCGGCGGGTCTCGAGCGCCCGCGGGACGTCGAGGATCCGCACGTACTGGTGGTCCGTGAGCGTGACGGTCGCCGCGCGCTGATCCGCGATCATCCACAGCAGCGGCTCGTCGGCGGCGAGCTCGGACGCGCGCACCTCGGCGACCAGATCGAGTTCGAGGAGGAAACGCCACAGCGCCGCGTAGGCGTCATCGGTCTCGGCGAGCAGGTACCCGACGTTCACGGTGGCCTTGGTGAAGTCGTCGTGGTTCTCGCTCACCGTGTACACGGCGAGGCCGTGCACCTCTCCCGACGCGTCGGTGTACTGCACGGCACGCTTGTCGCCCGCCTTCTCGGCGTCCGGACGGGTGCCGGCGAAGTTGTCCCAGTGTCCACCGGGCACATCGATCTCGCCGGGCACACGACGGCGCGAGCGCTCGTGCAGGACGGGGAGCAGTTCGCGCAGCCGCTCTCGCGAGATGAAGTCGACCCGGCCTTCGGGCCGCGGGCCGATCCAGGTGGCACGACGGGTCTCGATGCGCCACGCCGCCGCGGCAGCCGCCGGCGCGAACCCGTAGCGGCCGTACAGGGTCGACTCGCTCACCGTGAGCATCGCCATCGGGATGCCTGCGGCATGAGCCGTGCGCAGCTCGCCCTCGAGCATCGCGCGGGCGATGCCGCGGCGTCGGTGGGTCGGCGAGACGGTGACGGCAGAGATCGCCGCCGAGGGGATCGCACGATCGCCCGGCACACTGAGCTCGCCCAGCCATGAGGCGATCGTCGCCGCCGGCGCATCCGCCGTCGGGGCGGCGGAATCGAAGACGCCGGTGACGCGTCGATAGCCGCTGCGCTCCCGCGTGGCCGCGATCTGCTCGTCGCTGCGTTCACCGTCCTGGAATCCGCGGGCGGTGACCTGAAGCCACGACGAGAAGCCGTCGCCGCCGACCTCGACTCGCCGGTACTCCAGACCGTTCTCGGCGAGACGGGTGCGCGACTGCTCGTCCAGAGGCGCAGCGCGGAAGGCATCCCGAGCCGACTCCGGGGCGACCGGGGCGTCGGGCTGGGTGGTCGTGGTCATCGTGTGTCCTCCTCGGTTATCACGGGTCGGTGGCCTCGTCCGGGGTCGCAGTCGGGGTCTCGGCAGGTCTCAGGCGGCGACGCGGGCGCCGGCGACGGGTCCGTGCACGTGAAGCGCCTCGAACCCCGCAGCCGACAGCGTCACCTGCAGCTCGAGCGCCGACTCCGGGTCGGCGGTCAGGAATGCCAGCGTAGGGCCTGACCCCGACACGAGGCCCGCCAGCGCACCCGTCTGCTCGCCCAGCTCGAGGGCGCGGCGCAGTTCGGGACGCAGCGACAGCGCGGCGACCTGCAGGTCGTTGCGGATGTGCGCCGCCAGGGCGACCGGATCGCCCGCGCGCAGCGCGTGCAGCACGGCAGGGTCGACCTCGGGCACGCTCGGGGCGGCGACGATGTCGGGGCCGGTGCGCAGCTCGTCCAAGTGCGCGTACACCTCGGGCGTCGACAACCCGGAGTCGGAGGGCAGCACCACCCAGTCGAAACGTCCCTTGGCCAGCGCCGGGCTCAACTGATCCCCGCGCCCGGTCCCGACCGCGGTCCCGCCCATCAGGGCGAAGGGCACGTCGGCGCCCAACCGCGCCGCGAGCTTGTGCAACTCGGTTCCGCCGAGCTCCGCCCCCCACAGCGCGTCGCACGCGACGAGCGCTGCCGCGGCATCCGCTGATCCTCCGCCCATGCCGCCCGCCACCGGGACGTGCTTGACGATGTCGAGGTGCACCCCGCCGTCATAGCCGATCCGCTGCGCGAGCAGTCGGGCCGCCCGCACGGCGAGGTTGCGGTCGTCGGCCGGGACGCCCGACACGTCGACGGTGCCCGAGACCGCCACGGTGAACTCGTCGGAGGGCGTCGCCCACACGTCCTCGAACAGCGACACCGCCTGATACGCCGAAGCGACGTCGTGGTAGCCGTCCTGCTGCACGCCGCCGACCTCGAAGAAGAGGTTGAGCTTTCCCGGTGCCCGCACGTGGACGCCGGCGGCGGCGAGGGCCTCGCTCACCGTCGCGCCGATTCCGCCCAGAGGTCCACGTCGATGCCGTCCGACAGTGCGTCGATGCGCTCGATCTCCTCGGTGCTGAAGGCCGGGCCGTCCAGCGCGCGCAGGTTCTCGTCGAGCTGCTCCGGACGGGAGGCGCCGATCAGCGCGGAGGTGACCACCGGGTCGCGCAGCACCCACTGGATCGCCAGCTGGGCGAGCGACTGCCCGCGCTCCTTCGCGATCACGTCGAGCCCGCGCAGCACGGCGAGCCCCTTCTCCGAGAGTTGCTGCTGCGGGAGGGACGCCCGCTGCTGCGCGCGTTCGGCGGGTCCTCCGCCGAGGTACTTGTCGGTGAGCAGCCCCTGCGCGAGCGGGGTGAATGCGATCGCTCCCATGCCCTCCTGCTTGAGCACGCCGGTCAGTCCGTCCTCGATCCAGCGGTTGAGGATCGAGTACGCCGGCTGGTGGATGACCAGCGGGGTCCCGAGCGAGCGAGCGACGGATGCCGCGACCGCGGTGCGCTCCGCGCTGTACGACGAGATGCCCACGTAGAGCGCCTTGCCCTGCCGCACCAGCGTGTCCAGGGCGCCCACGGTCTCTTCGATCGGCACGTCGGGGTCGACGCGGTGCGAGTAGAAGATGTCGACGTAGTCGACGCTCATTCGCTTCAGGGACTGCTCGGCGCTGGCGAGCAGGTACTTGCGAGAGCCGCCGTTGCCGTACGGTCCGTGCCACATGTCGTAGCCGGCCTTGGACGAGATGATGAGTTCGTCACGGTACGGCGCGAAGTCCTCGCGCATCATCCGGCCGAAGTTCGTCTCGGCCGAGCCGTAGGGCGGGCCGTAGTTGTTGGCGAGGTCGAAATGCGTGATGCCGCTGTCGAAGGCGTGACGCAGCAGCGCCCGCTGGTTGTCGAACGGGATGTTGTCGCCGAAGTTCCACCACAGGCCGAGCGAGATCGGCGGAAGGGTGAGGCCGGAGGTGCCGACCTGTCGGTACTGCCCACCGGCGTACCGATCCTCGACGGCGGAGTAGGGGCGGTGGAGGTCGCCTCCACGGGAACGGTAGCGCGGCTCGTCGGTCACCGGTCCAGGCTATCGACGTCTCGCCCCGCCCGCAGGAACGCGGCGACACGCGCCCGCAGCAGGGAAGTCGCTGCGAGGAAACACGAACGACACATGAAGCGCCTACTGTAGGAGCAGCGCAGTCCCCTGCGCCGCCGCGGCTTCCCGTGAGTTCCGACCGGTCAGCCGCATCCCTCGCCAGACGCCTGGACGTCACCGGCGTTCCCCCTCGCCGCGAAGGAGGTTTCGATGCCCGCTCTGTCGGTAGTCCCCCCGCAGCCGGACCCATGGTCCGAACTGCTCGATCGTCGTGATGTCGTGCTCGATCGCGGCATCCTGCATCTCGTGCATGACACGGTGACGCCGGAGCAGGCGCGCATCGAAGACCTGCTGCTCGTCGCCTCCGCCCTCGAGGACGCCGGGATCGGGGTGACGCTGATCCGTCAGGATCGCGCCGTCCCGGCACTCGTCGTCGACGTCGCCGCGCGCGACGCCGCCTTCGCCACGCTCGGCGCGCTCTGCGACCGCGAGCCGCTCTACATCAAGGCCAAGCGGCGCCCGCCCGTGCTGGCGAATGCCGCGGTCGTCCCCGGCGCGGAGCCGTCGGTGGTGCGGGCCTACCGCCCGCGCGTGAGCGCGAACGGCTCGCTGCGGTACGGCGCCTCACTGGCTGCCCGCATCGAGTTCTGGCGACAGCAGGACGACGTCCTCGAGGCACCGAACGACAACGCCCTCACTCGCCGGCTCGTGCCCCTTGCCGACCTGACCTTCACCACCGTGCAGCGCTACGGGCGCACGTGGCGCACCGTCTCGGGCATGTTCGACCCCCAGCCGCACGAGTTCACCGAAGACGTCGACATGGTGTTCTCGTGGGTCGACGGCTCGTCAACCGAGTTCCAGCGTCAGCGCGCCGCGCGCATGGCCGAGTACGTCGTCGGCGAGGGAGACGACAGCCCCGCACGCTACCGGCATGTCGACGAACTCAGGTATGCCCTGCGCAGCGTCCACATGTACGCCCCGTGGGTGCGGCGCATCTTCATCGCGACCGACTCGCCGGCGCCCGCGTGGCTCGCAGACCACCCGAAGGTGACGATCGTGCGCAGCGAGGAGTTCTTCGCAGACCCGTCCGTGCTGCCGACGCACAACTCGCACGCGGTCGAGGCTCAGCTGCACCGCATCCCGGGCCTGGCCGAGCACTTCCTCTACTCCAACGACGACATGTTCTTCGGGCGCCTGATCGAGCCCGAGCTGTTCTTCACCCCGGGCGGGGTGACGAAGTTCGTCGAGTGCGAGGTGCGGATCGGCGCGGGAGAGCCTGCGCTGCACCGCAGCGGGCACGACAACGGTCTGCGGGTCAACCGCGCTCTGCTGCGCGAGCGATTCGGCCGCACGATCGTGCGCGACCTCGAGCATTGCGCGGCACCGTTGCGCAAGAGCGTGATGGCCGAACTCGAAGAGGCGTTCCCCGAGGACTTCGCCCGGACCGCGGCATCCCGTTTCCGCTCCGCGAGCGATATCTCTGTCACCAACAGCCTCTATCACTACTACGCCCTCATGACCGGCCGCGCCGTGGCCACGCACCGGCCCCGCGTTCGGTACGTGCAGACGACCTTGTCGGCGTCGCTGCGGCGCCTGGAGCGGCTCGCGGAGCGCACCGACATCGACATGTTCTGTCTCAACGACGGCGGCGAAGTCGAGGTGCCCGAGGCGATCCGCGTCGAGGCCATGCGTACCGCGCTGGAGCGGATGTTCCCGGTGCGGGCTCCGTGGGAGCGGGCCGAGGCTGCCGAGACCGGCTCGGCGGTAGAGGTCAGCGGATCAGAGCGATCGGCTCGGTCGGCGCATCCCTCGGCGCGCGCGCGGCGTCCGCGGGCGCGTCGCTGAGCGGGCGCACACCGGCCGCACGAAGACGGTCACGCGCTTCGTGCGCATCGATGTGCTCGAGGGTGCGCGGAACGTCGACCGGCACGACCGAGTGGACGATGGTGTCGTCGTACACGTGCACGAGATTGAAGGCCTGAGCCCCGTCCTGCGGCCTCGTGCCCCCGGTGGGCACCGTGAGGTCCTGGGCATAGCAGGTGGACGAGGCGACCGAGACGGGGATGCCGGCGAAGGTCGCGAAGGTCGAATAGTGCAGGTGCCCGGCGATGATCGCGCGCACATCGGTGCCGCGCACCACGTCGGCCAGGCGCGACTGGTCGAGCAGCTCGACGCTGGCAGCCAGCGGCAGCACGCTCGGCACGGGCGGGTGGTGCATCGCGAGGATCGTGCCCAGCGGTGCAGGGGTCGCGAGCGCGTCGCCGAGCCATTCGAGCTGGCCGTCCGTGAGCTCGCCGTGGTGGTGCCCCGGCACGGTGGAGTCGAGTGTGATCACGCGCAGCCCGTCGAGCTCGTCGACCCGGTCGATCGTGTCGACGCCGGGGAGTTCTCCGAGGAGCGAGGTGCGGAACGCCGCGCGATCGTCGTGGTTGCCCATGACCCACAGCACCTGCGCGCCCAGCCGCTCCGCGAGCGGTTCGACGATGTCGCGCAGTTCTCGGTACGCGCCCGGCTCGCCGAGATCGGCGAGGTCGCCCGTGAAGATCAGCGCGTCGGGCCGCACGCCGCTGGCCTCGACCGCGTCCAGGGCTCGCGCAAGCCGTTGCGCTCCGTCCACGACGTCGAACAGGCGTGAGCCCCCCGCACGCAGGTGCGTGTCGCTCACGTGCAGCAGGATCCGCTCGGGTGCGGGGTACTCTGCGGTGCGCATCGTCTCGCCTTCTTCGCCTCAACCAGCCGGCTCGCCTCGACCACCGGGACCTGTCGGCAGGCTACCCCCGCGGCACGGGCGGGCCCTGGCAACACGGTGAACGTTGCGTGAATGGCCGAGATCAGACCGCGAGCGCGATCCGCACGAAGTCGTCGATCGAGAGCTCCTCGCCGCGCGCCGTCGGGGCGACTCCCGCGCGTTCCAGCACGGCCGTCGCCTCGGCGGCCGAGCCGCCCAGCACGGCGGCCAAGGCCTGCCGGAGCATCTTGCGACGTTGCTGGAACGCGGCATCCACGATCCGGAATGTGCGGCGGCGCAGGTCGACGTCGCCGCGCGGCTCCTTCCCGCTCGAATCGGCACCGTTCGAATGGGCACCGTCGCGATGGAATCCGACCAGCACGCTATCGACATTCGGCACCGGCCAGAACACCTGGCGCGACACGGTGCCGGCCAGGCGCCACGGTCCGTACCAGGCGGCCTTGACACTCGGCGCTCCGTAGACCTTCGAGCCGGGCGGAGCGGCGAGACGCTCCCCCACCTCGGCCTGCACCATCACGACACCGCGCTGCAGGCCGGGAAACGTCTCGAGCAGATGCAGCAGGACGGGCACCGACACGTTGTAGGGCAGATTCGCCACGAGCACTGTGGGGTCGCCGGGCAGCTCGGTCACCCGGAGCGCGTCGGCGTCGACCACGGTCAGCGCGCCGTCGGCGACGCCGTGCGCGGCCGCGGTCACCGGCAGGCGCTCGGCGAGCCGATGGTCGATCTCGACGGCGGTGACGGCTGCCCCGGCCTCGAGGATCGCAAGCGTCAACGATCCCAGCCCCGGGCCCACCTCGACCACGCGCTCACCCGGCGACACCTGGGCGACCTGGACGATCTTTCGGACCGTGTTGGCGTCGACGACGAAGTTCTGGCCCAGCTTCTTGGTCGGAGTGACATCGAGTTCGGCGGCCAGCGCGCGGATCTCCGCCGCGCCGAGGAGAGTCACAGGCATGCGATCACTGTACGGCGTGCCGGGACGCAACCTCGGATCCGCAGGTGCGGAGCCACTGCATGACACGCCGCCGTCGCATGCCGGCGCGGCGGCGTGTCACGTCAGCGATCCGCTCATGCGGATCCGATTCAGTGCGCCGCGCGTCCCTCTCGGCCGCGGCGCGGTCCGACCGATAGCGTGACGGCATGAACACGACCGCATCCATCCCCGCCGACGCGTTCTCGCTCCGCAGCTCGTACGGACGCCGGGCGATCGGCCTGTCGGTGGCAGCGGCCGTCGGCGGCTTCCTGTTCGGCTTCGACTCCTCGGTGATCAACGGCGCCGTCGACTCCATCTCGGCCGACTTCGGCATCAACGAGATCCTCACCGGGTTCGTCGTCGCGATCGCCCTGCTCGGGTGCGCGGTGGGCGCGATCCTCGCCGGCAACCTGTCGGACCGCTGGGGGCGCCTGCGGGTGATGTTCATCGGCGCGATCATGTTCTTCGTCAGCTCGCTGGGCGCGGGCCTGGCATTCGCCGTGTGGGATCTCGCCCTGTGGCGCGTCATCGGCGGCCTGGGAATCGGCATCGCGTCGGTCGTCGCGCCGGCCTACATCGCCGAGGTCGCACCCCGCCAGATCCGCGGCGGCCTGGCCTCGCTGCAGCAGCTCGCGATCACCCTCGGCATCTTCGCGGCGCTCCTCTCGGACGCGCTGCTGGCCAACACCGCGGGCGGCGCCGACAGCCCCCTGTGGTTCGGGCTCGAAGCATGGCGGTGGATGTTCATCGTGGGCGTCGTGCCGTCGGCCGTGTACGGCATCCTGTCCTTCACCCTCCCCGAATCGCCGCGCTATCTGCTCGCCAAGGGTCGCACCGAAGAGGCCCGGGCGATCTTCTCCCGCCTGGTGCCCCCCGCCGACCTCGACCACACGATCCGCGACCTGCAGACCGCGATCGAAACCGATCGCAAGAACGCCGGCGTCTCGCTCCGCGGGCCGGTGCTCGGCCTGCAGCGCATCGTGTGGGTCGGCATCATCCTGTCGGTGTTCCAGCAGTTCGTCGGGATCAACGTGATCTTCTACTACTCGACGAGCCTGTGGCAGTCGGTGGGCTTCGACGAGACCGACTCGTTCACGATCAGCGTCGCGACCTCGATCACGAACGTGCTGGTCACCCTGATCGCGATCTTCCTGGTCGACCGGGTGGGCCGAAAGCCCATCCTGCTCACCGGCTCGGTCATGATGACGCTGTCGCTCGCGCTCATGGCGGTGTCGTTCCTGTTCTCCGAGACCGACGCAGAGGGCGCCGTCACTCTTCCCGCCCCCTGGGGGCCGATCGCCCTCGTGGCCGCCAACGTGTTCGTCGTCGGATTCGGCGCGTCGTGGGGGCCGCTGGTGTGGGTGCTGCTCGGCGAGATCTTCCCCAGCCGCATCCGCGGCAAGGCGCTCGGTGTGGCCGCCGGAGCGCAGTGGGTCGCGAACTTCCTCATCACGATCTCATTCCCCGCGATGTCGGCGCTGTCGCTGCCGCTCACCTACGGCATGTACGCCGTCTTCGCGGCGCTGTCGTTCGTGTACGTCGCGTGGCGGGTCCCCGAGACCAAGGGCATGGACATCGAGCAGACCGAGACGCTCTTCATCCGCAAGAGCGCCGCGCCCACGACCTGAGACGGATGCCGCGGCCGCGGCATCCGTCATCGTCCGCCTCTCGTAGGATCGAGGGATGCCCTCGCTCGGCGATCTGATCGCACCCCGCCGCCTGGGGGTCGACTTCCGGTGGCTGCTCGCGTCGTCGTGGACCAGCAACATCGGCGACGGCATCGCCCTGTCGGCGGCGCCGCTGCTCATCGCCTCGATGACGTCGTCGCCGATGCTCGTCGCGGCCGGCGCGATGATGCAGTTCCTGCCCTGGCTGCTGTTCGGGCTGCTCGCGGGTGCTGTCGCCGATCACCACGACCGGCGACGGCTGGTCATGCTCGCCAACGGCTCACGCGCGGTGGTCGTACTCGCCCTCGTCCTCTTCCTCGTGACAGGGCACGCGAACGTGTGGATCGTCCTCGCGACGGCCTTCCTCTACGGCACCGCTGAAGTGTTCGCCGACTCGGCCGGCAGCACACTTCTGCCGATGCTCGTACGACCCGTCGATCTCGGGATCGGCAACGCCCGCATGCAGGCGGGCTATCTCGTGGGAAACCAGCTCGCCGGTCCCCCGCTGGGCGCCTTCCTGTTCGCGATCGGCTCGTTCTGGCCGTTCCTCGTTCAGATCCTCTGCGTCGCCCTGGCCGTGGTCCTCATCTCGCGGATCGCACGAACACCCGTGCCCGCGCGGGACGCCCCCGAGCCCGGCGCGAAGGCGCATCCGATCCGCGAGGGCCTGCACTGGCTGCGCGGCAACGCGCCCGTGCGCACGCTCGTGATCATCATCCTCGCCTTCAACGTCACGTGGGCGGCGCCGTGGAGCGTGCTCGTGCTCTACGCGACCGAGCACCTCGACATGGGTCCAGTCGGGTACGGCGCGCTCACGACGGCGTCGGCGATCGGCGGCTTGATCGCGATCGCGAGCTTCGGCTGGCTAGAGCGCCACATCTCGTTCGCGACGCTCATGCGCGTGTGCCTCTCTCTCGAGGCCCTCATGCACCTCGCTTTCGCATTCACCACGTCGGCGGCCGTCGCCTTCGTCCTCATGTTCGGCTTCGGACTGTACGCATTCGTGTGGGGCACCATATCGACGACCGTCCGTCAGCGCCTCGTGCCGCTCCAGCTGCAAGGCCGCATCGCCTCGGTGAACATGGTCGGCGTCTTCGGTGGCCTCGTGATCGGTCAGTTCATCGGCGGCATCCTCGCCCAGACCTGGGGGCTGACCGCGCCCTGGTGGTTCGCGTTCGCCGGAGCGGCGATCACGCTCGCCCTCGTATGGCGTTCGATCTCGCACATCGCGGCGGCCAAGCCGGTTCTCGATGCCGACGACGCGGAGGAAGCGGCCCGAGAAGAGGAGCCGGGCGCCGGAGGTCTTCCGCTGATCGACTGATCGCCGCCGTCAGTCCTCGAATGAGCCGTAGACCTCGAGGGTGTTCGCGGCCAGCTGCGCGCACAGCTCGTCGAGCTCCACCTCGAGCTGGACGGCCAGGAAGCGCACCGTCACCGGGATCAGGTACGGCGCATTCGGGCGACCTCGATGCGGCGTCGGCGTCAGGAACGGGGCATCCGTCTCGACCAGGATCCGCTCGCGCGGCGTGACCTTCAGCGCATCGCGCAGGTTCTGCGCGTTCTTGAACGTGACGTTGCCCGCGAACGACAGGTAGTAGCCGCGCTCGGCCGCGACCTCGGCCATCGCGACGTCGCCCGAGAAGCAGTGGAACACCGTCCGCTCGGGCGCGCCCACGCGCTGCAGCGTCTCGAGCACGGCATCGTGCGCGTCGCGATCGTGGATCTGCATCGCGACGCCGTGCTTCTTCGTCAGCGCGATGTGCGCCTCGAAGCTCTCGTACTGGGCCGCCAGCCCGTCCTCCCCCGTGCGGAAGAAGTCCAGTCCCGTCTCGCCGATGGCGCGCACGCGCGGCTGCGCGGCGAGCGCGTCGATGACCGCGATCGCCTCGTCGAGGCGACCGGCCACCGCATACGCCGGGGCCTCGTTCGGGTGGATCGCCACGGCCGCGAGGACACGGGGGTGGGATGCCGCGGCCCACGCCGACCAGCGGCTCGAGTCGATGTCGCCACCGGCCTGAACCACCCCTGCGACGCCCACCGCGGCGGCGCGGTCGAGCTGCTCGTGCAGCGAGAGGGGTTCCTCGCCGTCCTCGATCTCGAGGTGCGCGTGGTTGTCGTACACCGGCACCGTGAGCGGCTGGGGCGGATCGGGGTAGGTGACGTCGCGCCCGCCCTTCTCACGCGTGCGCACGTACTGCGACGGATCAGCCGATTGACTCATGGCACCTCTTCTGTGACACGACGGGTCGTCAGACCGACTGCTCCACGCGGGGGAAGAGCGGGGCCAGGCCGTTCACCGACGTGCCGGGCTTGAGGACGCCCCACGCGCCGGCGTCGCGGATCGGCTGATCCTGCAGGCGCCCGATCGACTCCGCCGCGCCGAGCGCGATCCACAGCTTCTCGGTCGAGACCGGCATCACCGGCGAGAGCAGCACGGCCAGCGCGCGCAGCCCCTCGGCCGCCGTGTACAGCACGGTGCCCAGACGCTCGCGCTGGGCGTCGTCCTTGGCGAGCGCCCACGGCTCGTTCTCGGTGATGTAGAGGTTGAGCGCGTCGACGATCGTCCAGATCGAGGTGATCGCCTCGTCGATCCGGAACCGCTCCATCGCGGCGTCGGCCGCGGCTGCGGCATCCGCCACCGTCTTGTGGATCTGCTCGTCGGCCTCGGTGTACGCGCCCGGCGGGGGCACGACGCCCTCGAAGTAGCGCTCGACCATCGCGGTCGTGCGCGACGCGAGGTTGCCGAACCCGTTGGCCAGCTCGGCCTGGTACCGGGCCGACAGGTCCTCCCACGAGAACGACCCGTCCTGCCCGAACGCGATCGCCGACAGGAAGTAGAAGCGGTACGCGTCCGAGCCGAACACGTCGGTGATCTCGGTCGGCGCGATGCCGGTGAGCTTCGACTTCGACATCTTCTCGCCGCCCACCAGCAGCCAGCCGTGCGCGAACACGCCCTTGGGCACCTCGACGCCGGCAGCCATCAGCATGGCGGGCCAGATCACCGCGTGGAAGCGCAGGATGTCTTTGCCGACCACGTGATAAGCGGGCCAGCGGCGGGAGAACTCCTCGGGGTCGGAGCCGTAGCCGACCGCCGTGGCGTAGTTGAGCAGGGCGTCGACCCACACGTAGATGACGTGGCTCTCGTCCCACGGCAGCGGGATGCCCCAGTCGAACGCCGACCGCGAGATCGACAGGTCCTTCAGCCCGTTCTTGACGAACGAGACGACCTCGTTGCGCGCCGAGTCCGGGCGCACGAAGTCCGGCACGCTCGAGTACAGCTCGAGGAGCTTGTCCTGGAACTCGCTGAGCTTGAAGAAGTAGTTCTTCTCCTGCAGCAGCTCCAGCGGCTTCGAGTGGATGGCGCAGACCTTGAGGCCCTCGAACGCGCCGGTGCCGTCGACGATCTCGGACTCGGGCTTGAACTCCTCGCAGCCCACGCAGTACAGCGCCTCGTACTCGCCCGCGTAGATGTACCCGCGGTCGTAGATGGCCTGCACGAACTGCTGCACGCGCTCCTCGTGCCGAGGCTGCGTCGTGCGGATGAAGTCGTCGTTGGCGACGTCCAGCGTCTCGAGCAGCGGGAACCACGACTCGGTGACGAGCTTGTCGACCCACTCCTGCGGCGTGACCCCGTTCGCCGACGCGGCGCGCATCATCTTCTGGCCGTGCTCGTCGGTGCCCGTCAGCATCCATGTGTCGTCGCCTGCCTGGCGGTGCCAGCGGGCGAGCGCGTCGACGGCCACGGTCGTGTAGCCGTGGCCGATGTGGGGCACGTCGCTCGGATAGTAGATCGGCGTCGTGATGTAGAAGGACTGGCGGCCGGAAGTCACCCGACGAGTCTAGTTCGAGCGGATGCCGCGCCCGGCGGTGTGACAGCGGACCCCGGGCATCTCGCCCCCACCCGGTTCGTTCGTCACATATGCACGGGAAAACGCCCGATCGCGTACATGTGTGACGAATGAACGCGGTGGTCGGGGCAGCGCCCGCTGCGAGCGTCAGGCGAAGAAGCCGAAGGAGCGCTAGGCCGGACCCGTCAGCGACGCCTGGTAGAGCTCGCGGCTGGAGTGGCTGGTCAGTCCCGCCACTTCGGCCGCGGCATCCTTTCGCCGTACGCCCTCGCCGACGAGTGCCCGCACCTGCGCGACCGCATCGGCGAACGGCACCTCCCGCGCGGCGCCGCCCTCCACGACGAGTACGACTTCGCCGCGCACACCGCCGTCGGCCCAGGTCGCGAGCTCTGCCAGGGTGCCGCGCACGACCTGCTCGTGCAGCTTCGTCAGCTCACGGCACACGGCGCCGCGCCGGTCGGCGCCGAACACGGCCGCCATGTCGGCGAGGGTCGCCGCTACACGTGAGGGGGCCTCGAAGAACACCATGGTGCGCGGCTCGGCGGCCAGCAGACGCAGCGCTCCCATGCGCTCACCGTGCTTGCGCGCAACGAAACCCTCGAACGTGAAGCGATCGGTCGGAAGGCCCGACACGGCGAGCGCGGTGACGACGGCGCTGGGTCCGGGGATGGCGGTGACCTCGACACCTGCGGCCGCGGCCGCGGCCACGACGCCGTAGCCGGGATCACTGACCGTCGGCATGCCGGCATCGCTCAGCACGAGCACGTCCTGCGTCCGCGCGAGCTCGACGAGCTCCGGCGCGCGGTCCTTCTCGTTGTGGTCGTGAAGGGCGATCAGGCGCGGTCGGTTCGTCACCCCGAGAGCAGCGAGCAGACGCTGCGTGGTGCGGGTGTCCTCGGCGGCGATGATCGTCGCCTGCTCGAGCGCTTCGACGAGGCGGCGGGAGGCATCCCCCAGGTTTCCGATCGGCGTCGCCGCGAGGATGATCACGCCCTCAGCCTAGACTTGGCCGGGTGACGGACGCCCTCCGGCCAGCTGCCGACCCGCCTGCCGCACCGCTCCTCCCCCCGCCTTCCCGCCGGCCCGCGCGCCCGAGTCTGTACGACCGGTTCGCGCGGCGCGTGAACGCCGACGAGCGGGCGCGGCGGCTGTACCGGTGGCTCGGGCCGGCGATCGTCGTCGTGCTCGCCGCCGTCGCGCGGCTGTGGAACCTCGGCGCCGCCCACGACCTGATGAACCAGTTCGACGAGACGTACTACGTCAAGGACGCCTGGACGCTGCTGCAGCTGGGCTACGAGGGGTCGTGGCCCGAGGACGGCAACGCGAGCTTCCTGTCGGGCGACGTCGGCGTCTTCTCGACCGACCCCGCATTCGTGATCCATCCGCCGCTCGGCAAGTGGATCATCGCCCTCGGCATGCTCGCGTTCGGCCCGGGCTCGGGATGGTCGTGGCGTCTCACGACGGCGCTGCTCGGCACCGCCGCGGTGCTGCTCCTGATGCTCATCGCCCGGCGCCTCACGCGGTCCACCACGTTCGCTGTCGTCGCGGGACTGCTGATGGCCTTGGACGGCCTCGCGATCTCGATGAGCCGCGTAGCACTGCTCGACACCGCACTCACCTTCTTCGTCCTGCTGGCGTTCCTCTTCGTCCTGGTCGACCGGGAACGCACCATGACGCGCATCGCCGAGACGGTCGCCGCCCGCTTCGACAGCGACACGCCCCCGTCATGGGGGCCGCTGCTGTGGAACCGGCCGTGGATCCTGGCCGCCGGAGCAGCCCTCGGCGCCGCGTGCGGGGTCAAATGGTCCGGGGTCTGGGTGCTCGCAGGCCTGGGCATCTACCTCGTCGTGACCGACGCGCTCGCCCGCCGCCGCGCGGGCGTGCTGTTCTGGCCCTCCGACGCGCTGCGTCAAGGCGGCGTCACCTTCATCCTCCTCGTCCCGATCGCCGCGCTCGTCTACCTCGCCTCGTGGACCGGCTGGCTCGTCACCGACGGCGGCTACGACCGCCATGTCGCCGACGCGAACCCCGCGACCGGGCTGTTCTCATGGGTGCCGCTGCCGTTGCAGAGCCTGTGGCAGTTCCACGTGACCATGTACAACTCCGCGGCCGGCATCACATCGGGTCACACCTACGCGAGTCCCGCGTGGCAGTGGCCACTGCTGCTGCGCCCGACCGGCATGTACTACCACCACGATTCGCTCGGCGTGGACGGCTGCGCCGCGGCGAACGGGTGCTCGCAGGTCGTGTCGAGCATCCCGAATCCGCTGGTCTGGTACGCCGGGGTGGCCGCGGTGCTGTACCTGGCGTACAGGTTCGTCGTGTCGCGCGATTGGCGCCACGCCTTCGTGCTCACCGGGATCGTCGTCACTTACGTGCCGTGGCTGTTCTTTCCCGAGCGAACGGTGTTCCAGTTCTACACGGTGCTGATGCTGCCGTTCATGCTGCTGGCGCTCACCTTCGCCCTGCAGCGCATCGCCGCATCCGGCAGCGCAGACGATCGCCGCCACACCGGCCAGCGGCTCGTGCTGGTGTTCCTGGGCGTGGCGCTGGTCCTCGCGGCGTTCTGGTACCCGGTGATCTCGGCGATGAACGTGCCCTACGACTTCTGGCGGCTGCACAACTGGCTGCCCAGCTGGATCTGATCTCAGTCCCCCAGCTCGGCGGGATCGGTCACCGGCAACCGGCACGCGAAGTCGCGGCAGTCGTAGGCCGTGGGAAGCCCGTCGCGCGTCGCCTTCTCGGCGAAGAGCTCGAACCCCGCCTCGCTCCACGCACCCGCGACGCTCTGCGCGAGCACCGTGAACAGATCGGAACGGATGCCACGGCCCGCCGCCACGAGGCTGGCACCGGTGGCGACACCCGACACCGGGCTCGATACCGACTCGACACCGCCAGCACCCGCGGCTGCACCCGCGGCTGCGGCATCCGGCAGCACGATCACGAGCTGGCGCGGCGCCGTCGCAAGGGTCGCCGCCACGCGCAGCAGCGCCCCGTACGCGAGGGGCTGCTCGACGGCGGCCCGGATGTGCGGCGCTAAGATGCGCTCGGCCATCGCGCGATAGCGGTCGCCGGCACCCGCGAGCCACAGCGCCACGGCAGCCTCGGCGAGCGCCGCGCGCCCGGAGGGTTCATCGGCGTCGGAGGCGGCATCCGGCGCACCGATCCCCTGCGCCGCCAGCACCGGGTCGCCACCGCCCGGCACGGCGACCTCGCCGTCGTCGGCCACGCACGCGTCGACCAGCTCCCGCGCACGCACCGCGTAAGCGACTTCTCCGGTCGCGAGGGCCAGGGCCGTCAGCCCGGCGGCGAGCTGCCCGTAGTCGGCCGGTGTCGCAGCCGCCGAGGACGGGATCTCGTCGAGGGACGCGCGCAGCAGGCGGCCGTCGGGCGTCACGTTGCTCTCGAGCACCGCATCGGCCGCCCAGCGGGCCGACTCGAGCCAGCGCTCCTCGCCGTAACGCGCCCCGGCACGGGCCAGAGCGCCGATCGCGAGGCCGTTCCAGCCCGTCACGACCTTGCCGTCGACCGCGGGTGGCTGCAGGTCTGCGCGGGCGGCGGCATCCCGTGCGTAGTAACCGCCCTCACTGCGCTCGCCGCCGATCCATGACTCCGAGTCCTGCGCGGCCCCGAACCCGCCGGTCGGCTGCTGCAACACGTCGATGAGGAAGCCTGCGATACCCCTCGCGACGTCGTCCGAACCGGCATCCGTGGCGACGTCGAGCAGCTGCGCGTTGTCGGTGAGCATGCGCTCGTAGTGCGGCACCGTCCAGTCCGGGCGCGTGGCATACCGGAAGAACCCGCCCTCGACCGGGTCGCGCAGCGGCGACGCGGCCATCGCGGCGAGGGCGCGGTCGGCGACGACGGATGCCTCGGCGGCCGTCTCGCGCACGAGGCGGGCCTGCAGGAACTTCAGGGCGGTGGCGACGGGGAACTTCGGCGCCGCCGACGCGGGGGCGCCGAAGCCACCGTAGCGCGGATCCTCACGTGCCGCGAGTGTGCGCGCTGCTTCGGCGATCTCGGGCGCGGTCAGCACTTCGACGGTCACCTCACCGGCGGGCCCGGAGCCCACCGAAGCGCGGACGTCGGCGAGCGCGCTCGCGACAGCATCCGCCGTCCCGTCGATCTGATCGCGGCGCTCGGTCCACGCCTCGCGCACCGCCGCCAGCACCTGGCGGAACGACGGCAGGCCCCCACGAGGCTCGGGCGGATAGTACGTACCCGCGTAGAAGGGGCGCCCCTGCGGCGTCACGAAGACCGTGAGCGGCCAGCCGAGGTTCGGCGCGAAAGCCGAGGCGGCGGCCATGTAGGCGGCGTCGACCTCGGGATGCTCCTCGCGGTCCACCTTGATCGCGACGAAGCCGGCGTCGAGGTCGGCTGCGGTGTCGGCATCCTCGAACGACTCGCGCGCCATCACGTGGCACCAGCGGCATGTCGAGTAGCCGATCGAGACCATGACCGGCACATCTCGTGCGCGAGCCTGCGCGAAGGCCTCCTCGCCCCACGGGAACCACGCCACCGGATTGCCCGCGTGGGCTCTCAGGTACGGGCTCGTGGCTTCCGCGAGGCGGGGATTCATGGCATCCGGTCCCTCCGTCAGTTCACCTCGTCGGGGTGCGAGCTGACGCGTCCCGAACCGTCGCCCGGGTCCATCGCGTCGATCGCGGCCACCTCGCCGGGGCTGAGCTCGAAGTCGAAGACGTCGAGGTTCTCTTCCAGCCTCTCGCGCCGAACCGACTTGGGGAAGACGATGAAGCCCTTCTGGAGGTGCCAGCGCAGCACGGCCTGCGCCGGCGTCTTGCCGTGCGCCTGCGCGGCGGCAGCGACGGGCTCGGCGCCGAAGAGGTCGTACTTGCCCTGGCCGAGCGGACCCCACGACTCGATCCGGACGTCGTGGGCGGCGGCCCAGTGCGTGATGTCGCGCTGCTGGTACGCGGGGTGCAGTTCGATCTGGATCACGGCCGGCACGACGCCGGTGGCCGCGATGATGCGCTCGAGGTGCGGCACCAGGTGGTTCGAGACGCCGATGCTGCGCGTGAGGCCGGCCTCGCGCAGCTCGACCATCTTCTCCCACGCGTGGACGTACTCGTCTTTGGCGGGCGCCGGCCAGTGCACCAGGTACAGATCGACGTGGTCCAGGCCCAGCCGCTCGAGGCTCTCTCCGATCGCGGCGCGCGGCTCCTCGTCGTGGTGACGGTCGTTCCACAGCTTGGTCGTGACGAACAGCTCGTCCCGAGCGATGCCGCTCGCGGCGATCGCAGCGCCGACGCCCTCTTCGTTGCCGTAGATCGCGGCGGTGTCGATGTGCCGGTAGCCGACCTCCAGCGCCTCGGCCACGGCTCGCTCGGTGTCGGCAGCAGGCACGCGGAAGACGCCGTAGCCGAGCTGCGGGATGGTGTGGCCGTCGTTGAGAGTCAGGGTGGGAATCGTCATGACTCCCAGCCTACGAGCGCCGCCGCGTCCCGCCGCGAGATCAGGTGATTTCACCGGGGCAGGACGAATCCGGCCGAAACGACCTACGCCGGCGAAATCACCTGATCTGGTGAGGAGCGTCAGCGGAAGCGGCGGCCCTGGTCTCGTCGGAACAGCGTCACCGCGAGCGCGAAGGACGTGACAGTCCACACGACGATGCCGACCCACACCCACCACTCCAGCGGACCACCCTGGACCGCCCAGATGACGAACTCGCGGGCCTCGCGCGACGGCGTGAAGCGCGAGATGGTGTCGAGCCAGGGCGCGAACATCTCGGGTGGCAGGAACAGACCGCCGATGAAGGCGAGCGAGAACATCACGATCTGCACCACGGCGATCGCGGCCTTGAAGGGCAGCGCATAGCCGATCGCGCTGCCGATCAGCATGAACGGGAGCGACGCGACCGCGAGCGCGACGAGGCCGGCCAGGAGGCGGCCAGGCGAGGCCTCGGCCGCGGTGAACAGGCCGCCCACCACGATGACCGGCACGATCGCGATGAGACCCAGCACGCCGGTGGACAGGATCTGCGCGAGCACTCGTGCGGTGCCCGGAGCCGGCAGCGTCCGCAGATACGGATCCCACGGCTTCTCGCGGTTCTCCGAGATGTTCAGGCCGAACGAGAAGAGCGCGTTCGACATCACGGCGAACACCGAGAGCGAGATCACCGCTTGTGTCGCGTACTCGGGGTTGTCGGCGACGACCCGCTGCGGCACCACGAAGAACAACAAGGCGAGAGCCGGGAATACGAGGGTGCCGATCACCGCGATGGGCACCCGCAGCGTCTCGATGAGCACGTACTTGGCGTGGAGGAAGGTGAGCCGGGCCGTCGAGACGGGCCGTGCCGTGATGGTGGTCATGCTGCCTGCCCAGCCTTTCGAGGGGACTCATCTGCAACGCGGGATTCGGTCAGCGCGAGGAAGGCCTCTTCGAGCGTCGCTCCGCGCACGGTGAGGTCATGGAACGCCAGCCCGGAGCCGACCAGCTCCCGCACGAACTCGTCGGCATCCGTGACCGTGAAGATCTCGCGGTCGTCGGACCGTTCGTGGCGCACGACGCTCGCCAGCTGCTCGATGCGCTCGGGCTCGTGGCTCGAGAGCTGCACGCGTCCGACTCCGACACGCGCCACCACGCGGGCGACCGTGTCATCGGCGAGCATCCTTCCCTCGCCGACCACGATCACTCGCTGGGCGAGCGCCTCGATCTCTTCGAGGTAGTGGCTGGTGATGACCACGGTGGCGCCGGCCTCGTGCTGGCGCCGGATGGCCGCCCACAGCGTTCGCCGGGCATCGACGTCGAGGCCCGTGGTGGGCTCGTCCAGGAGCACGAGGCGCGGGCGCCCGACGAAGGCGAGCGCGACCGCCAGGCGCCGCTTCTGCCCGCCCGAGAGCGCGCCGCACTGACGACGGAGCATCTCGGCGAGGCCGAACTCCTCCGCAAGCTCACCCGAGGGCACGCGATCGGCGAAGTGACCGCCGACGTAGTCGATCACCTCGCCCACCCGGAGCGTCTCGGGCAGCGCCGTCTCTTGCGGCGTGGTCCCGAGCGCCGTGCGGCGGCGGGCATCCTGCGGACTGCCGCCGAAGAGGGTCACCGTGCCGGCGGTCGGACGGCGCAGCCCCTGCAGCAGCGAGAGCAGCGTCGTCTTGCCGGCGCCGTTGGGGCCCAGAAGGCCCACGAGGGTGCCGGCATCGATCGTGAGCGAGATGTCGTCGACCGCCACGACGTCGCCGTAGCGGCGCGTGACGTGGTCGAACTCGGCAAGGGTCATGGTTGTTCTCCCAGAACGGAACGGAGGGTCTCGACGTAGTCCTCGAAGGCACGTCGCCCCTGCTTGGTGAGGGACAGGTAGGTGGTCGGGGTGCGACCCCGGTGCGTCTTCTCGACGGCGACGTATCCCGCCTCCTCGAGCTTGCGCACGTGGGTGGAGAGGTTCCCCGCGGTCATCTCCAGCAGCTCCTGCAGACGCGGGAACGTGATGCTCTCGTCCCGGTGGAGCGTCGCCAGCGCCGCGGTGATGCGCAGCCGCGCCGCGGCGTGGATGACCGGGTCGAGCTCACTCATCGACGTCCTCGGCGGCGTCCGGCCGGCGACGGCTGCCGCGCAGCCATAGCCACGCGACGAGTGCGCCCAGGAGGAAGACTCCGCCGGCGGCGAGCGCGAACACCAGGTAGTGGGTGGGATACCCGAAGAACGGCGCGACGGCGGCGACCACGATGAACCAGCCGCCCATCGCGATGGAGAGCCAGTTGCGCCAGATCCCGCCCGCGAGCACGTACATGATCCCGACGAAAATCGTCGAGGCCGTCGGGTAGTAGATGCTCGCCAGCTCGGGCGGCATGCCGTTCACGATCAGCGCCTGCCCGAGCGCGGTGAGCGACAGGAACCCCACCGGCCACACGAGCCCGTACACCGTGCCCGTCCACGCCGCGCCCGGTGCGGAGCGGATGCCGCGGCTCATGCGGGCGCCCATGACCGCGCTGACCACGAGGGCGCCCGCCATGAGCAGCGCGAAGGCGATGGCCGCCACCGCCACGGGAACCGAGATCGCGGGCCGCGCACCGTCGATGAGCCACAGCAGCATGAATCCCACGAACCATGCGATGCCCCACGCGAGCAGGATGGCGGGCACTCCGGCGGCGAGTCGGCGGCTCATCCGCTCCTGTTCGGAGCGGATCAGGTCGAGCATCGCGGCGACATCGGCCGGCTGCTCTCCGTCTTCGTCGGGGGCTTCAGGGGATCGCATCATGCTCCGTTCGCGAGGAGGAAGGGGACGGCCAGCGACGGCAGCGACGTCAGGAGGTTCACGAGCCCGTGCGCGACGATGAGCGGCAGCAGCCGGCGCTGCCGCCACGCGATGATGCCGGAGCCGACGCCCCAGACGAAGAACGCGCACGCGTAGACCAGCACCGCGTCCGGCGTCGGCGCGTACCAGATGTGCTGGAGCCCGAAGAAGACCGACGCCACGACGATGGCCAGAGCCACCGGCATCCGTCTCGAAAGATCCTGCTGCGCCGTTCCGCGATAGACGAACTCCTCGACCGGCGCGTTCAACGGCGCGAACGTCACCACGGCGACGATGGCCAGGACGGATGCCGCAACCGGAGACAGCGGCGGGAGCGCCTCCGGGTCGAAGAACACCGTCTCGAACGCGACGAACATCGCATCGCCGTGGAGCACGCGCATGACCAGCATGATCGTGAGGACGAACGGCACATACAGGACCACGAGCCACAGCAGCCCCCACAGCACGTCGCGACCGACGCGGCCCCGGCGGTAGGCCACGAGGTCGCCCAGTCCGCGACCCTCTGCGCGCAGCCGGCGCAGGACCAGGCCGAGGCATACGAGATTCACGGGGAGCATGGCCACCGCCGCGATCAGCGGCGGCACGGGGAAGGCGGTCGCGGTGCCCGACGCCCAGCCCACGATGAGCCACGCGAGCGTGCACGCCGCCGCGACCATCGCGACTCGTGCGGCCGGCAGCCCGAGCCCCCACGCGAGCGCGCCGGCTCGCGACCTCGCGGCGGCGGGGCTGCCCGTGGGCGTCTGTGTCATTGCGACCATGTGAACTTTGTACCGCAAAGTACTCTGCGACACAACACGGCCGTGATTCAGCCGGGGCGAACCGCCCGCCGAGCGGGATACGATCAAAGGCTATGTCCGCGCCCGAACCTGTCATCTCCTACCCCTCCGAGCTGCCCGTCAGCGCGGCGCGGGCAGAGATCGCGGCAGCCATCCGCGACCGTCAGGTCGTGATCGTCGCCGGGGCGACCGGGTCGGGCAAGACCACGCAGCTGCCGAAGATCGCCCTCGAGCTCGGACGCACGCGCATCGCCCACACCCAGCCGCGGCGCATCGCCGCCCGCACGATCGCCGAGCGCGTCGCCGAGGAGCTGCAGGTGCCGCTGGGCACCACGGTGGGTTACAAGGTGCGCTTCACCGACAAGGTGTCGGCCGACACTCGCGTCGCACTCATGACCGACGGCATCCTGCTCAACGAGATCCATCGCGACCGTCTGCTGCGCCGCTACGACACGATCATCGTGGACGAGGCCCACGAGCGATCCCTCAACGTGGACTTCCTCATCGGCTATCTCACCCGGATCCTGCCGAAGCGCCCCGATCTGAAGGTGATCGTCACGAGCGCGACGATCGATCCCGAGAGCTTCGCCAAGCACTTCGCGGAGCCGGACGGCACGCCCGCGCCGATCATCGAGGTGTCGGGCCGCACGTATCCGGTCGAGATCCGGTACCGGCCGCCGGCCGCGCCCAGCGCGTCGGCCGAGAACGCCGGCGGGGATGACGTCGACGGAATCACGGCGGCGCTGCGCGAGCTCGACCGCGAGTCCGCCGGCGACGTCCTGGTCTTCCTGCCGGGCGAGGCCGAGATCCGCGACGCGACCGATGCCGTCCGCGGCATGTACGCGAAGGATGCCGCCCCCACAGAGGTGCTGCCGCTGTACGGCCGACTGAGCTCGGCCGAGCAGCACCGCGTCTTCGAGTCCTCGAAGGTGCCGGGCGTACGGCGCCGGGTCATCCTCGCCACCAACGTCGCCGAGACGAGCCTGACGGTCCCCGGCATCCGGTATGTCGTCGACACCGGCACCGCGCGCATCTCGCGCTACAGCAACCGCAGCAAGATCCAGCGACTGCCCATCGAACCGGTGTCGCAGGCGTCGGCACAGCAGCGCTCGGGGCGTGCAGGACGCACCAGCCCGGGCGTGGCCATCCGGCTGTACTCGGAAGAGGACTTCGCGTCTCGGGACGAGTTCACCGAGCCCGAGATCCTGCGGACGAGCCTCGCCTCGGTCATCCTGCAGATGCTCTCGCTGGGGTTCGGCGACATCTCGTCGTTCCCCTTCCTCACTCCCCCCGACTCGCGCGGAGTGCGAGCCGCGCTCGAGCTTCTCGTCGAACTCGGCGCGGTGCGCCCCTCGAGCGGCTCGCAGGCGCGATCGGGTGCGGGATCCGGCGATCACCGGCTGACCGACCTGGGCCGCGACATCGCGCGCCTGCCGATCGATCCCCGGTTCGCCCGCATGATCCTCGAGGCGCAGCGCACAGGGGTCCTTCGCGACGTGCTCGTGATCGTCGCGGGGATGTCGATCCAGGATGTGCGCGAGCGACCGGAGGAGCGTCGCGAGGAGGCGGACCGGCTGCACGCGCGCTTCACCGACCCGACGAGCGACTTCCTCACGCTCCTGAACCTGTGGAACCATCTGCAGGAGAAGCAGTCGGAGCTGGGGTCGAGCGCGTTCCGGCGGATGTGTCGAAGCGAGCACCTCAATTACGTGCGCGTGCGGGAATGGGTCGATGTCCACCGGCAGCTGAGCGCGCTGGCCGGTGCCCGCAAGTCAGCGCCGGGATCCTCCGGCGGCGCCGACGAGATCCACAAGGCGATCCTGTCGGGGCTGCTCTCGCACCTGGGCATGCTGGATGAGCGGACGACGTCGAAGGAGCCGGCGCGAGGCCGTGGCGGTGCGGGTGAGCGGGAACAGCGCCGCTCGGCCGAGTACGTCGGGTCGCGCGGGACGCGGTTCGCGATCTTCCCCGGCTCGGGCATGAAGAAGAAGCGGCCGCAGGCGGTCATGGCCGCCGAGATCGTCGAGACCAGCCGCCTGTTCGCCCGCACCGTGGCCGCGATCGACCCCGCGTGGGCGGAGCCGCTGGCCGGTGACCTCGCCAAGCGCCGGTTGAGCGAGCCGCACTGGTCCAAGGCGGCGGGTGCGGCGTCCGCCTACGAGAAGGTCACGCTGTTCGGCCTCGAGATCGTGCCGCGGCGCCGGGTGCAGCTGGCGCGGTTCGACCGCCCGCTCGCGCGCGAGCTGTTCGTGCGGCACGCGCTGGTCGAAGGCGACTGGGACTCGTCGCACCTCGACAAGCGGCTCACCGCCTTCGAGCGCCGCAATCTCGAGCTGCGGCGCCGGCTCGAGAAGATCGAGGAGCGCGAGCGCCGCCGCGACATCCTGGTCGGCGACGAGGCCGTCTTCCGGTTCTACGACGCGCGGCTGCCGCGCGACGTGTTCGATGTGCGCTCGTTCGAGGCGTGGTGGCGGGATGCCGCGGCCCGCACGCCACGTCTGCTCGACATGAGCGAGGCCGACCTGCTCGACGAGGCCTCGCGGGGAGACGAGCGCGACTTTCCGGCGCGGTGGCAGCAGGGCGACCAGGTGCTCTCGCTCGCCTACCGCTTCGAGCCGGGCGCTCCCGACGACGGTGTGACCGTCGTCGTGCCCCTCGCCCTCCTGGCCCAGCTGCGGCCGGACGGCTTCGACTGGCAGGTGCCGGGCATGCGCGACGAGCTCGTGACGGCGCTGCTGCGCTCACTGCCCAAGGCCATCCGCCGCCACGTCGTGCCCGCGGCGGACTGGGCGGCCACGCTGTCGGCCGAACTCGACGGGCAGGGTCCCGAAGCCACGCGGGGGGTGCCGCCGACGCCGCTGCGCGATGCGCTGGCGGCGCGCATCCAGCGCGTCGCGAACCAGCCGGTGTCTGCCGGCGACTTCGAGCTCGAGCGGGTGCCCGCGCATCTGCTCATGTCTTTCCGCGCCGTCGATGAGCGCGGCCGCACGGTGGGCTCGGATCGTGATCTCACGGCGTTGCAGGACCGGCTCGCCGGACGCGCGCGCGACTCGGTGGCGCGTTCGCTGCGCGCCCCCGTCGGGTCGTTGAGCGAGGAGCGAAGCGCCGAGGCGAAACGCCTCGAGCGACTTCGGGACGTTCCGGGCGTTTCGTCTCGCTTCACTCGCTCAACGAACGGAAAAGCGTCCTTCGCCGAGCGCACGGGGCTCACCGAGTGGTCGTTCGGCGACGTGCCGGCGGTCGTCGACACGAAGGTCGCCGGCGGCGTCGTCCGCGGCTATCCCGCGATCGTCGACGAGGGCGCCTCCGTCGCGCTGCGGATCGAAGCGACGCCCGAGGCCGCGGACCGCGCGACCCGCGACGGCATGCGACGACTGCTGCTGCTGTCGGTGCCCTCGCCGGTGGCATACGTGCTGGAGCATCTGACCTCCGCCGAGAAGCTCGCACTGGCGGCATCCCCCTACCCGTCCGCGAAGGCCCTCGTCGAGGACTGCCGCGTCGCGGTGGCGGATGCCGTCATCCAGCGCACCGCGGCCGGCCCGGTCCGCACGCGCGCAGAGTTCGAGGCGGTGCGCGACGCGCTGTCGGCGGTCGTTGTCGATGAGCTGTTCCAGACGGTGTCGCTGACCGCGCGGATCCTCACCGCCGCGCGCGAGGTCGAGAGAGCGCTGCGAGAGCAGAATTCGCTGACACTCCTCGGAGCGCTGAACGATGTCAAGGGCCAGGTGGCCGGCCTCGTCTTCCCTTCCTTCGCCTCGCGAACCGGCACCGCCCGCCTGACGCACCTGCCCCGCTACCTGCGCGCCGCGCTCGACCGCATACGCGCGCTCTCCGACAACGCCGGCCGTGACCGGCAGCGCATGACCGAGTTCGAGCGGGCTGCGGCGCTCTACTCCGACGCGGGCGGGACGATCCCGCCCTCGCGGGATGCCCCGCCGCACCTGGTCCACGCACGGTGGCTCCTGGAGGAGTACCGTGTGAGCCTCTTCGCCCAGGCGCTGGGCACCGCCGAGCCGGTGTCGCTGCCGAGGATCCAGAAGGCCCTGAGCTCCGGCTGAGCGGGGATGGTGACGGCGTCGCCTCATGACGCGCCAGGAATATCCGATACGCAGAGGAAGGTTGCGCCCGACATGAGCGTTGCCATCGCATACACCGAGTTCGGCGGCCCCGAGGTGCTCCGTCAGATCGACATCCCGACCCCCGTTCCCGGGCCGGGTGAGGTCGTCGTCCGGGTGGAGGCTGCCGGCGTCAACCCGATCGACGCCAAGCTCCGATCGGGCCGGCGCCCCTCGGGCGAGATCACCCAGCCACGCCGCGTCGGCAACGACGGCGCGGGGGTCATCGCCGCCGTCGGCGCAGATGTCGACGGACTCCGCGTCGGCGACCCCGTGGCCTTCTCGGGCGCCACCGGGGCGTACGCCACGGAAGTGCTGCTGCCGGCCGGCCGCGTGCATCCCCGGCCGCCCGGCGTGAGCGCGGCCGACGGCGCTGCCCTGGGAATCCCCGTCGGCACCGCGTACCAGACGCTGCGCTCTCTCTCGGTCGGCGCCGGCGACACCCTCCTCGTGCACGCCGGCTCGGGTTCGGTGGGACAGGCCCTGATCCAGTACGCCGTGCTGTGGGACGCGACCGTCCTCGCCACATCATCGGAGCGCCGGTACGACCGCGTGCGCGCGCTGGGCGCCACACCGATCGTGTACGGCGACGGCCTGCTCGACCGCGTCCGGGCCGCCGCGCCGCAGGGCGTGACCGTCGCGATCGATGCGGCCGGCACCGACGAAGCGCTGCAGACCTCGATCGAGGTCGTGGCCGACCGGCAGCGGGTCGCGACCCTCGTGCGGGGGAAGGATGCCGCGGGCTGGGGCATCCGCGCGTTCTCAGGCGGTGCTCCCATCCCGCTCACCGCGCAGCAACTGGCGTGGCGCGACGAGGCGGTGCCCGTCACGCTCGCCCTCCTGGCGGCGGGACGCTTCTCGCTCGAGCTCGGCCCGACCTTCCCGCTGGCGGACGCGGCGGAGGCCCACCGGGTGGTCGAGTCCGGCGTCGACGGCAAGGTGACGCTCGTCCCGTAGCGGCGGGCGGGCGCGCGGTCACGGACGGCGCAACAGTTCGACACACGACGGGGGCGGGAATGCCCGTGGCCCGACAATGGTTCGCATGCCTCACGACCCCCGACCCGCCGTGTCGCCGCGCCCGGCTGCCGCGCCGCGCTCGTTCGCGACGGCGCAGGTGCAGGCCGGGTTCGACCCGGGTATCGCCGAGAACACCGCCGTGCCCGCGATCCACCAGTCCAACGGGTTCGAGTTCCGCTCCCTGAGCGAGGCGCGCGACCTGTTCGCCCTTCGCCGCGAGGGCAACATCTACAGTCGCGCGGCCAACCCCACGGTGCTCGTGTTCGAGAAGCGCGTGGCCGAGCTCGAGGGCGGCATCGGCGCCGCCGGCGTCGCGTCCGGGCAGGCCGCCGTCGCGGTCGCGCTGCTGGCATTGGCCCGTCAGGGTGAGCACATCGTCGCCGCGCGCCAGCTGTACGGCGGCACCGTCGACCTGCTGCAGGACACCTTCGCCGACTGGGGCATCGACGTGACCTTCGTCGATCAGGACGACACGGATGCCTGGGCCGCGGCGATACGCCCCACCACGCGCGCGCTGTTCGCCGAGTCGATCTCCAACCCCATCGCGCAAGTCCTCGATCTCGGGGCGGTCGCGGCCGTCGCACGAGCCGCAGGGGTTCCGCTCGTGATCGACAACACCGTCGCCACCCCGTACCTGCAACGCGCGAAGGACTTCGGCGCCGACATCATCGTGCACTCGGCCACCAAGTTCCTCGGCGGTCACGGCACGTCCCTGGGCGGCGTCGTGGTGGATCTGGGCACTTTCGACTTCTCCGCCGAGCCCGATCGCTGGCCGCAGCTGACCGACACGTACCGCCGCGTGCCCGACGGGAGTCTCGTCGAGCGCTTCGGCGCCACCGGATCGCCGTACATCGCCTTGGTCAAGACGAAGTACGTGCACGACCTCGGGCCGTCGCTGTCGGCGTTCAACGCGTTCCAGCTGCTGCAGGGCCTCGAGACCCTCGATCTGCGCGTCGAGCGGCACACGGCGAGCGCGCTCGAGGTGGCGCGATTCCTCGACGCGCACGCCGCCGTCGCGCGCGTGCACCACCCGGGCCTCGAATCCAGCCCCTGGCATGCCAACGCGCAGACCTATCTGCCCCGGGGCGTGAGCGCGGTCTTCGCGTTCGATCTGCTCGCCACGGGCGACCCCGACACGGATTTCGAGCTGGTCGAATCGTTCATCTCGCGCCTCCAGGTGATCAGGCTCGTCGCGAACATCGGCGATGCCCGCAGCCTCGTGGCGCACCCGGCGTCCATGACGCACAGTCACATGTCACCCACTCAGCTCGCCGAGGCGCACATCGGATCGACGACGGTGCGGCTGTCCGTGGGCCTGGAAGACCCGCGAGACCTCGTCGCCGACCTGGCGCGCGCGCTCGAGCCGCTCACGGTGCCGCAGCCGCAGCTCGCCGACAGCGCGGCACGCTAGCCCGGGTTCAGCGTCGCGGCGGCGGGCAGTAGCCTCGGAGTCATGACCTCGCCTGCTTCCCCGTCCGCCGCCGGTCTTCGCTGGGGCATCCTCGGTCCCGGTGGCATCGCACGTGCCTTCGCCGACGATCTGCGCACCGCGGGACTCGACCTCGCCGCCGTCGGCTCGCGGAGGCTGGAGTCGGCCGCCGAGTTCGCCGGGCGGTTCGACATCGCACATGCCCACGGCTCGTACGAGGACCTCGTCGCCGACCCGGACGTCGACATCGTGTACATCGCGACGCCGCATCCGATGCACGCCGAAGGCGCACTGCTCGCTCTCGACGCGGGCAAGCACGTCCTCATCGAGAAGCCGTTCACCATCAACGCCGCCGAGGCGGCTGCGGTGCGCGATGCCGCGGCCGACCGCGGGCTGCTCGCGATGGAGGCGATGTGGACGCGGTACCTGCCGCATATGGTCCGCATCCGCGAGATCGTGGCGTCGGGCATGCTCGGCGAGCTCCGCGCGCTGACGGCCGATCACACGCAGCGGATCACGAGCGATCCGCTGCATCGCATCAACGCCCTCGAGCTGGGCGGCGGGGCCCTGCTCGATCTCGGGATCTACCCGATCTCGTTCGCCTGGGACATCCTCGGCGCGCCGCTGTCGGTCGCCGCGTCCGCCCGACTGGGCGAGACGGGAGCCGACACCGAGGTGGCCACGATCATGGCGCACGAGTCGGGTGCACTGTCGACGACGATCTCGGCATCCCGTGCGGCGGGTCCCAACACCGCCGCGATCATCGGCACCGATGCCCGCCTCGAGATCGCCCGTGTCTGGTACACCGCCACATCGTTCCGGGTGGTGTCGCACGACGGCACGATCCTCGAGGATTACGTGTCCGAGATCGACGGGCGCGGCATGCAGTTCCAGGCGCTGGCCGCCGAACGCTACATCTCAGGCGGCGGCAACGACTCCGACATCCTGCCCATCGACGAGACGGTGGCGATCATGTCGACGCTCGACGAAGTACGCGAACTGGTCGGGGTCCGCTACCCCGGGGAGGAATGACATGCCCGACATGCAGAACGCGCGGGTCGCGGTGTACCTCGACTTCGACAACATCGTGATGTCCTGGTACGACCGGGTGCACGGCAAGAACTCGTACGCGCGGGATCGCCAGAGGATCGCGACGGATGCCTCCGCCCCTGAGATCGCCGAACGGCTGGCCGCCGCGACGATCGATGTGGGCGCGATCATCGACTACGCCACGTCGTTCGGCACGCTCGTGCTGACGCGGGCATATGCGGACTGGTCGGCCCCCGTCAACGCCGTGTACCGCTCGCAGCTCGTGGCCCGCGCCGTGGACCTGGTGCAGCTGTTCCCGGCCGCGGCGTACGCGAAGAACGGCGCCGACATCCGGCTGGCCGTCGACGCCGTGGAAGACATGTTCCGGCTGCCCGACCTCACGCACGTCGTGATCGTCGCGGGCGACTCGGACTACGTCCCGCTGGCACAGCGGTGCAAGCGGCTGGGCCGCTATGTCGTGGGAGTCGGGGTGGCGGGCTCGACCGCGAAATCCCTGGCCGCGGCGTGCGACCAGTTCGACTCGTACGATGCGCTCCCGGGCGTCGCCGCGCCGCCGGTGACAGACAAGAAGGATGCCGCACCCACCCGCCGCCGCGCCAAGAAGGCGGCAGCCGACCCGGCAGGCGCGCTTCTCGAACGCGCGCTGCGCCTGGAGAGCGACAAGGAAGACGTCGAGTGGCAGCACGCGTCGGCGGTGAAGAGCCTGATCCGCCGGCTCGACCCGTCGTTCAGCGAGAAGGCGCTCGGGCACAAGAGCTTCTCCGAGTTCGTCAAGGCCCATCCGACGGTGGCCGAGGTCGACGAGTCCGGCAACATCGTCCTCATCCGCCTCGCCGCCGATCAGACCTGAGCCTCGGTCGAGGGAAAACGCTCTTCCGGTACAGTGTGCTCTGTGGCACGCCGAAACCCGCCGCCGGGCTCGCAGACCTCGCTGCGCGAGGCCAATCGGGCGCGCGTGGTCGAGTCCCTCAAGCGCCACGGCCGTCTGACGCAGATCGAACTCGCCGGCAGCACCGGTCTGTCGCCTGCCACGGTCTCGAACATCGTCAAGGAGCTGACGGCCTCCGGCCTGCTCCACACGTCCTTCACGTCGCGCAGCGGCCGGCGCGCGACGCTGGTGTCGCTCGCGCGCAGACTGGGCCTGGTCGCCGGCGTTCACTACAGCTCGCGGCACCTGCGGATCGCCATCGCCGACACCGCCCGCACGATCGTGACGCAGTCCTCGCTGCCGCTGCCGCTGGACCACCGCCACGACGCCGAACTCGACCGGCTGGCGCTGCTGCTCGGCGACATGATGGAGACGATCGGCGGATCGCTGTCGGATCTGCTCTCGGTCGGGCTGGCTCTGCCCGCCCCCATCGATCCCCGCACCGGCATGATCTCGACGCCGGGCCTGCTCCGCGGCTGGGAGGGCGTCGCGGTCGCCGAGAGCCTGTCGGCCCGCATCGGCCGCCAGGTGCACGTCGACAGCGAAGCCAACCTGGGCGGACTTGCCGAGGCTCGCGAGGGCAACGGCCGCACGGCCGCCTCCTCCGTCTTCATCCGCGTCGGCCACACGATCAGCGCCGGGCTCATCGTCGGCGGTGACCTCTTCCGCGGCTTCAACGGCAAGGCCGGCCAGATCGGCCACGTGACACTGGACGAGAACGGTCCGATCTGTCGCTGCAGCAATCGCGGATGCCTCGAGACGTATGCCGGCGGACCGGCTCTGCTGTCGCTGTTCCCGCCGAGCGTCGGAATGCACCGGCTGGGCGACCTCCTGCACGCGGCCGAGGCCGGCGACGGCAGCGCCCGGCGCGTGATCGCCGACGCGGGCAGGCACATCGGCATCGCGGCGGCGAGCCTGTGCAACCTCTTCGACCCCGAGCTGATCGTCGTGGGCGGCGAGCTGGGTCAGGCAGGCGAGATCCTGATGGCTCCGATGCGGCACTCCCTCGAGCGCACGGCGCTGCCCGCGGCGGGTGGCCTGCCCGAGATCGTGGGCGCCTCTTTCGGGGAGTGGGCCGAAGCGCGCGGAGCGATCGCGATCGCCGTCGACCACGTCACGGTCGATGCCCAGAACCTGCCCGCTTCACCCGATCTTCCCGCCGCGTCGTCGCTGCCGTTCTCGGCGTAAACTCAACCGATGCCGGGATCGGGAGCAGCCCTCACGAGGGCACGTCGAGCGGTGGCGGCAGCATCCGCCGCCGCCGTCCTCAGCGTGGCGCTGGCCGCGTGCGCTGGGTCGGCCGATCCCGGAGCGAGCGGGGCGGCCGACGACACGATCGCCCTGCTGCTGCCCGATGCCAAGACGGCGCGCTACGAGACGTTCGACCGGCCGCTGTTCGAGGCTCGCGTGGCCGAGCTCGGCGACTACGACGTGCTGTACTCCAACGCCGATCAGGATGCGGCGAAGCAGCAGCAGCAGGCCGAGTCGGCACTGGCCGCCGGTGCCGGCGTCCTGGTCCTCGATCCGGTCGACGCCAACGCCGCGGTGAGCATCGTGAACTCGGCGAACGCGAAAAGCGTGCCGGTGGTGTCGTACGACCGGCTCGTCGCCGGCGGTGACCTGGCGTACTACATCTCGTTCGACAACGAGAAGGTGGGCCTGCTGCAAGCGGAGGCGTTCGTCGAAGGCATCGGCGATGCGGCCGCAGGCGAGGGCATCCTGATGGTCAACGGCTCCCCCACCGACAGCAACGCGGCGCTGTTCAAGCGCGGCGCGCACAGCGTCATCGACGACAGCGGCCTGCGGGTGCTGGCCGAGTACGACACACCGGGATGGAACCCCGAGAAGGCGCAGGAGTGGGTCGCCGGTCAGATCGCGCAGCACGGCGACGCGATCACCGGCGTGTACGCCGCGAACGACGCCACCGCCGGCGGTGCGATCGCGGCGCTGCGCGTGGCTAACGTCGATCCGCTTCCGATCGTGACGGGGCAGGACGCCGAGCTCTCGGCGATTCAGCGGATCCTGACGGGCGACCAGTACATGACCGTCTACAAGGCGATCAAGCCGCAGGCGGAGCTCGCGGCCGAGGTCGCCGTGGCGCTGTTGCGCGGTGAAGAGGTGACCGCGCCGATGGAGATCGACGGCACACCCACGACGCTCCTGGAGCCGGTCGCGGTGACCGTCGACAACATCATGGAGACGGTCGTCGCCGACGGCTTCTGGAGCGTCGACGACATCTGCGCGCCCGCGTACGCCGATGCGTGCGAAGCTGCGGGCATCGGGTAGGGTCCTGTCCCTGGTCGGGGATTCGAGACGGCGGAGAGGTCGGGGCGATGATGTCGATGACGCACCCGCGGGCGGGACGCCCACGGGAGCGCGTGCTGACGATGCGGGGAATCGGAAAGCGATTCGGTGCGGTCAGGGCGCTCACCGACGTGGACTTCTGGGTCGACGAGGGCGAGGTGGTCGCGCTCGTCGGCGACAACGGCGCCGGCAAGTCGACGCTGGTCAAGGTGCTCGCCGGCGTCCACCCGCCCGACGCCGGCACGATCGAGTTCGACGGCGATCTCGTGCAGATCGGCTCACCGGCCGACGCGCAGGAGATGGGGATCGAGACGATCTTCCAGGACCTCGCGCTGTGCGACAACCTCGATGTCGTGGCCAACCTGTGGCTCGGTCGTGAGCTCATCGACGGGGCCACACTCGACGAGGTCGACATGGAGCAGCGCACCTGGACCCTGCTGCGTGAGCTGTCGGCCAAGATCCCCTCGGTGCGCGTGCCGGTGGCTTCGCTGTCGGGGGGCCAGCGGCAGACCGTCGCGATCGCCCGCTCGCTCATCGGAGACCCGCGCGTGGTCATCCTCGACGAACCCACGGCAGCCCTCGGCGTCGCTCAGACCGCGGAGGTGCTGAACCTGATCGAGCGGCTGCGCGAACGCGGACACGGCGTCATCCTGATCAGCCACAACATGGCGGACGTGCTGGCCGTCGCCGACCGCGTCGTGGTGCTGCGGCTCGGACGGAACAACGGGGTGTACAACGTCGCCGACGTCACGAGCGAAACCCTCATCGCAGCCATCACCGGCGCCGCCGACAACGCCGCCTCGCGCCGCGCGGCCGAACAGCCCGGCCCGGTCGCACCGCCCCCGGACGACGTCGTGCCCGCCAATACCGACGGCGACGACGCAGCGCCTCCGACGGGCGGTGGAACGGTGATCCGGATGCCGCAGACCGGCGCGCGCCGTCGGCCCGGCGGCCGTACGGACGGGCGTCGATGAGCCTCGCGGGCGACGAGGTCGCAGGCGACGACGGCGGGGGGCTGTTCGGGTCCGGTGGAGTGCGCGCCGGACTCGCGATGTTCGCCGCTCGATTGCGCGGCGGGGACCTCGGCGCCGTGCCGGCGGTCCTGGGCATCGCGGTGATCTGGCTGGTGTTCCAGCTTATCAATCCGGTGTTCCTCTCGAGTGAGAACGTCGGCAACCTCGCCATGCAGTGCGCGGCGACCGGCACGATCGCGCTGGGAGTGGTGCTCGTGCTGCTGCTGGGCGAGATCGACCTCTCGGTCGGATCGGTCTCGGGCCTTGCGGCGGCCGTGCTGGCCGTCACATTCGTCCAGCTGCAATGGCCGCTCGTCTTCGCCCTTCTGGCCGCCCTGGCGATCGGATGCCTGGTCGGGCTGCTCTACGGGTACCTGTTCACGCGCTTCGGCCTGCCGAGCTTCGTCATCACGCTCGCGGGCCTGCTCGGCTTCCTCGGGCTGCAGCTGTGGGTGCTGGGCGAGACGGGTTCCATCGGGATCCCGTTCGACTCGTGGATCGTCCAGTTCGCCCAACAGATGTACCTGCCCGCGTGGGCGTCGTACGTGGCCGCGGTGCTGGCGGTCGCCGCCTTCGCCTGGTCGCTCGTGCGGCGCGCCCGGCGCCGCGCGTCCGCGTACCTGGTGAGCCAGAGCTACACCCAGATCGCGCTGCGCAGTGCCGCTCTGCTGGTGTTCCTCGTCGTCGCCGCGTGGTACCTCAACCTCGATCGCGGCGTCGGCGTCATGTTCGTGTTCTTCCTGGTCCTCGTCGTGGTCGCGAACTTCGCGCTCACGCGCACCCGCTGGGGCCGTTCGGTGTACGCCGTCGGCGGCTCGGTCGAGGCGGCGCGACGTGCCGGCATCCGGGTCGAGCGGATCTATCTGTCGGTCTTCGCCCTCTGCTCGGCGCTCGCTGCGGTCGGTGGGATCCTCGCCGCCGCGCGGCTGGCCTCGGCCAACCAGAGCTCGGGCACCGGAGACGTCAATCTCAACGCGATCGCCGCCGCCGTGATCGGCGGGACGAGCCTGTTCGGCGGTCGCGGCTCGGCGTACTCCGCGCTGATCGGGATCGTCGTCATCCAGTCGATCTCGTCGGGACTGACACTCATGAACCTCGACTCGTCGGTGCAGTTCATGGTCACCGGCGTCGTGCTGGTGCTGGCCGTGATCGTGGACTCGATCTCGCGACGCACCCGCGCGGCGAGCGGACGCGCCTGACGCGACACGACCCGATCTGCCTTCATTTCACGAACGCAATTCCCCCGGCACGCGCTCGAGGCGTCCGGCGTTGCCAAAGCGTTACGTTCAAGACTTGACGCCAAGAATCGATCAGGAAATGATCGCTCCAAGCACGATGTGCGCCAGGGCGACCTGGGAATCGCACCCTTCAAAGACGAAAGGCAAGAGATGAAGAAGTCTTCACTGCTCACCGTGGCCGCCCTCACGGGCTCCGCCGCGGTGATGCTCGCCGGCTGTGCCGGCGGCGGCACGCCGACCGACGGCGGCGATGGCGGCGACGGTGGCGGCGACGCCGCCGGCCGTGCGTGCGTGATCCTGCCCGACGCGGCCTCGTCCCCCCGCTGGGAGAACTTCGACCGCGTCTACCTGCAGGAGGGCCTGGAAGCAGCGGGCTTCGAGGTCGACATCCAGAACGCGCAGGGCAACGTCAACACCTACTCGACGATCGCCGATCAGCAGCTCACGCAGGGCTGCGGCGTCATGCTGCTCGTGGACTACCAGGGCGCCGCTGAGGCCGTGGCAGCCGATGCCAAGGCCGAGGGCATCCCCGTGATCGCCTACGACCGCCCGTTCGCCGGTGCGGACTACTACGTGTCGTTCGACAACGTCGAGGTCGGCCGCCTGCAGGGTCAGACCGTCCTCAACGGCCTCGAGGCCAAGGGCGTCGCCCCGGCCGACGCCACCGTCGTGTACATGGGCGGCGACCCGACCGACGGCAACGCGAAGATGTTCCACGACGGCGCCGTCGAGGTCATGGAGGAGGCCGGCATCACCGCGGCCGCCGAGCCCCCCGGGGTGTGGGACCAGGCCGAGTCGCAGACCAACTTCGAGCAGGCCCTCACGAGCTTGAACGGACAGGTCGATGGCGTCTGGGCAGCCAACGACACCAACGCCGCCGGCGTCATCAAGGTGCTGCAGGACAACAACCTGCAGGGCGTGGCCGTGTCGGGTCAGGACGCGAACGTGGCCGGTCTGCAGAACATCCTGCTCGGCTGGCAGACCGCGACCGTCTACAAGCCCGTCGCCGATGAGGCCGCCGCCGCGGTCGAGGTCGCGATCGCGCTGCTCAACGGCGAAGACGTCGAGACGGACGCCGAGCTCGATGACGGCACGCCGTACATCCAGGTGACGCCGGTCCTGGTCGGCCCCGAACAGGTCAAGGACGTCATCGCGGCCGGAGACGCGTCGTTCGACGATGTCTGCACGCCCGATGTCGCTGCCGCCTGTGAACAGTACGGAGTGACCGAGTAACGTTCGGACCACGGCCGCGAGGGCGTCGCGTCATCGAAGGCGCGGCGCCCTCCGCGCGCTCGGCACCCGACAGCGCAAGGAAGCGAGCATGTCAGACACCAACGTCCTCCCCGCCACCGGCCTCGGCACAGATCCGATCATCCGGCTCATCGGGGTCAAGAAGTCATTCGGCCCGGTCAGCGTCCTCAAAGGCGTCGACCTCGAAGTCCACCCCGGAAGAGTCACCGCATTGGTCGGCGACAACGGCGCGGGCAAGTCCACACTCATCAAGGGTCTCGCCGGCGTCCAGCCGTACGACGAGGGCGAAGTCCTCATCGACGGCGAGCACCGCGACCTGCACACGCCACGAGACGCGGCGCATCTCGGCATCGAGGTCGTGTACCAGGACCTCGCCCTGTGCGACAACCTCGACATCGTGCAGAACATGTTCCTCGGACGCGAGGAGGTGTCGCTCGGCACGTTCGACGAGGGGCGCATGGAGAAGGACGCCTCCGACACGCTGCGCTCCCTCTCGGTGCGCACAGTGAAGTCGGTGCGGCAGAAGGTCTCGAGCCTGTCGGGCGGGCAGCGGCAGACTGTCGCCATCGCCCGCGCGGTGCTGAAGAAGGCGCGCGTGGTCATCCTCGACGAGCCGACCGCCGCACTCGGCGTCGCGCAGACCGAGCAGGTCCTGAACCTGGTCAAGCGTCTCTCCGAGCAGGGCGTGGCAGTGGTCCTCATCAGCCACAACCTCGCCGACGTGTTCGAGGTCGCCGACGACATCGCCGTGCTCTACCTCGGCCAGATGGTCGCGCAGATCCCGACGAGCCAGACGACCCGCGACGACGTCGTGGGATACATCACCGGCACCAAGACCCTCGGCGTGCAGATCGTCGGCACCGAGACCATCCGCACCGAAGGAGGCGTGGAATGAGCAGCAACGCGACCCGGACCGAGGCGGCACCCGACCCGGTCGCGAGCGACCTGATCGGCAGCGGCGTCGAAGGCGGGCTGATGGATCAGGTGCAGGCCTGGTGGCAGCGCGTGCGCGGCGGTGACATGGGGGCACTCCCCGCCGTCGGCGGACTCGTGGTGCTCGGCATCCTGTTCTCGATCCTGAGCCCGTTCTTCCTCACCGAGCGCAACTTCGCCAACCTGCTGAACCAGGCGGCCACCCTCGTCGTGCTCGGCATGGCGCTGGTGTTCGTGCTGCTGCTGGGCGAGATCGACCTGTCGGCCGGTGTGACCGGCGGCGTGGGCATGGCGCTGTTCGTCGTGCTGAACGCCCAGTTCGGCATCCCCTGGCCGCTCGCGCTGCTCATCGGCTTCGGCTTCGGCTTCCTGACCGGTGCGTTGATAGGTTTCTTCGTCGCCCGGATCGGGATTCCATCGTTCGTCGTGACGTTGGGGCTCTTCCTGGGATTCCAGGGCCTGGCGCTTGTCATCATCGGCCCCGGCGGGCTGTACCGTCTCGAGGTGCCCGAGCTCGTCGCGATCCAGAACGGCAACCTGCCGGTCTGGGGCGGCTGGCTGATGCTCGTGATCATGCTTGCGATCTCGGCCGGGACCTCGTTCTGGGACCGCGCCCGGCGCTCCCGTGCCGGTGTGCCCAACCGCACGGTGTCGCTGGTGTGGATCAAGCTGGCGGTGATCGCGGTCATCGGCGGCACCGTGGTGTACATCCTGAACCAGAACCGCGGGCAGTCCGTGGTCGAGGTCGCCGGTGTGCCGATCGTCGTGCCCGTCGTGCTCACCATCCTGTGGATCGGGTCGTTCGTGCTCGACCGCACGAAGTTCGGGCGCTACGTCTACGCGATCGGCGGCAACGCCGAGGCCGCGCGTCGTTCGGGCATCAAGGTGCGCTGGATCAAGTGGTGGGCGTTCGTCATCTGCTCGAGCCTCGCGGTGTTCTCGGCTCTGCTCAGCGTCGCCCGCGTGGGATCGGTCGACGCCACCGTCGGCCGCGACATCGTGCTCTCGGGCGTCGCCGCGGCCGTCGTCGGCGGCGTGAGCCTGTTCGGTGGACGAGGGCGCCTCATCCACGCCGCGATCGGCGCGCTCGTGATCGCCGTCATCACCAACGGCCTTGCCCTGCTGAACCTGCCGGCGGGCATCAACCTGCTCGTGACCGGTGGCGTGCTGATCCTCGCCGCGACTGTGGATGCCCTGTCGCGGCTGCGCTCAGGCGGTGCCAGAACCTAGTCGATCGGACTGCGTCGCGGGCGCCGGGCGGGTATCCGTCCGGCGCTCGCGCGTGTCACGGTCCGTGGATCGCGAGGCGCTCCTCCACCCATCCCGGCACGACGCGGCTCGCCGGGCCGGCGCGCACCTCGTCGAAGGGCACGAGGGCCTCGCTGGGCTCGAGGTTCAGCTCGACCGTGCGCGCACCGCAGGCCGCCGCCAGCGCGGCGTACCCGGCCGCCGGATACACGGCGCCCGACGTGCCGATCGAGACGAAGATGTCGCACACGAGGATGGCCTGCTCGATGCGCTCGAGGTCGTACGGCATCTCGCCGAACCAGACGACGTCGGGGCGCAGCATCCGCTCGCCGCAGGCAGGGCAGGGCGGACGCTCGATCAGGTCCGACTGCCACACCGGGCGTGCACCGCACGCGGCGCAGAGGGCGCGCAGCAGCTCGCCGTGCATGTGCACCAGGTTGCGCGAGCCCGCGCGCTCGTGAAGGTCGTCGACATTCTGCGTCACGACGAGCAGGTCATCGCCGATCGCCCCCTCGAGCCGGGCGAGCGCGCGGTGGGCAGGATTGGGCTCCACGCCCGCCAGAGCCCGGCGCCGAGCGTCGTAGAAGGCCAGCACGGTCTCGGGGTCGATCTCGAACGCCTCCGGCGTGGCGACGTCTTCGACGCGGTGCCCCTCCCACAGCCCGTCGGGACCGCGGAAGGTCGGCACGCCGCTCTCGGCCGAGATACCGGCGCCGGTGAGCACGACGATCCGTGTCATCGAGTCGGGTCCTACGCGTCCCCGGCGGTGGACGTGGACGCGGACGGCGACCGGCTCAGCAGCGCGCGCAGCGACTGGATCGTGTCGGCCTCGTCGGGGCGCTTGTCGGGCCGGTAGCCCTTCACGCGCGCGAACCGCAGCGCGACACCGCCCGGGTAGCGCGTCGAGCGCTGCACGCCGTCGATCGCGATCTCGACCACCGTCTCGGGTCGCACGTGCACGGCATAGGCCGAACGGTGCGTCTCGATCGTCGGAAAGTGCGCGGTCTGCCACCGCAGGGTCTCGTCGGTGAGCCCCTTGAACGTCTTGCCCACCATGACGAAGCCTCCGGGTTCACCGAACGACCCGTCGGGGTCGCGCGCACCCAGGTGCAGATTGGACAGCTGCCCGGTTCGTCGTCCCGAGCCCCACTCCACGGCCAGCACCACGAGATCGAACGTCAGCACCGGCTTGACCTTGATCCAGCTCTTGCCCCGCCGCCCGGCGGCGTAGGCGGAGTCGATGCCCTTTACCATGACGCCCTCGTGGCCGGCTGCGAGCGCCTCGCGCGAGAACTGCTCGGCCCGCTCGGCGTCGTCGGTCACGATGCCGGGCATGCGGGAGGGCCCCGCGATCTGCTCGAGCACATCGAGCCGGGTCGCGAGCGGTTCGTCGATCAGGTCCCGGCCGTCCAGGTGCAGGATGTCGAAGAACCACGGCCGCAGGACGGCCGCCGCGCCCTCGTCACGCCCGTCGACGATCAGCGAGCCGAACCGGGCCATGGTGTCCTGAAACGGCCTGGGTCCGCCGTCCTCGTCGAGCGACAGCGTCTCGCCGTCGAGGATCACGCGCTGCGCGGGCAGAGCCCGGGCGGCATCGACGATCTCGGGCACACGATGCGTGATGTCGGCCAGGCTGCGAGTGAAGACGCGCACGGTGTCGCCGTCGCGATGCACCTGGATGCGGGCGCCGTCGAGCTTGTACTCGACGGATGCTGCGCCTCCGAGGGCAGCGAGCGCTTCCGCCGTCGAGGCCGCCGTCGAGGCGAGCATCGGCAGGACGCCGCGGCCGACCTCCAGGCCGACGGCGTTGAGGTCGTCGGGGGTGCCGGTGAGCGCGATACGCGCCGTCTCGCCCAGATCCCCTGACAGCATCGCGGCACGGCGCACGGTCGCGGCATCCCGCTCGGAGGCCTTCGCGATCGCGTCGAGCAGGACGCCCTCGAGCGCGCCGGTGCGCAGCTCGCCGAGGATCACGCGCGCGAGGAAGTCCCACTCCCCCGCCGTGGACCGCCCCGCAAGCTCGTCGAGCGCACCGCGCCGGACGGCGACGGATCCTGGTCCGTCGGCGACGGCGAGCCGCGTGAGGGCCGTGTCGACGTCGAGCACGGACAGCGACGGTTCGGCGGCATGCTCGATGTCGAGGTTGTTCAGGCTCCGCCAGCCGACGCCGATCCGGCCCTGCCGGGGGCGAGCCGTGAGCAGGCCGATGGCCGGCGGGATCTCGTCCGGGTCGAGATCGCGCAGCGCCGCCGCGAGCGCGGCGACCTTGGCCAGCCTCGACGACGTCGCGGTCACGGCATCCGTCGCCGTCACGAGCTCATGCAGCAGCATTCCCGCATTCTCGCACCCGCGGACGACACCGGCCCGCCCGATGCGGCCGCGCCTGCTCGGTGCGACGCGGTCCCGGCAGCAGGCTGGCTCGGCGCCGCCCTCCCCCGCAGGACGCGAATCCGCCGCTCCCGTCACACCCGACCTCCGCCCGGGCACGCATCGCCGGAAAGCGTCACGCGCGCGCCCGCGCGACCACCTCGCGCAGCGCACCCTCGAGCTCGGGGAAAGCGAACGCGTAGCCCGCCGCGGTCAGCACGGCAGGCGCCGCCCACCGGCTCTTGAGCACCAGCTCGGGCTCGGTGCGCAGCACCCACATCGCCGGCTCGAGCATGAAGCGCCACGCCGGAAGCCCGATCGGCGCGCCGACCGCCCGCCGAAGCGTCGCCATGAGGCTGCGGTTGTCGCTCGCCCCGGGCGCGGCGAGGTTGACCGGACCGGCGATGCCGGGGTCGTCGCGGATGAATCGCACAGCCCCGACGACATCGTCGATATGGATCCAGCTGAAGCGCTGCCGCCCGCGCGACCGGTGCGAAGGCGCACGCCCGTTGCCGGTCGGGTGCGATCCGATGCCCCGGTAGCGGCGGTGCGTGAACCACCAACCGTCGTACTGCGGCCCGCCCAGCCCGAGACGGGCGAGTCGCACCAGCGTCGCTGTGGCCGGTCCATCGCCGAGCACGATCGCCATGCGAAGGGCGACTCGGCGAGTCGCGGGAAGGTCCCCTGAGAAGAACTCCTCCTCCCACGCCCGCGCGACGTCGACCGAGAACCCGCTGCCGAGCTCGCCGTCGGCCTCGGTCTGCGGGCGGTCCATCGCGTACCGGTAGATGGTGGCGGTGCTGGCGTTGAGCCACAGCGGCGGCGGGGCTGCAGCATCCGTCACCGCCTGCCGCAGGAGGCGTGTCGTCTCGACGCGCGAACGCAGGATCTCGTCGCGGTTCGCGTCGGTGTAGCGGCAGTTCACGGACTTGCCGGCGAGGTTCACGACGATCGCCGCGCCGTCGACGAGCGACCGGATGCCGCGGCCGTCGACCCACGTGACGTCGGCGCCGGAGCGACCGATCGTGCGGACGTCGTAGCCGTCATCGGCGAAGGCACGCACGAGAGCAGTGCCGACGAAGCCGGACGCCCCCGCGACGACCGCGCGGCCTCGCGCCACGGGCGCATCGATACGGGGATCCATCGCGTTCAGTCTGGCACCAACCCGAGAGCGACTGCGGACGCACAGAGGATGATGGAGTCATGCCCGCTCCCCACCGCCCCGGTCTTCGGGTCAGTTCGGGACTCACGATCCCCGAGTCCGAGCTGTCCTGGCGGTTCTCGCGGTCGTCCGGCCCCGGCGGGCAGGGCGTGAACACCGCCGACTCCCGAGCGGAGCTGGTGTGGGATGCCGCCCGCTCCGCTGCGCTCTCGCCGGTGCAGCGTGAGCGACTGCTCGAGCGCCTGAGCGGTCGTCTCGTCGACGGTGTGCTCACGATCGCGGCCTCGGAGCACCGCGCACAGCTGCGGAACCGGGATGCCGCGCGCGCCCGCCTGGCGGCCGTCGTGGCGGAGGCGATCCGGCCGCCTTCTGCCTCGCGGCGACCGACGACCCCGAGCCGGGGCGCGAAGGAACGGCGGCTGACGGCGAAGAAGCGGCGCACCGACGTCAAACAGCTGCGCCGCCGCCCCGCAGACTGAACCCAGGGACGGGGAGCGGAACAAGCGGCATCCCGTCGGACGGTGTTCTTCCGCGCGTCACCTGGCACGCCTAGCGTTGACGACACCCCCTGTACGACGCCGTCCCGAAGGAGACCCGATGTCCCCCCGCTTCCGCTGCACGCTCGCCGTGGCCGGCGCCCTCGCGCTGGCCGACACCGGCGCCGCCACCCCGGCTCTGGCCGCTCAGCCGCACGTCGGGTCCCCCGAAGCGGCCCAGGCCGATCCCCTGCGCGTCGCGACGTTCAACCTGTCGCTCAACCGCAACGCGCCCGGACAGCTCGTCGCCGACCTCTCCACCGGCGCCAACGCGCAGGCGCGCACAGTGGCCGAGATCATCCAGCGCGCCGACCCCGACGTCGTGCTGCTCAACGAGTTCGACTACGTCGAGGGCGGGGTCGCCGCCGACCTCTTCCGCGACAACTACCTCGAGGTGAGCCAGAACGGCGCACCCGCCCTCGACTACCCGTACGCGTTCGTCGCTCCCTCGAACACCGGCATCCCGAGCGGATTCGACCTCAACAACGACGGCACCGTGGGCGGCGGCGACGACGCCTTCGGCTTCGGCGTGTTCGAGGGCCAGTACGGCATGGTCGTGCTGTCGAAGCATCCGATCGTCACGGACGACGTGCGCACCTTCCAGCGCTTCCTGTGGAAAGACATGCCCGGCGCGCTGCTGCCCGACGACCCGGCGACGGCGGCACCGGCCGACTGGTACTCGCCCGACGAGCTCGCCGTGATGCGGCTCTCGAGTAAGTCCCACTGGGACATCCCGGTACAGGTCGGCCGCCAGACCGTGCACCTGCTGGCCTCGCACCCGACTCCGCCCACCTTCGACGGCGCCGAAGACCGCAACGGGCGTCGCAACCACGACGAGATCCGCTTCTGGGCCGACTACGTCACCCCGGGTCAGGGCCGCTACATCTACGACGACGCCGGCGTGTGGGGCGGCCTCAATCCGTCACAGGCCTTCGTGATCGCGGGCGACCAGAACGCCGACCCGCTGGACGGCGACTCGGTGGACGCCGCGATCGATCAGCTGCTCGGCAACAAGCGCATCGTCGACCCGCTGCCGACGTCGGACGGCGCCGTCGAGGCCGCCGCGCTGCAGGGCGGCGCGAACGCCACCCACCGTGGCGACCCCGCCTTCGACACCGCCGACTTCGCCGACACCGCGCCGGGCAACCTGCGCGCAGACTACGTGCTGCCCTCGCGCAAGCTGCGGGTCGCCGATGCCGGCGTGTTCTGGCCCGTCTCGTCCGACCCGCTGTCGGCCCTCACCGGGACGTTCCCGTTTCCGAGCAGCGACCACCGCCTGGTGTGGATCGACCTGGAGCTTCGCCACGCCGGCCACTGAGTGATCGTCAGGCCGTGGCGGCAGCCGACTCCGCCGCCACGGCCTCGACGAACCGCTCGTAGTCGTCGGGCCTCTCGTCCGCGACGATCGCGCGCAGCACGACCTCGTCGGCAGCGTCACGATAGTGACGGATGCCGTCGGCGAACCGATCCGGACCGATCACGGTGTCGCGCGCGGTGATGCCCAGTCGCGTGAAGTTGGCGGCGTACGACGGGTAGCCCGCATAGCGCTCCGCTTCGGCCTCGAGTCGCGCCCCGGCGGCAGGTTCGCTTGCCGCCCGCACGTACAGCGCCACGTGCGCGGCGGGCGCCAGGGCGTGCGCCTCGTCGGTCTGCGCGCGTGCCCGGTCGGGTGTCAGCCAGCTCAGCAGAAGCCCGTCGGATGCCTCGGCCGCGAGCCGTCGCATGCGCGGCCCGAGCGCACCCACCACGACATCGGCGCTGCCGGACGGGCCCGTCCCGCGCATCGCCCTCAGAGCCGTCGAAACGCGACCGAGAGAGCCCGGTGCCCCGGCGCCGGAGCCGATGCCGAGCACGAGCCGGTCGACGGGCAGTCCGAGCTCGTCCACACGGGCGAGGACCTCGGCGGGCGGGCGCCGATCGATGGGGATCACGCCGGTCGCCAGCACCAGTCGCTGCGTGACCTGGGCGGCGGCGGCGAGCACCGCGAGCGAGTCGTGCCCGGGCGTGTCGTTGACCCACAGGGCGTGGAGCCCTGCCCGTTCCACCAGCGGTGCGAGCCGAGCCGCCAGCTCGGGTCCTGCCGCCGCGGCGATTCCGATCGACAGGAGGCCGGTCACCGGGCGGCCGTCGCGTCGACGAGACGACCGACCTCACCGGCGGCGGCGTAGAACTCCGCCAGGTCGACGCGTGACGAGGGCAGCAGGATGACCTCGTCGACTCCCGCCTCGAAGAAGGCCCGCGCGCCTTCGGCGACCCGCGCCGGATCACCCCACACCGCGCGTTCGAGTGGGTCGGGCTTGTCGCCCACGTCCGCGCGGGCACGGGCCTCGGCATCCGTTCCGAACGCCGCCACCACGTAGGCGACGATGTCCAGCTCGCGGGCGCGGTTCTCGGCGGCGCCCTCCCAGCCCGCCGCTGCCCGCGCCTCGCGGATCGCCGCGACCGCGGTCGCGATCTCGCCCGGCGTATGACCGCTGTCGAGCACGGTGCCGTCGGCGACCTCTCCGCTCAGCTGCAGCGTCTTGGGGCCTTCGGCGGCGGCGTACACGCGCGGGGCGGCCTCGGGCGGGTAGTCCAGTCGGACGGCGTCGAGCGTCACGTAGCGCCCGTCGACGTCGACCTGCTCGCCTGCCAGCAGCGCGCGCAGCGCCGGCACGTATTCACGCATCAGGGTCAGCGGCGAGGCGACGCGGGCGCCGACCTGGCCCATCCATGGCAGCACGCCGTGCCCCACGCCGGGGAGCAGCCGCCCGGGGAACAGGCGCTCGATCGTGGCGATCTCCATGGCGGTCGCCGCCACGTTGCGCAGCGGCATCGGCGCGATGCCGATGCCGATCTTGAGTCGCTCGGTCCACGCGAGCGCGGCGCCGACGGTCGCGAACGCCGACTGCCGGAAGCAGTCCTCCCAGATCCACAGCTCCGGCACGCCGGCCGCCTCTGCGGCGAGGACGGCGTCGCGGAATTCGTCGGGTGAGTGCGTGTACGGGTTGAAGATCGCGCCGATGCGTGTCATGCGACCACTCTGTCAGCGGGGGACGACACACGCGAGCCCGGGGTCAGGCGACCGGCAGCCTGGGCACTGCCTTCAGAAGCTGTGCCGTGTACGGATGCCCCGGCTGAGAAAGCACGCGATGGGTCGGCCCCTCTTCGACCACCCGTCCGCTCTGCAGCACGGCCACCCTCGCGCACAGCGCCGAGACGATCGTGAGGTCGTGCGACACGAGCACCATCGCGATGCCGCGTTCGCGCGCGAGGCGCTGGAAGAGCTCGATGACCGTCATGCGCACCGAGGTGTCCAGCGCGCTGACCGGTTCGTCGGCCAGCAGCAGCCGCGGGGCGGGTGCGAGCGCGCGCGCGATCGCGATGCGCTGCCGCTGGCCCCCCGAGAACGCGTCGGGATAGCGGGATGCCGCATCCGCCGGCAGATCCACCGCTCGCAGCAGCTCGGCCACACGGCCGGCGCGTGCGGCGCGGTCCAGCCCCAGTCCGAGTGAGCGGATGGGCTCGGCGATCGAGTCGCCCACCCGCACTCGGGGATCGAGCGACGAGAACGGATCCTGGTACACCGGCTGCACCGCGCGGCGGAAGAGGCGCATCGCGGCCCGGTCGCGGCGATCCAGCGGCGCGCCGTCGAACAGAACACGCCCGCCGGTGGGCGTCGCCAGTCCGAGCAGGACGCGCAGGAGCGTCGTCTTGCCCGCACCCGATTCCCCGACGAGCCCCACGCTCTCACCCGCGGTCACGGCCAGGTCGATCTCATGCAGGACCGGGGCGTCGTGGTGATAGCGGAAGCTCACTCGGTCGGCGGCCAGCAGCGCCGACTCTCGCGGCGGCCTCGTGCCCTCGGCATCCGTCATCGTCGCGTCCCCTCTCCGCCGCCGGGCAGGAACGACTCGAGTTCACGCGAGGCCGACACCAGGGTGCGCGTGTAATCCGCGGCGGGTGCCGTGAGCAGCGTCGTGGTGCCGGCGAGCTCGATCTGCCGGCCGTCGCGCATCACGAGCACGCGGTCGGTGATGCCGGCCACGACCGGCAGGTCGTGGCTGATGAAGATGAGCGACATCCCCCGTTCCTCGACCTCCCGCTGCAGCAGGGCCAGCACGCCGGCCTGCACCGTCACGTCCAGCGCCGTGGTGGGCTCGTCGGCGATGAGCAGTCGCGGACCCGCCGCGAGCGCGAGGGCGATCGCCACGCGCTGGCGCTGACCGCCCGAGATCTCGTGGATGTACGCGCGCGCGATGCGCTCGGGGTGCGGAAGCTGCACGTCGGCGAGCGCGTCGAGCACCGCGCGTCGCAGGGCGTCGCCGCGCAGTCCGCGATGGTGGGCGAAGGGCCAGGCCAGCTGCTTGCCGATGCGCATCAGCGGGTCGAGCGAGGCCAGCGGCTCCTGGAACACGGCACCGACGGCGGACCCGCGCACGCGATCCAGCCTGCGCTGCGACGCGGCGACCACGTCGACGTCACCCCCGGATGCCGACAGCACGGCGCGACCGCAGGCGCGCAGGGGGTGCGCGAGCAGGCCCAGGATCGCCAGCGCCGTCAGGGACTTGCCCGACCCCGACTCCCCGATGATGCCGAGGCGCTCGCCCTCGCCGAGCTCGAACGAGACGTCGTGCACCAAGGTGCGGGGCTCGGCTCCCTCGAACCGCACGCCCAGTCCGTCGAGGGTCAGCAGGGCGGTCACCGGATGCTCCTCGAGGCGGGGTCGGCGACGTCGCGCAGTCCGTCGGCGAGCAGGTTCATGCCGATGATGGTGGCCACGAGCAGGATGCCGGGGAGGATGGCGGCGGCCGGCGAGACGAGCACGGTGCTCTGGGCCTCCTGCAGCATGCGTCCCCACGATGCGTTCGGGGGCGGCGACCCGAGACCCAGATACGACAGCGATGCCTCGGCCACGACCGCGCCGCCGAACTGCAGCGCGAACGGCACGATCAGCGTCGGCCACACGTTGGGCAGCACGTGGATGCCGATCAGGCGCAGCATCCCCGTGCCCGAGGTGCGCGAGGCCGTGATGAAGTCCTGCGCGAGGACGCGCGTCGTGGTGATCCGGGTGAGCCGGGCGATGACGGCCGCGCCGGCGAGCCCGATGGCCAGGATCGCCGACTCCATCGAGGCGCCGCGCCAGGCGACGATGAGCATCGCCAGCAGCAGCGTCGGGAAGGCGATCGCGATGTCGAGCAGGCTCGAGATCGCATCGTCGAGCCACCGGCTGGCGACGGCGGCGATGAGCCCGAGCGTCACACCGAGGATCGCGGCGATCAGCACGGAGCCGAACCCGACGATCAGAGCGAGCCTCGCGCCGACCATGAGCTGCGAGAAGAGGTCGCGGCCCAGGCGATCGGTGCCCGCCCAGTGCTCTGCAGACGGCGGCATGAGGCGCTCGCCCGTGGTGTCCTCCAGGCCGAACGGCGTCCACACCAGCGACACCAGCGCGACGACCGCGATGACGCCGAACAGCACGCCGCCCACGGCGAGGTTGATCGAGCGCCGGGCACGAGGACGCCGTCCGGATGCCGCCGGCGAGGTCGCGTCGTCGGGGATGGTGGGGATCGTCACGGTCATGCGGCCGCCTCCGCGGTGGTCGCATCGGTCTGCGCCGGTGCCGTGCGTCGGTTGCCCGAGAGCGAGCCGCGCAGGCGCGGATCGATCAGGCGCTGGATCACGTCCGCGGCGAAGCCCAGCAACAGCACGAGGGCGGTCGAGAAGAGCAGCACGCCCTGCACGCTCGGGAAGTCCTGCTCCTTGATGCCGACCAGCAGCATGTCGCCCAGGCCGGGCAGTGCGAAGACGCGCTCGATCACCACCGCGCCGACGAACGTCGTCGAGAGCATGATCGCCAGGATCGAGATGACCGGCACGACGGCGTTGCGCACGCCGTGCCGCCACAGCGCCGTACCGAAGCTCTGTCCCGTCGCGCGAGCGGCTCGCATGTACTGCTGACCGAGGATGTCGAGGGTCGCGCTGCGGACATAGCGGGCCAGGTCGCTTCCGGCCACGAGCGCGATGGTCGTGACCGGCAGCACGAGCGCGTAGAGCGCGGCGCCCGGGTCCTCCCAGTCGGTGCGCGGAAAACCACCGGCGGGGAACACGCGCCAGCCGAGCGAGAGCACCGCGACGAGCAGGATGCCGACCCAGAACACCGGCACCGCTCCCCCGAGCTGCGACAGCGCCGAGAACGTCGCGCCGTACCAGGTGCGCGACTTCCAGGCCGCGAAGAAGCCGACGGGCACCGCGATGAGCACGGCGAGCAGGAACGAGAGCAGCGTCAGCGGCAGCGTGACGTTCAGGCGCCGGACGATCTCGTCGCCGACCGAGAGGCGGTTCGTGAACGATTGGCCCAGGTCGAGCGTGACCAGCTGGCGCAGATAGTCGACGTACTGCTCCCAGATCGGGCGGTCGACGCCCAGGCGAGCCGCGGCGGCTGCGATGTCGGCATCCGTCGCCCCCACCGAGATCAGCGCGAAGACCGGGTTTCCGAGCACGCGCAGCACGACGAACAGGATTGTCGCCGCCAGCACGAAGGCCAGCAGCAGCAATCCTGTCCGTCGGAGGAGATAACGGCCTATGATGCCGCCTTCTCGATGCCGTACACGTAGAACAGCGAGTTCAGGCCGTTCTGCGGAACACCACTGACGCCCTCGGCGGCGATCCGCAGCTGCGGGTTGAGGTACAGCCACACGCTCGCCGCGTCGTCCGAGATCTGCTGGTTTGCCTTCTTCACCAGCTCGGTCTGCTCGTCCGTCGACGCCGCCTTCTCGGAGTCGGCGAGCCACGTCTGCACGTCGGCGTTGTCGTAGCCCCAGTAGAAGTCGGGGTTGCCGTAGAAGTTGATGTCGCGGTCGTTGACGTGGCCCTGGAGCGTCGCCTGGAAGTCCTTGTCGGTGTAGACCTTCTGGTACCACTCGTCATCGGTGATCACGTTGATCTCGACAGTGATGCCGACCTTCGCGAGCTCTGACTTGACGAACTCGGCGACGGTCGAGTGCACGCCGGAGTCTGGCGTGTCCAGCGAGAAGGTGAAGCCGTCGGCGTAGCCGGCGTCGGCCAGCAGCTCCTCGGCGAGTTCGACGTCGTACGGGTTGTTGTCGGCGAGGTCGATGAACCACGGCTCCGACGGCGGCACCATCGAGCCGATGAGCTGGCCGCGGCCGTCCCAGATAGCGTCGAGCAGCTTCTCGCGGTCGATCGCGGAGTAGATCGCCTTGCGAACCTCGACGCTGTCGAACGGCGCCACGCGGTCGTTGAACGCGAGGAGCTCCTTCGTGGTGGACGTGCCCTCGATGATCTCGAAGCCGGCGGCCTCGAACTCGGCGAGGCTGTCGGGGTTGGACTGGCTCGTCACCAGGTCGACCGCGCCGGTCAGCAGCGCGTTGTTCAGCGCGGTCGGGTCGGCGTAGTACTGGTAGACGACGCCGCCGTTGGCCGGAGCCTCGCCCCAGTACTCGTCGTTCAGCTCGAGGGTGATCGAGTCGCCCTTGCGGTAATCGGCGAGCTGGTAGGGACCGCTGCCGTCCTCGGTCGCCGTCAGGTCGCCCGCTGCCGGATTCACGATCCACACGTAGCCGAGGTTGTACGTGAAGCTGATCGAGGGCTGCGTGAGGGTGACGGCGACGGTCTTGTCGTCCACGACGTCCACGTGGTCGATGACGCTCAGCTGCCGCTTGCGCGCCGCGATCGACTCCTCGCTCACGAACCGCTCGAGGCTGTACTTGACCGCTTCAGCGTCGACCGGGTCGCCGGAGTGGAAGGTCGCGTCCTCCTGAAGGGTGAACGTGTAGACCAGGCCGTCCTCCGACACCTCGGTCTCGGCCGCGAGGAGCGGCTCGACCGTGGCGTCGTCGGTGATCCGGAACAGACCCTCGTAGACGTTGCCGGTGAACACCTCGGTCACGCCCGAGCTGCCGCCGAAGATCTGGTCGAGGTTCGTGGGCTCGTTCTGCGAGCCGACGACGATCTCGGCGTTCGGGTCGGCCTCGCCGGTGGCGCCGCCCGAGGACGGTGCGCCGGAGGCGCAGCCCGCGAGGACGAGGGCGGCGGCGGTGAGAGCCGCGGCCGCGGCTCCCAGACGTCGGATACGTGAGGACACGTCGGTTCCTTTGCTGTTCGGGTGAAGCAGGTGCTGGTCGGGTGTTCGCGCCGGCGGCGCGCCGGGCTACAGCGTGAAGCCGTCGGCGAAGCGCACGCGCTTCTCGCCGGCCCGGATGGGGAAGGGCAGCCGGTTCTGCAGCGGCGGCAGAGGGCAGTTCATCTGGTTCGAGAATCCGCACGGCGGCACGGTCGCGCGGTTGAAGTCGATCGTGATCGGGATGCTGTCGCCCGGGGCGAGCGCGTGGTCCGAGGTCGGGTGGTCCAGGAACAGGAACCGCCCCGCCCCATAGCTCTCGGCTCCGTTCGTGCGGTCGCCGAACACCAGCTGCAGCTTGGCGTGACCGCCGTAGACCGTGTCGAACGCGTTGAGGCGGTACTCGGTGCCGTCGACCTCGAACACCAGGTCGCCCGAGACCGGCAGCGCGCGGGTGGCGCCGGCATCCTTGATGTGCTCGAACGGCACGACGCGTTCTTCGTCGACCAGCTCGAAGCGGCCGGGAAGGATCCACGCCGGGTCGTAGTCGTAGTATTCGATCTCCTCGAACGCCTGCTGCGCCGGCGAATCCTGCCGCCAGATGCGGTAGCCCTCCTGCGTCAGACCGCTTTCGAGGTCGGCTCGCTGCAAGCGGGTGAAGAGCGCGTCGTCGGGATGCCCCGTGCGCGCTTCGCTCTCATCGACCGGCGGCCGGCCGGCCGGCGACCAGTGCGTCAGCACCAGCGACAACGCGCCGTCGGGCTCCGTCACCTTGCGGCGCCGGGCTGCGATCCAGTCTTCGTGCTCGAGCAGAGCTGTAGAACTCACCATCACAGGAGATCAAATCGCGAGCGCCTTCCGGAAATTCCGTTTCACAGTGTTTCACTATGAACGAAGGGTTCGGGCAAAGTGCGAATCCGCCGAGGTCAGCTCCATAGTGGCCGCGCGCCGTGGGGACAACCCCGTTTCGCCGCCGGTCGCGCCCGTTGCACGCTGGCGCCATGGCACGCGTCGGAACGTCGGGATGGGTGTACCCGCATTGGCGCGGCGCGGTCTATCACGGACCGCAGAGCGGCTGGCTCGCGCAGTACGTGGCCGAGTTCGACACCGTCGAACTGAACGGCAGCTTCTACCGCTGGCCGGGCGAGGCGCGCTTCGCCGCGTGGCGGGAGCGCCTCCCGGAAGGGTTCGAGATGACGGTGAAGGCGCCGAGGGGACTGACCCATGCCCGGCGCCTTCGCGAGCCGGAAGTGTGGATCGACCGCGTGACCTCAGGACTCCACGCCCTGCGAGGGCGCCGCGGACCGCTGATCGTGCAGCTGCCGCCCACGATGGAGCGCGACGACGCGAGGCTGGATCACTTCCTGACGTCGCTGCCGGACTGGACTCGGCCGGTCGTGGAGTTCCGGCATCCGTCATGGAACGAGGAGGAGGTGTTCCAGCTGCTGGAGCGTCATGGCGCCGCGTACTGCGTCATGAGCGGCGCGAAGCTCCCCTGCATCCTCCGCGCGACCAGCCGCCTGGTCTACGTGCGGTTGCACGGTCCCGACACCGAGCGGCTGTACGGCGGCTCGTACTCCGACGACGATCTGGCGTGGTGGGCCGAGCGCATCCGGGAGTGGGAGCGCGCCGGCCACGACGTGTACGCCTACTTCAACAACGACGGCGAGGCGCACGCAGTGTTCAACGCACGGACCCTGAAGCGGATGCTGGCGGCGTGAGCCCCGGCGGGACGCTCTCGATCACGCCCCGACCACCCATTCGAAGCCGTCGGGGTCGACGAATCCGCCGCCGTCCGAGTGGATGCGCAGACGGTGCGACCCCGACCCGTCGGGGTCGACGCCGGCGGACTTCGCGAGCGCACGCCGCTTGTACAGGCCGAGGCCGATCGTGCTCGACGGCGTCGCGAAATCGACGTAGCTGCCGAAGCTCTTCGCCACCCGGAGTCCGCGCTCGGAATAGAACCGCTTGCTCGCCGGCACGTCGTCAGCCCCGAGCAGGAGCACGATGTTCTCGAAGGCACGGCTGACGGGCATGGTGTCCTTCTTCGCCGATGTGGCGAGGTTCCAGATCGCGCCGTCCGGTGCCTGCACGACGCCGCCGACGCCCCACAGCGATTTCTGCACCGGCTTGAGGACGCCGGCGCCCCGCGCCACGGCGGCGTCGAAGAGCGCAGCCACGTTCGCCGGCTGCGCCACGACCAACGACATGGTGAATCCGCGGAAGCCGTCGCTCGGTGACTCGGCCGCGCGCGTACGGACCTCGGAGTCGAGTCCGAAGGCGTCGCGGTAGAACGCCGAGGCCACCTCCGGCTCAGCTGCCTCGAGCGTGATGGAGTGGATGTTCGTGATGGTGTGGATGTTCGTGTCGGTGCTCATACGGACGACGCTACGCACGCGCATCCGACGACGCTTCTCGATTCCTGCTCGATACGGCGAACGCCCGGCCCCTCGCGGGACCGGGCGCTCGGACCTACGGACGAGACCTATGCCGCCGCCGGAATGCGGGCTGTGGCGCGCACCACGAGCTCGTCGCCCGCGGCGTCCACGCTCACGGATCCGCCGTCGACGAGCTCGCCCGACACGAACAGCTCGGCGATCCGATCGTCGACCTCGCGCTGGATCAGTCGGCGCAGCGGGCGCGCGCCGTACTCGGGCTCGTAGCCGTGCTCGGCCAGCCAGTCCACGGCGGCGTCGGTCACCTCGAGCGAGATCTCGCGACGGGTGAGGCGCCCCTCGCTCGCGCCCAGCAGCAGCCGTACGATGTCGCGCAGCTGCGCCTTCTCGAGCTTGCGGAACAGCACGATCTCGTCGATCCGGTTGAGGAATTCGGGACGCATGGCCTCGCGGAGCTTGCCGAACACGCGGTCGCGCAGGTCCTTCTCCGAGCCGAACCCGGTCGAGCCGCCGCCCTCGGCGATGAAGCCGATGGCGCCGCCGCGCGAGGCGAGGAACTCCGAGCCGAGGTTCGAGGTCATCACGACCACGGTGTTGCGGAAGTCGACAGTGCGTCCCTGACCATCGGTGAGGCGACCGTCGTCGAGCACCTGCAGCAGCAGGTTGAACACGTCGGGGTGCGCCTTCTCGATCTCATCGAACAGCACGATGGAGTACGGGTTTCGGCGCACTCGCTCGGTGAGCTGACCGGCCTCGTCGTAGCCGACGTATCCGGGAGGCGCACCGACCAGCCGCGACACCGTGTGCCGCTCGCCGAACTCGCTCATGTCGAAGCGGATGACCGCGCCCTCGTCGTCGAAGAGGGACGCCGCGAGCGCCTTCGCGAGCTCGGTCTTGCCGACGCCGGTGGGACCGAGGAACAGGAACGAGCCCACCGGACGGTGCGCGTCGCCCATGCCCGTGCGGTTGCGGCGGACGGCCTTGGCGACCGCTGCCACGGCGTCCTCCTGGCCGATGACGCGGGCGTGCAGCTCTTCCTCCAGCTGTGCGAGCCGCTCGCGCTCGGTCTCGGTGAGGCGATTGACCGGGATGCCGGTGGCCCGGCTGATCACGGCGGCGATCTCGGGCTCGTCGACGATCGCGTCGGGGCGCACGGCGGCACCGGCGCTCGTCGCCTCGTCCAGGCGGTCCTGCACGTCGGCGATCTCGTCGCGGATACGGGACGCCTCCTCGTAGTGCTCAGCCGACACCGCGGCGTTCTTGTCCGCCTCCAGCGTCGCCAGCCGCTCCACGAGCGCTGTCACATCGACCTGGGCGCCGAGCCGCAGGCGCAGCCGCGCACCCGCCTGGTCGATGAGGTCGATCGCCTTGTCGGGCAGCACACGCTCGGTGAGGTACCGGTCGCTCAGCTCGACGGCGGCGCGCAGCGCCTCGTCGGTGTAGACGATGCCGTGGTGCTCCTCGTACGCGGGCTTCAGTCCGTGCAGGATGCGGACGGCATCCTCGACGGACGGCTCACCGACCTTGACCGGCTGGAAGCGGCGCTCGAGCGCCGGATCCTTCTCGACCGTGCGGTACTCCTTGAGCGTCGTCGCACCGACCAGGTGCAGGTCGCCGCGCGCGAGGCGGGGCTTGAGGATGTTGCCCGCGTCCATGCCGCCGTCGCCCGCGCCGCCGGCGCCGACGACCGTGTGCACCTCGTCGATGAAGACGATGAGCTCGCCCTTGTGCTCCGAGATCTCGTCCATCGTCTTGGTCAGGCGCTCCTCGAAGTCACCGCGGTAGCGGGTGCCCGCGAGCATCGCGGCCAGATCCAGCGCGACCACGCGCTTGCCGAGCAGCTGCTCGGGAACGATGCCGTCGACGATCGCCTGGGCCAGACCTTCCACGATGGCGGTCTTGCCGACGCCGGCCTCTCCGACCAGCACCGGGTTGTTCTTGGTGCGGCGGCTGAGGATCTCGATCGTCTGCTCGATCTCGTCGGCGCGGCCGATGACCGGGTCGAGGTCACCCGCCGCCGCGCGTGCGGTGAGGTCGGTGCCGTACGTGTCGAGCATGGGTGTTCCGGATGCCGCGGCATCCGGTCCCGCATCGGTGGACGCGTCGCCGCTCGGGGCGACCGTCTCGCGCACGCTCTGGGTGAGCGCCTCGGCCGTGACGCCGGCGCGAGCCAGCACCTGACCCGCGGGGGTGTCCTGGGCCAGCACGAGGGCGAAGAACAGGTGCTCCGGGTCGACGTAGGTCGACCCCGAAGAGCGGGCAACCTGGAAGGCGTGGAACAGCGCGCGCTGCACGGACGGGGTGACGACCGCGCCATCGACGTCTGCCGCCGCAGAGGCGGACGGCAGCCGTTCCTCCGCCGCGCGCACGATGGCGCGTGCGTCGGCCCCGATGCGCTCGATCGCGTCGGAGGCGGGCGGTTCGGATGCCAGCACGCGCAGCACGTGCAGAGCGTCGAGCTCACGCTGACCGCGCTCGAGCGCGTAACGACCCGCGCGCTGCAGCAGGTCCTGCGTGCGCGCACCGAGGAAGCGACTCAGATCGATCGACCGCTCGGCGCGGGCTTGTTCGCCCGCGAGGTAGCGCGCGAGGAACTCGTCGAAGGCGCGCGAGCTGTCGTCGGCACCGTTCGAAGGGGTGAAGTCTTCGGGCATTCGATTCTCCTGAACTTGAGTGGAGGAGTGTCAAGTTTACGAACTTGAGCACAGCCGTATCAAGTTCAACGGCAAGAGTTGCTCGCTATTCCCGCCCTCGTTCGCGGACAGCGGACGTCCGGGGTGCGGCGTAACGTGAGCGACGAGGGCCGCCGGGGCCCCGCGGACAGGAGGCAGTGCCATGGATTGGAAGATCGAGCTCATCTTCGTGCCGGTGAGCGACGTCGATCGTTCGAAGGAGTTCTACGAGCGCATCGGATTCCACGCCGATCACGATCAGACCCCGTACGAGGGCCTGCGATTCGTGCAGATGACTCCGCCCGGATCGGCCTGCTCCATCGCCTTCGGCACCAACCTCGGCAGCACCCTCGCACCGGGACAGCAGAACACGATCCAGGTCGTCGTACCCGATGCCGATGAGGCACTCGCGCACCTGCGCGGACTCGGCGTGGAGGCTCAGGGTGTGGATGAGCAGGCATGGGGCCGCTTCGTCACGTTCGACGACCCGGACGGCAACACCTGGACGCTGCAGCAGCTGCCGCCGCGCGACTGAGCGATCGCCTCAGTCCCAGCCGCCGGGCGGGCCAACGATCAGAAGGATGACGAACACCGCGATGACGGCGGCCGCGAGCAGGATCGCGAGCGTCCACGGGCGGCGCAGGAACCACCGCATGAGCCGGTCGTGCCACGCGGCGTCGCGGGGATCACCGGTGGGCTCGAGGCGCCACGGCCCCTCGAGCCTGCCGGAACGGTGGAGCCACAGCTCGGTCGGGATGGTAGCGTACGGCACCACCGCGCTCGCGATCGCGATCACCGCCGGACCGGCACCCCACCGCTGATTCTTCGCGACCAGCACGGCGGTCGCGCCGTACGCGAGGAAGACGAAACCGTGGATGCCGCCACCGATCGTGACCGCGATCGAAAGGTCCGCACTCGCCCGCAGGATGAGCCCGAGGATCAGCAGGGTCCATGAGATCGCCTCCGCGATCGCCAGTGTGCGGAACAGATTCAGGGGCGCGCGGAACACAGGTCTCCTCGGGTCGGGTCTTCCAGCCTACGGTCGTCCCGCAGGCCGCCACGGCAGACGGCTACCGTTGAGCGGTGACCTTCTCGCTGGACGCGCTGCGCCGCTGGCCCGACATCGAGGCCCCTGATCTGGTGGCCGCCGATGCCGCCGATCGGCTGCTCCTGGACGAATCGGCGTCCGCCCGGGCAGCTGCGGATGACGGCGCGCTCGTGGTGATCGGCGACGGCTACGGCGCGCTCACTCTCGGCGCGGCGGATGCCGGTGCCCACAACATCCGCACCCATCAGGATCCCCTGACGGGCGAGCGCGCACTCGTCGCCAACGCCGAGCGCTTCGGGCTCGCCGGGGATTACACGTCCCTGCCGCTGGATGCTGACCTCGTGCAGTGCGCCCAGGTCGTACTGCTGCGGCTGCCCAGGTCGCTCGACGCGCTCCGCGACATCGCGGGCCTCGTCGCGGCGCATGCCGCGCCCGAGGTCGTGCTGTATGCCGGCGGCCGTGTGAAGCACATGTCGCTCGCGATGAACGAGGTGCTGCGCGAGCACTTCGGCCGTCTCGACGTCACACACGCGCGGCAGAAGTCGCGGGTGCTCGTGGCGCGGGAACCCCACGACGGTCGCGATCCCGCACCCCTGCGCGACACCCACGGCGACCTCGTCGTCTGCGCCTTCGGCGGTGCGTTCGCGGGCACGTCGATCGACATCGGCACGCGCTTCCTTCTCGAGCACCTCCCTTCGGATCTGTCCGCCGTCGACGAGGCGATCGACTTCGCATGCGGCACCGGTGTCGTCGCCGCAAGCCTTGCCCGACAGCATCCGGAACTGCGTGTCTACGCGAGCGATCAGTCGGCAGCGGCCGTCGCCTCGGCCCGCGTCACGGCTTCCGCCAACGGCGTCGGCGACCGCGTCACGGTCGCCCGCGACGACATGCTCTCGGATCGTCCGGACTCGAGTGCCTCGTTCATCGCGCTCAATCCGCCGTTCCACTCCGGCTCCGCCGTGCACGAGGGCATCGCACCGCGTATGTTCGCCGATGCTGCGCGCGTGCTGCGGTCCGGTGGTGAACTGTGGACCGTCTGGAACTCAGGGCTGCGCTACCGTCACGCCCTGGAACGGCTCGTCGGGGCGACGCGTCAGGTCGCGCGAAACGCGAAGTTCACGGTGACGGTCTCGACGAAGCGGTGACGCCCGGCATCACGCGTCCGCCCAGCCGGCACAGCCATCGCCGTCGAGGAACGGCTCGAGGACATCCAGGAAGAGATGACCGGGGGGCCGGCGCGAGTTGGCCGGCTCCCCCGATGGTCGCGAACTCGGGACTCGCGACCGGGGGCACCGGATCGGGGGTCCGGCACACGCCCCTTCGATAGAGACGGAAGCGCGACGGTTCTATTACGCCACTCGGCGGAACACGCACAGGGTACGAACGCTGGGCCCCGGCAGGGGATGCCCGGGGCCCAGCCGCCACGGCCATCGAACTCCCCCAAGGCGAACGAGCTCCGTGGCATGGAGGGGTGCTGGGGACACCATCTCCGAGGGCGCTGGGGACGCCCTGGTTTTGAGATTAGTGCCACCGCAGTCCCTCCACCCGGGGCGACACTTCGGATGACTTGTGCGGTTTTCGGCTCCCAGGCAGCACAAACGACGAGCGCCCTGCCCGACAGCAGTCGGACAGGGCGCTCGCCACGGATGGGGAAGACCGTGTCGAGGCGCCCCCTCTCCTCGACGACTCGCGCGACGGCGGCTCGCACTTCATCTTCCGCGGTGACGTCTGCCTGGATGAAGCTCACGTCCGCTCCGGCCAGCTGCCACTCCCTCGCCACATCCGCGCCGGCGGTCGAACGGTCAAGGATCACCACGCTCGCTCCTTCCGCAACGAGCGCGTTGACGCAAGCTCGGCCGACGCCGGAGGCTCCTCCGGTGACCAGCGCGACGTGACCTGTCAGCTCGAGGTTCATGAGCGGGGCCCCTCAACTTCGCGCACGGTGCTGGTCATCCTCGCGCCTTTTCGAAAGCGAGCGTGGGAAGGTCCACGATGTGCGCGCCCCCGTCGGCAACGATGGTCGCTCCGGTGATGTACGAAGACTCCGCGGAGCCCAAGAAGCGCGCGACCGCGGCGACCTCGGCTGGCGCTCCTGCTCGTCCGAGCGGAAGGTCGACAGTGACAGCCTCGTAGGCCGACTCCCGGCTGGAGAACACGTTGGCTGCGACGAGCTCATCCATCTCTTCGTCGGCCATTGGGGTACGTATCCATCCGGGGCAGATGGTGTTCACTCGGACGCCGTGAGCGCCGTAGTCGCGTGCCAGCGACTTCGTGAGGCCGATGAGTGCGTGCTTGGCCGCCGTGTACGCGGCCATTGACGGTCCCGCGAACAGTCCAGATAGTGACGAGATGACCACGATGCGCCCTCGGGACTCGATGAGCGCAGGCAGGAACTCCCGGGTCATGACAAAGGTGGTGTTGAGGTTGGCGTGAACCGCCGTAGCCCAGTCGTCGTCGCTCGTGTCGCCCACCGCGGCGAAGCCGGGTCCCCCGGCGTTGCAGACAAGCGTGTCGATACGGCCGTACATCTCGAGCACGGTCCGGAGCGTTGACTTCGCGTCAGCGGCGTTTCCCGCGTCGCTGACCAGCGGCGTCGCGCCGATGCGCTCGGCGATCTCCCGCAACGGTTCGGGGCGCCGTCCCGTTATGACTACCCGAGCACCTTCGGTTGTGAACCGTTCGGCGATGGCAGCGCCGATTCCGGTCCCGCCTCCAGTGACAAGGACGACGTCGCCGTCGACGGTGGAGCCGGAGTAGGGCATGCGAGTTCCAATCCTCAGGGCGAGCAGGCGGTGAGAAAGAGTGAGGGAGGCCGTGCTCGCTCACGGCCTCCCTCGGGTCGCCTCGGGAGTCAATCGAGGCGACAGCTTCAGTCAGCGGCTGATCACCTTGGGTGCTGCGACCGCCTTGAGTCCGGCGACGCCGAACTCCTGTCCGTATCCGGACTGCTTGGTGCCACCGAACGGGACGACCGGGTTGAGTGCGCCGTGCTGGTTGATCCAGACCGTTCCCGCCTGGATGCGCTTCGCCACTTCGACGGCGGCGTCAACATCGCTCGACCACACCGACGCTCCGAGGCCTTGCTCCGAGGCGTTGGCTCGACGGACGGCGTCGTCGACGTCGGTGTAGCGGATGACGGGGATGGCGGGGCCGAACTGCTCTTCGTCCACCAGTCGGGCGCCGTCGTCGATGTCTGCGACGACGGTGGTGCGGTAGAACAGAGGGCCGAGGTCTTCAGCCGGCTCGCCGCCGGCGACGATCCTGGCTCCGTTAGCGCGCGCGTCGTCCACCAAGTCCTTGACGATGTCGAACTGGCCCTGGTTCTGCAGCGGTCCGAGGACGTTGCCTTCGCCGAGGCCTGGACCCATGGGCATGGCGTTCGCCATTCCTGCCAGCGTCTCGACCACCTGGTCGTACACCGAGTCGTGAACGTAGAGCCGCTTGAGGGCCGCGCAGGTCTGGCCGGTGTTGATGAAGCAGCCCCAGAACAGGTTCTCGGCGATGGCCGAAACATCCGTCCCGGGGAGGATGATCCCGGGGTCGTTGCCGCCCAGTTCGAGGGTCAGTCGTGCGAGGTTCTGCGCGGAGGACTCGACGATGCGGCGACCTGCTTCGGTTGAACCGGTGAACATGATCTTGTCGAGGCCCGGGTGCGAGGCGATGGCTGCGCCGACGTGACGGTCACCGGAGATCACCGTGAGGACGCCGTCGGGCAGGTGGCGGTTGAAGACCTCGGCGAGGGCGAGCACCGACAGCGGGGTGTAGCTGCTGGGCTTGGCGACCACGGTGTTGCCCATCCGGAGGGACGGGGCGATCTGCCAGACCGTGATCATCATCGGCCAGTTCCATGGGCCGATGGCACCGACGACCCCGAGGGCGTCGTAGTGCACTTCGGCACGGGCGGGCCCGTCTTCGAAGACGACCTCGGGTTCAAGGACGGTGTCCGCCGCGTTCCGCGTCCAGGCTGCGCACGCGCCGACCTCGAACCGAGCGTTGGGTCCGTCCAGCGGCTTGCCCTGCTCGCGGGAGAGGATCTGCGCCAGTTCCTCGAGGTTGGCCTCCAGGTCGTCGGCGATGGCGTTGAGGATGCGCGACCGCTCGGCGTGGCCGAGGGCGTTCCAGGCAGGCTGCGCTGCCCGGGCTGCAGCGATGGCGGTCTCGAGGTCGTCGACGGTGTGCACCGGGACGTGGCCGATGGTCTCGCGTGTGGCGGCATCGGGGATGGCGCGCCCTTCGCCTTCAGGAACGGTGATGGCGTCGAGGATCGTGGTGGTGGTCATGATTTCTCCTAGGTCCCAGAGTTGTGCAGCAGTGCACTACTCGTTCGGGTATGGGGTGTCGTCGAGGATGGTGAACTGGCTGTCGAACGGGATGTGGACCGTGTCCAAAGTGGGTCCGTCCCAGCAGAACATCCGGCCGACCGACCGCTTGTTGGTGAGGTCGATGGTGACGATGGACTCCACGGGCATGACCTGCTCGCTCCAGTGGAGCAGCACGATGCCGTCGGCCAGTTCGAATACCTGGATGGGGTCGGCGCACGCGAGACCGACTTCCGCGCCCTTCACGCAGTGCCACACGAATGTGCCTGCGTTGAGGTAGATGTGCTCGTAGTGCTCCGTCGGGCTGTACCGGTAGTAGATCCGCTTTCCGACCAGCTCGCTGGTGTTCGGGCGGGGCTCGATTTCTCCGGCGCCGGTGACGCGGCCGGAAAGGATGTCGGTCTTCATTCGTACCCGGCCGTCGCGGTCGACGAACGAGGAGTCCGCGACGGTGATGCGCCCGTCCGATGCGTCGATGACCATGGAGACGTCGCTGGAATGGATGCCTTCACCCTTGATGAAGTCGACGAAGAAGATGCCGGGGCGAACTTCGACAGCACGATAGGGGTGGGTTCCTGTGAGCCCGGACCCGTCACCGTCGATGATCTCCCAGGTGATCTGCCCGTCCTCGAACGTGTGGCGGATGGTCCACCCGTTCTCGAACCGAACGTCGATAGGGCTGCCTTCGAGCTTCTCGCTGGCGGGGAGGCTGGGTTCACCGAATCCTTCGAGCATGGCGGTGACGTCCGGCCATTGCTCGGTCGGGACGAACCCCTGCTCGGTGGGGGCGAGCTGACTGGGGGTGCTCGACATGGTCTTCCTCTCGGACGGGGTGGGGCTAGTTACCGGCGCCGACGACGGTTTCGAAGTCGACGTTCTTCTTGAACACCGGCAGCAGGGCGCCGAGGACGAATGCCAGTGGGATCGACCACAGGAGCGTGCGGGCGACAACACCGTCGTCGAACAGCAGCGCGTTGTAATTGAGGATTGAGATGATGAGCACCGCGACCATGAGGGCCACGGCGGAGAACGGTGCCACTCGAGTGGTCCAAAATCCGCTCTCGAGCTTCTCGCGGATGAAGAAGACCACGATAGCGACCGATGCGAACGCCATCATCACGACGAATCCGATGGTGCCGAGGGCGACGAACCACGCGAACACGACGGTGATGGGATCGGCGCCGGACCAGAGGAATGCCATCAGGATGACACCGACGACGATGCCGTTGACGAGGGCAGCACGTGCCGGGGCCTGCGAACGCTTGGTGACCTGGGCGAGCGGCTGAGGCAGCGCGCGGGCGCGGGCGAGAGCGTACATGTAGCGGGCGAACATGTTCTGCACCCCGATGAGCATCGCGATGAAACTCGACACGACGAGGACCTGCATCAGCACGTCCAGCCACGGGCCGACGAAGTCGCGGGCAACTGCGAAGATGATGCCCGCGAGGTCATTGGCGGCGGCTTCCTGGACGTTGTCAGGTCCGACCGCGACGCTGACGGCCCAGGTGGCGAGAGTGTAGAAAACCCCAACGAAGATGATGACGGCGAAAAGCGCGCGCGGGATGGTGCGGCGGGGCTCGCGTGCTTCTTCGCTGAAGACCGTCGTGGCCTCGAACGTGGTGAAGCACGCGAAGACGAACAGGATCGCCACACCAAGGCCCGGCTGCACGAGGCCGGAGGGCGCGAAGCTGACGAGCGAGAGGTCCTTGCCAGCCGAGTTTGCGAACACGCCGATGATGAGCGCGGCAACAGCGATGATCTCAAGGATGAGGAGCACGCCGAGGATCCGAAGGTTCAGGTCTACGCCGAGCATTGTCAGGCCAGTCGTGAGGATCAAGAATCCAAGGCACCACACCCACACGGGCAGGTCGATCCCGAGGAACGTAGCGAAGAGTTGCTGGGCGAAGACACCGAACTGTGACCACAGTCCGATCTGCAGGGCGATGTATGTCACGACGACGATGCCAGCGGCCCCCGTCGCGGCGTGCCGGCCTAGGCCGCGTGCGATGTAGGCGACGAAACCGCCTGCGCTAACGACGTGTCGGCTCATCTTCAGGTAGCCAATCGCGAACACCGCAATGACGGCCGCGACGAGCACGTAGGTCAGGGGAACGACCGGTCCCATGATGGAGAAGATGACCGGGCTGGCTCCGACGAATGCGGCCATCGGAGCCGCGGCGGAGATGACAAAGAATGCCACCCCGATGAACCCGAGGCTGTTCGCCTTCAGGTTTGTCTGCCCCATCTGCGGAGCAGTCAGGGGGTGTTCTGTCGCATTGCTCACGGGTACTCCTTTGGACCAGGTCATCGCGGCGAGCGAACGGAATCTTCGCTCTGTTCGGGTAAGGGCATCTCTACGCGAAGCTGAGTTCATGGAACTAAGCATTTGCTTAGTGGAAAGTTACGCCCGGTTCCCTACTGCCGTCAAGAGGGCACTTCCGGATCAGTGGTCACGGTTGGACCCAGGCCGCAACGCTGTGCTTATGCTGAGGGCATGACCCGCGAATCGAGGGCCCTTGGCTATGGCGACGGACGGGAAGCTCTCCTGAAGGCGACCGTCGCGGTCGTCGCGCGCAAGGGCCTGCGGGGACTGACGTTTCGCGCGGTCGCCGAGGAAGCCGGAGTGAATAACACTCTCATCGCGCACTACTTCGGGAACAGAGACGGCCTCCTCGCGGCCGCTCTCGAGTGGAGCGCAGACCGCTCCATCGGTGCGGCAGATCTGTCCGAGTATGCAACGGATGCTGAGCACTTCCGCGCCGCACTGGTGAGCAACGTGCTCTCGGAGCCCGATGTCGAGATCTTCCAGTTCGAGATGATTCTTGAGTCCAGCCGCCGGCCAGAGCTGCAAGCACCAGTGCGGCGCCTGTACGAGCGCTACGTAGCCGCACTCGCGGCCGGTCGCGAGAAACTAGGCGCCCCAAGCAGCGAACCGCTGAACCTCGCCCTCTTTGCAGCTCTCGACGGACTGATGCTCCAGTACCTCAGCCGATCCATCACCGCTGAGCAACTCGAGGATGCCGTCGCCGCACTTGGCATCGCCGTGGCATCGGCGCCGGCGACGTCGTCCACCTCTGCCTAGACGGTCAGCCGTGGCGGGTCATCGCTGGCGGTAGTCAAAACTAAGCATTTGCTCTATTGTCTTCCTCACCGCACTGCTGCGGACCTAGGAGGACACAGATGTCAAGCAAAGCGTTCACAAGTGCAGGCACCCTTGACCGCAACGCGGCCGAGCCGTTCGAGGTAGGGGTCGTCCAGTGGCTGCGCCGACCCGGAGACGGCGAGCGAGCGGACCTGTCGTCCGGTTTCTGGTTCATTCACCCTGACGAGACGCCTGGCCCGATGGTCGTTGTCGGGCATGCGGACGAAACCGTCTACATCCTCGAAGGGCGCGTGCGGATTCAGCCGGACGGCGGCGAGGAGATCGAGTTGACTGCAGGCGGGTCAGCATCCATCAACAAGGGCGTTTCGGCCACCTGGACCGTACTCGAGCCGACCGTCGAGTTCTTCGTTTACTCCTGAATCGAGCATTCGTGGCCAACGACTACGACGTCATCGTCATCGGAGCGGGCTTTGCCGGTCTCACCGCTGCTCGCGAGCTCTCCCACGCAGGCAAGCGGGTGGCAATCCTCGAAGCACGTGACAGAGTCGGCGGACGCACTTGGCTCGCTGAGCGAATGGGCATGGACCTCGAACTCGGTGGAACCTGGGTGCATTGGACGCAGCCCCACGTCTGGGCTGAGTTGCGCCGGTACGGGATCGGGCTTGTCCCGAGTCCCACCCCGCAGGACGCCTATTGGTGGGATGGAAGCCGAGCACGCGTCGGCACGCCTAGCGAACTGCTGGAGTTGCTCGACCACCCGAACAGACTCCTCTTGGCGGGTGCGCGGGACGTCTTCCCGCAACCGTTCGACGCTCTGTCCTCGCCCCGCGCGGCCGAAATCGACGGGCTCTCGCTGCGGGACCAGATCGACTCGCTGCCTCTTACACCAGACCAGGCCACGCTTCTTCGCTCGTTCTGGACGCTCAACTTCAATGGCCGCATCGACGACGCGGCCTTCACGCAAGCACTCAGATGGGCGGCCTTGGCGAACGGCGACTGGAAGGTGATGTTCGAGGCGTGCGCCAGCTACAAGGTCGCGGGTGGCACGTCAGCACTCGCTGAGGCGATGCTGTGGGACATCGACGCCGACGTCCGCTTCAACGCGGACGTGCAAACCATCACACAGGAAGACAGCCAGGTAGTGGTGACCAGCGCTGACGGCTCGGTCCGCACTACCGACCATGTCGTCGTCACCATTCCTCTCCACGCACTTCCACGAGTGGCCTTCACTCCCCCGCTGTCAGAAGAGATCAACGGCGCCGTCGAGCTGGGTCAACTGGGACTCGGCACGAAGATCTGGTTCACCATCGACGGAGAGCACCCCGCATTCGTCGCGTTCGGCGGAGAGGACTGGCCACTGAACTTCTTCCAATCCGAGTACGTCCGAGACGGACGAACGTTCGTCATCGGCTTCGGCCCGGATGCTGGCGCCATCGATCCCGGGGACCTAGACGCGATTCAAGAGGTGCTGCGGCGATTGATGCCCCACGTCCGTGTGGTCGAGAGCGCAGCCCACGACTGGGTCGCCGACGCGTTCGCGCACGAGACTTGGCCGATGCATCGCACGGGGTTCCTCACCCGCTCGCTCGAGGCGCTGCAACGACCGCAAGGACGAGTGCTGCTTGCCGGCTCGGACGTAGCCGACGGCTGGTGCGGCTTCATTGACGGGGCCATTGACAGTGGCCTCAAGGCCGCACGCACCGTCATGCAAACCGCGGAACTAGCGCCCCCTCGAGTCGTCTGACCGATGCGGCGACAGAGTGTGACCGCCTGCAGGTTCGACCCTTCCCGAAAGTCAACAGGAGCCGGCACTCACGCAGGACGACCCCGAAGCTCGGGTGTCCCGAAGGTTCAAGTGATGCGACTACTCCCGACACGCAACTCGCCACATCGTGCGCCCATCCTGCCAGTCCTCGAAACCAGCAGATCGAAGCGAGCGCATTAGGCCGGTCAGTGCCTTGTCGCGCTCCGCTCCCGGCGGATAGCCTCACCGTGGCGGAGATCGGAACTGCGTTGGGCGTGGGGCGTTCGACGATCCACCGCGCACTCCGGAGAGCGCGCAACTGGGCGTTCACGCGGACCCCAAATTGGACATTGCGGAGACGTCGAATGCAGCCGGAACCAGATCTTCCCAACTCCGGTAAGTCACTCACGGATGCCGAAATCGCTTTCGCCCTGGCAGCTGGGGTCCCAGGACGCGCGTTGTCAGAGGAGGCGCGACTTCAAAGCCAAGAACACGAACAGTGGTCAGCGGAGGTCATTGCTGCGGAGCTTCGCAGCTGGCCCACCCTCGATGACGTTGCAGGCATGCTGAATGTTGAGTCCCTGGCTGTGCGACAGCTCGTCCAGGACGGGGAGTTGACGAGTGTAGTCATCGGAGGCGCCATCGCTATTCCGCCATGGCAGCTCACGGACGATGGTCGGTTGCTGCCCGGCCTGAAAGCGGTCATCGCAACGCTTACGCCCCACGATCACCCCTATTTCGTACAGCGTCTAATGACGTTCCCCGTCGACGAGCTCGAGAACAGATCCGCAAGAGAGGCATTGGAAGAAGGCGAGCCAGTCTCACTGATCATCGAGTGGCTTAGCTGGCGCGGAGGTGGGGGCCGACGAAAACTCGCCCAAACCGACCGCGAGCCCCCAATGCTGGCTACCGCCGCCTCTACTTGCGAGTGGGCTATCCGCGCTACTGCAATACAACGCCGTTACGCGACGTCTCCCCCGACAAACTCCTCGATGAAGTCGATGAACTTGAGGGCGTCGGCCCGCGTGGCGCCATGCTTCACGAGCGCCTTTACGAGCTCGGGCTTCAGCCGCTCCCGCAGCTCAACCGGAATGACGTCCATGGAGAGCATGTTTCCCGCGTAAGCAACTGCCCGTACCGCCGCAAGTAGCCCGTCCCGTCGCAACGCGATCTCATCCTCAGAGAGTCGCGAGCGATCCAGCCCACCATGTCCCTCACCCGCGAGCAACACGGAGTATGCCAGGACCTTGGCCGCGCGACTAACGTCTCCATGCTGGAGCCACACATTCGCAGACGGCCACAGCCCCTCCGCGAAGAGCAGCTGAGTCTCGTGCTTCTGTGATGACTACCTTGCCAGAATGAGGACGCCGCTTAGGCAGCCATCCCGTTCACGGGGTCCTGAGTCAGGCGGTCGCGGAGCTGCGTTGGCAGAATGCCTCGACTCGCGAGCACGCTGGCGACGAGGTCACGCACCTCGGTGGGCTGTCGACCTGGCGCCTTCGTGAGGAGCTCTTCTCACGCGGCTTCGACGTCGTACGCGATCTCGCTCACTAGTGCAGGCGCATCGAGATGTACGTGGGCTTCTGCACCCTTGGCGCCATCGGTGTCCACTACCTCGGGTACAGACGCGCCCCGAGTGCTTGTTCAAGTCGTGCGACCGTTCGGATGTCCGGCCACACGTCGCCGGCAAGGACCTTTCGCACCGTGGCCTCGTCAAGTTCCGCCGCGCGGGCGACACCCCTGACACTCGTCGCCCCCATCGCGACGCGCAGATTCAGCACGATCTGCCGCGCGATCTCTCCCGCAGCGTCCCTGGACTCACTGTCCGGCCAAGACCTCGTCAGTTCGGCCGGCTTTGCGCGCTTCGAGTCACTCACAGAGCCCTCACCCACGCGTTGGTTGCGATCCCAGTGGTTTCATGTGCCAACCACGCAATCTGTGCCACGTCGCATGATGTGTGCCAACTTCAGCGAGTTGAAATGCCACAATGCGAGCCGCCGCACAGGGACCTAGAAGTCCCAGTCGTCGTCCTCGGTGGCCTCGGCCTTGCCGATGACGTACGACGAGCCCGACCCGCTGAAGAAGTCGTGGTTCTCGTCGGCGTTGGGCGACAGCGCCGACAGGATCGCCGGGTTCACGTCGGTGACGGTCGCGGGGAACATCGCCTCGTAGCCCAGGTTCATGAGGGCCTTGTTGGCGTTGTAGTGCAGGAACTTCTTGACGTCCTCGGTGAGGCCGACGCCGTCGTAGAGGTCCTGCGTGTACTGGATCTCGTTGTCGTAGAGCTCGTACAGCAGCGAGAACGTGTAGTCCTTGATGTCCGCACGCGTCGCCTCGTCGACCTTCTCGAGCCCCTTCTGGAACTTGTAGCCGATGTAGTACCCGTGCACGGCCTCGTCACGGATGATGAGGCGGATGAGGTCAGCGGTGTTGGTCAGCTTCGCCCGCGACGACCAGTGCATCGGCAGGTAGAAGCCGGAGTAGAACAGGAACGACTCGAGCAGGGTCGAGGCGACCTTGCGCTTGAGCGGCTCGTCTCCTCGGTAGTACTCCATGACGATCCGAGCCTTCTTCTGAAGGTTCTCGTTCTCGACCGACCACCGGAAGGCCTCGTCGATCTCCTTCGTCGAGCACAGCGTCGAGAAGATCGATGAATAGGACTTCGCGTGCACCGACTCCATGAACGCGATGTTGGTGTACACCGCTTCTTCGTGCGGCGTGATCGCATCCGGGATGAGCGAGACGGCGCCCACCGTGCCCTGGATGGTGTCGAGCAGCGTCAGTCCCGTGAACACCCGCATCGTCAGGGTCCGCTCCTCGGGAGTGAGCGTGTTCCACGACTGGATGTCGTTGGACAGCGGCACCTTCTCGGGCAGCCAGAAGTTGTTGACGAGGCGGTTCCACACCTCGAGGTCCTTGTCGTCCTCGATGCGGTTCCAGTTGATGGCCTGGACGTGATCCAGGAGCTGGAGCTTCTCGCTCATGTTCTCTCTTCCTAAAATCCCAGATCAGACTGTCAAAGTGTGCACGAGACGCACTCCGCCATGTCCGTGCCCTCCAGCGCCATCTGGCGGAGGCGGATGTAGTAGATCGTCTTGATGCCCTTGCGCCACGCGTAGATCTGCGCCTTGTTGATGTCGCGCGTGGTCGCGGTGTCCTTGAAGAACAGCGTCAGCGACAGACCCTGGTCGACGTGCTGCGTCGCGGCGGCGTACGTGTCGATGACCTTCTCGTAGCCGATCTCGTAGGCGTCCTGGTAGTACTCCAGGTTGTCGTTGGTCATGAACGCGGCCGGGTAGTACACGCGACCGAGCTTGCCCTCCTTGCGGATCTCGACCTTCGCGGCGATCGGGTGGATCGAGCTCGTCGAGTTGTTGATGTAGGAGATGGAGCCGGTCGGGGGCACCGCCTGCAGGTTCTGGTTGTAGATGCCGTACTGCTGGATCGAGGCCTTGAGCTGGCGCCAGTCGTCCTGCGTCGGGATGTGGTGACCGGCGAACATGTCCTTGACCTTGTCGGTGGCCGGAACCCACTCCTGCTCGATGTACTTGTCGAAGAACTCGCCCGTGGCGTACTTCGAGTCCCAGAAGCCGTCGAACACCTGGCCGCGCTCGATCGCGATCTTGTTCGAGGCGGTCAGAGCGTGGAACAGCACCGAGTAGAAGTAGATGTTCGTGAAGTCGACGCCCTCTTCCGAGCCGTAGTACACGTGCTCGCGAGCGAGATAGCCGTGCAGGTTCATCTGGCCCAGGCCGATGGCGTGCGACCGGTCGTTGCCGTCCTCGATCGAGCGCACCGAGCGGATGTGGCTCTGGTCGCTCACCGCGGTGAGCGCGCGGATGCTGGTCTCCACGGTCCTGGCCAGGTCACCGCCGTCCATCGCCAGCGCGATGTTGAGCGAACCCAGGTTGCACGAGATGTCCTTGCCGATCTGGTTGTAGGACAGGTCCTCGTTGAACGTCGTCGGAGTGTTCACCTGCAGGATCTCGCTGCAGAGGTTCGACATGTTGATGCGGCCCTTGATCGGGTTGGCCTTGTTCACCGTGTCTTCGAACATGATGTACGGATAACCCGATTCGAACTGGATCTCGGCGAGCGTCTGGAAGAACTCGCGCGCGTTGATCTTCGTCTTCTTGATCCGCGGGTCGTCGACCATCTCGCGATACTTCTCGGTGACCGAGATGTCGCCGAAGGGCACTCCGTAGACGCGCTCGACGTCGTACGGCGAGAAGAGGTACATGTCCTCGCCGTTCTTGGCGAGCTCGAACGTGATGTCGGGAACGACGACACCGAGCGACAGCGTCTTGATGCGGATCTTCTCGTCGGCGTTCTCGCGCTTGGTGTCGAGGAACCGCATGATGTCGGGGTGGTGGGCGTTGAGGTAGACCGCGCCGGCGCCCTGGCGTGCTCCGAGCTGGTTGGCGTAGCTGAAGCTGTCTTCGAGCAGCTTCATCACGGGGATGATGCCCGAGGACTGGTTCTCGATCTGCTTGATCGGCGCACCCGACTCGCGGATGTTCGACAGCAGCAGGGCGACGCCGCCGCCGCGCTTGGACAGCTGCAGCGACGAGTTGATGCCGCGCGAGATCGACTCCATGTTGTCCTCGATGCGCAGCAGGAAGCACGAGACGAGCTCGCCGCGCTGGGCCTTGCCGGCGTTGAGGAACGTCGGGGTCGCCGGCTGGAACCGGCCCGAGATGATCTCGTCGACGAGGCTGGTCGCAAGCTGCTCGTCGCCGTCGGCGAGGGCGAGGGCGGTCATGACGACGCGGTCTTCGAAGCGCTCGAGGTAGCGCTTGCCGTCGAAGGTCTTGAGCGTGTAGCTGGTGTAGTACTTGAACGCTCCGAGGAACGTCTCGAAGCGGAACTTCTTGCCGTAGGCGAAGTCGTTGAGCTTCTGGATGAACTCGAACGAGTACTTCTCGAGCACGGCGGGCTCGTAGTACTCCTTCTCGACCAGGTAGTCCAGGCGCTCCTTGAGCGAGTGGAAGAACACCGTGTTCTGGTTCACGTGCTGCAGGAAGTACTCCCGTGCGGCGCGCTTGTCGGCGTCGAACTGGATCTTGCCGTTGGCGTCGTACAGGTTGAGCATCGCGTTGAGGGCGTGGTAGTCCATGCCTTCGAAGCGCGCCTCTGTCTTGAATGTCATCTCGGTCAGTGCAGTGTCTGCCATCTTTCCAATCCCTCGCTCACGCGTTCCACGTCTTCAGGCGTGCCGAATACCTCGAGCCGGTACAAGTGCGGCACGTGGCACTTGCGGCTGATGATGTCGCCGGCGAGACAGAAGTGCTCGCCGAAGTTGGTGTTTCCCGCGGAGATGACTCCGCGGATGTGGCGCCGGTTGCGCTCGTCGTTGAGGAACCGGATCACCTGCTTGGGAACGGCGCCCTTCTCCTCGCCCCGCCCCTGGCCTCCGCCATAGGTCGGCGTGACGAGGATGAAGGGCTCGTCTACCACGAGCGGCGGATCGGTCCCGTGAAGGGGGATCCTCACCGCCCGTGCGCCCAGCTTGTCGATGAAGCGCGCCGTGTTCCCCGAGATGCTCGAGAAGTAGACCAGCAGCGGCGCATCCGTCACGACGCGCCGCGTCGTGAGCGCCGACATGTCAGGCCAGACGCGAGGCGAGTTCGTCGATCTTGTCGGGACGGAAGCCCGACCAGTGGTCTTCGTCGGTGATGACGACGGGCGCCTGGAGGTAGCCGAGCGCCTTGACCTGCTCGAGGGCCGCGGGGTCCTGTGAGAGGTCGTGGATTTCGTATTCGATGCCCTTCGAGTCCAGCGCTCGGTAGGTCGCCGTGCACTGTACGCACGCGGGCTTCGTGTAGACCGTGATCGCCATGTCGATCTGCTCTCCTCAGTACTCTTCCGGAAGAATCCGGGTGATTCTCCGGCAGGCCCCCCACCGGGAGTCCAATACTACATATGGGTACCGACATTCGATAGCACCACAAGGGCTAGTAGTTACATCCGTGTGATTTTCCACCGTTGTCCCCATGTACAACACAGGTTCTCCACCGATTCATCCACAGCCGGCGACGCGATCACGAGTCTGGAAAATCCCTGAATCACGCGCGTTTCGGATGCCGCGGCCGCATCCATCCACAGAGCGGACGCTACGCGCGGCCTCCGACATCGGATGTGCCTGTGGATGGCGTCCTCGGCGTGTCGCGGCGTGTCGCGCGCCGGCGTGCGGGGACGCCCCGTGCATGGCAGAGCGGCACGGCGCAGTAGCGTTGTCCAGTGGCTGGCTACGGTGATCTCCTTCGCACTCCGGGAGTCGGCCGCATCATCGCCGCACAGCTGACCGCGCGCTTCCCGAACGGCATGACGAGCCTGGCGATCCTGCTGCACATCGAGCATGTGACCGGCTCCTACGGCGCCGCCGGCCTGGTGCTGGCGGCCACCTCGATCGGCCAGGCGGTCGCCGGCCCGGTGACCAGCCGATGGATGGGCCGCTGGGGCATGCGCCGGGTGCTCACGGCGACGCTCGCCGTCTGCGCCGCGTCGCTCGCGGCGATCGCCCTCTTCTCGCTCCCGGTGCCCGCGTACATGGCGCTGGGCCTGATCTGCGGCCTGGCCACGCCGCCGGTCCAATCGGCCGTGCGCACGATCTACCCCAAGATGGTCACGTCCAGGCAGCTCACCCCGCTCTTCTCGCTCGATGCGTCGCTGCAGGAGATCATCTGGATCTTCGCGCCGGTGCTCATCACGTTCGTCGCCACGCAGGCGGGCACCGTCCCGGCGCTGCTGCTCATCGTGGCGACGCTCATCGGCGGTGGCGCGTGGTTCATCCTCTCCCCCGAGGTCGGCCGCGTGCGCATACCGCGCAGCCGCCGTCGCCTGGGCCGCGTCCTGGCCAGACCGCCCGTGCTGCTCGCGACGATCGTCGGATTCCTCCTCATCGGCGCGTGCGCGGCGGTGGAGGCCGGCGTCGTCGCCACGTTCGATCACGGCGGCCTCGAAGCGGGTCTCGTCCTCGGCGTGTTCGCCGTGGGCAGCCTGGCGGGTGGCCTGTCGTTCGGCCACCTGCCCATCGGTCGCTGGGCGATGGCCCGACGCCTGGGGATCTTCACGGTGGGCATCGCATTGACCGTGATCTCGCTCAACGTGTGGTGGCTCGGAGGCACGCTTCTGCTCGCGGGAGCGGGGATCGCCCCCGCGCTGGCGGTGATCTACGCGATGACCTCGGCGAGCGTGAAGTTCAGCGACACCGCCGAGGCGTTCGGGTGGATCGGCACCGGCCAGCTCATCGGCGCCGCCGCGGGATCGGCGATCGCCGGATTCCTCATCGACGACATCGGACCGACGGGCGCGCTGATCGCCGGAAGCGGGTTCGCCGTCGCCGGCCTGGCGGTCGCCATCATCTTCGTTCGCGGCTTCCCCGACCTGCGCGATCGCGATGCGAGCCCGATCCCCGACACCGAGCCCGTCCAGACGATCGGCTGACGCGGGCCGGCGCTGCGAGGGCTACGCGATGCGGCGCAGCAGCTCGAGCACGGCGAGCGCGTACGCATCGGCAGGTTCGGGATGCTGGAACGCACGCTGCTCGTCACCGAGCACGATCTCGACCTCGTGAGTGTCGGGCAGCCGCCGCAGCGCCCGGAACGCGCCGCGGAGCAGCTCACGCAACTGGTGCTCGTGCGGCAGCCACAGCGCGTCCTCGAGCGCCACGGAGTCCAGCGCCCACTCCGTCGTGCCGTTGAAGGCGAGGATCCGTCCGGTCGGGTACTCGCGCGGCTCGATCGTCATCTCACTGACAGTGAAGACGTCGGCCTCGAACTCGGGCTCGTCGAGCTGGAACCGGTCACCCGAGCTCGGGTGCCACACCAGCCCGGCATCGCGCAGCGCGACAGCCATTTCCGTCGAGATCATCCCTCCATTGTGGGACCATCACGCCGCGACGAGCTCTCCCGCCTCACTGCGTGCAACCTGCGCGGCCGGCGCCGAGGCGAACGCCGGCTCGGGGAGCGAAGCCGCCTCCTCCTGCCACTCGAGCACGATGCCGCCGCTCGAGTTGGCCTGGTTCGCGAGGTCCCGCAGGTACTCTCCGTCCAGAGGCTCGGGATCGGGGTTCGCGAAGACGAACCGCAATGGGATCGACGGCTGCATCCAGATAGAAGTGCGACCCGGCGCATGGCCGTCGAAGTGCCGCCATGTGAGGAGGAAGCTCTCGCCGCGGCGGAGCTTGGTGGTCACGACGACTTTCACGTGCGCCAGGACCCGGTCGGGGATTTCAGCGGGGCCGGTCTCGGACCCGTAGTAAAGGTGCGCCATGTCTCTCCCCTTCTCGTGTGTCTACACTGTATCTCGTGCAGTGTATTTCTAGTTCAGTGTATATGTAGTTTACTAACTAAGAAATCATGCATCTGTCCTAATGCGTGGTGTACTATGCTGAGGCGCACGAAGCTTCGCGGAGGTCTGCCATGCCACTCACCGTCGTCCGTCACGAAAGTGAGCACCTGTACGCCGAACAGCCCGAGACCGATGCCGGTCGCAGGCTGAGCGAGGCGATCCTTCACCTGTGGCGTGCTGAGCGCGATCAGATGGAACAGGCGCAGCAGTCGTCTGAACTCTCGACCATGGACCTCACCGCCCTGCGCTACCTCGTCCAGGGTCGGCGTGATGGCCGAGACCTCGGCCCCAAAGACCTCATGGTGATGCTCAACACGTCGAGCGCGACCGTCACCAACGTCGTGGACCGACTCGTCGCACGCGACTACGTCCAGCGTGTCGATCACCCGACCGATCGGCGCGCCCACTACCTCGTCGCGACCGATGCTGCGGTCCAGCGCGTGGACGACTCCTTCGCGCCGCACCACTCCGCGATCGTCGCCGTCATCAACGAACTGCCCGAGCACGAGGCCGAGTGCGCGGCCGACGTCGTGCGTCGCATCGCGAAGGAACTCGACAAGTTCGTGTGACGCGGCACGAGGCCGCCCTAGGCTGGAGGCCGTGTCTGCCCCGGTGCTCCTCCCCCGCCTGACGTGGGGGTTCGTCACCGCCTCCCGTCGAGCGCTCCTCGTCCACGGCCTCGGCTCGAACGGAGCGCTGATGTGGCGCTATGGCGTGGCGCTGGCTGATGCCGGCTGGCGGGCGGATGCCGTGGACCTGCGCGGTCACGGCACGGCCCCGCGAGCACTGGACTACCGCATCGCCGCGTACGCGGCCGATCTGGCTCAGACGCGCCCATCGGACGGCGGCGCGTGGGACCTCGTCATCGCGCACTCTCTCGGGGGCGCGGCATCCGTCGTCGCCGTCGCGGACGATCCGCAGTGGACCCGCCACCTCGTCCTCGTCGACCCGGCGATCGCGCTCACCGACCGCGACCGCGAGATCGTGCGAGACAGCCAGACGCGCTCGTTCGAGGATCCGAGCCAAGCCGCCGTGCGGGCGGAGCACCCCGGCTGGCACGAGCACGACATCGAGCTGAAGGCGGTGTCGGCGCAGCAGGCGAGCCGGTGGGCGGTCGAGCAGACCAGCTCGCAGAACGAGACGTGGGACGTGACGGATGCCGCGATCCGCGTGGACGTGCCCACACATGTGATCGCGTCGGACCCCGCCGTCTACTCGATCTTCCGCGGCAAGCCGGCGGAGTCCGTCGTGACCCGGAATCCGCGGTTCGCGATGTCGGTGGTGCCAGGCGCCGGCCACTCGCCGCACCGCGATCAGCCCGAGGCGACGCTCGCGGCACTCCGTGATGCCCTCGAGGGCTGGGGCTTCAACCGCTGAGCAGCCCGCGGAGTGCAGCGCCGGCATCCGCCCGACCCGGCCCACGACGCGCCGCACGCGGCCACAATGGGATCGTGACCGCCGACTTCGACCCGACCGCGATCCTGTCCGATGAGCTGCTCGAGCGCGTGCGCGGACGCGCCGCCGCGCACGATCGCGAGAACACCTTTCCCGATGACGACCTCGCCGACCTGAAGCAAGCCGGTTACCTGGGCATCCTCGTGCCTCGTGAGCTGGGCGGTCTGGGGCTGGGGCTGGCCGAGGCATCCGTCCTGCAGCAGCGGCTGGCGGGAGCGGCACCTGCCACCGCCCTCGCGATCAACATGCATCTGGTGTGGACGGGTGTCGCGAAGGTGATGGCGGACCGCGGCATCGACGCCCTGCGATTCGTGCAGGAGGGAGCCGCGGCCGGCGAGGTGTTCGCGTTCGGCATCAGCGAGGCCGGCAACGACCTGGTGCTGTTCGGGAGCGGGACGGATGCCGCGCCCCTCCCTGACGGGAGCTATGCGTTCACAGGCACCAAGATCTTCACCTCGCTCGCCCCGGTGTGGACCCAGCTCGGCCTGCACGGCCTGGACACGTCGTCGCCGGACGCCCCGCAGATGGTGTACGCGTTCGTGCCGCGGTCCGAGATGCAGGCGGACCGCGTGGTGGTGCGCGACGACTGGGACACCCTGGGCATGCGGGCGACGCAGTCCCGCACGACCGAGCTGCACGGCGCAGTCGCTCCGGCTGACCGCGTGGTGCGACGGCTCACGCCCGGCCCGAACCCCGATCCCCTCGTGTTCGGCATCTTCAGCGTCTTCGAGCTGCTCCTGGCGTCGGTGTACACCGGGATCGCGCGCCGGGCGCTGGATCTCGCGGTCACGGCCGCCGGCACCCGCACGTCGAAGCGCACCGGCAAGGCGTACAGCCAGGATCCCGACATCCGCTGGCGCATCGCCGGCATGGCACTCGCGTACGACGCGCTGCCGCCGCAGATCGAGGCGCTTTGCTGCGACGTCGACGAGCTCGCCGATCACGGTCCACGGTGGTTCTCGCTGCTGGCGGGCGTCAAGCACCGGGCCGTCACTGCGGCGAAGGCCATCGTGGACGACGCCGTGCTGGTCGCGGGCGGCTCGTCGTACTTCTCACGCAATGAGCTCGGCCGCCTCTACCGCGACGTGCTGGCGGGGCTGTTCCACCCCTCCGACCCCGAGTCGGCGCACTCGACGGTCGCGAGCGCGTGGCTCGGGCCGTTGGAGGAGTAGCGGACTCAGGCGTCCTGGATGTAGTGGCGCACGGTCTCGTCGCGCTGCACCAGGAAGTCGTCGTCCTCGGGGTAGTACACCGCGGCGTCGACGTCGGCCCCGGCGAATTCGCGGACGGCGTTCATCGACTCCCACCGCGACACCGTGAGGATCTCGGTCGTGCCGTCGCCGAGGTCGCGCGTGAGGATCCAGGCGTCGAGGTTGCCCGGCGTCGACCGGTACTCCCCCATCCCAGTGCGTTCGACGTACTCGACGTACTCGTCGCGCTCCTGTGTGCGGATCACGCCGCGCCACACGCGGACGACGGGCTGGTGCGAGGTCATGAGCCCATCCTGCGATGATCCGGGGCGCGACGGAAGGGCTCGCGGCGCATATGGGCGCCCGTGCGAGGATGACCGCATGGCGCGAACTCCGACCCACCTACTGAGCGCGGCCGACCAGGAGCGCCGGCGCGGACTGCGATTCATGAAGGGTGTCGCACTGGGCGCGCTGGTGTTCATGGCCGTGCTGTTCGCCATCTCGTTCGCGTTCCAGCAGCAGGTTCCCGCGCTCACGTACGTGCGTGCGGCGGCCGAGGGCGGCATGGTCGGCGCGCTCGCCGACTGGTTCGCGGTGACGGCTCTGTTCCGGCATCCGCTCGGAATCCCCATCCCGCACACCGCGATCATCCCCAGCCGCAAGGACGAGATCGGACGCACCCTCGGCGAGTTCGTCGAGACCGAGTTCCTCCGCGGCGATGTGGTGCGCACCAAGCTCGAGGCGACGGCGATCGCGTCGAGGCTCGGCGACTGGCTGCGGCATCCCCCGCACGCCGAGCGTGTGGCGGCCGAGGCCTCGGTCATGGCCGCCGGCGTGCTGCAGGCCCTCAGTGACGACGACGTGCAGGATGTCATCGAAGACCTCGCGCGCGAACATCTGATCGCCCCGGAGTGGGGTCCGCCGCTGGGCGAATGGCTCGGGCGCATCGTCGAATCAGGTGCGCACCACGGCGCGGTCGACATGGCGCTGGAGAACATCGCGACGTGGCTGGGCACCAACCAAGCCGCGTTCAGCGGTCTCGTCTCGCGACGGCTGCCGTCGTGGGTCCCCTCGGTCGCGCACCGACTCGTCGACGACACCGTGTACAACGAGGCGGTCAAGTTCGTGGCGGCGATCCGTGCCGACGCCGATCATCCCGCCCGCCGCGCGGTCGACGGGTACCTCGAGCGTCTCGCCGACAACCTGCAGCGCGACCCCGCCACGATCGGCCGGCTCGAAGACGCCAAGCACGCGGTGTTCGACAGCCCGCGCATGCGGGCGCTCGCCGCCGAGGCGTGGAACACCGCGAAAGCCGGACTGCTGCGTTCTCTCGCCGACCCCGACAGCGGTCTACGGCGCCGCGCGGCGCGGGCGCTGGCCGAGATCGGCGAGCGATTGACGACGGATGCCGCACTCCAGCGCCGTGTGGACTCCTGGGCGACCGGCGCCGCCGTCTTCCTCGTCGAGCGCTACCGCCACGACATCGCGTCGATCATCACCGACACGGTGGAGCGGTGGGACCCCGCCGAGACGACCGAGAAGATCGAGCTCATGGTCGGGCGCGACCTGCAGTACATCCGCCTGAACGGCACGATCGTCGGCGCGCTCGCGGGGCTCGCCATCTTCTCCGTCGCCCACGCGTTGCTGGGGTGAGACGGGCTACCCTGAAGCCGTGTCGCGCGACGAGCCCATCGACCAGCCCACGGATGAACCCACGCAACTCCTCTTCAGCTACGGCACGCTCCAGCACGCCGACGTGCAGCTCGACACGTTCGGGCGCCTGATTGCGGGCGACGACGATGCGCTGCCGGGCTACACCGTCGACTATGCCGAGATCGCGGACCCGCGCGTGGTGGACCTGTCGGGGCTCTCGGTGCATCCGATCGTGCGCGCCACGGGCAACCCGCTCGACAAGGTGCTCGGCAGGGCGCTGTGGGTCACCGACGACGAACTCGACGCGTCGGACGAGTACGAGGTCGCCCTCTACCGGCGGGCGTCGGTCGTGCTGGCCAGCGGACGCACGGCCTGGGTCTACGTCTCGGCATGACACGGCGGTAGCGTCGTGGGGTGACGTCTCCCGCTGACCCGCCGCCTGCCGCCGACCAGCTCTCCGTCGATCCGCTGTGGCCTCGCGCGGGCGGCTGGCCGCGAATCGGCGACGATGGCGGATGGGATGCCGCGGTGCTGGGTCTCCCGGCATTCCGCACGTCGCTCTCGCCGACGGGAGCCCACGCCACGCCCGCCGCCGTCCGGGCGGCGTTGCGCCGCTTCAGTCCCACGCTCATCGGACCGCCGCCGATCGACCTCGGCGAGGTGCTGCGCATCGCGGACGCCGGCGACGTCGATGAGCCGGACGGACCGGCCGGCGAGGCATCCGTCCGCACCGCCGTCGCGTCCCTCAGAGAGCGCGCCGGCCTCGTCGTGGCGCTCGGCGGCGACAACTCGATCACGTACGCGGTCGCGCAGGGTGCGGCAGCCTCCGGACTGATCACCCTCGACGCGCACTTCGACCTGCGCGACGGCGTGTCGAACGGGTCCCCGGTGCGACGGCTCGTCGAGGCCGGCATGGACCCCCACCGCATCGTGCAGGTGGGCATCGCCGACTTCGCCAACTCCGCCGCGTACGCGCGCCGCGCCATCGACCTCGGCATCACCGTCATCACCCTCGACGAGGTGCGGCGCCGCGGCATCCCGGACGTAGTCGCCCACGCGCTCGCGATCGCGGGCTCCGACGGCGGCCGGATCCATCTCGACATCGACGTCGACGTGTGCGACCGGGCGGTCGCTCCCGGCTGCCCGGCCTCGGTGCCCGGCGGGCTGCAGGCCTGGGAGCTGCGTGCGCTCGTGCGAGCCGCGGCATCCGATTCCCGCGTGCACAGCGCCGACATCGTCGAGGTGGACGCGACGGCGGATGCCCCCGACGGGCGCACCGTGCGGCTCGCGGCGCTGTGCGTCCTCGAACTTCTCGCGGGAAAGGCGATCGCGCGATGACCGGCGCGGGGATCACGCTCGTGCTCGTGCGGCACGCCAAGTCGGACTGGGGCGACCCTCACCTCGACGACCACGACCGCCCGCTGAACGATCGTGGCCGGCGCGACGCGCCGCGCATGGCGCGGCGGCTTGCCGAGACGGGATTCCGGCCCGACGCGCTTGTGTCGAGCACCGCGGTGCGGGCCCGCACGACGGCCGAGGCGTTCGCCGAAGAGCTCGGCGCCGCCGTGACGCTCGACCCCGAGCTCTATGGAGCGCCGGCGCGCGCCCTGCTTGCCGCCGCCGCGGCGACCGGCGTCCGATCGGTGCTCGTCGTGGCGCACGACCCCGGGATGAGCGTGCTCGCGGCTCAGCTGTCGGGCGACGGCATCGCCCACATGCCCACGTGCGCCGTCGCGACGTTCCGCTGGGACGACGGGGACTGGGATGTGGCGACCGCCCTCGATCCCGCCGAGTGGACGCTCGACACACCCCGCTGAGCTCGCCGCGGTCTCGCCGCTCTCAGAGCCGCTCCCCGCCGACCCACACCGTCCGCACCAGCGGCACGCCGGGTCGGTAGGCCAGGTGCACGCGCGTGGGGGCGTCGAGCAGCACGAGGTCCGCTCGCATGCCCGGAGCGATCCCGCCGACGTCGTCGCGGCGCAGCGCCCGCGCACCGCCGGCGGTCGCCGCCCACACGGCCTCGGCCGGCGTCATGCCCATCTCGCGGACGGCGAGCGCGACCATGAGCGGCATCGAACTGGTGAAGCTCGACCCCGGGTTGCAGTCGCTGGCCAGCGCGACCGTCACGCCCGCATCGATCAGGCGGCGAGCTTCGGGGTAGCGCTGGCGGGTCGAGAACTCGACGCCGGGCAGCAAGGTCGCCACGGTCCGCGAACCCGCGAGGGCCGCGACGTCCGCGTCGCTCAGGTAGGTGCAGTGGTCGACGGATGCCGCCTCCAGCGCCACCGCGAGGCGCACGCCCTCGCCCGGCCCGAGCTGGTTGCCGTGCACACGAGGCGCGAGTCCGTGGGCGATGCCCGCCACGAGGATGCGCTCGCTCTCGGCCGGAGTGAACGCACCACGCTCGCAGAACACGTCGATCCAGCGACTGTGCGCCGTGCAGGCACGGAGCATCTCGCCGCAGACGAGCTCGACGTACTCCTCGCGGCGATCGGCGTACTCGGCCGGCACGACGTGCGCCCCGAGGAACGTGACCTCGGTCGTGACCTCCGCCGCGAGCCGGGCGAGGCGTGCTTCGTCGGCCACCGTGAGCCCGTAACCGGTCTTGATCTCGAACGTCGTCGTTCCCTGCACGTGCAGCTCGTCGACGAATCCGGCGAGCCTCGCCCGCAATTCCTCGTCGCTCGCCTCGCGCGTCGCCGCCACGGTGCGCCGTATGCCACCGGCGGCATACGGCGTGCCCGTCATGCGCGCCTCGAACTCGTCGGCACGGTCTCCGCCGAAGACGAGATGCGTGTGGCTGTCGACGAACCCCGGGATCACCGCCCGCCCGCCCGCATCGACGACCTCGACCCCGCCTCCGCCGTCGCGATGGCGCGTGATGTCGTTCGGACGCTGAGACCGCAGCTGCTCTCCGGCACCGTGGCGCGTCGACGCCACGTCGCGGTCGGAGATGCGCGAAGCGGCGTCGGACGCGGCCCCGACCCACGCGATACGCGTGCCCTCGATCAGCACGGCGGCGTCCCGGAGCGTGCCGCAGGGATCACCGTTGCGGCCGACGTTGGTCGTCAGCTCGCCGATGTTCGTGATCAAGGTCGCGCCCACAGCATCCCTCTTCCCTCGCGAGACTTCACCGCTGTCACGGTTCCGGCGTCGAAACCTTGCACACGCGGAGTCGCGAGACGAGATCGCCGTCGCTACGCACCGAGCATCGGCACGTTCAGGCCGCGCTCGCGGGCGACCTCCTTCGCGCGATCGTAGCCCGCGTCGACGTGCCGCATGACCCCGGTGCCCGGATCGTTGGTGAGCACGCGCTCGAGCTTCTCCGCCGCCAGGGCAGTGCCGTCGGCCACCGTGACCTGTCCGGCATGGATGCTGCGGCCGATGCCGACGCCGCCCCCATGATGGATCGAGACCCATGCCGCTCCCGATGCCGTGTTGAGCAACGCGTTCAGCAACGGCCAGTCGGCGATCGCGTCAGACCCGTCGGCCATGGCCTCGGTCTCGCGGTACGGCGAGGCGACCGAGCCGGCGTCGAGGTGATCGCGGCCGATCACGATGGGGCCGGTGAGTTCACCCGAGGCCACCATCTCGTTGAACTTCAGGCCGGCGAGGTGGCGCTCCTTGTAGCCGAGCCAGCAGATGCGCGCGGGCAGTCCCTCGAAGTGCACGGCGTCACCGGCCTTCTCGAGCCAGCGCACCAGTCCGGCGTTGCCGGGGAACAGCTCCATCATGGCGCGGTCCGTCTTGCGGATGTCTTCGGGATCGCCCGACAGCGCCACCCAGCGGAACGGGCCGCGACCTTCGGCGAACTGCGGGCGGATGTACGCCGGCACGAAGCCCGGGAAGGCGAAGGCCCGCTCGAACCCGCCGAGCTGCGCCTCGGCGCGCAGCGAGTTGCCGTAGTCGAAGACCTCGGCTCCGGCATCCATGAACCCCACCATCGCCGCCACGTGCTTGGCCATGCTTCCGCGCGCGCGAGCCGTGAAGGCCTCGGGATCGCGGGATGCCTCGGCCTTCCAGTCCTCGAACGCGATGCCCGCGGGCAGATAGGCCAGCGGGTCGTGGGCGCTCGTCTGGTCGGTGACGATGTCGACCGCGACCTCGCCCGCGCGATGGCGGAGCAGGACGTCGCCGAAGACCTCAGCCGCGTTGCCCACGACACCCACCGACAGCGCTTCGCCGGCGTTCTTGGCCGCCACGACCCGGGCGACGGCGTCGTCGAGGTCGGTGGTGTACTCGTCGAGGTAGCCGTGCTCGACCCGGCGCTGGAGGCGGGACTCGTCGACATCGACGATGAGGACGGCCCCGCCGTTGAGCGTCACCGCGAGCGGCTGCGCCCCGCCCATGCCGCCGCAGCCGCCGGTGAGTGTCAGGGTGCCGGCCAGGCCGTCGCGGCCGAGGGAGCGGGCGACCGCGGCGAACGTCTCGTACGTGCCCTGCAGGATGCCCTGCGTGCCGATGTAGATCCACGAGCCCGCGGTCATCTGCCCGTACATCGTGAGGCCCAGGTGCTCGAGCCGGCGGAACTCGGGCCAGGTCGCCCAGTCCCCCACGAGGTTCGAGTTCGCGATGAGCACGCGCGGCGCCCACTCGTGCGTACGGAAGACGCCGACAGGCTTGCCCGACTGCACCAGGAGCGTCTCGTCGGGCTCGAGCTCGTCAAGGGTGCGGACGATCGCGTCGTACGCCTCCCAGCTGCGCGCGGCCTTGCCGGTGCCGCCGTACACGACGAGGTCCTCCGGGTGCTCGGCGACCTCCGGGTCGAGGTTGTTCATGAGCATGCGCTTGGCAGCCTCGGCGCCCCAGCTCTTCGCCGTGCGCTCGCCGCCGCGTGGCGCGCGAACGGTTCGCGAAGCACCGAGCGACGCGCTCCGGGTCGGGATGGTGTCGGTCATGAGGTCGATTCCACACGCCCGGCCGCGCCGCGGCAACGGCATTCGCCGCCGCGGCGTCTGAGATACCAGACATACGCCCCTGGCATTGCCTGGGCCCGACAGGGACTGGTCCAATGGCAGGCATGACCGCCGCATCGGCTCGCACCGACCGCGAACGCGGAGAGCAGCTACGCGCGATCCTCCGTGGAACCGGCGTCCCCTCGCAGCGGCTGCGCGACGACGGCCTGATCGAAGAGATCCCCGAGCTCGCCGCGCTCGCCCGCACACCGCAGGATCCGATGTGGCATCCCGAGGGCGACGTGCTCGTGCACTCCCTGTGGGCAGCCGATCTTGCCGCGCAGCATGCCGACGAGACGATGCCGCCCCCGCCGCAAGACGCGCGCGAGCTGCTCGTGCTCGCGGCGCTGTGGCACGACATCGGTAAGCCCGAGACGACCCAGCGACGCAACGGCCGCATCACGTCGTACGGCCACGCCGAACGAGGTGCCGAGATCGCCGTCGCTCTGGGGCGCAGGCTCGGGCTGCCCGTCCCGCTCGTGCGCGCAGCATCCGCCATCATCGCGACCCACATGGCGCACGTATCGGTGGCCGGCCGGCCGAGTCCGAAGGCGGTGAAGCGGCTGCGCGACCGTCTGCGTGCCGCCGGCACGTCGCTCGAGGACTGGGCTGTCGTGGTGCGCTGCGACGGCGACGCGCGCGGAGCCGCTGCTCGACCGGATGCGTCGATCCCGTGGTTGCGGGTCGCCGCGACGCTGCCGCCGCTGCTGGAATCTTGAACATATGTGTTCGGCTTGCTAACGTGACGCCCGCGCCCTAACTCGTACACTGCTGTTCGCAAACCGTGCGGGGCGCGGAAGGAGCGAAATCCATGAGTGACACCTCTGGCCGCATGGGCACGGGGCTGCCCGCCACGCCGCCGACCGGCATCCGGATTCGACGGGCGACCGAAGCGGATGCCGCGCTCGTCGACATACTCGTACGCGAGATCGCCGCGCACCAGGGCGATCACGTCCAGGCGACTGCCGCCGACTGGGGGTCTATGCTGACGCGCGACGATGTGTGCGTGCTGCTCGCCTTCGACGGCGAGCGGCCCGCCGGCTACGTCTCGACGCTTCGACGGTTCCACCTCTGGTCCGCGTCGGACCTCATCGCCCTGGACGACCTCTGGGTCCGGCCCGAGGCGCGCGACAAGGGCGTGGGCCGCGCGCTGATGCAGGCGGTCGCGGATCTCGCCGCACCCGAGCGACTTGCCATCGTGTGGGGTGCACGCGCCGACAACGAGGCCGCGCACCGGTTCTACCTGCGCCTCGGCGCCGCCATGACGACGAAGGAGATGTTCAGCTGGCGCCCGGCGTCATCGGGCGTCTGAATCCCGCTTGTTGAACACTCGTGTTCATGTTATCTTCATCCCGTACATAGTCGTTCGACTTATTCGAAGGGTGAAACGATGTCGACCTCTCCTCGTGAAACGCCCGTGGCGACCGAGCAGTACCGTCGTCGCTGGCAGATGCTGGCCTTCCTCGGGATCGCCCAGCTCATGCTGATCATCGACGTCACCGTGGTCGCGCTGGCGTTGCCGCAGATCGGCTCAGACCTCGAACTCTCCCGCAGCGCCCTGACCTGGGTCGTCAGCATCTACGCCCTCGTCTTCGGCGGCCTGATGCTGCTCGGCGGCAAGGCGGCCGACGTGTTCGGAAGCCGCAGGGTCGTCCTCATCGGGCTCGCCGTGTTCACGATCGCGTCGCTGCTGACGGGATTCGCGTCCGATCCGGTCACACTTCTCGTCGGTCGCGGGCTGCAGGGCCTGGGGGCAGCGGCGATGTCGCCCGCGGCGCTCTCGGTCATCGCGCGCACCTTCGCGGGCGCCGAGCTGGCGAAAGCGCTCGGCGTGTGGTCCGCGCTGGGCGGCGCCGGCGCGGCACTCGGCGTCCTGCTCGGCGGACTGTTGACATCAGGCCCCGGCTGGTCCTGGGTGTTCTGGGTCAACGTCCCCATAGGAGTCCTCCTCTTCGTCGCACTCCAGCGCACCGTGCCGAAGCTGTCGGGAGCGGGTGGCGCGCTCGATTGGCTCGGCGCCGGGCTCGTGACGCTCTCGACCGCGGCCGTGATCTACGGACTCGTGGCAGCCGGAGAGAGCGGCTGGCTCAGCCCTGTCGTGCTGCTGCCCATCCTCGCCGGCGCGATCGGGTACTCCCTCTTCGCGTGGCGACAGCGCGTGGCTCGCGCACCGCTGATCGACCTCAGCATGCTCACACGCCGCCCGGTCGTCGCCGGGCTCGGACTCATCTTCGTCGCGACGGCGCTGATGATCGCCGTCTTCTTCCTGGGCTCGTTCATCTTCCAGCGTGTGCACGGATTCTCAGCCCTCGACACCGGCCTGGTGTTCCTCCCCGTCGCCGTCGGCACGATCGCCGGCGCGCAGGTCGGCGGCCGGACGCTCCCCCGGTTCGGTCTGCGCACGATCGCCGTCACGGGCCTCGTCATCACGACCATCGGGCTGGCCGCGGCCGCGGCGATCGCCAGCATGACGGTCCTCGTCATCGCGATGAGCGTCGCGGCATTCGGGATCGGCATGGTGTTCGTCGCCGCCTCGACGAGCATGTTCACCGCTGTCGCACCGCATGAGGCGGGCGTCGGGTCGGGCGCGCTCAGCACGATGCACGAGTTCGGCGCCGCGACCGGCGTCTCGGCGGTGTCGAGCGTCGCCGCGGCCGCGCTCGTCGGCAGCGCCCTCACCGCGTACAACCTCGCACTGTGGTTCGGCGTCGTGGTGGCCGCGGTCGCTGCCGTCGTCGCGGTACTGGTGGTGCCGGGTCGCTCGCCGGCCCGGACGAGTTAACTCGCAGGCGCTGCGAGTGCCGCGAGCACCGTCTCGGTGACGAGTCGAGGGGCGTCGGCGGCCGTGATCTCGCCGCGGTGCACAGCACCGGACGCGGCGTGCAGCACGGCCTGGATCGTGGTGATCTGCCACTCCACCGGCATGTCAGCCCGGAACTCCCGCTCCTGCCTGCCGCGCCTGAGGAGCGCTCGCACGCGCTTCGCCGGCCCCTCGTGCGCGCGCCGCAGCTCGTCCGGCGGCAGCGCCTGGCCCGCGGCGACGACGATCGCGCCGAAGCGATGCGTGAGCAGCCAGGTCGCCTCGAGCAGCTTGGCCATCGCCTCGCGCGGATCGCCGCTCAGGTCCAGATCCCGCAGCGACTCCTCGGTCTGCGCGATCGCCCGCGTGGCGACCTCCGTGATCAGGGCCGTGCGCGAGTCGAAGTGCCCGTAGAGGGTCACCCTCCCGACGCCCGCAGCCTTCGCGATGTCCTGCACGCTCGCATCGGGATTCACTGCCAGCAGCGCGGTGGCCGCGTCGATGATGGACTCGATGTTGCGCCGGGCATCGGCACGCTTCGCCTGTGCGGTCACCGCAGCCATCGCCGCTCCTTCCCGTACAACTCTGTTCAGCTTAGCGGCTCGGTCTGCGGCGGCCAGGAATTCGGGCTCACGCGCGAGCGTGCGCAAGACCGGCATTCGCCACCGCACCGCTTGCCACGAGCGCGGCGACGGCCTCCATCTCGGGTGAGAGGAATCGGTCGGTCCCAGGCCCATCGACGCCGGCCGCGCGCACCAGACCGCGCACGGCAGCCGTCGCAGGCCCGGGCTGCAGCGGCGCTCGCAGATCGAGCGCGCGGGCGGCGGTCAGCACCTCGATGGCGAGCACGCGCGTGAGTCCGTCGAGCGCGCGGCGCAGCTTGCGCGCCGCTGCCCAGCCCATCGAGACGTGATCCTCCTGCATCGCAGACGACGGGATGGAGTCGACGGATGCGGGCACCGCGAGCCGCTTGAGCTCCGAGACGATCCCGGCCGCCGCGTACTGCGCGATCATCAGCCCGGAGTCCACACCCACTTCGTGTGCGAGGAACGGCGGCAGTCCGTTGCTGCGGGCGGGATCCAGTGCGCGGTCGGTGCGGCGCTCCGAGATCGAGGCGACATCGGCCACAGCGATCGCGAGGAAGTCCAGCACGTATGCCACGGGCGCGCCGTGGAAGTTGCCGTTGGACTGCACGCGGCCGTCGTCGGTGATCACGGGATTGTCGACGGCGGCGGCGAGCTCCCGCGACGCGATCAGACGCGCGTGCTCGACGGTGTCACGCGCCGCGCCATGCACCTGCGGCGAGCACCGCAGTGAATAGGCGTCCTGCACGCGCGTGCAGACGGACGGGTCGCGATGCGATGCGACGATGGGCGAATCGGCGAGCACGGCGCGCAGGTTCGCCGCCGACGCCGCCTGCCCGAGCTGGGGACGCAGCGCCTGCAGATCGGCGGCGAACACCGCGTCGGTGCCGAGCTGCGCCTCGACCGACATCCCGGCCGCGACATCAGCCGTATCGAGCAGCATCGACAGGTCGTCGATCGCGAGCAGCAGCATCCCGAGCATGCCGTCCGTGCCGTTGATGAGGGCGAGCCCCTCCTTCTCCCGCAGGACGAGAGGGGGGACGGTCCCCACGCCCCCTCCAGGCGCCGCTGGCGCGTCGCCCGGAGCCTCCGGGCGCGTGGGCCCAGCCGCGGCGAGGGCCTCCGCGGCAGGCACGAGGTCGCCCTCCGCTGTGCGGACCTCACCCTCGCCCATCGCGGCGAGCGCGACGTGCGACAGCGGGGCGAGGTCGCCCGAGCATCCCAGGGAGCCGTATTCGCGCACGATCGGCGTGATCCCCGCGTTGAGCATCGCCGCGTACGTCTGGACGACGACCGGACGCACTCCGGTATGACCGGTCGCCAGCGTCTGCAGCCGCAGCAGCATCAGCGCCCGCACGACCTCGCGCTCGACCTCGGGGCCGACGCCGGCGGCGTGCGAGCGGATCAGGCTGGCCTGCAGCTGCATACGCCGGTCGGGGGCGATGAAGGTCGTGGCCAGCGCGCCGAATCCTGTCGAGATGCCGTAGTGCGGCTCGGGGTCGTCGGCGAGCCCCTCGACCAGCGCGCGTGTCGTGGCGACGCGGGAGAGCGACTCCGGGGCGACCTCGACGCGAGCGCCGTGGCGCGCGACGGCGACGACGTCTTCGGGACGCAGCGGTGTCTCGCCGATCGTGACGACGGTACTCTCGCGGGTCTCGTGGGCAATGCTCATGCCTCGATTCCACACCGCATGACTTCCGCAGGACAGTGGGCCGTGGCATCCTGTGTCTGTCATGCCAGACGGATTCGCGACCGCCGGTCGCCCCCAGGTGCCCGCGGCGGATCAGACGCTGCGCATCCTGTCATTCCTCGCCCGCCAGCGCGGGCCGGTGCCGGCGCGCACGGTCGCCACGGCTCTCGGCATCCCACGCTCGAGCGTCTACCACCTGCTGGCCGCACTACAGGAGCATCAGTTCGTCGTCCACCTCCCGGAGGACCGGCGCTGGGGCCTCGGCATCGCGGCGTTCGAGCTCGCCAGCGGCTACGCCCGTCAGGAGCCCCTGGCGCGGCTCGGCGGTCCCGTGCTCGCCGAGCTCGTCGACCGCACGCACGAGAGCGCGCACCTCGCCGTGATGCACGGCCGCGACGTGCTCTACATCGTCGAGGAGCGGGCGGCACGGCGGCCGGCGCTCGTGACCGACGTCGGAGTTCGCCTGCCCGCGCATCTGACCGCCACCGGAAGGGCGATGCTCGCCGCCCTGCCGGCCGAGCAGGTGCGGGCGCTCTACCCGGATGCGGCGTCGTTCTCGGATCGCACCGGACAGGGCCCGCGGCGACCCCGCGAGCTCCGCGAGGTGCTGCGCGAGGTGCGTGCCCGCGGATACGCCACCGAGGATGGCGAGGTGACGCTGGGGCTCGCCTCTGTCGGTGTCGCCGTGCTCGACCACGTCGGCTGGCCGGTGGCGGCGATCGCCGTCACCTATCCGACCGAGGGCGACCGCGATCCTGTCGAGTTCGCCGGAGTGATCGGAGCCATGGCACGGGAGCTCGGGCGGCGTATGGGGGGACCGCGGAAGGTGGATCCGAAACTCTGAAAGACCCTTGCAGGAAGTCAGGTCACGACCTAATCTGAAATCCCCTTTCAGATTGGACGATCATGTCGCCGCGAGAGCTGAAGCGCACCATCACCGATCCGGCCGCCCTCGACGCGCTCGCCCACCCCGTCCGCCTCGACCTGCTCAGTTATCTGATGTCCCACGGCGCGGCAACCGCGTCCGAGTGCGCGAGAGCGGTCGACGACAACCCCTCGAACTGCAGCTACCACCTGCGTGTGCTCGCGCGACACGGGCTCGTCGAACCCGTCGAGTCCCCCGACGGCCGCGAACGGCCATGGCAGGCGACGGTGACCGGTCTGCATCTGGATCTCGAGTCGGACGACCCGTCCGTGGTGGCGAGCGGGACTGCGATGCTCGAAGCATCCCTGCAGCTGGACCACCAGCTCGCTCGCGAACACGTTCGGCATCGCGATCGGATCGAGGGCGCGTGGCGCGATGTCGACGCGCACGCGCGCTATGGGCTGCGCGTCAGTCCGGCCGAGCTGCGGTCCATCGTCGAGCGCATCGACGCCATCGTCCGCCCCTACATCGCCGCGACGCGCGACGATGACCCGGACGATGCCGACATCGCCCATCTCTCCGTCGTCGCGTTCCCGCGGCCCGCCTTCCGCGACGATCCGACGTGAGCTCGCCCTCCGCGTTCGCGATCCCGGCCTTTCGGCGGCTGTGGGCGGCCGGACTCATCTCCGACACCGGCGACTGGCTGCTGTTCATCGCGCTGCCCCTCGTCGTGTTCCAGCTGAGCGGCTCGGCGCTGGGCGCGTCGATCGCGTTCCTGCTGGAGCTGGCCCCGGCGGTTCTCCTCGCTCCGCTCGCCGCCCGGCTCACCAGCCGCTTCGACAGGCGGTGGATCATGGTCACCGTCAATGTCGGGCAGGCGCTCGCCCTTCTGCCGCTCCTCACGGTGCATGGTGCGACCGAGCTGCCGATCGCCTACGGGGTGATCGTGGTGCACGCCTCCCTGAGCACGCTGTTCGAACCTGCGAAGAACAGTCTGCTGCCGGACCTGGTCGCGAACGACCGCCTGGTCTCGGCGAACGCGCTGATCGGGCTGAACCAGAATCTCGGTCGCCTCATCGGCGGACCGATCGGGGGACTCCTCCTGATCGTGGGCGATCTACGTCTCATCGTCGCGGCCGACGCCGTGACCTACCTCATCTCCGCCGCGCTGATCTCGACGCTACCGGCGACCTCCACCGCCGCGGCGCGCGGGATCCCCGGAACGGACACCGAGGCCCGGCGGTCGATCGGACTGAGCGCGGCGCTGCGGATGCGCCGGCTGAGCGGTGCGTACGCCGTCATCTTCGTATCCAGCGTCGCACAGGGCATGTTCGTCGTGCTGTTCGTCCTGTTCGCCCTGGGCCCGCTGCGCGGATCGGATGCTGACGTCGGCCTGCTGCGAGGCATCCAGGCCAGCGGTGCGATCGTCGCCGGGATCGTCCTCGGCTTCCTTGCCCGAGGTGCGTCGCCGCGAGTACTCGCGGGGGCCAGCCTGCTCGTGTTCGGCGCGCTCTCCCTCGCGACATGGAACCTGCCGCCGATCACGACCGACCTGTGGCCGTACGTGCTTCTGTTCGCGGCCGTGGGCGCCCCTGGAGTGGTCATGCTCGCAGGGCTCATGAGCGTGCTCCAGGAACACTCCGAACCGCACCACCGGGGGGCGGTCTTCGCGGCGGTGGGGCTGGTCGCTGCGGTCGGCCAGGCCGGCGGAATCCTGCTCGGCGCTCTCTCCGACGGTCCGGTGGGGCTGATGCCGCTGCTGCAGGCACAGGGCTGCCTCTATCTGCTGAGCGGTGTGATCGCCTTGCGATGGCTCCCGCGAGCGGATCGGGACCGCACGCCCGCGGGGCCGGCGGGGGCGGCCACCCGCGGTCGCCGCGCTTGATCCGGTGGCGAGGAGAGCAGTTCGGGCGCGGGCGCGCAGCGCCTCGGGCGGCTCCCGTCGAAACCGCGGTCGCTACCGCAGGACCAGCCGAGGTTCGACGAGGACGTGGGCTTCTCCGGATGCCGTGATCCGTGGTGCGACGACGCTGCCGGTCGGTCCCATCAGCAGCTCGAGCACGCCGGACGCCACGCGCTCGGGGAGCTGTTCGACGCTGGACAGCCCGATCGCCTCGATGGCGGGCGTGTTGTCGAAGCCGATCACCGGAAGGTCGGGTCTGCCGGCCGACGCCGCCGCGAGATGCGCACCGATCGCGAGCGAGTCGCTCACGCACACGATCCCGTCGATGGGGGCACGGTCCTCCCAATCCTCTGCGAGGGCCGTCGCCACGACGCCGCGGGCGCGGCCGACGCTCTCTTCGGAGGTGAAACGCAGGGTACTCGCTCCGGCCGCCGCCATCGTCTCTCGCCAGCCGCGTTCGCGATCATCACCGGTCCCGGATCCGGCGGGCCAGCCGAGAAAGGCGATGCGCTCCCCCGCGTGGGCCAGCAGATGCTCGGTGGCAGCGCGCGTGCCGGCGGCGCCGTCAACGTCCACCCAGAGGTGCGCGGGTGAGGCGACGTCGTCCTCTCCCCACGGCCGGCCGAACGAGACGAACGGAACGGCGTTGTCCGCCAGCCAGCGCGTGCGCGGATCGCCGTGGAAGGTTCCGGTGATGACGACGGCGTCGACTTCGCCGCTCTCGGTGAGCTCTCGCATCCGGTCGATCTCGTCGATGGGCGTGCGCGCCGCGTAGAGCTGGATGCGCATCCCGCGGTCACCGGCACGCTCGGTGAGGGCGTGCACGAAGCGGTCCAGGACGACTCCCGAGATCCCGCCCGCGTAGGGATCGAGATGGATGCCGATCGTCGAGCTGCGTCGAGTGCGCAACCTTCGGGCCGCCGCGTGAGGGCGATAGCCGAGCTCGGCGATCGCGCCCTGCACCCGCTCGCGGGTCGCTTCGCGCACGATCTCGGGCGTGTTGAGCACATTCGACACGGTCTGGCGCGAGACGCCGGCGGCGCGTGCGACGTCTTCGACGGTGGGCGGCTTCGCCATGTTCGACCTTTCGCGCCGGGAATGAGATCGTTCAAATCGTTATCCTATGACCCGCCCACGGCCCTTGACAGCGCGCCGATCACCTTCCTAACGTGAGGGTGGCAACAGATTTTGATCGTTCCAATTCCAGCGATCGATCCGTCACGACTCATCGAAGGAGAGAGACTCATGACACGGCACACCACGCGCGCCCTCCTCGGCACGGGCGCCCTCCTGCTCACCGGAGCACTCGCGCTGACCGCCTGCGGCTCCGGCTTCACCGACGACACGGCCGGCGGCGGCGATGGCGAGCTGACCTCCAGCGACGACGCGCTGTCGGTCCTCATCGGCTCCTCCGGCGAGGCCGAGACGGCGGCCGTCGAAGAGGCGGTGGCCGCCTGGTCCGAAGAGTCCGGCATCGACGCCGAGGTGCAGGTCGCCAATGACCTGCCCCAGCAGCTGTCGCAGGGGTTCGCTGCCGGGTCTCCGCCCGACGTGTTCTATCTCGCCACCGAGGCGCTCGCCGGCTATGCCGGCAACGGCTCGATCCTCCCCTACGGCGACCTGCTCGAGAACAAGGACGACTTCTATCCGTCGCTCGTGGAGAACTTCACCTTCGAGGACGAGTTCTACTGCGCACCGAAGGACTTCTCGACCTTGCAGCTCATCATCAACAAGGGACTGTGGGATGCCGCGGGCCTGACCGATGCCGACATCCCGACGACCTGGGACCAGCTGGCCGAGGTCGCCGCGACGCTCACCACAGGCGGCGTCACCGGGCTGGCATTCGGACCGGAGTACCAGCGCATCGGCGCGTTCATGGCGCAGGCGGGCGGGCAGCTCGTCAGCGACGACGGCACACAGGCAGTCGCGAACAGCCCCGAGAACGTCGAGGCCCTCACCTACGTGCAGGAGCAGATGAACGCCGGGAGCTTCGCATACTCCTCCGACCTCGACGCCGGCTGGGGTGGCGAGGCGTTCGGCAAGCAGTTGTCCGCCATGACCATCGAGGGCAACTGGATCACCGGCGCCATGACGAACGACTTCCCGGATGTGGAGTACGTCGTCGCCGAACTGCCCGAGGGGCCGGCCGGTCAGGGCACGATGCAATTCACAAACTGCTGGGGCATGGCGGCGGACAGCCCGAATCAGCAGGGTGCGCTCGAGCTCATCGAATACCTGACGAGTGCCGAGCAGCAGCTCGCGTTCTCGGAGGCGTTCGGCCCCATGCCGTCCGTCGAGTCCGCCGCCGAGCAGTGGACGAGCGACAATCCCGAGCTCGCGCCGTTCCTCGCCGGCGCGGACTACGCGCAGGGCGTTCCGACGAACGACGGCATCGCGGCCGTGATCACGGACTTCAACGCCTCACTCGAAGGTCTGAAGACGGGCGATCCGCAGCAGATCCTCGACACCGTCCAGAGCAACGTCGAAGCGGTCGTGGGCTGATCCCATGGCCTCGGCCGTATCGGCGCCTTCCCGCGCCCGGAGGCCCCGCTCGGGCATCCGGGGCGGGGAGGCGCTCGCCGGATGGCTGTTCACCACCCCGGTGATCGTCATCCTGGGAGTGTTCCTCCTCGTCCCGGTCCTGATGGCGCTGTGGGTGAGCTTCTCCGATTGGTCCGGGCGCGGCAGCCCGCTGTCGGGCAACGTCGGGTTCGTCGGGCTCGAGAACTACGCGGCCATCACGGTCGACGGCGGACTGCCCACACGGGACTTCGGCACCGCACTGCGCAACAACGCGTGGTACGTGGTACTGGTCGTACCCCTTCAGACCGCGCTGTCGCTCTTTCTCGCTGTTCTCGTGAACCGGGCGATCCTGCGCGGGCGAGGGATCTTCCGCACCGCGTTCTACTTCCCTTCGGTGACCGCATCCGTCGCGATCACCGTGCTGTGGCTGTTCCTCTTCTCAGCCTCCGGCGTCGTCAACGAGATCCTGTCGTGGGTCGGCATCAATGGGCCCAACTGGTTCCAGGACCCGAGCGGCATCCTCCACAACGCCCTCGGCGCGGTCGGCGTGACATCCGGCCCCGCTTTCCTGACGGAGAACGACTTCCTCGGCCTGTCGTGGTGGAACTGGCTCGCGGGGCCCTCCGTCGCCATGACCGCGTTCATCTTCATGGCCGTCTTCACCACGAGCGGCACGTTCATGCTCCTCTTCATCGCCGCGCTGCAGAACATCGGCGGCGACATCCAGGAGGCTGCGATGATGGACGGCGCGAACGCCTGGAAGCGGTTCTGGCGCGTGACGCTGCCGCAGCTGCGGCCGACCCTGTTCACTGTGCTCACGCTCGGCCTGATCGGCTGCTGGCAGGTGTTCGACCAGATCTACACCGGCACGCAGGGCGGACCGGGCAAGACGACGCTCACGCCCGCCTACCTCTCCTACTCGGCGGCCTTCCTCGATCAGGACTGGGGACAGGGAGCGGCGATCGCGTTCATCCTCTTCGGCATCATCGTGTTGTTCACCATCCTTCAGCGATGGGTGCTGCGCGAGCGTCCCGTATCCAAGCGGCGAGCGCGCCAGTATCAGCCAAGGCGCCCGGCACCCGCTCAAGGAGGTGATCCGCGGTGACCGGCACGACCGTGACCGAGACGGATGTGCTCATCCGCCAGCGTCAGCCGGCGCCTGCGGCGCGGCCACTGCGCCGGTTCCGCGCGAGCGTCGGGTGGCAGATCGCTCTCTATGCGCTGCTGATCGCACTGGCCATCGTCTACATCTATCCGTTCCTGGTGCAGGTCTCGACCTCGTTCAAGACGGATGCCGAGGCTGCGGTCAACCCCGTCTCGCTGATTCCGCAGACCTGGTCGACCGCGGCGTACGAGCAGCTCTTCCTGCGCAGCGATTTTCCGGTGTGGTTCGCCAACTCCGCGATCGTCACCGTCTTCGTGACGCTCGGTCGCGTGTTCTTCTGCTCGCTCGCCGGCTACGCGCTCGCTCGGCTGCACTTCCGGGGCCGCGGCGTCGTCTTCGCCGCCGTGGTCGCGGTCATGGCGGTGCCGACGGTCGTGCTGCTCATCCCGAAGTTCCTCGTCATCAACCAGCTGGGAATCTACGACACGTATGCCGGCATGATCCTGCCGCTGCTCGTCGATGCGGCGGGGGTGTTCATCATGAAGAACTTCTTCGAATCGATCCCCGTCTCCGTCGAGGAGCAGGCGCGCATCGACGGAGCGGGGACCTTCCGGGTGTTCTGGTCGGTCGTGCTTCCCATGGCGCGTCCGGCGCTGATCACGATCGTGATCCTGTCGTTCCAGGGATCGTGGAACGAGCTGTCGCACTTCATCGTGTCGACGCAGTCGCCCGCGCTGACCACGCTGACCAAGGGCGTGGCGTCGCTCGCCTCCGGCCAGCTGAGTCAGGGGACGCAGTACCCCCTGAAGCTCGCCGCCGCGCTCATCATGACGATCCCGGTCGCCGTGATGTTCTTCATCTTCCAGCGGCGCATCTTGAACGCCAGCGAAGGAGCCGTCAAGGAATGAACTCCCCCACGTCGAGCACACCGTCACTGCAGCCGTTGCTGAGCGACGCGGTGATCGCCTTCCGCGCGCCGACGCAAGTGTGGTCGGCTCGCGACGGAGAGATCGGCGCGGCGTCGATCGACGGCATCTACCACGGCGACGTGCGGCACGTGCGGGCGCAGCGGCTGACGTGCGACGGGTCTGCGATCGAGTGGATAGCGACCGCGGCGCACGGCGCCGACCGCGTGGTCTTCGAAGGTCTGCTCCGCGGCCTGGACGACGCGTGGCCGGATCCCAAGGTGCGTCTGGCGCGCGATCGTCGCGTCGCGCCGGGGCGCGTCGTCGAATCCGTGACGGTGAGCTCGCATCTCGGCGAATCCATCCGCACCGCGCTCACGCTGCGCCTGGAACCGGATTTCGCATGGCTGCACGAGGTGAAGTCCGGCGGCGCGCAACCTCGTGCCGCCCTTCTGGAGGTGAGGGTCCGCGCGGCCACGGCGTCCGCCGGGGACCAGCGGTTCGTGCTCCGAGCGCCGGGCTCGACGGTTCGCGACGAGGCGGGCGCCCTCATCGCGGAGTGGGACCTCACTGTTCCCGCACGGGGGTCCGTGACGGTGAGCTGGCAGATCGACCTTCACGACGACGCCCTGGTCGTGCGCGCTCCCAGGTCGCGGGCCTCATGGGACGCGACCGCTGTCGCCGCGGCGGCACGCACGTCCGACCCTCGGCTGGGCAGCTGGCTCGAGGTCGCGCTCGACGACCTGGACGCACTGCGGCTCGCGCTGCCCGACAGGCCTGACGACGAGTTCTTCGCCGCCGGCGCCCCGTGGTTCTTCACGCTGTTCGGCCGGGACTCGCTGTGGGCCGCTCGGCTCGCGCTGCCGCTCGATGTGCGGATGGCGGCATCCACTCTCCGCGTTCTCGCGAGGCTGCAGGGCACCGCCGACGATGTCGACACGGCGCAGGAGCCCGGAAAGGTCCTCCACGAACTGCGGGCGACGAGTCTCGAGCTGCCGGGTGAGGGGATCTCGTTGCCTCCTCGGTATTACGGCAGCGTGGACGCGACCCCGCTGTGGGTGTGTCTGCTCGCCGACGCATGGCGAGCCGGTATGCCCGAGGCCGAGGTGCGTGAGCTGCTGCCGGCGCTGGGTCGTGCGCTGGACTGGATCCTCGAGCACGGCGACAGCGACGGTGACGGGTTCCTCGACTACGTGGATCGCACGGGCCGAGGTCTGGCCAATCAGGGCTGGAAGGACTCGGGCGACTCGATCCAGTGGCGCGACGGGTCGCTCGCCGAGGGACCGATCGCGCTGTGCGAGGTGCAGGCCTACGCGTACGAGGCGGTGCGCGCCGGTGCCGACCTCCTCGAGGCGTTCGCTGCGGACGCCCGGGCGATCGCCGCTCCCGATCCCGGCGCGCTGCGCACCTGGGCGGCGGATCTCCGAGCCCGGTTCGCGGAGTCGTTCTGGGTCGAGACGCCCGAAGGGCGCTACCCCGCGATCGCCCTCGATCGGCACAAGCGTCCGGTCGACACCCTGACCAGCAACATAGGGCACCTGCTCGGAACCGGCCTGCTCGACCCGGACGAAGAGGCGCACGTGGCTGCTCTCCTTGCCGGCACCACGATGTCGAGCGGGTTCGGTATCCGCACCATGTCGACGCAGGCTGACGGGTACTGGCCGCTGTCGTACCACGGTGGCAGTGTCTGGACCCACGACACCGCGATCTGCGCGCACGGCATGGCGCGCGCCGGTCTGCTCGCGCCGGCGCGGGCGGTGGTCGAAGGACTGCTCGCCGCCGCCGAAGGTTTCGACTACCGCGTCCCCGAGCTCCATGCCGGCGACTCCGCCTCGGCGACGCCGACGCCGATCCCCTACCCGGCGGCGTGCCGGCCACAGGCCTGGTCTGCCGCAGCCGCCATCACGTGCCGCGAGATCCTGAGCCGGAGCGCTGAGTAGCGCGGCCGCGCCGCGCCTCAGTCGACCTTCGCGACCGTCCCGCCGGTGAGGCGCACGAGTTCGTCATAGGTCAGCGGGAACACTGTGTGCGGCGTGCCGCCGGCCGCCCAGATCTCGGCGTAGCGCGCGAGGTCCTCGTCCACGATGGTCGTGAGGGGAGCCGGATGCCCCGTCGGGGCGACGCCGCCGATGGCCTGACCGGTGGCATCCCGCACCTGCTCCGGCGTCGCACGCGTGATCTTCGTGCGGCCGAGACGCTCCGCCAGCGCTGCGGTGTCGACGCGGTGCGCGCCGCTGGTCATCACCAGCAGCGGCTCGCCGTCGCTCCAGAAGACGAGGCTGTTCGCGATGGCGCCGACCTCGACCCCGAGCGCCGCCGCAGCGAGCGCAGCGGTGGCCGCGGCATCCGGAAGCACCACGATGTCGCCGGCGATGCCGGAGGCACGCAGGGCGTCGTGGACGAGCCGGCTGCGGGTGGGGAGGTCGACGGGGGCAGGCGTTTCGGTCACGGCTCCACCCTACGAGTGAGCGGTCAGACCGCGCGCGAGGATCTCGCCGTGCGGCATCAGCAGCCATCCGTCCTCGGATGCCGCCCATTCGCGCCAGCCGTCCGAGATGCGCTGCAGCAGCGCGTCGTCGGCGCCCGTCGCGCGCGCGGCGTCCGCGAAGGCCGACTGCCACACACGGTCGGCCCACATGCCGCCCCACCAGGCCCGGTCGGCCTCGTCCTCGAAGAGCCACGTCGACGCGGTGGCGCGGACATCGGCGAAGCCCGCTTCCCGCGCCCACGCCTTCAGCCGGCGCCCGGCGTTGGGGTCGCCGGCGACGCTGCGGTGCGTCGCGACGTACAACTCGAGCCACTCGTCCAGCGCGGGGATCAGCGGGTACCAGATCACGCCGAGGTAGTCCACGTCGCGCGCCGCGACCACCCCATCGGGTCCGGCGACCCGGCCGATTTCGCGGAGCATGTCGACGGGCCGCTCCACGTGCTGCAGCACCTGGTGCGCGTGCACGACATCGAACTCCCCCGCCGCGTACGGCAGGGCATAGGCGTCGCCCACCTCGAACGAGAGGCCCGCCGCCTGGTGGTCGGCCGCGGCCTGCGCGACGACGTCGGCCGAGGCATCCGTTCCCACCACGCGGCCGGGCGCGACCCGAGCCGCGAGATCCGCGGTGATCGTGCCCGGACCGCTGCCCACGTCGAGGATCGACATCCCGGGCTTCAGGTGCGACAGCAGGTACGCGGCGGAGTTCTCGGCAGTGCGCCACCGGTGCGAGCGCAGGACGCTCTCGTGGTGGCCGTGGGTGTAGGCGTCGGGCATCCGTCGATGCTACCGAGCATTCGCACTCTGACGATTCCGCACGGCCAGAGCGTCGGATCGTGACGCAATGTGCGTAATCGTCGCGGTGACGGTTGAACAATTCGTCGCGACGGTGTGCAATGGAGACGGATGCCGCAAAGCCGCGGCGTCCGCAGCGCACTGCCCACGAGGCCCGCCGAAGGAAGACCCGCGATGATGCACACCCTGCCCCTGCCCGACTTCACCCACGAACGCGTGGAGGTGATCATCGGACGACGCAGCGGCCTGTTCATCGCCGTCGCGCTGCATTCGTCCGTGCTCGGCTCCGCACTCGGCGGTGCGCGCCTGTGGACCTACCCGCACTGGAGCGACGCGCTCGGCGACGCACTGCGCCTCTCGGCCGCGATGACGCTCAAGAATGCGGCAGCTGGACTCGATGCGGGCGGCGGCAAGTCCGTGATCGCCCTGCCCGAGGGGACGATGCTCGACGCCGAGCGCCGCCGCGCGGCGTTCCTCGACCTGGGCGACGCGGTCGAATCTCTCCACGGCCTGTACCGCACCGCCGAAGACGTCGGCTCGACCACGGACGACATGCTCGTCGTCAGTGAGCGCACCGAGCACGTCGTCGGCCTGCCCGACACGGTCGGCGGCTCCGGCGAGCCCGCCGGACCGACCAGCCTCGGCGTCTACGAGTCGCTGCGTGCGACCCTCGAGCGCGTCACCGGCTCGTCCGATGTGGCCGGGCGTCGCGTCACGATCTCGGGGCTCGGCCAGGTCGGCAGCCGACTGGCCGTCCGCCTGTCCGCCGAGGGGGCCACGCTCACCGTGACCGACGTCAACCCCGCCAAACGAGACCTCGCGCGCGAGCTCGGGGCCGAATGGGCGACGCCGGGCGAAGAGCACCTCGTGCCGGCGGACGTGTTCGTCCCCGCGGGGATCGGCGGCCTGCTGACCGACGACGTCATCGACGCACTCGACGCGAAGGCCGTGTGCGGCCCCGCGAACAACCCCCTCGCCGAGCGCGCCGGTGCCGAGCGGCTGGCCCAGCGCGGCATCCTGTACGCCCCCGATTTCGTCGTGAACGCCGGGGGCGTGATCTACCTCGACCTCGAGGCGAAGAAGCTCGGCACGCGCAGCGAGATCATGGAGCGGGTCGCGCACATCGGCGACACCGTGCGCCGCGTCTTCGACGAGGCGGCGTCGCGCGGCGTGACTCCGCTCGAAGCCGCCGAGGGTCTGGCCGCCGAGCGGCTCGCGGCCGGCAACCGCCAGTCGGCACTGGTGCACGGAGTCGCCTGACCCGACCTCACGCGGGGTGCGGTCCAGGTTCAGCAGGGTACGGATGCCGCAAACCTGCCGAACCTGGACCGCACGATCCCGGCCGACCACTAGGTTGGCGCCATGGACGGCATCTGGCTCGCAGCGCTGAGCGGGTTGATCGGCGGGGGCACGCTGCTGGTCGGGGCCGCCGTCGCATGGTTCGTCGACATCCCGCAGCGCCTGGTGGCGGGCATCATGGCGCTGGGTGCCGGGGTGCTCATCTCGACTCTGGCGTTCGAGCTCGTCGAGGAGGCCGCCGCGGACGGCGGCCTGGTGCCGACGACGGTCGGGTTCCTCGCGGGCGCGGTGCTCTACATCGTCGCGGACTGGCTCGTGTCGCGTCCGACGCAGCGGCCTGCCGATCCGCCGGCGAACATCGTCGCCCGCCGCGCCGGCGCCAAGCTCGCAGGCGGCACCGGCGTGGCGATCGCGATCGGCGCCCTCATCGACGGCATCCCCGAGTCGATCGTGATGGGACTCTCAGTGCTCCAAGGCGGCATCAGCATCCCGATCGTGGCGGCCATCGCGATCAGCAACTTTCCCGAAGGGCTCGGTTCGACGGCCGCGCTCAAGCGGAGCGGCTCGGGCGGCAGGTCGGTCGCGCTGCTGTGGACGGGGATCGCGCTGGTGACGGTCGTCGCCGCCGTGCTGGGCTTCGTGGCGTTGCAGGCCGCGCCCGCCAACCTCATCGCGCTCATCACCACGATCGCGGCCGGCGGTCTGCTCGCGATGGTCTGCAACACGATGATCCCCGAGGCGTTCGACGAGCAGCACGCGCTCACCGGCCTGTGGGCGACGTTCGGGTTCCTCGGCGCGTTCCTGTTGCACGAGCTCGCCGGCTGACGGATGCCGCCTAGAGCGGGCCGTCGGGTCCGTACGAGCGACTGACGGTCGCGACGCGGACCTGGTAATCCTCGTACCAGACAGCGCGACCGCGTTCCTGGGCGATGAGGTGCTCGGTCACTTGCTTCCACGCTGCGGCCGAGGAGTCATCCGCCCAGTACGAGACCGTGATCCCCAGCCCCTCGCGCGCAGACTCGACGCCGAGGAAGCCGGGCTGCTGCGCGGCGAGATCGACCATCCGCTGCGACATCACGCCGTAGCCGTTCTCCCCGTCCGTGCGAAGTGACGTGAAGATGACGGCGGTGTAGGGCGGTTCGGGCGTCTGCGCGATCGACATGATCACATCCTGACATCGTCGAGAGTCCGGGATGCCGGGGCCATCGACCGCCACGATCGCCCGAGTCGCCCGATCACGCCCCGGGGACGGCGACTCGTCCGCGGCGTCGCCCGCGGACTACGCGGTCGCCGACCAGGGGTCGTCGTCGAGAGCGGCGGCGCCACCGGCGGCCGATTCGACGTTGATTGCGAGCCCGTGCAGCAACTCGAGCGCTGCGCGCGCCTCAGCGATCCGCCCCTCGACTGCGAGCTCCCGGATTCTCACGGACGGGCGGTGCAGCAGCACGCCGGCCAAGTGCCGCAGCGCGGCCTCGGTCTCGTCACCGGCGCCGCGGGCGCGGGCCCGGGCGATCTCGTCCTCGACGAGCGCGAGAACGTCGCTGCGCAGCGCAGTGATGGCGGGCCCGGCGAGTCGGTCCGCGTGGAACTCGGTCGCGGCATCCCCCACGATCGCCCGCGCGTCGGCGTGCGCGCTGAACTCGGCGAGCGGCGCGTGCAGCCGGATGGTCTCGAGGTCGAGCAGCTCTACCCCGGTCACACCGCCCACGTCGGGGGCGACGTTGCGCGGCAACCCCAGGTCGATGACCAGCACGCGGTGTCCCGGTGTGAACGCCTCGGCGTGCACCACGGCGTCGGCCGTGCAGGTGATCACGACGTCGGCCTCGGCCGCCGCCGCGCGGAAGTCCGTGACGGGCACGAGCGAGTGCTTGACGGCGAACGCCTCGGCGCGACCCGACGGCGAGAAGACGTGGATGTCGCCGGCACCGCGGGCGCGCAGCGCGTCGACGGTGCGCGCGGCGTACCGCCCGGTGCCCACGACGACCACGCGTGCGGCAGCCCAGTCGGCGACGCGGCTGGATGCCAGTTCGAGGGCGAGGCGGACGAGCGAACGATGCGCGCCGCGCAGCCGCGTGCGATTGCGCACGCCACGGCTGGTGTGCGTCGCCCGCTGGAACAGGCGCTCGAGCTCGCCGCTGGTCAGGCCGTCGGCCCGCGCGGCGTCGAGTGCACGGCGCACCTGGCCCGAGATCTCGTCCTCGCCGACGACCATCGACTCCAGCCCGCTCGTCACCGCGAAGAGGTGGGCTGCGGCATCCGCTCCCTGGTGCACGGCGACGGAAGACCGCAGGTGGTCGACGGGAATTCCGGATGCCCCGGCCAGCGCGTCGACGACGGATTCGACCGCGACGGCCTCGCCGCCGGTGAGCGGCTCGTCGATGTCGAGGTATGCCTCGAACCGGTTGCAGGTGGCTAGGACGACGGCGCCGGAGACGAAGATCTCGTCGTGCACGAGGGCGCGGGTGGCCGACGGTGCGCCCACGGAGAGACGCTCCAGGATGTCGAGGCTCGCGTTCCGGTGGTTCGCGGTCAGACAGAGGAGCACGCCCCCATCTTAAGGCACCGCTGCGGACACCGGCTGCGATGGGGGTCCCACAGAGCGGGAGCCTAAGGTGGAAGGCGTGCCGCTCGACTCCTCCCACCCGATGCTCGCTGAGGGCTACACGCCTCCGCCCCTCGTTCGCGCGTACCGCGGCGAGCGCCTCGAGACGCCCCCGGTGTGGTTCATGCGGCAGGCCGGGCGCTCACTGCCCGAGTACCGCGAGCTGCGGGTCGGCACCGACATGCTCGACGCCTGCCTGAACCCCGAGCTCGCCAGCGAGATCACCCTCCAGCCGGTGCGCCGGCACGCCGTGGACGCCGGCATCTTCTTCAGCGACATCGTCATTCCCGTCAAGGTGGCGGGCGTCGACGTGCGCATCGTCGCCGGTCGCGGACCGGTCCTCGAGCATCCCGTGCGGACGGCGGCGGATGTCGCGGCACTGCCGGTTCTCGATCCCGCAGCGCTCGCCCCGATCCGCGAGGCCGTCGCGCTCACCGTCGGCCAGCTCGGCACGACACCGCTCATCGGGTTCGCCGGGGCGCCGTACACGCTCGCGTCGTACCTGGTCGAGGGTGGCCCGTCGAAGGAGCAGCTCAAGACACGCGCGCTCATGCACTCCGACCCCGAGACGTGGAGGGCACTGCTGTCGTGGTGCGCCGGGATCACAGGTGCGTTCCTCGCAGCCCAGGTCGAGTCGGGAGCTTCGGCGGGCCAGCTGTTCGACTCGTGGGCCGGCTCGCTCAGCCTGGCCGACTACACCGAGCACGTGGCACCGTTCTCGGTCCGCGCGCTCGAGCCGGTGCGCGAACTGGGCGTGCCGCTGATCCATTTCGGCGTCGGAACCGGCGAGCTCCTTGCGGCGATGCGCGACATCGGAGTGGATGCCGTCGGCGTGGACTGGCGTCTTCCCCTCGATGAGGCGGCGCGACGTCTCGGCGGCGACGTGACCCTGCAGGGCAACATCGACCCCGCTCTGCTGCACGCGCCTTGGCCCGTGCTCGAGGCGCACGTGCGCGACGTCATCGAACGCGGTCGGGCCGCCCGCGCGCACGTCGTCAACCTCGGCCACGGCGTCCCGCCCGACACCGACCCGGCCGTGCTGACGCGCATCGTGGAGTTCGTCCACCGAGATGCCTGAGTTCTCCGTGGTCGGCGGCGGTGTCGCCGGCCTGGTCACCGCGCGGCGGCTCGCCGCCTCGGGCGCCGCGGTCACGCTCTTCGAGGCATCCGATCGCCTGGGCGGCACGGTCGCGCGGCACGAGGTCGCGGGGATCACGCTGGATGCCGGAGCAGAGAGCTTCGCCATCCGCGGTGGCGCCGTCGATGCGCTGCTGACCGAGCTGGGCATGGCAGGTGACATCGTCGCTCCGGCGCCGGGTCCGGCGTGGCTGCAGCCGGCCGCCGGAGATGCGGTGCCGCTGCCGGCGACCGCCCTCCTCGGCATCCCGTCCGATCCGCTCGCCGACGACGTGGTGCGGGTCGTCGGGCGCGAAGCCGCCGAGCGTGCAGTCGCGCTCGACGCTGCGCCGGTCATCGCCGTACCGCCGACGCTGGGCGCGCTCGTGCGTGAGCGGCTCGGGAGCGACGTGCTCGATCGGCTCGTCGCGCCGGTGGTGCACGGCGTGCACTCGCAGCATCCCGACGACGTTCCTGTGGCCCGCGCGCATCCGGGTCTGACGGATGCCGTCATCGCGGCGGGCTCGCTCTGCGGTGCCGTCGCGCGGCTGCGTGCCGCTGCACCTCCCGGCTCGGCGGTCGCCGGCATCCGCGGTGGCATCCATCGGCTGGTCCCCACGCTGGCTGAGGATCTCGTGAACCTGGGTGGCGACATCCGCCTCGGCACGCGGATCGACGACCTCGAAGCCCTCGGCGGCACGGTGATCGTCGCCGGCCCCGGCATCGCCGCCCCGGCGGGACCCGGCCGCCGCATCGACCTCGTCACCCTGGTCGTGGAGCAGGACGAACTGGATGCCGCGCCTCGAGGCAGCGGGATGCTCGTGGCCCAGGGCGCACCGGTCGGCGCGCGTGCACTCACGCACGCGACCGCGAAGTGGGCCTGGCTGCGCGAAGCCGCCGCCGGACGCCACGTGCTGCGCCTGTCGTACGACGCGACCCCCGTCGAACCCGTCGCGTCGGCGCGCGCCGACGCCGAGACGATGCTCGGCGTGCGATTGCCGGCCGTGGTCGGTACGGCGGTGGTGTCGTGGACGCGGCCCGCTCCCACCGCGCCGCCCGCGGGCCTCGCCGTCGTCGGCGAGACCGTCGCCGGCTCGGGTCTGGCCGGCATCGTCGCCCACGCCGAGCGCACCGCGGCCCAGCTCCTCGCCCGCTGACCCCTTCGGTCGCCGCGGCCGCCCCGGTTGCGCGACCGCCGCGGTTGCCGGGAACAGGTGTTCTGCCGCACACAGGCCGGCTCCGCCCTGAACCGTCCTGCACTCGGAAGAGCACCTGTTGCGCGCAGCGGACGGCTGACCCCCCGGGCAGGACGCTCCCGCCAAGGTGGGAGGATGGATCTATGAGCGATTCCTCGGCCGCGAACCCGTCCGCAGACCAGGCGCCCACCGCCGAAGCCCTCGGATACACGCTGTGGGCCGTGTTCCGCCGCGATCCCGCCATGTCGGCCGGCGGACCCGCGCCGTCGGCGACCGGAGGCGACCTGGTCGCGGCAATCGAGTGGGTCGAGGCATCCGGCGTCGCCGTCCGCGGGATCTACGACGTCTCGGGCATGCGGGCCGACGCCGACATCATGGTGTGGCTGCACGGCACGATCGACGAGAACGGCGTCGGAACCGCCCCGGAGGTGCTGCAGGCGGCGTTGCGCAAGCTGCGCCGGACCGAGCCGCTCGCTTCACTGCTGCCGGTGTGGAACGCGATGGGCGTGCACCGCGACGCCGAGTTCACCTCGAGCCATCTGCCGGCCTTCATGCGCGGCAAGGAGCCCGAGACCTGGCTGACGGTGTATCCGTTCGTGCGGTCGTACGATTGGTACATCCTGCCCGACGACGAGCGGCGGCAGATGCTCGCCGACCACGGCCGCAAGGGCGCGCGGCACCGCAGCGTTCTGAGCAACACGGTGGCCTCGTTCGCTCTCGGCGACTACGAGTGGATCCTCGCTCTGGAAGCGCCCGAGCTGGTCGACCTGGTGGATCTCATGCGCGACCTGCGCCAGACCGAGGCGCGCCGCCATGTGCGCGAAGAGGTGCCCTTCTTCACCGGCCGCCGGATCCAGCTCGACCAGATCCCCGAGGTGCTGGCATGAGCGTGCTCCGCATCGGCACGCGCGGCAGCACGCTCGCGCTCACACAGACCGGCATGGTCGCCGACGACCTGGCCGACGCGACCGGGGCCACGACCGAGCTCGTCACGATCACGACCGACGGCGACCGCTCGAACGAGCCGCTCTCGCGCGCCGGCGGCACGGGCCTGTTCACCGGCGCCCTGCGCGACGCCCTCGTCGACGGGCGCTGCGACGTGGTCGTGCACTCGCTCAAGGACCTGCCGACCGCCCCGCACGACCAGCTCGTGGTCGCCGCGATCCCGGCGCGCGAGGATCCCCGCGACGCCCTGTGCGCGCGCGACGGTCTCACTCTCGACGCGCTTCCTGCGGGCGCCCGCGTCGGCACCGGGTCGCCGCGCCGCATGGCACAGCTTCGCCGGCGACGCCCCGACCTCGAGGTCGTCGACATCCGCGGCAACGTCGACACCCGTCTCGGCAAGGTCTCCAGCGGGGAGCTGGATGCCGTCATCCTCGCCGCCGCCGGGCTCAACCGCATCGGGCGTACCGACGTGATCACCGAGCTCCTCGACCCCGATACATGGCCGACGGCTCCGGGTCAGGGCGCCCTCGCCGTCGAGGTTCGTCGTGGTGAGGAGGATCTCGTCCAAGCCCTCGATCACCCCGAGACGCGCGCCGCCGTCGAGGCGGAGCGCGAGGTCCTCGCGCTGCTCGAGGCCGGATGCTCGGCGCCCGTGGGCGCCCGTGCCGTCGTGGACGCCGGCCTGCTGCTGCTCTCGGCCAGCGTCTACAGCCTCGACGGCGCGACGGCGCTCACCTCGTCCCACGCCACGCCCTGGCCCGACGATCAGGGCGATCCGTCGCGCGAGGTCGCGGCATCCGTCGCCCGTGAACTGCTCGGCGCAGGCGCCGCCGACCTGACCGGAGCCCGCCCATGAACAGTGCCTCTCCCGAGGGGGCCGGCCCCCTCGGCCCCCGGAGCTCATCCGCGGGCGACCGCCCCCTCACCCCCGTGCGTCCCCGTCGCCTGCGCGCCACCCCGGCGATGAGGCGCCTGGTCGCCGAGACCCGGCTGCACCCCGCCGAGCTGATCCTGCCGATGTTCGTCCGCGAGGGCGCGACCGCGCCGATTCCGATCTCGTCGATGCCGGGTGTCGTGCAGCATTCGACCGAATCGCTCAAGAAGGCGGTGACGGATGCCGCGGCCGCCGGCATCGGCGGCATCATGCTGTTCGGCGTGCCCGAGCACAAAGACGCCGTGGGCTCGGGCGCGACCGATCCCGACGGCATCCTGAACGTGGCGACCCGGATCGCGGTCGCCGAGGCCGGGGACGCGCTCGTCGTGCAGACCGACCTGTGCCTGGACGAGTTCACCGATCACGGCCACTGCGGTGTGCTCGACGAGAACGGCTACGTCGACAACGACGCCTCGCTCGAGCGGTACCGCGACATGGGCGTGGCCCAGGCCGAGTCCGGCTCGCAGCTGCTGGGACTGAGCGGCATGATGGACGGCCAGGTCGCCGCGGTCCGGGATGCGCTCGACGATGCCGGCTTCGGCAACACGCCGATCCTCGCCTACGCCGCGAAGTACGCCTCGGCGTTCTACGGGCCGTTCCGCGAGGCCGTGCAGTCGTCGCTCGAGGGCGACCGCCGCACCTACCAGCAGGACCCGGCCAACCGCCGCGAGGGCATGCGCGAACTCGACCTCGACCTCGCCGAGGGCGCCGACATCGTCATGGTCAAACCCGCCATGAGCTACCTCGACGTGCTGGCGGACGCCGCGGCGACGAGCCCCGTCCCCGTGTGGGCCTACCAGGTGTCGGGCGAGTACGCGATGATCGAGGCCGCCGCGGACCACGGCTGGATCGATCGGCGTCGCGCGATCGAGGAGTCGGTGCTCGGCATCCGCCGTGCCGGCGCCGACGCCGTGCTGACCTACTGGGCAACCGAGCTTGCGGGATGGATCCGATGACGACGAACGCACAGGAATTCGCCCGCGCCCGCGGCGCCATGCCGGGCGGAGTGAACTCGCCGGTGCGCGCGTTCGGCTCGGTGCACGAGACCCCGCGCTTCTTCGTCGCGGCGTCGGGCGCGTATGTCACCGACGTCGAAGGTCGCGAGTACGTCGACCTCGTCGGGTCGTGGGGTCCCGCGATCCTCGGGCACGCGCATCCCGCCGTCGTGAAGGCGGTGCAGGATGCCGCGGCCCACGGTCTCGGCTTCGGCGCGAGCACCCCCGGCGAGACCGAGCTGGCCGAGCTCATCGCCTCGCGCGTGGTCCGTGACGGTGCCGCTCATCCCGTCGAACGCGTACGGCTGGTCTCCACCGGCACCGAGGCGACGATGACGGCCATCCGGGTCGCCCGCGGCGCGACCGGGCGCGACCTCGTGGTGAAGTTCGCCGGCCATTATCACGGGCACTCCGACGGACTGCTCGCCGAGGCGGGTTCCGGGGTCGCGACGCTCGCACTGCCGGGCTCTGCCGGCGTCCCCGCGCCGATCGCCGCGCAGACTCTCGTCATCCCCTACAACGACCTGGACGCCGTCCGCGAGGTGTTCGCCGCGCGCGGCGCCGAGATCGCCGCGGTGATCGTCGAGGCGGCGCCCGCCAACATGGGCATCGTGCCGCCGGCGCACGGCTTCAACGCTGCACTCGCCGACATCGCGCACGCGAACGGAGCCCTGCTCATCCTCGACGAGGTGCTGACCGGCTTCCGCGTCGGCCCCGCCGGCTGGTACGGCATCGACCCGGTCCCGTTCGCGCCCGACCTGATCACGTTCGGCAAGGTGGTCGGCGGCGGGCTCCCGCTCGCGGCACTCGGAGGATCCGCGGCACTGATGGAGCTGCTCGCACCGCTCGGCCCGGTCTACCAGGCCGGCACGCTGAGCGGCAATCCGCTCGCGGTCGCGGCCGGGCGGGCGACGCTCGATCACCTCGATGCCGCGGCCTATGCCCGCCTCGACGCCGCGTCGACGACGATCGCGGATGCCGCGGCATCCGCTCTCTCGGAAGCCGGTGTGACGCACGTCGTGCAGCGCAGCGGAAACCTGTTCTCGATCCAGTTCGCCGAAACGGCGCCGCACGACTACGACACGGTCAAGGCGCAGGAGGCGTTCCGCTATCCGCCGTTCTTCCGGTCGATGCTCGAGCAGGGCGTCTCGCTTCCGCCCTCGGTTTTCGAGGCGTGGTTCGTCTCCGCTGCGCACGACGACGCGGCGGTCGCCCGGATCGTGGACGCGCTTCCTGCCGCCGCTCGTGCCGCTGCGGCGGGTGCCCCAGACTGATCGTCGAAGATCAGGATCGATCGAGTCGCGCCTGCAGAGCGCGCGCGATCTCTCCGGCGGCGACCAGCTGGTCCGGCGTCAGCGCGTCGACGAAGAGCTCTCTGATCGCGCGGAAGTGCGGCGTGATCGAACCGCGGAACGCCGCCGCCCCGGCATCCGTGAGCACGATCTCGGCTCCGCGGTTGTCGGTGGCACAGTCTTCGCGCGAGATCAGGTCGCGTCGTTCCATGCGCGCCAGGTGATGTGAGAGCCGACTGCGCTCCCATCCGATCTCGGATGCCAGATCCGACGACCGCAGCCGATGCCCGGGCGCCTCACTGAGACCGAGCAGCACGACGTAGTCCCCCGGCGACAAACCGGTGTCGTTCTGCAGCCGCCGCCCCAGCTCGGCGCGGACCGCCTCGGTCGTCTCCACGAAGGCGCGCCACACCTCGAGCTCTTGCCGGTTCGGGGTTCGACGACCTGGTCGACTCGTGCTCACGGCACCTCCTTGATTGACACGTCAACTATATCGGGTCCATACTTGATCGCAAAGAGATTGACACGTCAATCTTGTGGATCGGCTCGCGACCCGAGCCTGGACGTGAGGAACCCGCGATGAACGACATCGAGTTCGGACTGAACACCTTCGGAGACGTACCGGAGGGCGACGACGGCACCCTCGTCAGCTACGCCGCTGCGATCCGTCAGACGGTGGATGAGGCGGTGCTGGCCGACCAGCTCGGTGTCGACGTGTTCCTCGTCGGGGAGCACCACCGCCCCGAGTACGCCATTTCGAGCCCCGAGACCGTGCTCGCCGGTATCGCCACGCGCACCTCCCGCATGCGTCTCGGCTCCGGGGTGACCGTGCTGTCGTCCGACGATCCGGTCCGCGTGTTCCAGCGTTTCGCGACCCTCGATGCACTCTCGAACGAACGCGCCGAGGTGATCCTCGGCCGCGGTTCGTTCACCGAGTCGTTCCCGCTGTTCGGCTACGACCTGGCCGACTACGACGTGCTGTTCGAGGAGAAGATCGAGCTCTTCGCCGAACTCGTCAAGGAGCGCCCGGTGACCTGGTCGGGCACGAAGCGCGCGCCACTGGTCGATGCCGACGTCTTCCCGAAGACCGAGTCCGGGCGGCTGAACACCTGGGTGGGTGTCGGGGGATCGCCGCAGTCCGTCGTTCGCACGGCGCGCTACGGATTCCCCCTCATGCTCGCCATCATCGGCGGCGCTCCCGAGCGCTTCGCCCCCTACGTCGACCTGTACCGGCGTGCGTCCGAGCAGTTCGGCACGATCGCCCATCCCGTCGGCATGCACTCCCCCGGCTTCATCGCCGACACCGACGAAGAGGCGCGCGAGCTCGTGTGGCCCCGCTATCGGGTCATCCGCGACCGGATCGGGGCATTGCGTGGCTGGCCGCCGATCCGTCGCGAGGACTACGACGCCGACATCGCCCACGGCTCGATGTACATCGGCTCGCCCGAGACCGTGGCGCGCAAGATGGCGCACGCGATCCGCGCGCTCGACGTGGGACGGTTCGACCTCATCTACACGACCGGCACGATCCCGGCGAGCGCCCGGCTGCGGGCGGTGGAGCTCTATGGAACGCGCGTGATCCCCATGGTGCGCGAGCTGCTCGCCGAGGCTCCGGTGAGCGCTTCGGCCGACGTCCGGTCATGAGCGACCAGGCAGCGCCTCACGCCACGACGCTGGGCATCCTCGGCGCGGGCAAGGTGGGCACGGTGCTCGCCCGCCTTGCCGTCACCGCCGGCTACCGAGTGCTCATCGCGGGCTCCGGTGAGGTCGAGCGCATCGCGCTCACCGTCGAGGTCCTCGCTCCCGGCGCGGTCGCCACCACGGCGCGCGAGGCCGCAGCGGGCGCCGACATCGTGATCCTCGCCCTGCCTCTCGGCAAGCACCGTGCCCTGCCGGTGGAAGAACTGCGCGGCAAGCTCGTGATCGATGCGATGAACTACTGGTGGGAGGTCGACGGCGTGAGAGACGACCTCAACGACCCCGCCACCTCGACGAGCGGCATCGTGCAGCAGTTCCTGCCGCAGTCACGCGTCGTGAAGGCCTTCAACCACATGGGCTACCACGACCTCGAGGCCGAGGCGCGCCCGAACGGCAAGCCCGGCCGTAAGGCGATCGCCCTGGCCGGCGACGACCCCGACGACCTCTCCGCGGTCGCGCGGCTCATCGACGACGTGGGCTTCGACCCGGTGCCCGCGGGCACCCTGGCCGACGGCATCCGTCTCCAACCCGGCGCAGAGGCGTTCGGCGCCAACGTGACGGCCGGCGAGCTGCGGGCCATGCTGGATCGCTTCCCAGAGTCGGCCGGAGGGCTCGAGGCGCTGTTCGCGCGCTCCTGAGGGGGGACGGATGCCTCGGCTATCGCTCGCCGCACCCTCGGCGTAGCCTTCTCAGCCATGAGCCGTCGTGCGCTGGTCGTCGTCGTGACGCTGCTCGCCGGCATCCTGGCCGGCTGCGCCGGCCCGGCCGACACCGCCGGTCGGTCCGCGAGCGCGACGGCGCCGTCCACTCCGACACCCACCACCTCCGAGATCCGTCACGAGACCGCCGCCGCGATCGACACGGCGTTGCGCGACGAGCTGCTCGAGATGCTCGCGCAGGACCAGGCAGATCGGCTGTCCGGCGATGGGGACGGGACGGATCAGGAACGCACCGAGCGCCTGGCCGAGATCCTCGCTGAGCACGGCTGGCCGTCGTACTCGCTCGTCGGCGAGGAGGCCGAAGATGCCGCGTGGGCGATCGCGCAGCACTCCGACCACGACCCCGAGTTCCAGCAGCTGGCGCTGCGATACCTGCAGGCCGCCGTCGAGGCCAATGACGCTTCGCCCGGCAACCTCGCCTATCTCACCGACCGGATCGCCGTCGGTGCCGGCCAGCCGCAGGAGTACGGCACGCAGTTCGGCTGCGGCGAGGACGGACCGGCGCCCGCCACACCCATCCGCGATGAGGCGGGCGTCGATGCCCGCCGCGCCGACGCCGGACTACCACCCCTCGCCGACTATTACGCCGAACTCGAGGCGGTCTGCTCCGAGGAGGAGCAGTACTGATCGCGACAGGCAGGGAGCATCCCGATGACACGACCGACGAATCCGGGGCCGGCGGCGGGCGCGCGCGACAACGGGTCGCCGCCCGCACTAGTGTCGGGGCTGAGATGGCTCAAGTCGACGACGTCCGCCCGCTCGGCACCGAACTCGAGCGCTCGTACGAGGTGTACGTGCGCGGCCGGTTGAAGTTCCGTGTCGGGCAGATGGTCTATGTCGCGTTCTCGCTCGACGAGACGGTGATGGGCTTCGCGTTCCCCAAAGAGGAGAGGGCGGCCCTGGTCGGGGGCTCGCCGCACAAGTTCCAGCTGCCCTCCGAGGCCGACATGCGCTTCCACTGGGTCCACGCCGACCTCGCCGCACTCGACCCGGCCGAGGCGCGCGAGCTGGTCGTGGATGCCTGGCGCATGGTGGTCCCGCAGAAGGTCGCGCGCGCCTACGACCTTGCGAATCCAGACGGCCCGGGCGGACCGCCGACGACGAAGAAGTCCTGAGGTTCGCGGTCGTCCGGCGGGAGCCTGAGCGTAGGTTCGCCCTCTGATCGGACTCACCCACCCGGAACTTCGTCGTCCGGGCGCCCGCGGAGCAGCGCGGCTCCGTGCCCATGTCGTCGTCACACGGCACTCTCGGCGGTCAGGTGCAGGAGCAGGGCCTGACCCGGGTTGAGCACCGGCAGCGGGAGACCCTCAGCGAGCACGGCTCCGGTGCAGGCGAACGAGGCGTCGGTCATCCACGCGGGATCGGCGATCTGGTGACGGATGCCGCCCCCGATCTCGTCGCGGACGCGCACCCGATACGTGAGGGACGGGTCTAGTCCAGGGATCGGCACCCGGGGGCTGTGCGCCGTCGCGCTGGTCGCGGTGCGCACCCACGCGAAGACGGCTTCGGATCGGTCGGGACGGACGACGCCGTGAAGGAGCGCGCCGTCGTCGACGTCGTCGGCGCGCACGGTGGTTCCGGTGTGCAGCAGGTCGCGAAGCTCCCGGTACAGGCTCGCCCATGCGGTGATGGCGGCGCGTTCCTCGCGTGTGGCCGTCGTAATGTCCCACTCGAGGCCGGCGTGACCGAACAGGGCAGTGATCGCACGGAAGGAGAAGCCGGCGTGACGGTGTGTGGTGTGCGCCTCGGCAGGTCCGACGTGCGCGCCGATCAGCTCCGGCGGCAGCAGTGTCTGCGTCCAGCGCTGGATGTACTGCCGTTCGACGGGGTCGTTGCAATCCGATGCCCACACCCGGTCGGTGTATTGCAGGATGCCGAGGTCTTCGCGCCCGCCGCCGCTCGCGCAGGACTCGATCTCGAGCCTCGGCTGACGACGGCGGACCTCATCGAGCACCCGATACACCCCGCGCGTGTGCGCGTGCACCTGGCGGGTGCCCCGCACACCGAGCGCGGCGTGGAGGTCTCGGTTGTGGTCCCACTTCACGAAGTCCACTCCCACGCTGTCGACGATCCCATCGAGCCGATCGACGATGTAGGCGACGACCTCATCGCGGGAGTAGTCGAGCACGAACTGATGCCGGGACTCGAGCAGCGGGGACTCCTGCAGGATCCAGTCGGGATGCTGTCGGGCGAGGTCGGAGTCGGGGTTGACCATCTCGGGTTCGAACCAGAGCCCGAACTGCATCCCGAGCGCGTGCACCCGGTCCGAGAGTGGCTTCAGCCCCTCCGGCCAGACCGTGTCGTCGACGTACCAGTCACCGAGACCGGCGGTGTCATCGCGTCGACCGTGGAACCAGCCGTCGTCGAGTACGAAGCGCTCCACGCCCACGGCCGCGGCGGTCTCGGCGAGCGCGCTCAGCGTGGCCAGGTCGTGGTCGAAGTAGACGGCCTCCCAGGTGTTGAGCAACAGTGGCCGCGGCGATCGCGGGTGGTTCGGCCTGGCGCGGAGGGACGTGTGGAATCGGGCGGTGATGCCGTCCATGCCGGCGTCGCTCCAGGCGAACATCACGGTGGGCGATTCGTACGAGGCGCCGGGGGCAAGCCTCACCTCTCCCGCGTCTACGAGCTCGCCGCCGCCGACCACTGACGTATGCACGCCCGCACCCTCCGGCAGTCGCTCAACCAGAGTCTCCTGATTGCCGCTCCAGGCCACGTGGGCTGCCCAGACCTCCCCGCTTCGGAACCTGAAACCGTCTGTCCCGGTCATGGTGAGGTACGACGAGTCGTGCCCGGGACGGCCGCGGCGCGAGGAGCGAAGCCAGGTGCCGTCACGTACCTCCGAGCGCTGCGGCGAGTGCTCGCGCGTCCACCGCCCGGTGAAGTCGATGATCTCGCTCGCGCGGGCCGGCAACGGCATCAGACTGCGGAGCGCGGTGACGTCCATCCAGTGTTTCGAGGAGATGTTGCGCAGTGTCAGGTTCACATGAAGGATGCCGGCCTCGTCCAGTCGGTACGCGAAGGTCGCCTCGGCCGACGATGTGGCGTCCCGCAGCGTGAAGGTGACACGGGTGCCGTCCTGGTCGGTGGAGGCCAGCGCGAACGTGTCCAACATGACGTCGTCGGAGTGCGCTTCCACCGCCGGGGTGCCCGACCATCCGTACGCACGGGCGGCGACGATCGAGAACGAGCGCGGGATGTCGGGCGAGCTGTTCATCACGGCGGGCGTCGAACTGGCCACAAGTCCGGGCAGGTCCGAATCGGCGAGCTCGGCTCCCCAATGCACCACGGCCGGCACGCCGAAACCGTCTGCCGCGAAGACCACGCTCGTTCCCGCCGCGTGCAGATGCACGACGGATGCCGCGGCTCGAGCGGCCTCCCCGACTTTCTGAGCGGCGTGAAGTTTGATACTTGACGTCATGAATTAATGATGCGTACCCTCGACCCAGACCGCAACCCGAAATCCCGATCGACAACGGAGTCTTGTGTGAACGCTTCCGTCCCCGTCACCGCTGTGGAGGTCCGCCACGGCGCTCGGCACGCGACTCTGGCCATCGTCGACGGCCGCCCGTCACTGGATCTTCGTGTCGACAACGCGTCGCTACTGCGGGTCAGCCTGGGGGTGACCGTGGACGGCATCGACCTCGGAAGCGACGCCGAAGTAACCGGCAGCACCGAGGCCAGCGTGCACGAGCAGTGGCACGCCGCTTTCGGCAAGGCAGCCGGCATCCGCAAGGTCGACCACCGCGAACTCACGGTGACGCTTCGCACCGGCGCCGTCGAGTGGGCGGTGATCGTGCGGGTCGCCCCCGACGGCTTCGCGTTCCGCTACCGGCTCCCCGACTCGGCGACCCGACTGGGCGCGGAGCACACGCGCGTGGCAGTCTCCGACGACTCGCGGGTATGGACTCTGGCCTACCAGACCTGGTACGAGACCCCCCGGTTCGGGGCCGACCTGCGTGACCTGGCACCGGGCGAGTACGGCTTCCCTCTGCTCGCGGAGGTGAGCCGCGGCGCCTTCGTGCTGCTCAGCGAGTCCGACATCGACGGCCGCTCCTCGGGAGCACACGCCACCTTCGACGGCGAAGCGTTCACCGTCACACCAGCCGACGCCGAGCTCGACGTCGCCGGCGGACACCTCACTCCCTGGCGCGCAGCGCTCGCCGGCACGCTGCCCGAGATCGTCGCCTCCACCCTTGTAGACGACCTCGCCCCGGCGGCCTCCCCGTCGGCGGTCGCGGCCCGCCCAGGCCGCGCGGCCTGGTCCTGGTGGTCCAGTCAGTACTCCGGCGCATACCTGGATGTTCAGAAGCGGTTCACCGACTTCGCCGCAGAGCAGGGATGGGAACACGTGCTCGTCGACTGCGGCTGGGACCCGGCGTGGGTGCCGGATCTGGTGGCATACGCCAGCGCCCGCGGCATACAGGTGCATCTGTGGAGCGCGTGGAACGACCTCGACGGGGAGGAGAACCTTCGCAAGCTCGCACTGTGGCGCTCGTGGGGTGTCGCCGGAATCAAGGTCGACTTCATGGAGTCCGAGGCTCAGGAGCGTTACCGGTGGTACGACGCGATCATCGCCGAGACCGCCCGTGTCGGTCTCGCCGTCAACTTCCACGGCTCCGTGATCCCCCGCGGCTGGGCGCGCACCCACCCGCACGTCATCACCTACGAGGGCATTCGCGGAGCGGAGTACTACGTCTTCTACGGTGATCCGCTCACGGCCGCCCACAACGTCATCCAGCCGTTCACCAGGAACGTCGTCGGCTCCATGGACTACACGCCGGTGACGTTCAGCGCCCCGCACCGCGAGACCAGCGATGCGCACGAGCTCGCGCTCGGCGTGGTCTACGAGAGCGGCATCACCCACTTCGCCGACGACCCCGACGAATACCGGTCGCGTCCGCTGGTCGCAGAGTTCCTCGCAGAGATCCCCCCGCGCTGGGACGAGGTGCGACTGCTGGACGGCCACCCCGACTCGCACGCGGTCGTCGCCCGCCGCAGCGCCGACCGATGGTTCGTAGGTTGCATCGCCGCGGCGCCGAACGAGACCGTCGTCACCTTCGACCCGGCCGCGCTCGTCGGATCGCCGGCGGACGTGTGGTCGATCCGCGACACCGACGGCGCGCTGAAGGAGGCGACGACCACGGGTGTGCTCGACAGCGTCGAGGTGCGCCTGGAGCCCCGCGGCGGATTCGTCACGGTCGTCGCCCCCACCGGCACCGCGCTGCGGCGCGCCGCTGCCCGCCCCGTGCTCACGGCACCGCGCGCAGGACACCGGACCGTCGTGTTGACCGGCGACGAGGTCGCCGTCGAAACGGATGCCACGCGCGTGCGCGTTCCTCCGGGCTGGACCGCGGCCCGGACGGACGCGGCCGAATGGGTCGTCCGGCCGGCGGCGCGACTGCCGGCCGGAGATCTCGCGGTACTGACCCTCGAGACTGACGGCGATGACGGCGTACCCGTCGTGACGCACGTCCGGGTGGTCACGCCGCTGACGGGCGGGCCCCACGACCTGTCCACGATGCCGTTCCTGTCGGCGCGCAACGCGGTCGGCCCTGTCGAGCGCGGAGCCGCGAACGGCGGAGGTGACCCGCACGACGGCGGACCCCTGCAGGTGCAGGGACACGTTTTCGTCGACGGTCTGGGCGTCTCGCAGGATTCTGCGGTCGAATTCGCGATCCCCGGTACCGCGACCCGCCTGACGGGATCTGTCGCGATCGACGACGAGACACCCGATGCGTCGGCCGTCGCCGAGATCCTCGTCGACGGAGCGAGCCGAGCCCGATTCGCTCTCGCCGGCAACACCGAACCGCTCGGGTTCGAACTCGACGTCGCGGGAGCGAGGGTGCTCTTGCTGCGCACATACAACGACTCGGCCGAGGAGGCGCACGTCGACTGGCTGACGCTGCGGCTGAGCGAATGAAGCCCTGGCGTCACGGCCAGGCTGACCAAGAGGAGAACGATCACATGCGCAAATGGATTGCGGGGAGCGTGACGGCGGTCGCCGCTGTCACCCTGCTCGCCGGATGCTCCGGCACCGGCGGCGGAGCGGGCACCGAGGGAGGCGACGTCACCCTGACGTACGGGGTGTGGAGCCAGGACGAGACGATGCAGCAGCTCATCGACGCGTTCGAGGACGAGAATCCCGGCATCACCGTGGACCTGCAGGTCAACCCGTGGACGGAGTACTGGACGAAGCTGCAGGTGGGCGCACAGGGCGGCACAGCCCCAGACGCGTTCTGGATGCTCGGCGACCGCTTTCAGGTCTACGCCGCCAACGACCAGCTGCTCCCGCTCGGCGACGCGATCGAGCAGGCAGGGGTGGACACGGGTGTCTACCCTGAGGCCCTGGTGAACCTGTTCACCTACGACGGTGAGCTGTACGGCCTTCCGAAAGACTTCGACACGATCGGCCTCTGGTACAACAAGGCCCTGTTCGACAAGGCCGGTGTCGCCTACCCCACCGACGAGTGGACGTGGGGCGACGTGTCGGCCGCCGCCGCAGAGCTCACCGATCCCGCCACCGGTGTGTACGGGATCGCCGCTCCGCTGAACCGGCAGGAGGGCTTCTACAACACGGTCGCACAAGCCGGCGGGTACATCGTCGAGGACGGCAAGTCCGGCTACGACGACCCGAAGACGCAGGAGGGCCTCCAGTTCTGGACCGACCTGCAGGCGGCCGGCGTCTCCCCGACGCTCGAGCAGTTCGCCGACACGGAGGCCGTCGCTCAGTTCGAGAACGGCACCGTCGCGATGTACTACGGGGGCTCGTTCTACGCGCAGCGGTTCTACGACAACGCCGAGCTGCGCCCGAACGTGGATGTCACTGTCCTCCCGCAGGGTGCCGAGCGGGCCACTGTGATCAACGGCATCCAGAACGTCGGCTTCGCCGGCACCGAGCACCCGGAGGAGCTGAAGAAGTTCCTGCTCTTCCTGGGGGGCAAGGAAGCGGCCGAGATCCAGGCGGCGACCGGTGCGGTCATCCCCGCATACGAGGGCACGCAGCAGGCATGGGTGGACTCGATGCCGGAGTTCAACCTGCAGGCTTTCATCGACGAGGTCCCCTACGGTGTGGTGTATCCGGTCTCGGCCGACACCGCCGCATGGAACGCCCTCGAGGACCAGTACCTGCCGCCCGCGTGGAACGGCACCGAGACCGTGCAGGAAGCCGCCGACAGGCTCGCCACGGCCATGAACGACGTGCTCGCGAAGGAAGAATGAGCAGTCATCCGAACGGGCGGAGCGCCGGCCGGCGCTCCGCCCCCATCTCCCGCTCCCGCAGCCGTCTGAGGCAGAACCTTCCCGGGCTGGCGTTCATCGCGCCAGCGCTGGTGGGACTGCTCGCTCTTTACATCATTCCGTTGCTCACCACCGTCTACCTCAGCTTCACCGAGACCAAGCCGTTCGGCGGCGAGACGTTCACGGGCATCGACAATTACGCCACCCTGATCGGCGACCCGCAGTTCTGGTCCGCGCTGCGCAATAGCGCGGTCTACACCCTCATCGTTCTGATCGGCATCCCGATCGGCATCATCATCGCGACTCTCATCCACAACGTCCGCCGCGGGAAGAGCGTCTACCGCGTGCTGTTCTTCCTCCCCATCGTCACGCTCCCCGTCGCGGTCGGGATGGTGTGGCGGTACATCTTCAACGGTGAGTTCGGAGTCCTCAACCAGGCGCTCGCCGTCGTCGGCATCGACGGCCCGAGCTGGGTCGCCGACCCGACCTTCGCGATCTACGCGGTCGCCGTCGTCGGCATCTGGATGAGCCTCGGCACCAGCATCATCATCCTCGGCGCGGGCCTGCAGGGCGTTCCTCCCGAACTTCACGAGGCCTCATCGATGGACGGCGCAGGACCGGTCCGGCAGTTCTTCGCGATCACGCTCCCGCTGCTCTCGCCGAGCATCTTCTTCGTGTCGGTGCTGTCTGTGATCTCGTCGCTGCAGATGTTCGACTTGATCTACGTGATGCTGATCCGCGGTTCGGAGGCCGAGACCGCATCGCAGACCATCGTGTACTTCTTCTTCCAGCAGACCTTCCTGCGCTTCGACCGCGGCTACGGCGCGGCGATCGCCATCGTGCTGCTGCTGTTCATCATGCTCGTGACGGCCGCACAGTTCCGGCTGCAGCGAAGGGCGGTGTTCTATGGCTGAGACCGCCACTCTCGTCACGAACAAGCCGGCGGCCCGGGTCGCAGAGCCGGTACGCCGCAGGGGTCCTCGATGCTCGCAGTGGTACCTGCACGCCGTTCTGATCGCGTGCGCCGCGCTGATGGTGTTCCCGTTCCTGTGGCAGATCCTCACCGCGTTCAAGACGATCACCGAATCACGCGCCGTGCCGCCGGTCTTCTTCCCCGAGTCGCTCGATCTCGGCGCGTTCGAGCGATTCTTCGCCACCGTCCCGTTCGGGAGCATGCTCGGCGTGTCGGTCGGAGCACTGGTCATGCGTGTCATCGGTCAACTGGTGGTCTGCACGCTGGCCGCCTACGGTTTCGCGAGATTCCGGTTTCCTGGCCGCAACGTCCTGTTCGTGCTGTTCCTGGTCATGTTGATGGCGCCCAGCCAGCTGTTCCTGATCGCCCAGTTCGACCTGATGAAGGCTCTCGGGCTGTTGAACACGGTCCCCGCCATTGCGATCCCCGGCATCTTCTCGGCGTTCGGCACGTTCCTCCTCCGCCAGGCGTTCCTCGCCCTCCCGGCCGACTACGAAGAGGCGGCGCGACTCGACGGCGCGAACTCGTTCCAGATCTTCTGGCGAATCATGCTTCCGATGGTCGGTCCCACCGTCGCCGCGCTCGCGGTCCTGACCTCCCTCTACTCGTGGAACGACCTGCTCTGGCCGCTCATCGTCACGTCGTCGCCCGACACGATGACGCTGCCGGTCGGACTGGCCAATCTGCAGGGCCAATATGGAACCGACTACCCCACGCTCATGGCCGGCTCGTTCATCGCATCGCTCCCGCTCGTGCTCATCTTCATCGCGCTGCAACGGCAGTTCTTCGCCGGCATCGCCTCAAGCGGACTGAAAGGCTGAATCCGTGAATCGCATCCCGGTCACCTCCCCTGCCTCCGTCGCCGTCTTCCGCCGCATCCTCACCCATGGGCCGATCGGACGCGTCGACATCTCGCGCGCGACCGGACTGTCGCAGGCGGCGGTCACGAAGGCCGTGACCCCCCTCATCGGCGCGGGCTTCATCGTCGAGAGCGACGAGAACCGGCCGTCGCCGTCGATCGGCCGCCCGATCAGCCCACTCGCCGTCGCACATGACCGCGCGCACATCATCGGGGTCAAGATCACCGCCGACCGCACGTACGGCGTGCTGACCGACCTCGGCGCCAACACCCTCGCGCGCACCGAGGAGCTCAACGCCACGCCTGCCGTCGCAGACGTGATCACCGCGGTGACGCGGGTCGTGGACACGCTGCGCGCCGCCTCCGGCACCCCGATCGACGGACTCGGCGTGGCGGTGTCGGGCGATGTCGATCGTGATGGCGGCGTCGTCCGCGACTCACCGCTCCTCGGATGGCGCCAAGTGCCCCTGGCGAAAGCGCTCGAGGAAGCCACCGGCATCCCCACGGTGCTCGAGAACGACGTACGCGCCCTCGCCGTCACCGAGCTGTTCTTCGGATCGGGCAGGGACGCCGAATCGTTCGCGATCGTCACCATCGGAACGGGCATCGGCTGCGGCATCTACCTGCACGGCCGGGTGGTCCAGGGCGCTCACGGCGTCGCCGGGGAGATCGGGCATCTGCCCCTCGCGTCCGACGACGCGGTGTGCGCGTGCGGGCGGCGCGGATGCGTGGAGGCGGTCGCGTCCACTGCCGCGATCCTCGATCTCGTGCGCCGCGGCCACGACGACGACTCCTTGACGATCGACGACGCCTTCGCGCTCGCGCACCAGGACGATCCCATCGCGCGGAACGCCTTCGAGCAGGCGGGTGCCGTCATCGGGTCCGCGCTCGCGGCGCTGGTCAACCTCATCGGCCCGGAGCTCGTCGTGATCGCGGGCGAGAACGTCACCGAGTACGAGCTGTACGAAGCGCACCTTCGCTCCACGTTCGCCGAGCATGCGTTCGGCGCGGCGAGCGACTGCGAGATCGTCCTTCGACCCCACGTGTTCGACGACTGGGCCAGAGGCGCCGCTGCATGCGTCGTGGAGGTCATCGCGAGCGGCGTCTCCGCAGGAAGCTAGGGGTCAAGCCGCCCAGCGCCGCGCCTAGAGCAGAAGCCGGACGCCCGATCAGACATGCTTTGCATGTCCGGTCGGGCGTCTGATCGGTGGACCTGAGGGGAATCGAACCCCTGACCTCCTCGATGCGAACGAGGCGCGCTACCAACTGCGCTACAGGCCCGTGAACCTCCGCAACATTATCACGGCTCCCCCGCCCCTCCCGAATCGAGCGGGGCCGTGACCGACGGGCTACTGACCCGAGGCGCGACGCTCGAGAAGCTGCCGCACGTGCGCCTCGATCTCGGCGTCATCGACGTAGCCCATGCGCGAGAAGTCGGTGTCATTCTTGGCCACCCGCGCCGTGCGCGCGGTGTCGATCGACGGGGGACGCTCGGCCTCCGCCCGTGCCCGCATCGCCTCTTCGAGGGCCGCCTGCCGCAGCGCTGCGCGTGCCGCAGCGGCGTCGAGCACGGCGGCCGCGCGCGATCCTGCCGAAGCCGTGAGCGGACGCGGCAGCTCGCGCGGCGCCCACTCGCGCTGCTCGGGCTCGAGTTCGACGTCCTGCAAGGGTGTCGCACGCCGGGGCGCGGCATCCGCCATCCGGACCGTCGCGCGGGCGGTCACGCGCGACATGCGCTGGAGGACGAGAACGGATGCCGCGGCCACCGCGACGCCACCCCACATCAGCAGCTGCGCACCACCCGTGAGCACCTCGAACACGCCCCAACCGGTGAGCGCCATCCCGGCGATGCCGGCGAGCGTCGCGACCAGACGCAGCCGCCGGCGCGCCCGCGCGCGGCGCGATTCCGGAAGCGACCGCGCCTCGGCGAGCGCGGCCGCAGCCGCGGCCTCTGCCGCCGCGCGCTCCGCGCGAGCCCGCTCCAGGTCGACACGGGCTGCGGCTTCCGCTGCGATGCGCTCTGCGCGGGCTCGTTCCACATCGACCTTGGCGTGCTCGATCGCTGCCTGCTCACGCTCGGCGAGCGCGCGCTTGGCGAGGCGCTGCTGGGCGGCGGCGGTGCGGGCGTTGAGCTCGAGGCGCACCTCTTCGGGGGTTTCGCTCGTCTCGGCCAGCACCCGCAGGGCCTGGTTCAGGCGGACGGCGTTGCGTTCGGCGGCGTCGTATTGACGCCGACTGTGCCACGACGGCAGCAGATAGACCAGCCACAAGAGCACGGCGACGAGCACGATGACGCCCCCGCCCAGCACCTGCCCGTCCATGCTGACCACGGTAAGCGACCGGATGCCCGTGCCCCCGCATCCGCTCGCGTGTCGGCGCGCCCCGCTCGCTGTGGATTACGCGTGAAGTCGGTCAGACGGCGGCACCGTGGCCGCGTCCTGAGGCGCTCGGCCCGAGACCCACCGCTGCAGCACGCCCTCGGGAACGTCCTCCCGCACCAGCGCGAAGGCGTAGTGATCGCGCCAGTCGCCGTCGATGTGGATGAAGCGGCGCCGCAGCCCTTCGTAGCGGAAGCCGAGTTTCTCGACCACGCGCAGGCTCGCGCGGTTCTCGGGACGGATGCAGATCTCCATACGGTGAAGCCGCAGTTCCGAGAAGCACACGTCGGTCGCGAGAGCCACCGCGGTGGGGGTGATCCCGCGGCCAGCGAACCGGCGGCTCACCCAGTAGCCGATGGTCGCCGAGGCCAGCGAGCCGCGTGCGATGCCCCACACGTTGAGCTGCCCGGCTACTTCGCCGTCGTACTCCATGACGAACGGCACGCCGCCGCCGTCGCGATACTGCTGCAGCAGCCGACGCACGCCGACGCGCATGTCGAACGACACCGGCCCGTCGGGGCTCGTGGCCTCCCAGGGCCGCAGCCAGTCGCGGTTGCTGAGCAGCTCGTTCTGCAGCACGCGCGCATCGCGCTGGCGGATCAGCCGGATCGACACCAGGCCGTGCCTGCGGGGAGCCGTCAGGTCCATGTGACCCCCTCGAACGGGCGGCGTCAGAGCTTCGCCGCGAACTCCTTGAACCAGGGACGCAGATCCGGACCGAGGTCTTCGCGATCGGCCGCGAGCTGCACGATGGCCTTGATGTAGTCCACCCTATCGCCGGTGTCGTATCGACGGCCACGGAACACCACGCCGTACACGCCGGGCCCGTCCGGGTCGGCCGCGAGCTCCTGCAGCGCGTCGGTCAGCTGGATCTCGCCGCCCTTGCCGGGCTCGGTGCGCTCGAGGACGTCGAAGACGTCGGGCGCCAGGACGTAGCGGCCGATGATCGCGAGGTTCGAGGGCGCCTCCTCCTTCTTCGGCTTCTCGACGAGGCCGGTGACCTTGACGAGGCCGTCGTCGCCCGTCTCTTCGACCGAAGCCACTCCGTAGAGGTGGATGTGGTCGGGGTCGACCTCCATCAGCGCGACGACCGCCGCGCCGGTGCGCTCGTGCGCGGCGATCATCGTCGTCAGCAGCTCGTCGCGCTCGTCGATCAGGTCGTCACCCAGCATGACGGCGAAGGACGCGTCGCCGACGTGGGCGCGCGCACGCAGCACCGCGTGGCCGAGTCCCTTGGGCTCGCCCTGCCGCACGAAGTGGATGTCGGCGAGGTCGCTGGATTCGAGCACGCGACGCAGCCGGTCGTCGTCGCCCTTGTCTTTCAGCTTCTCTTCGAGCTCGGGCACCGAGTCGAAGTGGTTCGAGATGGCGTTCTTGTTGCGCCCGATGATCACGAGGATGTCGTCGATGCCCGCCTGGGCCGCCTCTTCGACCACGTACTGGATCGCGGGCTTGTCGACGACGGGGAGCATCTCTTTCGGCATCGCCTTCGTGGCCGGAAGGAAGCGGGTGCCGAGGCCTGCGGCCGGGATGACGGCCTTGATCGAGGTGTGGGGCATGGACCGATTCTAGGCTCAGCCAGGGTTCCGCCCGCGCTCGCCTGCCGTCGCACTGTGACCGCCACGTAGAATCGGGGCATGCCCGACGCCATCGCCGATGCCAAGCGGGCGCTGCGCGCAGAGATCCGCGAGCGGCGCCAGCTGCTCTCCGAGCAGGCGCGCGAGTCGGCCGCGGACGGCATCCAGGCCCAGCTCGACGCCCTCGTCGACGAGCTCGGCGTCCGATCGATGTCGTGTTTCCTCTCGACCACCGCCGAGCCGGGCACCCGGGCTTTCGTGACGGATGCTGTGGCCCGCGGCATCCGGATCCTCCTTCCTGTGACGCGTACGGACGGCCTGCTCGACTGGGCGGTCGCCACCGACGACGGCGATATCGCAGAGGGCATGTACGGCCTGCCCGAGCCGGTGGGCGAACTGCTCGGGCCGATCGCGGTCAACGACGTGGACCTGCTCGTGATCCCCGCGGCCGCGGTCGACCCCACCGGCATGCGCCTGGGCTGGGGGCGAGGATTCTTCGACAAGACCCTCGGCTCGATGCAGCACTGCCCTCCGGTCTACGCGGTCGTCTACGACTCCGAAGTGCTCGACGAGGTCCCCAGCGACGTCCACGACCAACCCGTGACCGGAATCGTCACACCGACTCGCACCATCACCCTCGCGCCGACCCGGCGCTGAACGCACCCGAGACCCTCCGAGAGAGCCATGCCCACCTACGCCTACGCCTGCAAGCAGTGCGGCCACCGCTTCGACGCGGTGCAGTCCTTCGCCGACCCCACCCTCACCGAATGCCCCGAATGCGGCGGACCGCTGCGCAAGGAGTACGGCTCGATCGGCGTGACCTTCAACGGCTCCGGCTTCTACCGCACGGATTCCCGCGCCGGCGCGAAGAGCGCCGGCGAAAAGTCCTCGGCGGGCGGCTCGGAGGCGTCGGGTGGCGCCTCGACGCCGGCTCCGACATCATCGAAGACCGAGGCGAAGGCCTCGCCCGCATCCACGGGTTCATGACCGGCTCGCGGCCGGAACAATCGAGGGGTATTCACGTGATCAAGGGCTTCAAGGAGTTCATTCTTCGCGGCAACGTCATTGACCTGGCGGTCGCCGTCGTCATCGGCGCGGCATTCACGGCCGTTGTCAATGCGATCGTCTCGAGCCTCATCAACCCTCTCATCGCCCTCTTCTGGCAGCCTGACGCGAACGGTCAGATCGGCGTCACCGTGAACGGTCTATGGGGCGAGGTCACGTTCCCGATCGGCGACCTGATCAACGCGGTCATCGCGTTCCTCGCGGTCGCGGTCGTGGTGTACTTCGTGTTCGTCTACCCGATGAACCGACTCAAGGAGCGCGCCGCCGCGAAGGCCGGCATCACTCCCGCCGACGAGGAGCCGAAGCTGCCCACCGAGCAGGAGCTGCTCGTGCAGATCCGCGACCTGCTCGAGAAGCAGCGGGCCTGAGTCAGTAGTGCGGCGGGACGTCTCGCTTGAGGCGCTCGTCGTTCGGACCCTGTGAGGTTCCGGATGCCTCAGCTGCGGCATCCGGAATCTCGTCGTCTGCGGGGGTGGGCTCCGGGGTGGTCCCGGGCGCGGGCGTGAGCTTGGCCCGACGGGACCCGGGCACCCGCTCGATCCGCTGACGCCTAGTCGACGACATCGATCGGCTGCGTCTCGCTGTCGACACGCGGGGCGTCGGGCGGCACGCCGAGCATCGCCGCGATGCGCTTGGCGACATCCGCGGGATCGCGATAGAGGTCGAACGAGTGCACGCGCACGTAGTGCCAGCCCAGGCGCCGCAGCACCTGCGGGCGCAGGCGGAGGGATTCGCGCAGCGACTCGCCGATGGTCTCGGGGTCGCTCTCGACGACGACGGCCTTGCCGTCGTACTGGGCGACCAGCGGCAGCCGTCCGCGATAGTGGACGTCCACCGACAGACCCGCGCGGCGCAGTTCGCGAGCGAGGGCCAGAGTCAGAGGGTCGGCGAGGTCTTCGAGCCGGGCCTCGCGCGCCCGCGCGGCGATGCCGCCCAGGATCGTCATGAGCGTCGCGGCGCCGTATTCGAGACGGCCGTCGTCGAAGGCGGACGGGCGGATCGACGACACGATCACCATCGAGCGTCGGGCACGCGTCATCCCGACGGTCAGCAGGCGCTCGCCGTCCGGCGTCGAGAGGTCGCCGAAGTCGCTCAGCACGCGACCGTGCTTGGTCAGGCCGAAGCCGAGCGAGAAGATGACGCGGTCGCGGCTCTCGGCCACCGATTCTTCGAGCGTCAGCACGGCGAACGGCTCGGCCGTGTCGCGCGAGACGAAGTCGGCGACGTCGGAGCGGCCCGCGAAGGCCGCCTCGACGGCCGCGCGGATGCGCTCGGCGTGCCGGGTGCTCGCCGTGACGACCATGAGCGACTCACTGCCGCGGTTGACGGCATGCTCGACGACGAGGGTCACGACGCGGGCCACTTCGGCATCGGGGCTCTCGACCGCGCCGGTGATCGGGTCGGGCGTGCCGTTGCCTCCCTCGACGTAATCCACCGCGAGGCTGCCTCGACCGAGGTACGAACCGGCCCACGGCAGCGACACCAGCTCACCGCCGTAGAACGCGTCGTTGACGAGCTCGGCCAGGTCCTCGCCACCCGCGCGGTAGCTGCGGGTGAGCGTCTCGACGGGCAGCAGCTCGGCGAGGCGCTCGAACACGCTCGTGGTGTCGAAGGGCACCTCGGATTCGTCCTCGTGAGGCACCGTCGTGGTCGATCCCGGTCCGGGAGCGCTCGTGAAGCTCGCGGCGACGCGGAACGGCGTCGGCTTCTGGGTCACCGGGTCGCCGAAGGCGACCACCTGCACACCGCGACGCAGCGCCGGCGCAGCCTCTGCCAGGCACAGGGCTGCGGCATCCGCCACCACGACGACGTCGAATCCGATCGACGCGGGGATTCGGGGAACGTCGTAGGGCGAGGCCAGCCACACCGGAGCGAGCGTGCGAGAGAGCGTCGGGGCCACCGCGGCGAGTTCGCCCGCCGAGATCGTGCCGCGCTTGAGCGCCTTCTTGAGCGCATCGGCCTCATCGGCATGGTCGACGATGCCGATGCGCCACTGCGTCGCCAGCTGCGCCGCGAGAAGGGGGCCGGATGCCGCGGCATGGGCTTCGTCGACGAGCCGGAAGTCTCGTTCGAGCCGGTCGACGACGGCGGTGTTCGCGCCCAGGACGGCGCGGTCGGTTCGCAGCAGGAGTTCGAGCGCGGACTGCCACCAGGCGAACTCGAGCTCGGCGGCGACGCGGTCTTCGGGAACGTGCCGCACCGACAGCTCGGTGAGCAGCGGCTCGAGGCCCAGCGCGGCCAGTTCGGTGCGCAGCGTCGCGCGCTCCTTGAGGTTGTCGAACACGTCCGAGTCGGCGGCGAGCCCCGCCAGCGTGCGCACGAGCTGCTTCACGGGCATGCTCGCCAGCTGTTCGGGCGCCTCACGGCCGAGGACCGCGTCGAGTTCGGCGAGGTCGGCGTCCACGCGCTGCCATGCGACGTGGACGTCGCTCAGTCCGAGGGGCAGCTCGGGGCTGACACCCGCATCGACGTAGCGCTGCCATTCGGTGCGCTGCTGGTGGATCCGCACGAGCGCCTCGTGCATGTCGGGCACGTGCACGCCCGGCCGCACATACTCCCGTGACAGCCGGCGCAGGCGCCGGCGGTTCGGGTTGGTCATGTTCGGCGAATCGCGGCGCGATCCGTGCGCCTGGATCAGCTCTCCCAGCGGCCGCTCGTAGACGGTCAGGCTGAAGCGGTCGAGCGAGTCGCGGATGCCCTGCAGCAGCCGCAGGTAGGTGCCCAGCTCGGCGATCGTGCGGAACGGCCGCATACGCGTCTGCCCGATCAGCTCGTAGCCGCGCTCGAGCAGGCTCGGCACGTCGCTGCGATGCAGTTTGCCCGCCAGGGCGTGCGCCGCGCGGGCCTGGTCGACGGTTGCGAAGGTGACGCCGTACCAGGGTGAGTCGTCCGGACCGAAGCGGAATTCACCCAGCCGCGCGGCGGTGGCGAGCTTGGTCGCCGCCTCCCGGCGTGTGGTCGCGAGGCGCTCGAGCGCGTCGACGTCGAACCGCGCCGCAGTCTGCGGCGGCGAGTCGCCTTCGGCGAGTGAGGCGAGCGCGCGCAGGATCTCGAGCACCGAGACGCCGAGTGACGGATGCCGCGCCGTCACGGCCGTGCGGTAATCGCGGAGCACCCCTCGTAGGCGCACGAGCGCGTCGTCGATGTCGGCGACCTTCGGCGGCTGCGCCTTCTCATTGCGCCCGATCGCGCGGATGAGGTCGCGCTGCAGCCGGTCCGGCGAGACGGCCAGTCCTGCCAGCCCGACGCCGGCGAGGCGGTGCCGCACGCCGTCGAGGGTGGACCGGCGGGCGCTCACGACGAGCACCCGCTTGCCGTCGCGCACGAGGGCGCCGACGGCGTTGATCACTGTCTGGGTGCCGCCGGTGCCCGGCAGCGTGTGCACGACAAGGGACTGGCCGGCGGCGATCCGTGCCAGCACCTGCTCCTGCTCGGAGTCGGCGTCGAGCAGCAGCATGTCCGCGGCAGGCGGCCGGTCGTCGGGGCTCGTCCACGCGGGCCGTTCGCGGCGCGCCGTGAGGGCTTCGCGGTCGGCGGGGTGCCCGGCCAGCGCGTTGAGCACAGGGTGGTTCAGATCGGCGGCGTCGGCTGCCATGGGCCCGCCGACGTCGGCGAAGCTCGAGACGAGCAGACGAGGGCTGACGGCATACGACTCGATCGACGACGTCAGCGCCCGCAGGTGGTCGATGACCGGCTGCGGCTTGAACACGCCGCCCTCGTACGCGAGCGCCGACAGGCCGCCGGCGTCGATCGAGATGCCGAAGTGGGTGCGCAGCGCACGCACCAGCTCGGGGTTGACCGAGAACGTGCCGTGCAGCTTCAGCTCGAAGTCGCCGTGGTGGCGGCGGATCGCGAGAGGACGCAGCAGCACGGGTGCCGTGCAGGCCAGCCCGCCGATGCGCCATGAGGCGAGGCCGACCGCGAGCCGCACCGAATCGAGGCCCCGAGTGGTGCGCAGTTCCAGGTTCTTCGCGGTGATGCGCTCGGCGGCGAGGCGGGCACCGCGCAGCGCGACCTCGTCGCGGAACAGGTTCGACAGCAGCGTCGATCGTCCGGTGATGAACTGGGGCAGGCTGCCGGGGTGTGCCTTGGTGATCTCGATCGCGGCATCGGCATCCGCGAAGTGCAGCAGCGTCGAGCGCCCGCCCAGAGCCGCGGACTGCTGACGCAGCCGATCCCGTTCCGGCTCGGCGACGTGGACCACCGTGACGTCCGGTTCGGCGAGGCCGAGGTCGCCCGGGGTCACGTCGGACCCGGGTACGGCGTCCTCTGCGCCGACCACGGCGCTCCGTTCTCCTCGCCACACACGAGCCACCCTAAGCGCGACACGCTCAGGGCACTTGCAATGGACCTGAGTTTCGCGGTATTGGCGCGCCGGGGCCTCGGCGGCTCCTCCCCAGGCGGCCTCTCACGCGGGTTGCCCACAGTCCGGTCCCGCATCAGGCGCCGCGTCGGATCGAGCGGCCAGGATGGGCACATGCCCACGCCGGAACCGCCCCGCTATCGCGTCCACCCGTCGCCGATCGGCGACATCCTGATCGTCACCACCGCGGAGGGGATCGTCACCCTCCATCCGTTCGACGGCGCGCTGCACTCCGAACTCGAGCGTCTCGCGCTGCGCCTGCGCGCGCTGCCCGTGCCCGAGGATGAGTCCGGTCAGGACGACGGGCCCGACCCTGTGGCCGCGGCGGCCGCGGCGCAGCTGGACGAGTACTTCGACGGCACGCGCCGCGAGTTCGACCTGCCGCTGGACTGGCGGCTGGTGCGCGGCTTCACGCGTGCGGCGCTGGAAGCCGTGCGCGAGATCCCGTACGGCGAGACGGCCGGCTACGGCGAGGTGGCGATCGCCGCCGGCTCTCCGCGCGCGGCACGAGCAGTCGGCACTGCGTGCGCGACCACCCCGTTCTCGATCGTGGTGCCGGTGCATCGGGTGGTGCGCGCAGACGGCTCGCTCGGCGAGTACGGCGGCCGGCCCGAGATGAAGCAGTACCTCATCGACCTCGAACGGGCGTCGGACGTGTAGGCCGTCCGTCACGCCGAGCGGCCCGGGCGGATCGCTCCACCCGGGCCGCATTCCTCCGATCGATCGCGATCAGTGGTGCGTGGCCTTCTCCGCGCCGAACCCGGTCAGCGAGCGCACTTCCATCTCGGCGGCCTTGACCCGGTCCTCGGGTTTGCGCGAGGTGACGGTGCCCAGCCAGCCCAGGAAGAACCCCAGCGGGATCGAGACGATACCCGGATTGTTCAGCGGCCAGATGGCCGTGCCGACCTTGAAGACGCTCGTCTCCGCGCCCCAGAACACCGGCGACAGCACGATGAGGATGATGGCCGCGGCCAGTCCCCCGTACATGCTCCACACCGCGCCGCGGGTGTTGAACCGCCGCCAGAAGAGCGAGTACAGGATCGTGGGCAGGTTCGCCGACGCTGCGACCGCGAAGGCCAGCGCGACGAGGAACGCCACGTTCTGTCCCTGCACGGCGATGCCGCCGAGGATCGCGAGCACGCCGATCACGACCACCGTGCGCCGAGCGACCTTGACCTCGCCGTCGGGCGGCACGTTGCCCTTCTTCACCACGTTGGCATAGATGTCGTGGGCGAACGATGCCGCAGCGGTGATCGTGAGACCCGCGACCACCGCGAGGATCGTGGCGAACGCCACCGCCGAGATGAAGCCGAGCAGCAGCGGACCGCCCAGCGCGAGAGCCAGCAGCGGCGCCGCCGAGTTGACGCCGCCCGGTGCCGCCTTGATGGTCTCGGGGCCGACCAGCGCGCCCGCGCCGTACCCGAGCACGAGGGTGAGCAGGTAGAACAGGCCGATGAGCCAGATCGCCCACACCACCGACCGGCGGGCCTCCTTCGCCGTCGGCACCGTGTAGAAGCGCATCAGCACGTGCGGCAGACCCGCGGTGCCCAGCACCAGCGCGATCGCGAGCGAGATGAAGTCCCACGGGTTCGCGCCGTACTGCAGCCCCGGTCCGAGGATCGCGTCCTGCGGATCGGAGGTCGACTGGGCGACGGCGCTCTCGAGCAGCGTGTTGAGGTTGAACCCGTTGATGGCGAGCACCCAGATCGTCATGACCAGCGCGCCGCCGATGAGAAGGAACGCCTTGACGATCTGCACCCAGGTCGTGCCCTTCATGCCGCCGACCAGCACGTAGACGATCATGAGCACGCCGACGACCGCGACGACCAGCGAGATGCCGATGGCGTCGTCGATGCCCAGCAGCAGGGCGACCAGTCCCCCGGCGCCCGCCATCTGCGCGAGCAGATAGAAGAAGCACACCGCCAGAGTCGTGATCGCCGCGGCCATCCGCACCGGTCCCTGCTTGAGGCGGAACGACAGGACGTCGGCCATCGTGAACTTGCCGGTGTTGCGCATGAGCTCGGCCACGAGGAGCAGCGCGACCAGCCACGCCACCAGGAAGCCGATCGAATACAGGAATCCGTCGTACCCGTTGATCGCGATCGCGCCGCAGATGCCCAGGAACGATGCCGCCGACAGGTAGTCGCCCGAGATGGCGAAGCCGTTCTGCGGACCGGTGAAGGACCGCCCAGCCGCGTAGTAGTCGGCAGCGGTCTTGTTGTTGCGGCTGGCGCGGATGACGATGAACAGCGTGATGGCGACGAACGCGCCGAAGATCGACATGTTCAGCAGCGGGTTGTTCTCCACCGTGGTCACGCTGCTCTCGATGGCGGTGTGGATGGCTGCGAGAACGTCGTTCATGACAACCCTTCCTGCGTCTCGAGGTCGGAGCGGATCTCTTCGGCGATGGGGTCGAGCTTGCGGTTCGCGTACCAGACGTAGGCCATCGTGATGGCGAAGGTCGTGACGAACTGGCCGAGCCCGAACAGCAGCCCGACGGTGACGTCGCCCCACACGCGCTGCGACATGAACTCACGCGCGAAGGACGACAGCAGGACGTACGCGAAGTACCAGACGAGGAATGCGATGGCGAGCGGGAACACGAATCCGCGCTGCCGCTTCTTCAGTTCGACGAATCGCGGGGACTCCTCCACCGCGAGGTAGTCGATGCCGCCGGGCGGGGCGGTGTCGGTTCTCGGATCGGACATGTGGCCTCCTTGCCTCATGGTCGGACGCACCGGTGCGCCCTGTGGGGGAACGCCCGGGCACCGGCACATGACTGCCCGAACGGCCGATATCCCGAGTGGTAGGGTCGACGCTACGAAAACCGGCGAGGATGCCGTCACCCCCGGAAGTAGGTAGTCGTGGGAGCGCCAGATCTCGAAGCGACGGACGATGCGCTGGCACTTCACCGCGCAGTCACCGACCTGGTTCGGCGCACGCGGTTCCCTGTCGCCTTCGGCGGCCTCGCACGCGACGGAGCCATCCACGTCACCTCGATCGTGGGTGCCCGCACCCACAGCCTCGAGGGGCTCGTGGTGCAGGAGTCCCGGGGACTCGGCGGCCGCGCCCTGGTCGAGAAGCGGCCCCGCCTCGCTTTGGACTACCGCTCATCGCGCAGCATCACGCACGATTACGATCGCGCCGTGCTCGGCGAAGGCATCGCGACGCTGTTCGCCGTCCCCGTGCTCGTCGGCGGGCGCGCACGAGGGGTCATCTACTGCGGATCGTGGGCCGAGGCGCCGGTAGGCGACGTCGTCGCACGGCCCGCGTTCGCGGTGGCCGACGCCCTGTCGAGCGAGCTGCGCATCCGCGAAGAGGTCCAGCGGCGGCTGGCCCTCGCGCAAAGGCCGCCCGAGGGTGCGACGATCGCGCCCGCCGCTCGCGAGGAGCTGCGCCGCACGTATGCCGAGCTGCGCAGCATCGCCGCCGTCGTCGATGACCCGGCAGTCCGCGAGCGACTCGCTCGGGTCGAACGGCGCCTTGCCGCGCTGTCGCAGGACGGTCAGCGCCCCGCCGAGCATGTGGACGTCCGGCTGTCGCCGCGCGAGGTCGATGTGCTCTCGTGCGCGGCCCTCGGCGCGACCAACGCCGAGATCGCGGCGACGCTGGAGCTGAAGGAGGGGACGGTCAAGTCCTATCTCCAGTCGGCGATGTCGAAACTGGATGCCTCGACCCGCCACGCGGCGGTGGCCACCGCGCGTCGGGCCGGCCTGCTGCCCTGACGCGGCGTTTCGACGAGACCGATATCGGCGCGGAATTCCCGCTCGCGCTTTTCGCCTTTTTACATTCGACGCCACCGCGCGACAATTGCACGCTATTGTGCCTTTCATGGCTCGCAGAATCGTGCATCAACTCGTCGACGATATCGACGGAACTCTTCTAGACGTCGGAGAAGGCGAGACCGTCCTGTTCTCGCTGGACGGCACCGCCTATGAGATCGACCTCACCGACGAGAATGCCGCGGCATTGCGCGGTGCTCTCGAGCGCTACACCAAAGCCGCGCGCACCGTGTCCGGTTCGCGGGGTTCGTCCGCGGGATCGGCCGCCGGCCGGCGCCGGCGCCGCTCCGGTCAGCAGGATTACGGCGAGATCCGCGATTGGGCGAAGAAGAACGGCTATCAGGTCTCGGATCGTGGCCGGGTTCCGGCATCCGTTCTCGACGCCTACGAAGCCGCGCACTGACGAAAGCCGTCCCGAGGCTATTCACGAGCGATTCGTCGTTGCTTTCACGTCGGTGGCGAGGTGCATGAGAATCTCGTCGACTTTCTCTTTCGCGTCTCCGAACAGCATCTGGGCGTTCTCGCGATAGAAGAGCGGATTCTGCACGCCGGCATATCCGGATGCCATCGAGCGCTTGAAGACGATGACATTCCGGGCCTCCCACACGCGAAGCACCGGCATTCCCGCGATGGGGCTGGTCGGGTCCTCGGCGGCAGCCGGATTCACGGTGTCATTCGCGCCGATGACGAGCACGACGTCAACGTGTGACAGGTCGTCGTTGATCTCGTCCATCTCGAGAACGATGTCGTAGGGCACCTTCGCCTCGGCCAGCAGCACGTTCATGTGGCCGGGCAGGCGACCCGCTACGGGATGGATGCCGAACCGCACGTCGACGCCGCGTTCGCGCAGCTTCTGCACGAGGTCGGCGACGCCGTGCTGGGCCTGCGCGACGGCCATGCCGTAGCCGGGCGTGATCACGACGCTCGTCGCTCCCGCGAGCATGTCGGCCGCTGCTTCAGCGTCGATCTCTCTGTGCTCACCCTGCAGGTCGTCGCCGGTCTTGGGCGCCTCGATGCCGAACCCGCCCGCGATGACCGACAGGAACGACCGGTTCATGGCCTTGCACATGATGTAGCTGAGGTAGGCACCCGACGAGCCGACCAGCGCGCCGGTGACGATCAACAGGTCGTTGTTGAGCAGGAAGCCCGCCGCCGCGGCCGCCCAGCCGGAGTAGCTGTTCAGCATCGACACCACGACGGGCATGTCGCCGCCCCCGATCGAGGCGACGAGGTGCCATCCCAGCGCGAGCGCCAGCGCCGTCACCAGCACGAGCAGCCACAGCTCGGGCGTGATGACGTACCAGACCGTCAGGGCGAGGAAGGCGGCGAGCGCTCCGACGTTCAGGACGTTCTTGCCGGGCAGCATGAGCGGCTTGGACGAGATCCGCGCCGAGAGCTTGAGGAACGCCACGATCGAGCCGGTGAAGGTGACACCGCCGATGAAGACGCCGATGAACACCTCGGCGTGGTGGATGTCGGCCAGCGCCCCCTCGAGCCCGGTCTCGTACAGCGCGCCGTTCCAGCCGACGAGCACGGCGGCCAGCCCGACGAAAGAGTGCAGCAGGGCGATGAGCTCGGGCATCCCCGTCATCTCCACGCGCCGTGCGCGCCACAGCCCGATCGCACCGCCGATCAGCACGGCGGCGACGAGCAGCACGAGCCCGGTGACCGCCGACGGCTCGCCCCACGCGGAGGCCGCCGTCAGCCACACGGTGGCGACCAGCGCGATCGTCATGCCGAGGATGCCGTACGTGACGCCGCGCCGGCTGGTCTCGTGCTTGCTGAGCCCCGCGAGGCTCAGGATGAACAGCAGCGCCGCGACGATGTACGCGGCCCCCGCGACGGCACCGGCGACGGCGATCATCGGGTCTCCCCCTTCTGGAACATCGCGAGCATGCGCCGGGTGACGGCGAATCCGCCGAAGATGTTGATGCTCGCCACGAGCACCGCGATCGCCGCCAGGATCTGCACCGTGAGATCCGGTGCCGTGATCTGGACCATCGCTCCGACCACGATGATGCCCGAGATCGCGTTCGTGACGCTCATGAGCGGCGTGTGCAAAGCGTGGGCGACCTTGCCGATCACGTAGAAGCCGACGACGATCGCGAGCGTCAGCACGAGGAAGTGCTGCGGCAGTGGGGGCGGCGCGAAGGCGCAGATGAGGAAGAGCGCGCAGATGCCCGCCGCGACGAGCGCCGTCCGTCTCGCCGACGACATGGCCTTCTTGGTGGGCGTCGGCTGGACCGCCTTGGCCGTCGCCGCCGGAGCGGCCGAGACCTGCACGGGTGGCGGCGGCCACGTGACGGCGCCGTCACGAACGACCGTGACGGTGCGCTGCACGACATCGTCGAAGTCCAGGGCGAGCTCACCGTCCTTGCCGGGGGTCAGCAGTTTGAGCAGGTTCACGAGATTGGTCGCGAACAGCTGCGACGCCTGCTGCGGGAGCCGTCCGGGAAGGTCGGTGTAGCCGAGGATCACGACGCCGTTCTCGGTCACCACCCTCTCCCCCGCGACGGATCCCTCGACGTTGCCGCCCTGGCCCGCCGCCATGTCGACGATGACGCTGCCCGGCTTCATGCTCGCGACGTCGGCCGCCGTGATGAGGCGAGGTGCCGGGCGGCCCGGGATGAGCGCGGTGGTGATGATGATGTCGACGTCGGCGGCCTGCTCGGAGTAGATCTCGGCCGCGCGCTGGTCGTAAGCCGCGCTCGTGGCCTTGGCATATCCGTCCGCCGAGACCTCCTTCGCCTCGTCGGGCACGACGACCTCGAGATACTCGCCGCCGATCGACGCGACCTGATCGGCCACCTCCGGCCGCGGGTCGGTCGCGCGGACGATCGCGCCGAGGCTCGACGCCGCGCCGATCGCCGCGAGTCCGGCGACCCCGGCGCCCGCGACGAGCACCTTCGCGGGCGGTACCTTGCCCGCCGCCGTCACCTGCCCGGTGAAGAAGCGTCCGAACTCGTGCGCCGCCTCGACGACGGCACGGTACCCCGCGATGTTCGCCATCGAACTCAGCACGTCCATGGACTGCGCCCGTGAGATCCTCGGCACCGCGTCCAGCGCGATCGCCGTGATTCCGCGCGTGGCGAGCGACTCGACGAGGTCGGGGCGCAGCGCCGGGCTCAGCGTCGCGACGAGGATCGCGCCGTCCGCGAGCTGCTCGATCTCGGCCGGCGTGGGCGCGTTGACCTTGAGCACCACCGGCGACGCCCACGCGGTGGCCGAGTCGACCACGGTCGCTCCGGACGCCGCGTAGGCGGCATCCGGAAAAGAGGACTCGGCGCCCGCGCCGGCTTGGACGGCGACGTCGTAGCCGAGCGCGATGAGCTTCGGGACGGTGGTGGGCGTTGCGGCCACCCGGGTCTCTCCGGGCGCTTCGGCGACGATGCCAATGCGGGTCATGCGTTCCTCGTGATCTGGTGCGGCAGTCTGCGGTGCGGGATCCGACAGGGAAGACGCCTCCACCCTGTCAGACCGGCGCGACATCGGCCGACTGGAACATGGGAATCGCCTCCGAATGGCCGTGCAGCCTTGCGGGCCGGCGCGAATCTCGGAATCGTGGCCGGTCCGGAACCGCAAACGGAAGGAACCAGCATGACTCTCACGCTGACCCAGACCGCCGCCGAGGCCGTCAAGCAGATCGTCGCCCGCGTCCCGCAGGCCGAGGACGGAGGTGTGCGGATCCGCGACACGGGAGCGCCCAGCGGCTTCGAGCTGAGCGTCGCACCCGATCCTGAACCGCGCGACACCGTCGTCGTCAGCGACGGAGCGCGCGTCTTCCTCGATGAGGTCGCGGCCGCGTCGCTTAAGGATCGCGTTCTGGATGCAGAGCTCGCCCAGGACGGCTCCGTGCGCTTCGCCCTCGGCAGCCAAGTCTGACCCGGGCTGCATCAGGCAGGGTCTGCCCCCTCACCGGAACCCCGGCGCCGCGACGGCGCCGGGGTTCCGTGCATGCAACCCGTAGAATGGCGTGGCCAGCCTCTGTAGCTCAATGGAAGAGCAGTTCCGTCCTAAGGAAACGGTTGGGGGTTCGAGTCCCTCCAGGGGCACAGTCTTTTTTTGCCTTTGACCAGGTATTTCTTCTGTGGTCAGACCACTCAGAATGCGTTTTTGGCCGCTTTTTGGCCGCGTTTGAGAAAGCTGTGAGCCGAGGATGAGGCAGGTTCGACCCCCTTCACGGTGCGTCGTTCGACGCCTCAGAACGACGAAATCGAGCATTTCTGGCGTCCTGAGCCTCGTCGAAAAGTTGAGCAGTCTGCTCCCCGGCGTCACGTCGGTCGGGCGTAGCGCGTCTGCGGGCCGGACGGCAGCGCCACGAGCGGCATCGCATCGTTGAGGCGCGATGCGACGGCATCCAGATCGTCGTCGAAGAGGTCGGCGTAGGTGTCCAGCGTCATCGCGGCCGACGCGTGGCCGAGCATCCGCTGCACAGCCTTCACGTTTGCGCCCGAGCTGATCGCGAGCGATGCGGCGGTGTGGCGGAGGTCGTGAGGCGTCAGCCGCGGGATCGATGGGTCCACAGCCTGCGCGCGGCGGACCGCGTTCGCGAACCACCCCTGTGCGCCTGAGTTGCGCATGTGGTTGACGCCGTCGCCGAAGAGCAGTCCTTCCGGCCCCTTGCCGGCACAGGCCTGCTCGATCATCGGAGCGAGCCGCTCGGGGTAGGGCACCGAGCGCTTCTCGTGCGTCTTGGGCGTGCCGACGTGGATCTCGTAGGCGATCATCACCGCGTTCTCCTCGATCACGAAGCGTCGACGCAGTCGATTCACACTCCGCACGCGCAGCCCGGTCGCCTCTCCCCACCGCAGACCGGTGTAGGCCAAGGTCAGGACCATCGTCGGATGCGCCGAGCATGCCGCCAACGTCGCCACCTGGTCGTGCGAGAGATAGACGCGGCGCTTGCCTGGTCCGCTCCGAGGGAGATTGCGGATGTGTCGCGCCGGATTGTTCGCAAGGCGACGATCATCGATGGCGACATCGAGGACGCCTGCGAGGACTCCCAGCGCGCGAAGAACGACCGTGCGCGACTTCTCCGTCGCGAGCTCTGACACCCAGTCCTGAACTTCAGACCGCCGGATCGACCAGATCTCCCTGTCTGCCCACACGGGAGCGACGTGGTTCTTCCACGCCCGCTCAAGCGTCATGTAGTACGAAGGCTTCGACATCGGCGGCTGCTTCGACCGCAGCCAGCTGTCGGCGAACATCCGCACCGGCACCCGCGACGCCACGGGATCGATGTACTCGCCCTTCGACTTCGACACCGTGACCATCGAGAGGTACAGCTTCGCCTCGCGCATCGTCGTGAAGCCGCGCTTCTGCGCCTCGGTGCGATCAGGCTTGCGGTAGCGCACGCGGTAGCGGCGACCCTTCGCCGTTTCGTACGGGGTGATGGTGCCCATCTCGACCTCCGCTCATGCCGGCTCGACAGTCAGTATCGGGCCAGTGTCGGACACTGCTCGGATGCCGTCAATGCGTCCGATGAGCGATGCGGACAGATGTCGGAAGACGTCGCCAATTGGCGTTGGGTTGGAGAGAGGCCTCCCCTCCGACGCCGAGAGTGTAGCGATCGGTCACGCCTCCGTTCTCGCCGCTCACTCCTTGCAGACTCCGCGCTGGCGCGCGTCGCTTAGCTGTGATGTCCAGGCAGGTTGTTGAGTCTGCTGATGGGTGCGGCTCCGATGGCGGAGTGTTGCCTGTGGTGATTGTAGAAGTGCAGCCAGTCGGGCAGTGCGTTGCGCCGTTCGGTGTCTGATTCGTAGAGGCGGGCGTAGGCCCATCCGTCGGCGAGGGTGCGGTGGAATCGCTCGATCTTCCCGTTCGTCTGCGGGCGATAGGGCCGGATGCGTTTGGGTCGGATGTCGAGCTCGACGCACGCGTCACGCCACGCGTAGGAACGATAGGCCGAGCCGTTGTCGGAGAGCACCCGCTCCACGGTGACGCCGCGTTCGGCGAACCAGGCGACCGCGTTCCGGAGGACGGCGATCGCGGTGTCGGCCTTCTCGTTCTCGCGGATCTCGACGTAGGCGACTCGGGAGTGGTCGTCGAGGACGGTGTGCAGGAACGCGGTGCCGGTGCGTGCGTGCCGGTCCGCGCTCCACTTGCCCGTGCGATGTGATGTCGCGGACTTGTTCCTGTTGCCCTGCTTCACGCCGACGAACCGCCAGCCGCCACCATCAGGGATCTTGCCGAACTTGGTCACGTCGACGTGGATCAGCGACCCTGGATGGTCGTGCTCGTAGCGGCGGATCGGCTCACCGGTGACCCGATCAATCCGGGACAGTCGGTTGATCCGGCACCGGGTCAGCACGGCGTGAACGGTGGAGGCCGGCATCCCGAGCTCGCCGGCGATCTGCACCGGTCCCAGGCGACGCCGCCAACGGATGTCGACGATTCGCTTGACCACCGCCGGGGCCGTCTTAGTCGGCATCGACCGCGGCCGACTGGACCGGTCGGCCATCCCCGCACGACCCTCGACGCGGTATCTGTCCGCCCATTTGCGGGCGGTGACCGGCGAGACCATGAACATCTTCGCCGCGACCAACGCCGACCAGCCGTCGTCGACGATGAGCCGCGCCAGCCTCAAACGAGCACGCGGAGTCAGAGCAGCATTAGCGTGGGACACGAAGGCCTCCTGGTTCGTGAAGCGGTTTCTAGACAGCTCCACTTCACAACCGGAGGCCTTCGCCCATCAGCAGCTCAACCGCGATTCACAAACAACGTCCCTGCACATCACACTTAGCAGCCGTTCTACGACGAGCACTGCGCCGCGCCCGAGCGCTGTCGCGGCTTGATGTCGGAGGAAGGCCGACCTGGTCGAGCCCCGTCTGGTCGGATCCACAGCGTCTTTGCCGCAAAGCGGGATGAGGGGTTCGTCGCTATGTTGAAGCCCAACGGTCTAGAGCGAGGGGCATCATGGCGCGAATTGTGTCGGTCACGGCGGGGCATCAGGATGTGCGTCCGCATCAGTCGGAGGTCGAGTGTATTGTGCAGGAGCTTCGCGGCGCGGATGACGAGAAGCTCGTCCACATCAGCACCTTCGGGTCAGCTCAGCGACAGTCTCACCCGAAGAGCAGCCAGTCGATGCAATTCGACAAGGCGACGGCATCCACGCTCGTCGAGCAATTCGTGACGGTGTTTGGCGAGGACGTGCTCGCTCCGCGTTGAGTGAGTGCTTGCGGCGCGCTGTTGGCAACCACAGCGTGACAAGTCGGGGCACTGGCGTCAGCCCACGCGAACTACGAATGTCGACGGGGAGGGCGGAGGTCGATCGTCGGCACTGAGTCACCATCGACGCCTCGCTTTGCGAGCATGTCGACCATGTCCTCCTGACGAGGCTGGCCGAGCGTCAACCGGTAGAGCGTCAGTGCGCTGCGCAGTCGCTCGTACTTCGCGATGTCGCGGCTCAGCGGGTACTGCGCGATCACACGGTGAATGCGTGCCGAACCCGGGTAGAGCCACCAAGGGGAAAACTCGCCGAGCTCATTCTCGACGTCCGACGCCGCGTCGAAGGCGGCCCGCCACGCGCGTACGTCGTCGGATGCCAGCACATCGGGCCAGTGCGACGCGGCGACGTTCTTGCGGACGGCGTGACCCGCGAAGCGGTTGACGCGGCCTTCGCGCTGCTCGAAGTCGACCGGATTTGAGGGGAGGTTCCAGTGCACAACCGAGTGGCTCCACCAGTGAAAGTCGATACCCTCCTGTCCGACGCTGGTTGACGCAAGCACGAAGGGTGCGAATGGACTGTTGAACGCGGCCCTAACCTCAGCCTGACGCACGCCCGAGGTGTCATCCGACTCGGTGGCGTACTTACCGCCGTACCGCAGCGCAAAGCGCGCCATCATCGGGATCTCGTCACGTGCGGTCGTGTTGTCGCGAGCGACGTAGCGAGCGGGACGAAGCTCCATCGACTCGACTGTGCGGCGAGCGAGAGCTGCGAGCCCGGCATCGTCAAGGTCGCCGCCACCGGTCTCGCTGAGCAGTTGGTACATGTACTCGTCCATGACGGCCTGCAGGTTGCCGTCGGCGCAGTAGTCGAGCACGCTCCGCCAGAACGGCTGCTCATCGCCGTACAGCGTGACGAGCAGCGCGATCGATTCGGTGCGGTTGAAGAGGGTACGGATGCCTCGCACGAGTTCGAAGGCGGCAGCCCAGAGTCCGGCCGGAGTGACGTTGGGTCCGGCGATGGTGCGCAGGGCCCGCCATGCAATGTTCCCAGGCGAGTGGACGGCCACGCGTGCGAGATCCGGGTGCGAGAAGACACCGTTCGACGACGGTTCCACTGCCAGCCGAACGTGCTCCAGGAGGCCGCCGATTCGACCCCCCTCGGCGCGAGACTCGACGAGCTGTTCCGCTGTCGCCGCTTCGAGTTGGGCTGGCAGCATCCCGGGATATGCGAACACGGCGTCCGCAACCTGGTCCGTCTCCGAACCCGTGGTGAGCTTCGCGTCGACGGTCGCGAGCAGAGTATCTGCCGACACGGCCACGCCCGCGGTTCGTGCGACATGCAAGGGGTCCCCGAGCTCGGCCAGACCCGGGTGGGGCCAGAACAGTGCGAGTGTCGACATGGCGGCTGGGCGGCCTTCTGCGAGTCGGTACTGCAGGCGTGCGCCGACCGCCTTTCGGGCATCGGGTGTGTTCTCGCGGAGGAGCGCTCGATCGTCTGCCGTAAGACGGTCGGCCTCGTAGCTGAGCAATGATGCGATCGCGGTGGGTACTCCGGTCCAGGCCGAGAACACCACGTGCTTCGTTACCGATCCGTCCGACAACGGCGCATAGATCGGCCCCGGTTGGACGTACGGCATCGTCGGCGGGACCCAGAGCAGCCGCCACCACCCGCGCTCCAGCGTCTCGTCTGCGAGTGCACGCAGATGTCCGTTGCCGAGGTCGACCGGATCGAACGAGGCGACCGCGCCCGCCTCGAGCGATCTCGTGGAGGCAAGCACGGACGCCACGGCGGCAGCATCCGGACCGTCCAATGCTGCCTTCACCCGGTCCGCAGACTTGTACCCATCCATGAAGCTGGCGAAGTAGGGAATCGACTTCCAATACTCGAGGTCGATCGGCGAATCGACGGTGCGCCCGAGCGCACGCAGTGAAGCCCACTCACGAAGGTCGGCTGCGGTTGGGGATCCGGTCGCCAGGTGCCGCACAGCGACGAGATCTTCGCGCTCACCGATGGGCGGTCGCTCTGACCTGGTCATCAGCGGCGTCAGTGCCTCGCTGACACGGCGAGCTGCGGCAGCCGCGTCACCGCCGACCAGGAGTGACTTGCGGTATGCCGCGAGCGCTGCGGCAACCTCTCGTTCGGCCCCGGGCGCCCCGCCCGCGAGGAAGCGCACCGTCGCGAGGAAGTCCTGATAGTGGTCGTCGTCGGCGTCGTCGCTGTTGGAGAAAGGCTTGTACGGCGTTGCTGAGAGCAACAAAACCTTCGCATCAGGATGTTCGAAGAGCGCGTGGGCCAGTTCGGCGGCGTCGCCAGACTCCGGATTGAGAAGGTGCCGAAAACGCTGGAACTCGTCGAGGATGATGAGGTCCGGCTCCAGGGTGTCGACACCCGCCTTGGCGAGTGCCTGGCGGAACTCGGCGATGAGGTCGTGGTTCCGATGCCAGAGCTCAGCCGGGACAGACTGCTTGCGACGAACCTCATCACGGAGCGCGATAAAGCGGTCAAGGGAGCCATCAGCTTCGATCATGCGAGTGAACGCGGTCACGATCCGCGGGTCGGGCTCACCGGCGAGTTCACGCAGCAATGGCTGGACATACCACTGGTCGAACCGCTTGGCTGTCTTCACAGTGCCGTGCATCAGCAGACGCGTGACCCGTCGGTCCGAGTCGGTACGGTTCGCGATCCTGTCGAGAATCACGGTCAGCATCGCTCGCTCGGGCGCCGACCCCTGCCGCCACCCGCCCTCGCTGAAGGACGTGCCCGGTGTGAACGAGACGAGGTTGACCTTCTTGCCGGCGTCCGATGTCTTCTCCGACAGGCGCCGACTTTCCTTGGCGAGCAGCGTGAGCCGGGTCGCCATGCCGATGTGTTTGTCGCCCGTGACGTTCAGGCGGCGCAGGTTCTGCGTAGCAAGGTCGACGTTGCTGCAGACATAGACGATGTCGATGCGGTCGACGTGATCAACATCCTGCAGGTGCTCGATCGCCTTCGCGATCACACCGCGCGCGACGATGCTCTTGCCGAGTCCCGTTTCGTCAGCGACGAGAAAGCGACCGGAAGCCTCACCCGACGCGGCACCGTAGAACCGCTCGATGACGTGGTCGACGGCATCTCGCTGAAAGCCCTTGAGCCCCGCCATGACCGCGTCGACATCGACAGTGCTCACGCGTGACCTCCGATCAGTTCGAGGTGCGCCGACCAGACCTGACTCCACAGCTCATCGAAGCCGTCGGGCAGTACGGTGTCTTCGTCGTGCTCGCGCAGGTAGTCGATGATGCGCCGAGCATCGGCGAGTCCGTGGTGGCCTTCGCCGACGGCGCGTACGAGTGCCTCGAACAGACCGGTGCCAGTGCCGGAGGCATCCGCGGTTCCGAAGAAGCCGGCCGCGCCGGAGCTGGATGTCGTCAGGGTCCAAGCGCCGGACAGCTCCAAGAGCAGCGTCAGGAGGCGCACGAACGCCGAGCGGTCGGTGAGCTGGCGCGCGATGATCGCATCGTGCCGGCTCGCGACGTCGTCGAGCAGCCGTGCGAGAACGATGGTGCGACGCTCGTTACCGGCGGCATCGCGAGCGACCAACACGACGAATGGGGTGATGTCGGCGAGCGGAATCCCCGGAAGCACGACTCCCTCTGACTCGGCCACGCTCACGATGCTGCTGCCCAGGTCCGGACGAGTGAGCAGGTGCCATTGCACGGAGATTTCGCCCCCGCGACTGGCCAATGCGGACGTGACGGATTCTTCCGCCCATACCTGCAGCGCATACGGATCCGCGGGTAGCACGCGGGCCGAGAATCGCGCGCCCGCAAGCGTGCGCACGAAGGCTTCGAGCTTGCGCCCTGCCTCCTCTTTGGCGTCTGGCTCAATGCCACCCGTGGTGACGTACTCCTCCTTCAGATCACCGAGCGCATCCAGCGTCGCCTCTACCCCGACCTTCGGGATAGGTCCGACGAACTCGACCATCACCTCGACGTTGCTCTGCCAGCCTGCATCTGTTGCGTTCGCAGACCCAAGGAACACGTGAGCGCCGTCCAGACGATCGACGACGACTGCTTTCGCATGCAGGCCCGCAAGTCGGTCGCCGGGAGGGACGAACGCACCGTGGTCGTCAGCGTCGTCCGTGGAGTAGGTCGCGGCTTCGTCCAATACGTACGTCGAGAGCTTGGCATCGAGGGAGTCAGGCAGCAGTCGGTCGAGGCTCTCGGCGCGTGAGAGAACGTGCGTCTGCGTGCGAACGCCGGACCGAAGCATACGCAGTCCGTCATCTGACAGGAAGGGCGACACGATCAGCGCGCGCTTGCCGTGGAGGTCAGGTGCACTGGCGCCGGGCACGCCGAAGACGTGGAACGCGCTGCTGCGCATCGGATCGGGCTGCTCCCAGACGACGGTGCGCCAGCGCTCAGCCAGCTCGTCGATGCGCGCCCGCCGTTCTGGATGGAGAGAATGAACCGCCAGCGAAGGGAGCCGGCGCAGCAGCTCGACGAGCGAACGGTTTACAGCCGCAGCTTCGCGTTTCTGTCCGGGCGCCGCGGGTTCGCCGTCTAGACGGACGATGACGTCCCAGCTGCGATCGGCCGTGAGATTCCGGCTCGCACAGAGGAGGCGGTAGGCGGTGCGCTCCCCCGCGCGATACTCCAGAAACCACACCTTCGGGTGGAACAGGCCACGACGGAGCGCGACCGGGTGCACCATCGGCTCGAGGAACGCGACAAGGTCAGAGCGCGCGCCCATCGAGATCTCGCCGGCCTGCGCGAACACGTCGACGCGATCGGCGGCCCGGCGAATCGCGTCGAGGACGCCGAGAGTGTCGTTCTGCACCGACAGTCGATGCGAGGCGAACGACAGCGGTACAGCCAGCGCGGTGGCGAGGTCGAGCGTGAATGTGGTGCCGACGGCATGCGAGAGCTCGAACCCCGTCGGCGGTTTGAGCTGCTCGGTGAGCGCCGCGCGAGACTGTGGCTCAAGCATCCGTCATCTCCGGTGTCCGTTCGAGACCGTCATGGATGTCAAGAAGGATGCCGCGGACCTGTGGCCATCGGTACACCAGTGCGCCAGCGCCGGAGCTACCGCCCCAGCTGGCGAGGCGGGCGCGGTTGCCGAGACGCGCCTGGGCACCCTTGTGCTGCCGCTCACGTCGGGTCATGAAGGCGCGTGCCGATGCGCTGTCGACGAGCGCGTCGGTTCCCTGTTCGGCGAGGAGATCGCGCCAGCCCCGGACAAAGCGACGGGAGTTGAGGTTGATCGGTGACCCTCGCGTCAGCCCGACTCGGGCCAGCAGTGCGTCGAGGTTCCAGGTCGTGAGATCGACCATCGAGGGGAGATCGTCGGACCATTGGGTGAGGCGATCACGGAACGCCTCGCTGGGATCGCTGAGGCGGTCGTAGCCAGCATCCTGATACTCCTCAGCAAGCAGCAGGTTGTAGAGCAGCTGCGCGCCGTGCATCAGGGCCGAGAATGCGCGCGCATCGGCGAGCAGCTCGTGGGCCTCGCCGTCGACGGAGAGTGCGGCGGAGTCGGCCCAGGGCGCGGAGCTCTCGGCGGTGGGGCGTTCCACGGCGAGGTGAGCGAACAGCGATCCGGCTGCCTCGTCGAGGATGCGGTCACGCAACCACGCGGCTTCGTCCGGCTGGAGGGAGAACCCGTCGGGGATCGACTTCGGAAAGCCCTCGGGAGCCGAGGGCAGCGTCGTCGACCAGGCGTGAAACCGGGTGCCGGACATGTCGCCGAAATCGTCGCCGGAGGTGCTCATGCCGTCGAGTCGGAGGGCATCGTCGCGCGACAGAGAGGCGTCGGTGAGGATGCCGTAGTGACGCAGCATCGTCCAGTAGATCGCGGAGGGGAGGTTCTTCAACGCCTCGCCGGCCTGCATGCCCAGCAGTCCCGCGTAGTCGCCCGAGTCCTTCACCGCGTGGATGATGTCGCGTTCATATCGGTCGGCGTCGGACGCGGGATTCGGACGCCGTGAAGCCTTCTGATAGGCCCATGGCACGAACAGCAGATACCGCGCACGCGTGAGCAGCGTTGACGTGCCAGGGAAAAGCGAGTCGGCGATCGCGTCTCGGATCTGGCCGAGGCCGAGCTCGTCGCGACTCTCGCGCTCGGCGAAGAGACGGATGATGTCGCGCATGCGGCGCTGTTCTTCGCTCGACGCGTCGAGCCACGCGATGAGGGAGGGCACCGACTACTCGAAGAAGTCCTCGTCGATCTCGACGATCTGAACCGTTTGTTTCGTCTGCACTCCGACGCCGAACCGGATCATGAGCGAAGTGAGACGTTCGCCGTCGATCAAGATGATCCGTGTCGGCACGGCTTCCGCATACTGTCGCGCGCCGGGGCTGAAACGTCCGGTGGTGATGAAGACCCCGCCGTCCGCCTTCCCGCTCAGGGCGCCCACGAATCCCTGCACTTCGGGGCGATTGACGGGGTTGTCGGGCGCGTAGCGTTTGGCCTGAACGTAGACGCGGCTGAGTCCGAGTGTGTCCTGGTCGATAACTCCATCGATTCCGCCGTCGTTCGACGCGGACGTCACGCGGGCCTGCCCCTCCGCACCGCCGTATCCCATCGCGACGAGGAGGTCGACGACGGTTGCCTCGAAGAACGTGGGCGACTTTGCGAGCATGCGCGTGAGGAGTTCAGCGGCAACCTCCTCGTGAATCTGCTTAATCCCCTGATCGATCAACTCGGCTGGATCAAGGGACTCGACATCATCGGACGTCTCGATTGTAGGCCCGGCGATGGTGCGGGCTCGGCGGTAGCCGGTAACCGTCTCGACGTCCTTCCGAGTGACGGCAGGGTAGCCCGACAGGAGCGTGCGGCCCTGTTCGCCGATGACATATCGGCCGCGCTCAGGGCGCAAGAGCGCACCGGCTTTCGTGAGGTGTGAGATCGCCCAGCCAACGCGGTTCGCGTACATTGGCTGCCCGGTCGTCAGCGTGACTTCGCGCTCGGCTGGTGACAGACCAACCTCGTTCGCCGAGGCCTCGGTGATTTCGCTGCGATCTCGGGTGACCCCATCGTTCATAACGCGCAGGACCGGCGCCATGAACTCGTGCCACTTCGGTATCGACATGTAGATCTCCTCACGGCCCCTGGCCTCTTCGTCACTCGGTCGCTCTGCCATCTCAAGGTCGACCGTAATGCTCAGTTGGTTTCGCGTCGGTCCCCAACATGACGCAGCGGTACTTCGCGCGCGTGAGAGCGACATACAGCAGGTCGTTCCACTCAAGCCCCTGCGACGCGACGAACTCGGTCGCGTCGGTCCCGAGGTCCGTAAGGACGACGGCGTCGGCATCCAGTCCCTTGAACTTGAAGACGGACCGCCATCGGATCCTGCCCGGCAGTCCCTCGCTCTGCAGCTGCTTGCGCAACCAGCGTTCGTCTTGCGTCTTCTCGGCGCGCGAAAGCAACCGACCGGCGAGTGACCGCTTCTCGGCGAACGGGCTCAGCACGACGATGTCTTCGGCTGCGTGGTGCTGCAGCAACTCGCCGAGAGCGGACGCCAGTGCCCTGGTCTCATTGCCATCGACGATGTCGACCGTGCTCAGCCCGCCCCGGACGCTCTTTGCGACGCGGTGACGGCTGTAGCCGAGCTGCTGCCTGAGGGTCGACTCAACAGCCGAGGTCAGACCGGGAACCGACCGGCAGTTGCGTAGTACGCGCACATGCACGAGGTCGGGGATCAGGCTCTTCGCGATCGCGAACGGGTTCACCTGTTCGTCGACCCGGCGCATGATCTGCGGGCGTGAGTCGCCCGCGAAGACGAGCTTTGTGCCGGCCGGGCGACCCGTGCCCGCAAGTGCAAAGATGAGCTCCAGCACCAGAAGGTTGCCGGCGACGTCCTGGAACTCATCGATGCAGATCGCCTCGTACCCGCCCAGATGCGGCTTCTCCTGAAGCACGGCGAGTGCCCGCTCGGGCAGCTCCCGGGTGTACCACTCGTGTGGCGCATCCGGGGGATTCGCTGGCATTCCGACCAGCCGCAGCATGAGCGAGTTCAGGTCAGTGACATCGACGTTTGGCAGCCCTCCGACAAACCGCTGAAGTTCGTCCGCCATGAGGACGTTCCAGCAGGCGACGAGCGTCGTTCGCCCTTCGCCGTTGAGACGGCGCGCCGCCTGAGTGATCAGGTAGGACTTGCCAGTTCCGGCCGGGCCTTCGAAATAGACGTGATCGTTCGTGTCGATCAGCTCAAGTACGACCTCCTGCGATCCCAGCAGCTTCATCTCGGTCACCCGGCGTTCGTGTGCGCGCTCTTCGGGTGTTTGCTTCGCGACGAAGTCCGAAACGAGCGCGTCAGCGATGAGCTCGACGCGCTCAGCTGTCAGCGCCGCCGGATCGTTCGCAACTTCGTCGACGGACGAGTACCAGGTGTCGTACTCCGCGAGTGTCTTCTCGATCAGCCAGGCGGGCCGGCTGAGGTCATCGCTCCAGCCCAGCTCCCACTCGAAGAACTGCAGGTCGCCTGGTGTCCTGTTCTCGAACTGGTGGCGCCCGATCGAGGTGAACCAGACGAGGCGGGCGATCGGCTCGCTTCCGGTGAGCAAGTCGCGTTCGCGGAGATGATGACGGATGCTTCGTCGGGCACCGTCGAGCTGCTTGAGCGGGTCCTTGTTCGGCGAGGGGAGGCGATCGAGGTACCAGTCACCGCCCTTGTACTCGACGTACGCTGGCGACTTCACCTCGATGACGAGGATACCCTGGCCCGGCGCGAGGACGATGAAGTCTGCTTCACCCTGGAACGCCGACGCGTGGCGCCCGATGCCGAGCGAGTGGATGGCCACCCAATCGTCGTGCCCTTGGATGGCCTCGAGCGCGTTGAACACCTTGCGCTCGGAGATGTTCGCACCTTCGCGCGGGTACTCCGGGATCATGCGGACCATTGCTTGCGCCTCCCAGTCATGGAGCGCCGACGGCTTGGAACAGCCCGCGATTGTCGCGTTCGATTCGTCCGGTCTCGAGGCCGCGCTGCAGTCCGGAATCGAGTCGCGACGAAACCCCTTCGGTGAGGCGCTTGCCGCCGAAGAGAGCGAGCGACTCGCGCTTGAGCTCGTCCACGTTCATGCCACCGCCGAGTTCGGCGACGACGGCCATCGCGTTCGCGATCTCCTCGAGGGGAACGTGGTCGATGTTGCGGCCATCGCCGGGCTGGCTGCGGCGGACGTCTCGCCACTCGAGAGGATCGAGTCCGGTCGGCCATGCGCAAGATCGGTCGGTCGTGCGGAGATACTCCTGCGGCAGGCAGCGCAGGATCGCGTCGGCGCGCGCCGCCGCGACGCGGTTCAGTCCGAACGACTCCGCGGTGAGCCTGGCGAGCCTCATCTTGTGGATGGGGCCCTCTTTCTGCACGATCTCCCGCAGCACCGAGCGCACCTTCTCGGTCGCGGCGTCGTGCGGCAGGCGATCGAGCGTGTCGATCGTGCCGAATCGCTTCGGTTCCCACTCGACGTACTGGCGCAGGTGAGGGTGACGCAGCTCGGTGCTGAACGGTGCGGCCGCGTCGGTCCGCGAAACCGAACGGAGCAGCTTCGGGACGTCGGCCGGCGGGCGTGGATTAACGGACACGACTGAACGCGACGTGGAAGAACCTGGACGAGCCTCGGCCTTCAGCTGCTCGAGCCGGAGCACAGCGCCAGCTTCCACAACGGCCGCCGAGAGTCGGGCGAGCGTCGACTCACGCTCCTGAAGCCATTCAGGTAGCCATACCCGCTCGACGCCCGGCCACTTCATGAGGCTCTTGAGCACGTCAACGGGGAGGCCATCGCGGTCGGCGACTGTGCGGCGTGCCCGCCAGCTCTCGCCGTCAAGCAGAACCGCGACCAGCGGCTGCCCCGGATCAGCCGCATCGGCTATCGAGATGTCCACGCGGAAGTCAGACAATCCGATGTCGGTCTGAACAGCGAACCCGCGGTAGCGCAGTTCGTCCGCGATCTCGTCCCGGTGGCGATCGGTCAGGCGGTCGCGATGGGCACTGTCAGTGGTGGATTCGACCCCGGATGCGGCGAGTTCGAGGTACCCCTTGAGGTGCTTGATGCCGATCGATGCTGTCTCTTCGGCGCGCAAGTCGGAGGGGTCGAAGCTGGCGAAGAGAATCACCTGGCGACGGGCTCGGGTGATGGCGACGTTGAGCCGTCGCTCGCCGCCGGCACGGGACAGGGGGCCGAAGTTGAGTGGGATGACTCCGCGTTCGTTCGCGCTGAACGCGACGGAGAACAGGATGGTGTCCCGTTCGTCGCCCTGCACGTTCTCGAGGTTCTTCACGAACAGCCCGTCCCGCTCGTCCAGGGCGTGAGCGAGCCTGTCGTCGGGCGCTTCTCGCAGCAAGGTCTCGATGAGCGTGCGCTGCTGTGCGTTGAAGGTGATGATCCCCAGCGACGGCGTCTCGTTGGGCGAGCTTGCGAATCGCTGCGCGACCTCGCGGACGATGGCTTCGGCTTCGGCGGCGTTCGTCCGCAGGTCGCGACCTCGGCCGGAGCGATTGAAATGACCCGCGACGCGCACGATAGAGATTCCGTGGTCGGTGTCGACGGTGGAAGCGTCGTCGGACCAGGGCGCAGGGAACGACGAGAGGCGACTGTCGTAGTAGGCGTGGTTGCTGAACGAGATGAGAGCCTCATCCTGGCTGCGGTAATGCCAAGACAGCCACTTGCGTGGAACGCGGGCCTGAACGCACTCGGTGAGGATGGATTCCTCGTCTGCCACGACATCGGCGCCCGACGAGGCATCCGAATCGATGTCATTGCTCACCTCGGCGAAGCTCGACGGCGGCATCTGCTTGCTGTCTCCGACGACAACGACAGAGGTGCCGCGGCCCATCGCGCCGACAGCGTCTGCCACGCGGATCTGTGATGCCTCGTCGAATACAACGATGTCGAACATCTTCGCCCTCGCGGGGAAGAAGCGGGCCACCGACTCGGGGCTCATGAGAACGCAGGGGGCGATCTGGGTGATGAGGTCGCCGTAGTTCTCGAACAGGGCGCGCACGGTCATTCCGCCCCGCTGGCGTGAGAGCTGGCGTTTGAGTTCGCCCATCATGCCGCCCTCGTACGCGGGATCGATTCGGCGCTTGGCAATGATCTCCGCCGGGATCCACCGAGGTAGAGCGTCGCGAATTGCGGCGGCGCTGGAGGTGAACCGTCCGATGGTGCGGTTGTGTGCGGGAACGTCGAACGCCGCCATGGCCTGCGAGTCCGCCCGCTCAGCGATCGACGCCTGAGCGATGCCCTTGTCGAGCGAGAGGGAAGCCAGGTCTGCGGGAAGAACGCCGGTGAGAAGAGCGTCGTGGGCTGCCGTCATCCCGAACCGGATGAGCGGCTCGAGGTGCTGCCGGAAGGCAACGCACCGATCGAGAGTGACAGGCTCAGTGGTCGCAAGATTGCGGGCACCTGCCGTGGATATCCACGTCGCGAAGAACCCATCTGACCCGGCCCACGTCGTGAAAGCATCCGTTCCATCACCTGAGGGCTCGGCCACGCCGCTCGCTGCGGCGAGCGCACGCCACGCGTTTGCGAGTCGGGTAAGCGCGCCGGCGAGGTCAGCGTCGGGGCGGCTCGCACCGTAGTAGCCACGGAGCGCCTGCCGAAGGTCGGGATTGCCGTCGCCTGAAGCGAGCGCGGAGCCCAACCACACACCCCACGCGAGAGTGGCTTTCGCGGGCTCCACCCCTTCTCGCAGGTAGGGGTTCCATTCGGACGACACGAGCGGAAGTGGGAGGGTCGCGAGCGCCGCACGCAGCGTATTGATCTCGTCGGCTGCGCGCGCGACGTCGGCGGTCAGGGGGGTCACGCCCCGGGCGGGGAACGAGCGTGCATCAGCCCGCAGTGCGCTGCCGAATTCCGCGAGGACCGCGCGTTGACGTTTCCGGCGCCCGAAGAAGCCCGAGGCGTCGGCCGCGATCGCCGCCCGGTGTACGGCGTGAACGTCTCGGTCCAGCGCTTCGGGGCTCACCGAGGCGAACCAGGGGCGATCGGTGTTGCTGGTGTTCAGCCGGTCCTGGAGGGCTGGGACTTCACCGGAGAGCGTGCGCCTGTGCAGCGCGTCGATCGCGTCGAGCGGGTGTCGTGGCGCATTCGCCAGCGACGCCCAGCGATCGAGATGACTCGGCGCGGAGGCAAGGGCAAGCAGTCCGGGGTCCGGCTGACGAGCGTGCAGGTTGGCGAGAGCAGCGTCGAACTCCTGCGCGGCCGCGTGCAGCGCGTTCGTGTCGAGGGGCTTCGCCGAGGACACTGTCACGAAGCCCCATGGATGCAGCGTGGACGGATGCGCGAGGTCCGCAGTCTCGGGCAGTGTGCGCAGCAGGTCGCGAAGATACCCGAACTGTTCCTCCGTCCCGGTCGCGACCAGCGTCGCCGGGATGTCGAGCGGCTCGATGTCCTCCGCCGAGGCGAGAAGTTGTGCGCGGGCAGAGTAGAGAGACAACCCAGCGGAGTTTGGCTCGTGGAGGCGCTGCGCATACCGCTTGAGGGAGCCGCGACTCGTGGCTGCGGTTTCGGTGTAAGCCTTGAGCGCCGCCCCGTCAGGCCGCGCGATCGCGTCGATCGCGGCTCGGATCTGTGCGCGCACTGCGGTGGGACGCGCTCCCTTGTCGTGCAGGTCGAGCGAGAACGGGCCGAGACCCACGGCATCCAACCGGTCCTTCACCACGTCCAGGGCCGCGCGCTTCTCCGCGACGAACAGCACCCGCTTCCCGTTGGCGAGCGAGTGCGCGAGCAGGTTGGTGATGGTCTGCGACTTACCCGTGCCGGGAGGGCCCTCGAGGACGAACGTGCGCCGGGCCTCCGCCTCCGCAACCGCTTCGAGCTGCGAGGAGTCGGCCGGGACCGGGACAGCATTGTTCAGCGCGTCGAGGTCGACGGCCGTCGGTTCCGGGAACGGGTCGATGAACTCCGCGGTCGGTGTGTGGATCAGGTGGGTGACTAGGGAGTTGCTTGCCAGTTCCTTCCAGTTCTCGTCCAGGTCCTTCCACAGTCGGTACTTCGCGAACTGGAGAATCGAGAGGTCGACCGTGTCTTCGACGGTGAACGGGAGTCGTGCCGACGCGAGCGCCCGCCGTGTCGCGGTGAAAGCCGCGGGCAGATCGATTCCCGAGTCATCCTTCGCAGGATTGGCGAGGCCGGGGATGTCGAGCCCGAAACTGAGTCGCAGCTTTTCCAGCAGGCAGTAGTTCGGCGTGGACTCCCCCGCCTCGTCGATGCTCAGGCGGAAGGTGTTGCCGCCGCCCGATGCCTCGAGGCTGACGGGGACGAGCACGAGCGGAGAACGCAGCTCGCGGTCGTTGAAGGTCCAGCGCAGCATCCCGAACGCGAGATAGAGGTTGTTGGCGCCCGTCTCTTCGATGATCGTCCGGGCCTTGTAGGCGAGCGCCCGCAGACGTGCGGTGTAGGTCGCCTCGGTCACGCCGACGAAGACCTGCTTGCGTTCGGTCAGCATCCCTGCGCGGGCGGTCTCCGGGAGATCCTGACCGAAACGGATGCCGCGGCTGCCGTCGACCGTGGGGATGCGATCGTTCGGCACCAGCGTGACCGTGGTGCCGTTGTTGATCATGTCTTCGAACCGGGCCAGAGACGGCTGCGGGACCGCGAGCGGGTATCCGGACTTCTCACCGTAGTTGATGAGTCTGTTCCGCAGACTCAGGTCGAGCAACGTGTTCTTCCAGAGCGCGACACGAGCGGGCACCTCGCGCGCGACGCCTCCGGCGATCGCCTCCGAGGACGGCGCGTAGTGCAGGGCGTCAGGTGCTTGAGCGACGGCGTACTCGAAGATCTTCAGCTCACCCGACTCCTCGACTGCGCGACTGGGCAACGGATAGATTCGCGCGAGGCGCGCCTGCATGATGTCGGTGATACCGAGCACCGACGAGATGTCGCCTGCCAGCGTGGTGGTGTGATGTTGCCGGCGTGCGTCCGCGAACGGCTTTGATGTCGTGCCGCCGGTGAGGGACGTCGTCTCGACGACCTCGATCTGCCCGATGCCGACGTAGTTCACGGCCTCGGAAGGATCTAGCTGAGCGGGCCCGTCGAGGCTGGCCTCATCGCGCCAGTAGCCGAGGAAGATGTGCCCGGGCAGCAGCCAGAGGGTCGAGTTGATCCCGGCCTCCTCGAGCGCGGCTGCGAGCGTCACCGTAGTGTCGAGGCAGGTGCCAAGCCGTCCTTCGAGGACTTCGGAAGGCGTGCGTACCTTCTGGCCGTCGAGCCCCCAACTCGCCGGGGGCTCGGCGTAGCGGATGTCGCGGGCCCGCATGCTTTCGTAGACGGCCTCGACGATCGCATCGACCCGCTCGCGGGAGCCCTGCTGATATCCGTCGAGGGCTGGGTTGCCGGTCTTGAGCTGCAGACGGTCGGATGCCTCGACGAGGAGAGGCCCGATCGCGGGAGAGTTCGGCTGCACGAACGAGGCGAGCAGCTCAAGGCTGAGCTGTGGTGGGTTCGCACGCCATTGATTCGCCGCGAGCACCGTCACGGGACTGTCATGGTGCGCGATCACACCGCCGTCGGCATCACGCAGAGTGACACGCACCACGCCGTCCGTCGGATATTCGACGGCGAGCATGCGAGCGGGATCGAGCACGAGATCCGCGTTGCGCAACGTGGTAGGAGTGGTTCCGTCGAGATCGACGATGACCACCTTCGGATCCCCCAGCGAGCCGAGCCTGCAGATCGCTTCGATCTCGACTGACGCCGCCCGCATCTCCTCACCTTGATAGTCGATCGTGACCTCGTCGACGATCGCGATCGAGTTGCGGGCGTGCGCGTAGCTCAGGTCGGGAAGAGCACTGACCACGATCGCCGCGGTGGTGTCAGGACGGGATGCCGCGGGCTCTGGGAAGACAGGGGCGGCGACCGTGGGGGTCGCTGCGACCTCGGGCCTGGTTGCCGAGGTGTCGGGTGCCGCGGGCGGGGAGTCGAGCGATGAACTGGAATCCTGCACCGGTGCCGCCATTCCCGATTCGGCAGTCATCGCCGCGAGCACCGGTACTTTGAGCTCTCTCAGGCGATCCGCCTGGCTGTCCGCACGGAGCCCGCGCAACAGCATCTCCGCCGAGTCAAGCGCGCGATAGGTCTCGGCGATTGAGAATTCCTCGTTGTGCGCCCACTTGTTGCGGACGTTGCGCAGCTCACTTGCCCAGTTCTGCGCCTGCCGGCCGAGGAAACCCGCGAACGGGTAGCCCAGGGATCCAAATGACTCTGTAAACGCGCGGAGAATCAGCGAGAGATCGCGCGGGTTGTAGCGGGCGAAGTTGCGGCCCGCTTGCCGGTCCTTGCGCTCGAGAATCTCGGTCCAGTCCTTGACCTCCGGTGTGAGTTCACGGAAACGCTCCGCAACAACTGGGCCCAGCCCGTCGCTCAGCGCATCGAGCGCCGCTTCGACGTGGTCCCGCGCATCGAACTCAGGCATCGCACTCCTTGCAAACTATTCCGGCGAACTCGTCGTCGATCCCACACTCATGCATACATTCGTTGGAGCAAGCGGCGGAACGCTTCAGTCATACCTCTAGATGAGGTCGTGTTCCGCGTCGTTCTTCACGGACTCCGCCCACGACTTCAGCAGTGTCGAGGTGTACTCGACTTCGAGGTGGGACTGATAGTCGTTTCCGTGGAGAAGAAGGACGATCTCCGTCTGAGGCGTTGCCCAGGAGGCGATGAAAGTTAGATCGCCGCGCTCAACCGCCCGACCCCAATCGTCGGGATCCTCTCGGTACAGGTCGTCATGCCAGATCGCGCGATCGTCGCCAGGCTCGCCGTACTTCCCCGAGAAGAGGGTCTTGACCCGGATGAACGCATCGAGGTACCGATTAGCGCTCGTGAAATCCTCGCGGAATATGTACTTTGCCCGAGCGAGTCGCCCTGAAACGAAGAGGTACACCGCGTCGGCGTCCATATCGACGAGGCGCTCAGGATAAACGAGGACGTCGCTGTCCTCGTACTTGGCTTCCCGGTTCTCCCTTGCTTGAACTTCCGCCGTTGACGCACCCCACGCAACACCGCGGAAGTCGCCGGGCTCAACCGCGGACCTTGTCGTCTTGGTCCACGTTCCGTCGCTCCTGAGTTCGACCACCATGCCATCGTCAGTTACAGCAATTGCCATCCCTGTTCCCCTTTCGTCAATTGCTGAGGTTACGGTCGACGGTCGTCCGCGTAGCGCGGTGCCATCGACTCCATCTGATCCATGACGAGCTTGATCGCTTCGGGCTGCTTGTCGGGCGGGTACTTGTACTTCACCAGCAGCCGCTTGATCGACGAACGCAGCTTCGCGCGCACGTCGTCGCGTACGGTCCAATCTGTGCGCACGTCGCGCCGCATCACGGCGACGAGTTCGCGCGCGATTTGCGCCAGCACGTCCTCGCCCTGCACGTCCACCGCTGACTCGTTCGAGGCGACAGCGTCATAGAACGCGAGCTCGTCGCTCGACAGCGGCGGCGAGAAAAGCGATCCACGGGATGCCTCGGCCGCGACTTCTTTCGCCAGCTCGACCAGTTCGGCGATGACCTCGGCCGAGGTGAGCTGCTGGTTCGTGTAGCGGTTCATGATCTCGGCGATCCGTTCCGAGAACGCGCGCTGCCGCACGAGGTTTCCACGGGTCGCGGCGGAGCCAGCGTCGGTCAGCGACTTGCGCAGTGCCTCGATCGCGAGGTGCGCGTTCGGCGCGGCCTGGGCTTTCGCGAGGAACTCTGGACCCAGGTCGTCGAGGGCGAGGCGGGGCAGGCCGGCCGCTTCGTAGATGTCGAGCACGTCTCCGGGCGCGATCGAGTCCGCGACCAGGGTGCCCAGCAGACGCGAGATCTCTTCGGGGATGGGCTCGTCGCGTGACTGCCGCTCAGCGGCGTCGAACTTCGCCATCCATACGCGGACCTCTTCGTAGAACGCGATCTCATCGTGCAGCTCGGCGAGCCCGGCACGACCCGACGCGAGTGCCCATGCCCGCGAGAGCCGCCCGGTCGCCGTCCTGAAGCGAGATGCGAGCCGGTCCGGCCCCAGCTCCGAGGCATTGAGCGGGTTCGTGGCGTCGCGTAGGTAGTTGGTTGCCGTGGTAGCCGCGGTCCGCCAAGCGCGTGACCCGCCCTCCTTCGCGATCGAGCGCCAGTCGCACTCGGCGAGCATGTCGCGGATCTGCACCACCAGCTCGGTCGCGATCCCCACCGCTTCGTCGACGTCGCGCCCGATCGGCTTGTTCTCCTGGTCCGAGACGGTGTACTCGGACAGTGCCTTGGCGAGGTTGTCGGCCAAAGGCGCATAGGCGACGAGCAGTCCGTCCTGCTTGCCCTTGAACGTGCGGTTCACACGCGCGAGTGTCTGCATCAGCAGCGCGCCCTTAAGAGGGCGGTCGAGGTAGAGGGTATGCAGTGGCGGTGCGTCGAACCCAGTCAGCATCATGTCTTTGACGATCACGAGCTCCAGCTCGTCGTCAGCGTTCTTCAACCGTGCCTTGATCGCCTTGTTCTCGGAGTCCCGCCGCACGTGATCGCTCACCGGCGGTTGGTCGGACGCTGAACCCGAGTAGACGACCTTGATGCGGCCCGAGTCCAGCGCGTCGGAGTGCCAATTAGGCCGCAGCGCGATGATCGCTGAATAGAGCCGCGCGCAGATCTCGCGCGTTCCGCCCACAATGAGCGCCTTGCCCGGCGATTCGAGGAACGGCTTCATGCGCTCGCGCCGCTCTTCCCAGTGCGCGACGAGGTCCGCGGCCAGAGTCTCGATGCGCTCGGGCGCTCCGTACACGGCGTTGACGACGGCGACGGATGCTTCCAGCCGAGCCCGTTCGGTGTCGTCGAGGCCGAACGTGTACTCGTCGGCGGCGCGGTCGATGTCTTCTTCGGTCGCGCCGTCGGCGAACGAGACCTTGATGAGCCGCGGCTCGAAGTAGACCGGGACTGTCGCGCCGTCATCGACCGCCCGCGTCAGGTCGTAGATGTCGATGTAGTCGCCAAACACCGCACGGGTGTCGCGCTCGGCAAACGAGATCGGCGTGCCAGTGAAGGCGATGAGTGTTGCGTTGGGCAGCGCGTCGCGCAGGTGACGGGCGTACCCGTCCAGATCGTCGTAGTGACTGCGATGCGCTTCGTCGACGACGACGATCACGTTGCGTCGGTCGGTGAGGAGCGGATGCTGCGTGCCCGACAACTTCTCGGCCTCGGTCAGGCCGAACTTCTGCAGCGTCGTGAAGTAGATCCCACCGGTGACGCGATTGCTCAGCTCGCCGCGCAACTGGGCGCGCTCGCGCACCTGCACCGGCTTCTCGGCGAGCAGCAGGCTCTGATCGAACGTCTGGAAGAGCTGGCCGTCGAGCTCGGTGCGGTCGGTCACCACGATCACGGTGGGGTTCTTGAGCTTCGGATGCCGCGACACGAGGTTCGCGTACAGCTCCATCTCCATCGACTTGCCCGAGCCCTGCGTGTGCCACACGACGCCGGCCTTGCCGTTGGTCTCGACGGCCTGCACGGTCGAGCCCACGGCCTTGGTCACCGCGAAGTACTGGTGCGGCTTGGCGATGCGCTTCGTGAGCCCGTCGGCGTTCTCGTCGAACGCGGTGAAGCTGCGCACGAGCTGCAGAAAGCGCTCTTGGTTGAAGAGCCCACTGAGCGCGTCGTCGATGGGCTCGACCGACGCGCCATTCTCGATCCGCGGTTGTGTGAGGGGCGCACCGTCGTCGTCGACGTTCCAGGGCGCGAAGTGATTCAGCGGAGTGAACGGGGTGCCGTACTTGGCCTCGAGCCCGTCACTGGCGAGCGTAAGCACGCAGAACCGAAATGCCATCGGGAACTCGCGCAGGTACGTCTGCAGCTGCGCGTGCGCCGGGGCGACACCGGTAGATGCCGACCCCGCACGTTTCAGCTCGACGATGCTGAGCGGCATCCCATTGACGAACAGCACGATGTCGAACCGGCGGTGCAGGTCACCCTGACGCAGCGTGACCTGGTTGACGGCGAGCCAGTCGTTGTCGGACGGGTCGGAGCCGAGCAGCCGCAGACGAGGGGTCTGCTCGACGCCGTCGGTGTCGATGTAGCTCAGCGGATACCCACCGACGAGGTACTGATGGATGCGGTGGTTCTCGGTGATTGCGTCTTGCGACTTCGGGGACGCGATCTCTGCGACGGCCTGCTGCAGGTACTCGCCCGGCACGCCCGGGTTGAGTCGGCGCAGCGCGTCGAGTAGACGCGGACGGATCAGCAGGTCGTCCCACGTGTCGCGCTCGCCGCTCCCAGGTGCGACTTCATCGCCCTTCGCCGGTCGCCACCCCAGCGGCTCGGCGAGCGTCTCGAGAGCGTCCTGCTCCCACGCAGATTCAGGTAGCGCGGTCATCGGTCATCACCTCTCGAGCAGCTTTGCGAGTCCGTCTTCACTGACGATCGGGATCCCGTAGTTGCGGGCCTTCTTCGCCTTGCCCGAGAGCGAGTCAGGATCGGCGGCGACGACGAGCTTGACCTTCTTGGTCACGGTCGGGTGCGGCAGATAGCCGCGGTCACGCAGCTCCGCCTCCCACACCTCGCGTGCACGCAACATGTCCCCCGTGAGAACGACCATGTCTCCCGCCGCGAGAGCAAACGCTTCGGAGCCAGGCACGTCTACGTCCGGCCGCACATCATCGACGGCCGCCGCAATGTCGCTCTCATCGAGCTGCAGCAAGGCGCCCACGGCGCGGAGGTCGGCCTTCTCGTCCTCCGTCAGCACTCCGTCTGCCCACGCGCGTCGCTCAAGCTCGACGAAGTAGTTGCGGTGGATGCTATGAACCGCAGTTCGCGTCAGGCCGAGCTCTGTGGCGACCGCACCGAGCTGTGCACCTTCGCTCACAGAGATGGTTCCGTCGAGCAGGCAGCGGTCGAGAAGCGCCGTGTACTGGGCCGCTGCTCCATCCACCGCTTCCCGTACGGACTCGGTCGAGATGCGCTCGAGAAAGCTGACGGGAGTGACGGATGCCGCGGCCCGAGGCTTGGCCGTTGCGCTAGTCCGCCGACCCGCGGGGTATGCGTGCGCCCGGCCGGTCTCTGCTGTGCGCTGCCAGTACTCTGCCCATCCGGGCCACGTGGAGCTCGTCCGTTGGTAGTGCGAGAGCAACTGAGCGGTCGCGTAGGAATCGGAGCCGGCGCTGTGCGAGAGGCCGGGCTCGATGGAACACGTAACGCACGCATGCGCCAGGGAGCAGGAAGAACCGAGGCCGAAGCTCGATCCCAGCGCCATCGTGCAGACGCTGGGCGTATCGGCATGCAGCCAGTACCCGGCCCGTTCGAACTCGGCGTGCAAGAACCGCAGATCGAACGTTGCGTTGTGCGCTGCGAACACCCGTCCGCGCAGCAGATCGGCGAACTCCGCGGCGATATCGGCGAACACGGGCGCATCCAGGATGTCGGCGGCGCGGATCCCGTGGATGCTCTGCGATCCCAGATCGCGTTCGGGATTGACCAGAGTCTCCCACCGCGCGGTGATCGTGCCGTCAACCTCGACGTGGGTGACCCCGATTTCGACAACTCGGTGGTGGTATGAGGGCAAAATTCCCGTGGTCTCGAAGTCGACTACTGCGAATGCCATCAGTTTGAGCCCCTCACGACTTCGCGATCTTCTGTTCAGCCATCTTGCGGAAGACGTCCAGGAAGCCGGGCACATAGTCACCCAACGAGTCGTTCACCTTCGCGAGGTCGAGCTTCCCGGTGTGCACCTGCTCGCACAGACGCATCCAGCCCTCGCCGGTGGCAGCGGTGAGGGCGGCCGCCACTCCCGCGTTCACGACGCTGCCGACTCCAGGGATCACCTTGATGGCGCTGCTCGCGAGTGCCTTGCCCGCCAGCTGCACGCCCAACTGCGCGAGAGCTCCCGCTGACAGCATCGTCTTGATCTCGAGGTCGTAGATCGTGGCGATGCGCCCCATCATTCCGAGCTGGATCGGCGCCAGAATCGCGGCATCTGCGATCGGAACGGGAACTGCGGCGGCCGCGGCGGCAGCAGACGCGGCTCCTGCGATGACCGGTCGGGCGAGCTCGCGCTTCCAAGGCAGATTGAGTCGCTGTGCGATGCGAAAGGCATCCTTCTCGTCTTCGGGCGAGAGAGCGAGGGTCTCGGTGACGAGCTCACCGAGGCCATACCCCGAGGCCTTCCCGTGCTTGTCGCGGGCCGCAGTCAGGATGACGCGCTTATAGGGGATATCGATCGACTCATTGTTCTCATCGACGGGGTTCTCGAGCCAGTCGACGAACTCCTGCACGCCCTTCGGGATCGACCGCTTGCCCGGAATGATGACATTCTTCGCGGCGTCAACCTTGGTCAGCACGAGGATCACAGGCAGGCCCTCGGCGTCGAGTTCGCGCATCATCTCGATGTCTGCCGGAGTGAGGCGATCGTCGTTGGACTTCACGCAGTACCAGACGACCGCGATCTGCCGATCCGCCGGGTGCTCCGCGATGACCTTGAGATTGGCTCTCAGCTGTTCGCGCGGCGCGACCGGTGACCCGATCTCGAACCCTTCGACATCCCAGATGCCCAGTGAGTCGTCGTTGTAGTACTGAACTCCTCGGGTCACCGGCAGTCCCTTGCCGACCTTTGCCCAGTCACGCCCGAACACCGCGTTCACTAGCGACGACTTGCCGACACCGGAACCACCGATCACGGCGAGATTGAACCGTCCGTACCGGGACTTCGCCTCGGACGTCGCGTCGAGGAACGGGCGCTCATCAAATTCGTGTTGCTGCCGTGGCGGTTCGGGCGTTGCCTCAGCAGCGGTGGCATCGGTGCCGGGTTTGGATTCGGATTCGGACGTCATTCTGAGGTCCCCTTCGTGAAAGGCGCTGTCGGTCATTCGGAGAACTCGAACTCGAGAGTGATCGTGGGGTCGATGGCGCTCACGATCTTGGTGTAGAAGGTTTCGGCTTGCTCTTCAAGCACGGGGCGAAAGCCGTCGATGTGCTCGTCGACCGCCTGCTCTGACAGCAGCTCTTCGAACACCTCAGTCGTGTCGATTTCGGGCGTCGTCCAGCTGAGAACGCCGTTCTTTTCGTTGGCGATGCTCAGATCGGGGTTGGCATAGCCCAGGTAGATGAACTTCGGGATCGTGACGCGATACGAGTCATCGCCCGTTTGCACGATCTCGACATCCTTGCCCTCGATCCCGAACTTCGCGTCGTATTCGTAGCGCACGAGCATCGACCGTTCAGTGCCGGCCAGGGTGAAGAGCTTGATGTCGCCGATCGCCAGCTTGAGACCATCACCGCGCTCTTCCTGGACATCCGTCATGCCCGCGGTGAGAAGGATGACCTGCTCTTCACCCGTGATCGAGCGGATGACCTGGGTGTCTCGGGCCTCGGTCGCGCCGAGGAACTTCCCGAATGTCAGCCCGGCGAAGCCGGCTGCGGCGATCAGGCCGAGCACGAAGAGGACGAGCAGAAGCTTGGCCCAGAACGGCGTCTTCTTGACGGGCTTGGGCGCAGGTGCGGTCGCCGAAGGCGGCGCGGCCGTGGTGGTCATGCGGTGAATCCCCCAAGATTCATGCAACGGTGCAGTCTTGTGAATGTATCGGGTCTGGGTGTCGCTCGCGCTCAGGCGCCGGCTCGGGATGCTGCATCCTCGGCATCGCGGACACGAAGCCTGCCCGACAGGAGCTGCGGAAGTAGCGCGTCGCGGGCTGCGGCGAGGGTGGCGTTCTCGGCGCGTGCCGCATCCTGGCAAGCCGAAAGAGCCCGAAGCGCCGCGCCAAGACGCTCAGCACGCTCCGGACTCGGGATCCGTATCCGAGCGCGTCCGAGTTCGACTCGGCTGAGCTCGGTTTGACCCGTGCTGCCCTCACCGAGGGCTTCGATGTCGGCTTCGATTGCGAGAATCGCCTGCCCAATAACTGCAGGATCGCTGACATTGGAATCGGGCCTCACGATGGTGATGTGGGAGTCGACGGTGGCCGGCTCCGAGAGAGTCCAGCGCGCTACGCGCCCGAGAGTGCCCTGGCCCGTCGAGTTGACCAAGACGTCGCCGACAGCGAGGAGCTTCTCCTGCTTCACCTTCACGTCGTCTGTCCACCTGGAGGGCTCGAGCGCCACCACCTGATCGCGCACACACTTCTGGTTCAGCACCCGGGTGCCTTCGCCGTCAGGCAGATACCGCGGCGTGATCCCCCGCGTGAGGAGGATCGACGCTTCCTCGATCGGCAGTTCAAATGCCCCATCGCCGATTGTCGAGCGCAACTCCACTCTGGCGACGGAGGCGGTGTTGGCGGCGAGGGCGGTGTTGGCAGCGATCTTGTCGTCGAGGGCGCCCAGCACCTCGGCGATCGCCTGCTGCTCGGAGAGCGGCGGCAGCGGGATCGGGATGCTGCGTAGCGACGTGAGTGGCTGCCCGATTCCAGGTGTGCCCACTGTCGATGCGCGGTTCAGCAGCTCGTCACGGCCCTTGTCCCGGAAGTAGAGAAGAACGAACCGCGAGTCAGCCACGTTCGGATCGACTGTGAGCTTCATCATGCTAGATGAGAGCAGCCACTCCTGGTCATCGACTCGTGCGACTCGACCGATCGCGCCGCGATGAGGGAAGACCAGATCACCGGGCCTCACCACGCAGGCTGGGAACTCATCGGCGGTCTCGCGAGCTACATAGACGACGTCGTCGGTTGAGAGTCCCCACCGATCGCCGATGTTCTGGCCGCGCACAACAGGCACACCGCTGCTCGTGTAGCGCTCAGCGCGCAGCGCCGATCCGAAAGGCCCAATCGCGATTGATCGCGACTCGGGTGCGGCGATTTCGGCGACGGTGACCGTCCGCATCATGACACCCTCCCCAGTTGCTCGCGCACGACCTCGGCCAGCCGTACTGATTCGGTGAACTGCGCCTCCAGCTCAACGCGCAGGCGCGCCAGCTTCTCCTCGATCGGCTCGCCGTCATCCACGACCTCGGCGGCGCCCACGTAGCGACCCGGCGTCAAGGCGTAGTCAGCGGCTTTGATCTCGGCGAGGGTCGCCGAGTAACAGAAGCCTGGGACGTCCGCGTACTCGTCGGGTGCGGCATCCGATTCGATTCCTCGCCACGCGTGGAACGTGCCCGCGATCTTCGCGATGTCGTCGTCAGAGAGCTGGCGCTCAGCGCGATCCACCATGTGCCCGAGATTGCGGGCGTCGATGAAGAGCACCTCGCCGGCGCGCGCGCCCTTGTCTTTTGCGAAGAACCACACGCACACGGGGATGCCGGTCGAGCGGAACAGCTGGGTCGGCAGGGCGACCATGCACGACACGAGGTCGGCTTCGACGATCTCGGCGCGGATCTGGCCCTCGCCGCCGGAGTTCGACGACATCGAGCCGTTGGCCATGACGACGCCGGCCTGACCGCCGGGGGCGAGCTTGGACAGGATGTGCTGGATCCACGCGTAGTTCGCGTTGCCTGCCGGTGGCACGCCGTAGCGCCAGCGGGGGTCGTCTTCGTTGCGCGCCCAGTCCTTGATGTTGAAGGGCGGGTTCGCCATGACGAAGTCGGCACCATTGGCACCTGTCAGTTCCGGGTGCAAGTCGCGGGCGAAGGTGTCCTGCCACCGCGAGCCGAGCTGGCCGTTCAGCCCATGAATCGCGAGGTTCATCTTGGCGAGGCGCCAGGTTCGCTCGTTTAACTCCTGCCCATAGACCGAAATGTCTGTTCCCTCGCCGTGGTGCGCGTCGATGAACTTCTCGGCCTGCACGAACATGCCGCCCGATCCGCACGCCGGGTCGTACACGCGACCGTGAGTCGGCTGCAGCAGTTCCACGAGCACACGCACGACTCCGGCGGGCGTGTAGAACTCGCCACCCCGCTTGCCTTCCGCCGCGGCGAACTTCTCCAGGAAATACTCGTACACCTCGCCGAGTAGATCGCGGGCGCGGCGTCCGTCGGACCCGCCCTGCCCCTGGGTGGCGAACCGTGCCGAGTTGAACAAGTCGACGAGTTCGCCCAGGCGGCGCTGGTCGACGCTGTCGCGATTGAAGATGCGCGGGAGCGTGCCCGAGAGCTGAGGATTCGCCTGCATGACGGCATCCATCGCTTCATCGATCAGCGCGCCGATCGACTTCTCGTGGGTGTCCATCGTCGGCCCCAGGCCCTTGGCGTTCTCGGCGAGGAAACCCCACCGCGCGTTCGCGGGCACCCAGAACACGCCGCGGCCGGTGTACTCGTCGGTGTCGTCGATGAGTTCGGCGATCTGCTCGTCGTCGTAACCCTCGGCGGTCAGCTCAGCGCGGATGCCGGCACGACGCTCGTCGAATGCATCCGATACGTACTTGAGGAACACGAGCCCGAGGATGACGTCTTTGTACTGCGAGGCATCCATCGATCCGCGCAGCTTGTCAGCCGCCTTCCAGAGCGTGTCTTTCAGCTCCTTCATCGTCGACGGCGCCTGCGCGGCGGCTTTCGGGGTGCGGGGCATGCGTGTTCCTTACTGCGTGGATGCCGCATCCGCGGCGTGGTTCGAATCGATCATGGTCACCGCTCCCGACGTCGCACCGGCGACGATCAGGGCGGAATAGTCGCTGAGGCGCGCGGCGCGGGCCTCGAGGTCTTCGCGGGCGGCTGCGATGTCGGCCAGGGCTTGGCGGAGCGGCGCGATGGTGTGCGGGGCGACGCGGCGCAGCATCCATCGCTTCCATGCGCCGGGGCCGGCGGTCGCGCCGGTGATGTCGGCGGCGATCACCTCGGGCACGAGCCCGCCGGGGTCGCCCACGGTGATGCGCAGCACGCGGGCGGGGTAGGCGACGACCTTCGAGCCGTCGGTGTCGACCCATGCCGCCGCGGTCGGGCTGGTGCGGAAAATCACGTCGCCGGGGCGTGTGAGCTGCGCGTTCGGGTGCTGCGTTGCGAGCGTGAGCTGATCCACGCGGGTGCGACCGATCGTCGCAGGGTTATCGAGATCGGATGACGTCACGACGATGAGTCCTTCCGAGCCCAGCAGGTTTGGATCGAGGCGGGTGCCCTGGATCCTCCTCAAGTGTCGGGCATTGATCAGCTCGGGCACCGACGTGGCGCGCGGGACGTCGTGCGCATCGGTAGCGATCTCGATCGGGGCGATGTCGTCACGAACTGTGTCGGCGGCGATGTCGAGAAGCGCAGGAAGGTGTGTCGCGTCCGTGGTGGCGGGTACGGGCTTCGGGGTCGCCGATGCCACGAGCGAGCCACTTCGAGCCTGCAACGACGTCGTCCGAACGAATGTCGCGAACCGGAATTGATGGGCGCGCAAGTCCCGTCCGCTGCCCATGCCCGCGATCATGTCGGATACGAGGTCGGCTCGCGCAGCGGGAGTGAGCGGAATCGCGGTGAGATCCGCAACAGCGGTGAGTCGCTGCGCCGGCGTGACCTCACCGACCGGCTCTCCGAACACCCAGAGCGCGAGTGACTCACGTGTCGCGCTCTCGACCATGCCGGCCGACAAGCGTGCGATGCCACGTATCCGGCCAGAACGAAGAATCTCGGCGCGCGCCCGCTCGTCGGTGGGCGTCAACGGATCGACGAGGGCCCTCGCGGGGCCGATTACCACTGCCGCATCCGGATCGCGCAACGACAAGGAGACCTCATCGACCGCCCGCAGCATCCCGGCGACGTCGTCACCTCGATCCGACGGAATGCGCGCGACAACAACGGAGCGCGTCAGATGTTCCTCTGCATCTGCGAGCCAATGACCGTCGACGAGCAGCTGGCGTCGAACTCGCCGGCTGTGCGTTCCGGCAGGCAGCACGATGCTCACGTCGTCACCGAATTTGCGCGCGAGCATCGAGGAGAGCGTGGCGTCGCCAGCATCCAAGGTCACGGCATCGCCGTCGCCCACAAGCGCGAGCGTCGCGTCGACGACCAAGGCAATCGCATCGGCCACGAGCGGTCCAGCGGACCCTGCCGCTCGGTGCGACACAGCGTGCCGACGGGTCACAAGCGCCAACGCCGCCGACGGCGAGTATGCCGCGTCGATCAGGTGCGCTGAGTACTCGAGCCACGGCGCACCCCGCCGCACGTGTGCGGAGATCTCGGCCTGGAGCATGCCATCGAGAGGGTCGACTTCAGCGGCGGCCTCCTCGATCTGCGAATGCGTGAGCTCGCCCAGGTCATCGGTCTGCGAGTGGAGGGTGATGAGCGATTCCAGCTCTGCGACCGCGCTCGAGTCGGCGAACGAGAAGTCCGCCGGGGCGGCCGCTGCCGCGGCATCCTCGCGTGCTTCTGGATTGTTGCCATGCCCTGTGCGAACGAGCCAGTCGGCGACCTGTTTAGCCTCGAACTGCGGCCGGCCACCCATCTCGCCGGACGGCTCCGGAAAGGGGTCGGACGTCGACGCGAATCGCGAACGCCACATCGATGCAACGGGTCGCTGCACGCCGGCCAGCCGGGCGACGCCGGCCAGGTCGATGAGGAGCGATGGCGCGGTGGACATACGACAAAGGTACTGCGATTCGACCCGCGGCGCTTTGCAGGTTTGATAAGTGGCCTTATCAGCCCTAGTAGATCGTGTGACCTCGATTCTGGTCCACGATCTGTTCCGGGCGGCATCAAGTCGCTGCTGCAGGCGGGGCGCTTCTGGGGGGCCGCCCCGCCTGCAGGATTCGCTCTCGCCCCTCCCAGGAGATACCCATGACTGAGATCACATCCACCATCGCCTCGAACGAGATCAAGTGCCCGCACTGCGGCACCCTCTTCACCATCGACGAGGCGCAGTACGCCGACATCGTGCAGCAGGTGCGCACCACCGAGTTCGAGCACGAGCTTCACGCACGTCTCGCGGAAGCCGAGAAGTCTAAGGCCACCGAGATCGCCCTCGCCGTGGCCAACGCAACCCAACAGGCGCAGAAAGTGAGCGCTGCCAAGGACACCGAGATCCAGCAGCTCAAGTCCGAGCTCAAGTCGGCGGCGACCGACCAGGAGCTGGCTGTCGCAAAGGCTGTGTCTGCTGCGGAGAAGAACCTCAACGAGGCGAAGAGCAAGCTGGAGCTTCAGGCGGCCGAGCAGAAGGTCAAAGACGCCGCGCTCAAGGAGTCGCACACCAAGGAGCTCGCTCTCAAGGATGAGCTCATCGATCGCTACAAGGACATGAAGGCGAAGCTCTCGGTCAAGCTCCTCGGCGAGACCCTCGAGCAACACTGCGAGATCGAGTTCAACCGCATGCGCTCGCTTGCCTTCCCCAACGCAGAGTTCGGCAAGGACAACGACGCGTCCGCCGGCACGAAGGGCGACTACGTCTTCCGCGATTTCAGCGACGACGACGTGGAGTATGTCTCGATCATGTTCGAGATGAAGAACGAGTCCGACGCCACCACGACGAAGAAGAAGAACAGCGACTTCTTCGCCAAGCTCGACAAGGACCGCAACGACAAGGGCTGCGAGTACGCGGTGCTCGTCTCGATGCTCGAAGAGGACTCCGACCTCTACGCCGGCATCACGGACGTGTCGCACCTGTACCCGAAGATGTTCGTCGTCCGCCCGCAGTTCTTCCTCGCGATCATCGCGCTTCTGCGCAATGCCGCCCAGGACACCATCCTGGTCAAGGCCGAGCTCGAGCAGATCAAGAAGCAGAACATCGACATCACCGACTTCGAGTCCGAGCTCGAGGGATTCAAGTCGGCGTTCGGGCGCAACTACCAGCTCGCCAAGGGCAAGTTCGATACCGCGATCAAGGAGATCGACAACGCAATCGATCGACTCCAGAAGGTCAAGGACAACCTCCTCGGATCCGAGAACAACCTCCGCCTCGCGAACGACAAGGCGACGGCGCTCACCGTCAAGAAGCTCACCAAGGGCAACCCGACCATGGCGGCCAAGTTCGCCGAGCTGGACTCCGCCGAAGAGCTGGACGCCGCGTAGCACTCCGCGGATGGGGAGTCCTCCAGGCGTGAGGACTCCCCAGCGGTCGCAGCGCCGCGTTGAGCCAGATCGCGAGCGATTCGAAGGATGGAAGCTGATGTCACTGCACCGATCGCACACGTGCGGCAAGATCCGGTTCCGCGACCACCGCGAGGCCGTCTCGGCGCTTCATAGCGCGGCGACGCTGCGTCAGCGTGCTGCCGAGGCGATGCTCTCGACACGTCGCCACGAAATCCGCACATACGAATGCGATGCCTGCCATGGCCACCACCTAACGAGCCTCGTGGCATAGCGGGGCATCACGCGCGACACCCCCATAAATAGCGCGACACCCCCCGTGGATAGATGGAGTGTCGCCATAGCCGGACAAGCGCCCGGCATCCGAGAGAACCATACCGACGCACCGAGAGCACACAGACGAGACCCAAGACACAAGGCCCAAGACGAACCGAGCCACGAAGGGAGAAGGAAGAACCGAGCCAAGAAGAGAGAGAAAGAACCAGCGATGCACGCAGGCACCGTGGGTGAGCGAGACCCTTTAGAAGCACTCTCCTACACATAGCTGCAAGCCACAAAAATGCCTGGATAACGTGCAAAACTCACCCTATCCTGGCGGCATGCGCGGCGGCCTCGAGCGTTGGAAGCGAGGTGTCGAGTCCAGAGGGGTTCGACAGGCGATCGGCTACGCCTTCGGGGGCAGCTGCGACGCTCACCTGCAGCACTCCCCCGGCGTCGACGCTCTCGAAGCGTACGGTGCGGCATCCGGTTCGACCGTCTCCCGGTTCATCGTGGCGAACGGCGTCATCACCTCCGACGAACTCACCGCCGGCGGCCTTCGTGTCTGGCTCACCGGCCACGACCCGGTGACTGGGGAAGAGCGCGGCCATCAGCGGCTGAGCCCCGACGCCGACCTGCTGCTCGACGGGACGATCAACCACCCGAAGTCGTACAGCATCGCCGCGCTGCTGCATCCCGAACTCGCCGCCGAGTTCGAAGCACTGCAGGACCGGCTGCGTGAACGCATCCTTCTCACGTGGCAGACCGAGCTCAACGCGCGGCGCGGGCACGGCGGGCTCATCCGCGAGGAGCTCACCCGCATCGAGGTCGTCGAGCTGCAGCATCGGCGCTCGCGCGCGCTCGATCCGCACATCCACCGTCACCTCTGGCTGAACATCAAGGTGCTGGGCGCGGACGGCAAGTGGTCGAACCTCGACTCGCGCGTCGCGATGAAACTCCATACCGTCGTCAACGCCGAGGGCGAGCTCGCCGCCCGCACCGACCCCGCCTGGATCGCCGCGCTCGCCCGGCATGGATACACGCTCGACGACACCGGCGAGATCGCCGAACTCGCCGGCGCCGTCCGACCCGTCTCGCGTCGGTCGGCGCAGATCGAAGCCAACCGCGCACGCCTGATCGCGGAGTGGTGTGCGACGCACGGAGGGTCCGCGCCGAGCGTGGAGGTGCTGCAGCAGATCGATCGCCGCGCGTGGGCGGTATCGCGTCCGAACAAGCCGGCCGAAATCGATGAGGCGTCCTGGGAGGCGCGCGTCCGCGACGAGATCGCGGCGATCGATCCGAGCCTGATCGCCCCGCGCGCACCCATTCCATTCGCTGCGACAAAGCCTCCTGCGCTCGATCTGGATCTGCTCGCGGCACAGGCGGTCGTCGACGCGGACGAACGGTCCACATCATGCGGCGGGAGGTTCAGCATCTTCGACATCCGCGCGGGTGCAATACGCGCGCTCTCGCGCACGGGCGTCGTTGCGGAGCGCCACCGGCTCGACGGCGTGCTCGCCGAGATCACCGAGCGTGCCACGACTGCCCTCTACCGGCTCGTCGCGGACGATCCACCGGCCCACGTCAAGGCGTTCATGGCGACCAAGACCGTGCGCGCCAAGGTGCGTCTCGCCGGCCGCTTGGACGTGCTCGCCCGACCCGGGCGCTCCCTGCTGCAGGGCGAGTTGCACCGGCTCGCACCGGACGCGGATCTGTCGGCGCTGGATGCCTCGCAAGGTGTCGCCGCGTGCGCCATCGCCGGCACGGACGGCCTCGTGACGGTGACCGGCCCCGCCGGCGCGGGCAAGACGACGATGCTGCGCGCTGCGGTCGCCGCGCTCACGTCGCAACGGCGGCGGATGCTCGTCGTTGCTCCTACGCGGAAGGCGGCATCGGTGGCGTTCCGCGAGGTCGGGGCCGCGGCATCCAGTATTCATGCCCTGCTCTTGGACCATGGCTACCGGTGGGGCACCGACGAGGCCGGCGCGAAGGTGTGGACCAGGCTTCGAGTGGGAGAAGTCGATCCCAGCACGGGCTCCGTATACGGCGGACCAACCCGGTACGTATTGCGTTCTCGCGATCGGATTGTCGTCGACGAAGCCGGCATGGTCGACCTGCAGACGGCGAATGTCCTCGTCGAGCTCGCGATCGAGCAGGGCGTCGGACTGGCCTTCGTGGGTGACACGCATCAGGCGTTGCCGGTCGGACATGCGGGCGCGATGGGCTCCGCGATCCGGCACGCGAACGCTGCGGTCGAGCTCGATACGGTGCACCGGTTCCGCGATCCCGACTACGCGGCGCTCACGCTGCGGCTCCGGGATGCGGGTGATCGCGAGCGTGCGCGGGTGGTCGCGGGCGAGCTTGCCGAGCACGGTCACCTCGACCGGGTTGATGATCACGACGCGGCGCGTGAGCGGATGATCGACGCCTACTTCGATTGGCACGCACGCGGCAAGCGGGTGACGCTGGTATCCGGCACGAATGCTGAGGCGGATGCGATCAACGACGCCATCCAACAGCGGCGAGTCGACCAGGGCGAGCTCGACGTTCGCGTCGTCGCGTGTGGAATGGCGCAGCAGCGCATCCTCATCGGCGACACCGTCCAGACCCGTCGCAACGACCGGCTCACCGGCGTCGAGAATCGCGCGCAGTGGATCGTGCGCGGCATCCGCGACGAGTACCTCTCTCTTGTCTCCGTGAGCGACAGCGGCGAGGTGGCGCGCGTGTCCACCGAGTACGCGCGCGAGCACCTGCAGCTCGCCTACGCGTCCACCGTGCACGGCGTGCAGGGCGACACCGCCGATGCATCGGTGGTCGGGCCGGACGTCGATGCCGCGGGACTCTATGTTGGCCTCACACGGGGGCGGCTACACAACGTCGCGATCGTCGTGGCACGGACGGATGCTACAGCCCGCGAGTGCCTGGCCGAATCGATGCAGCGCGGCACTCCGGAGTTGACGATCCAGGATGCTGTGCGCGCTGCCCAGGCGGAGGTGCGGCGGGCGGCAAGGAGCCGGGAGGCGGCGATTGCTACGGGGCCGGTGGTCGGGGCGCCGAGCGCAGGGCGCGGGATGGGGATGTAGCTGCGTTCGATTTAAGGGGCGCTCAGCGGGCGGGCCTTCCGGCTGGCTATTCGGGCGGGTCGAATGCCTCAGGGAAGGCGCTCGCGACATCTCCTCGCCTGTCTTGATGAAGGACAGTGTCCGTACGCGGGGAAGACCGGTGGCGCGTGCCGGCGACGGCCGTCGCTCCTGGCGCGTGCGCGGCCGGGGCGGCTTCCCCTCCCCCTGCCTGACATGCTCCTGATCAGGATTTTTCTTCAACGTCCTGCGTGGCCAGTAGGGTGTTCTCGGGCCGCGTCGACGCGGCGCGTCGTGCACCCCAGACGACACTGGTCGTGTTCGCTTGGAGGTGAACGCCAAAGTCTGGAAGGAGTGCTGGCGCGTGGCGAAGTACGCAGTGAAGCTCGAACGCTCAGTGCCGCTCACCCTTCCGCGACATCCCGACGCCCCCGATGACAAGAGTTTCGCCGATTGGTGCGCCGCCGAGAAGGAAGCCGGACGTCCGCTTGCCATCGACCTGTTCTCAGGAGCGGGCGGCCTAGGCGCAGGTGTTGAGGCGGCCGGATGGACGGTGGTCACCGCTGTCGACCATGACAAGGCCGCTCTGGAGACACACCGCGCGAACTTCCGTGGGCACGCGCTCGAGGTAGACATGTCTGACGAAGCCCAGGTCGGCGCGCTGATCGAGAGGCTGCGTCCGCTGGGCATTGATCTCGTCGCCGGAGGGCCACCTTGCCAGCCGTTCAGCCGGGCTGGCCGGGCGAAGATCCGCAGCCTCGTCGAAGATGGCGTGCGTGATGCAGTCGATGCACGAAAAGAGCTGTGGCGTTCCTTTATCGACGTCGTGACGGCGCTGCAGCCCCGCGCGGTGCTCATGGAGAATGTCCCCGATATGGCCATCGGCGATGATCTCATCGTGATTCGAGAGATCGCGGAGATCCTCGAAGGCGCCGGCTACATCGTCGACTACCGGCTGCTCGACGCGTGGCGCCACGGCGTGCCGCAACACCGTAAGAGGTTCATCCTCCAGGCCCGACGCGACGGCGCCGTTCCCAGATGGCCATCGTTCAGCGACGACCGCCCGACTGTCCGCGATGCCATCGAAGATCTTCCATCTTTGGGGGGAACGACCGGCGCTCGAGAGCTTCCCTATTCCAGCGAGCCGACGAGCGAGCTCGCGAGGCGGCTCCGTGCCTCGGCAAAGTCAGGCGTCATCCACGACCATATGACTCGTCCCGTACGTGCTGACGACAGGGAAGCGTTCGAGCTCATGACGTCGTCCACGCTTTACTCCGACCTACCGGATCGCCTCAAGCGTTACCGCTCCGACACCTTCAACGACAAGTACAAGCGCCTGGCCTGGGACGATCTGAGCAGGACCATCACCGCCCACATCGCGAAAGACGGCTACTGGTACATCCACCCAGCCGAGCATCGGACTCTGACGGTAAGAGAAGCCGCGCGCATCCAGACCTTCCCTGACGACTTCCGATTCGCGGGCACTAGGAGCGACGCGTTTCGACAGATCGGGAACGCTGTTCCTCCGACCCTCGGCCGCGTCGTCGCGGAGATGGTGCTCCCGCTTGATGTCCCCCGGACTGATGTCGCTTCGCTGCCTGCGATGCGCGATCGACTCACCGCCTGGGCGCGAAAGCAGCGCGAGTCCACGTGGTGGCTCTATCCCGGACCCGAGATGACTGCCGCTTCCGCGGCGGTCGTCGCGATACTCGATCTCCATCGCCTCCCGAGTGAGGCTGCCGCTTCGATCGTGGGTCCCCTCCGAGGAGTGCAGGAGCTGTCTGTCGCGTCGCTTCAGCACATCAACGTCCAAGCGCTGAGCGCGACCAGGAAGCAAGCGATTCGCGAGCTGCGCGAGATGCTCCGTGTGCGAGGAGCCGTGGACTGGACGCCCTTGGTGGCCGCCTCACTAGGGACGGCGCAGCGCAAGATCTTCTCCCTCCTTCGAGGAGGCGACGAATTGATCGTCAACGAACGCGTGAAGAACGTCGTCGCCCTGCTCATGGACCTGCCTGAAGCCCAGACCGGTCTCCACACCGATATCAAGGTCGCTCTCGCGCAGCTCGTGTCTGGCGGTCCTGACGCCGCCCTCAGAATGAGCGCGCTGCGCTTCATCACAGTGTCGGAGGCCCGCGCGCTCATCAAAGCAACTTCGAGTACGGGCACCAACACGAAGGCGGCCTCATGAACGACGACGCCTCACGACCTGCTCAAGACGCCCCGGACGGACGGGGCGCGTTGAGGCCCCGCGCGCGCCTGCTCCGCACCCTCGGCAATGACCTCATCAGTAGCGACAAGGTCGCACTCATCGAGCTTGTCAAGAATTCGTATGACGCGGACGCCACGACGGTCCTCATCCGATTCCATGGCCCACTGGAAAACGAGAAGGGCCGCATCGAGGTCTGGGACGACGGGCAGGGGATGGACATTTCCACCCTTCAGCGATCCTGGCTTGACATCGCGACCGACGCCAAACGACGGAAGCCTAAGAGCGACGGCGGACGCCGTGTCCTCGGCGAGAAGGGCATCGGGCGACTGGCGGCTGCGAGGCTCGGCGGCGAGCTTCTGCTGGTCACGCGGAAGGCCGACGCCCGCGAGGTCAACCTCCTCATCGACTGGTCGCAGTTCGACCGAGAGGACGCCTATCTGGACGAGATCGAGGTGGCCTGGGAGATCGGCGACCCCGATGTGTTCTCGCGGGAGGGACAAGCCGCTTCAGTCTTCTCCGAATCCGGCAGCCAGACATGGAGGCGTGGCCACGGGACCGTGCTTCGGATCGAGAAGTTGACTCACGCCTGGGTTGCCAACGACTTCATCGAACTCCGCACCGCATTGACCCGGCTGATCCGTCCGCGTCCCACCAGTCAGTCCGAGGCGAACGGCGCGGTCAAGGCGGGTCATTCGGCAGACGACCAGAAGGCAACGCAACCTGACTTTCAGATCCTCGTCGAGCTGGAGGACGTCCCCGAGTCGCTGGAGGGCTTCGCCGGACCGATAGACCCGTCCGGCGATCTGAGGACACCGCACTATCAGCTGAGCGGGTCGGTCGACTCCAACGGCGTCGCAACCCTTCGTTACGTGCAGCAGGAGCCGCTGGTTGACGAGAACCTCGGCGCGAAGACGCTCTGGAACAACGACAAGCGCGCCCCTCAAGCCGGACCGTTTGAGTTCGAGATCAACGTCTGGGACCGCGACAAGGAAGCAATCCAGCGAACGCTGACAGCGTCGAGCCCGGACGGGCCGCCCCCGACACCGAGAGACCTCAAGGGCTTCCGGGAGACCCTCGATGATGTCGCGGGCGTCAGCATCTACCGAGACGGGTTCCGCGTGCTGCCTTTTGGCGAGAGCGGCGACGACTGGCTCGGCCTCGACCTTCGACGAGTCCAGAGCCCCACTCTTCGACTCTCGAACAACCAGATCGTCGGCCACGTGTTCATCGGCGCCGATGCGAACCAAGGCCTCAAGGACCAGTCCAATCGTGAAGGCTTCCTCGCGGGAACGGCATACTCCGATCTCCAGGTGCTCGTACGCGCGGCGCTCAATGAGCTGGAGGGTCGTCGCTATAAGGTCCGTCATCCGGATACTCCGCGGCCCGAGAAGAAGGGCGGCCTGTTCGAGCGGTTCGACCTGGGAGAAATCCGCGCCGCACTGGCAACAAACTATCCCGGAGACTCCCGCTTGATCGGCCTGATCGACGACAAGCACCGCGACATCCAGGAAGGCGTCGCCGAGGTGCAGCAAGTCCTGTCCCGGTACTCGCGTCTTGCGACGCTCGGTTCGCTCGTTGACCGCATTCTCCACGACGGACGAACCGTCTTGACGCGCTTGAAGAACATTGCACGGTTCGGCAAGCGCGACATGGAAAAGGCGACTCTCTCGGCCGACGAAAAGATTGGGATTGCCCAGAAGTCGATGGAAGAGACCGCAGACCAAGCGGAGATCCTGTCGTCGCTCTTCAACCAGATCGAGCCCTTCGGTGGGCGCAAGCGGGGCCGTCCGAAAGAAGTTTCGACTCGCGAACTGATCCGGAAGGCAATCTCGATCATGCAGGTCGAAGCGGACGACCGTGGCGTCAATCTTGCAGGCGGAGACGCAGACATATCTACCCGAGTCGACGAAGCGGAAGCACTGCTCGTGCTCGTCAACCTCATCCAGAACGCGCTCTACTGGGTCTCTACGCAGCCGCGAGACTCAGAGCGCAGGGTCGTTGTGGACGCCCGCAGCAACGCTGACCTATCACTGACTCTGATCGTCAGCGACTCGGGCCCAGGCGTCGCCGACGATCTTCGCGACCGCATCTTCGATCCCTATTTCTCGACCAAACCGGACGGCGTCGGCCTTGGCTTGAGCATCGCGGGAAACATGGTCGAGGACATCTATGGTGGCGAGCTGGCTCTCGTCCAAGAAGGCCCTCTCGACGGAGCGACGTTCGAGGCCACGCTCAGGAGACGCGTCTAATGACCGGAAAGACATGGCGGGTCCTCATCATCGACGACAACCCTCAGCTCGCGGCAGACGCGCAGCGCGAGATCGTCGACGGGTTCGAGAAGAATCCGGATATAGATGTTGAGGTCTCGATCGAGACGGACTTTGACAAGGGCTTCAACATCGTCAAGGACGGTGGGAGCGACATCGTCGTCCTCGATGTGCGACGCGATGCCTCGAACTTGGCACCCGTCGACGAGACCGTCGGGCACGCGGTGTTCCTTGAGATCAAAGAAGCGCGATTCGCTCCGGTCATCTTCTGGACCGCGCTCCCCGGTAACGTCGAAGAAGAGGCGATGGCACCGCTTGTAGCCGTGCTAGGCAAGGGCGACATCGAAAAGTTACCCGCTGCTGTCGAAGCGGCCATCGCCAGTCGCGCAATCGACACGATCGCCGACATCGAGAACCATGTGACATCCGTGCTCACGAAGCACATGTGGACCGAGCTCGGCCCGCACTGGGCGGAGTACACGAACGGCGCCGACCCGGCCACGGTGGCTCAGGTGCTCATCAGCAGGCTAGCTCGCGTCCTAGACGAAGACCGCGAGCAAAAGTTCACAGCCCATCCAAGCCATCGCTACATCTATCCGCCCGCATCGGGTATGCGCTCACCAGGCGACGTGATGCGCGATCCTGATGGCGATTGGTGGGTCGTCCTGACACCAGCCTGCGACTTCGAGCAGAAGAAGTTCGAGTTCGTTCTCCTGGCTCGTGCAGGACGGCTGGACGTCCACAAGAAGTACCTCGGCTGGACGGAGGCGAAGTCCGTCGGGAAGTGGTCTGAGCTCCGAAAGGACGTCCTGATGGCAACGCAGGGTCGCTACCACTACCTGCCTGCATTTCGCGACATCCCGGACCTCGTCATTGACCTCGAGAACGTTCGTTCGGTTACCTCGGACGGGCTAGGTGCGATGGAAGCGGTCGCTTCTCTCGTGAGCCCGTTCTCCGAAGCGCTTCTTGTTCAGCACAGCCACTTCCGCGGCCGGATCGGTGTGCCCGACCTGGACCCGGAACTGATCAAGAGGCGGCTGGAGTCCGCGCAGTCAATTACTGCGTAGGGCCGGTTCCTTATACGAACGAAGACTGAAGGGTGAGGATCGGTCCGCTCCCCAAGCCTCAGCCACCTAAGCAGCCCCGGTCGCGGGCTCGGCCGAGAAGCGGGCGACAGGCCGATGTCGCCGATCGGTTCCCTGTCAGGCGTCGACGCCGAAGGCGCGCAGCAGCGGAACACGCGGGATCATGCGGCGTGGGCCGAGTTGGACCGTGGGGATGGTCCCGTTCTCGATGCCGAGCTTGATTGTGCGGTAGTCGACGCCGACGAGCTTCGCGGCATCCTTCATCGTCAGGGCAAGCGAATTCGGCGATGAGTTCATGACCTTCTCCTTCGCTGGTTGGTAGATGTCATCACTTGCTCACGCACTGTACACCCGTGAGCGATCGATGTCATCACTTGCTCGCGGTTCCCGAAACTGGGAAACTCGCAGCATGCCTCAACTCTCGATCGAGCTGATCGACGACGAGATCCTCGACGCCGGCGACGGCATTCACATCCCCCGCTCGTGGGTCGCCGTGGTCACTGGCCTTCCTGACGTTCCGGGCGCCGTGCGCGCGCACGTCGTGTACGACCCGACGCTGCGGCGGGCAGCGGCTGAGTCGATTCGAGTGGATCGGAGCGGCCAGGGCGAGGAGGTGACCACCACGCTGCTGCGCGACCTCCGAGTGCAGGCCATCGTCAAGTGGGCTGCAACTCGCGTCGTCCGCATCGACGGCGGTCTGTCCGAGACCGAGACCTACGGACAATACCTGACGCGGCTGAAGGCGGACGAGTCGCGCTCGGAGGACCAGAACCTGCGCGAGGCGGTCAGGCTCTACCGGCTCGCCTCGGTCATCAACGACGGTCCGCTCAAGCTCGTCTCAGAACAGCTCGGCGTCAGCGTCAGCACTGCTACGCGCATGATGAATCGGGCCCGCATTGCCGGCCTCGTCGACGAGGCCACCGGTCGCGAGGTGCTTGTCCAGACTCGCGAGCAGCAGCTCCGCGAGCAGTTCACCGGACCCTCGGTCAGGCCAGCTTCATCGGGGCCCTCCATCGGGCGCTGACACCATCGGGACCCGTTAAGCCGCAATTGAGCACTTTGCAAAGCAAGACGCGCTTCCGTGAGCAGAGTGACCAAGATCACGCATTTCAGTTAGCGACCAATACCGGTTTGCCCGCACTTAATTCCGAGGTGAGCCTGAAAGCCGCTCCAGGACTGGCAAGTCTTGCCCGCATTTTGGCCGCATCCTATTCGCCACTGGCTGTTTTCAGACGTCGCACGATGCCGCGCGACCCTCGAAAACCCGCGTAGTTCCGCGGAAGTTGTCGTTTCACGTCGCTATGCAGAATGCTGAAAACGTGTTCGAGTCCCTCCAGGGGCATCTCTCCTTTCTCTGGGGTGACCAGAGATTTAGACCATCATCCGTAGTCTCCGGCTATGTGACCTCTCAACCAAGACAGGAGTCCGCGCTGCGTGCTCGATCTGTGCGAGGAACCGATTGTCCTCCGCCTGCGTCTCATACCCCGCAGGGTCGCGGACGCAGTCGGGGCACCAATGACCGCCAGTGAGTATGAGGCGCGGACGGCCGGCGAAGATGTGACCGAGCGCGCATCGCCAGAGCAGCGGTAGGGTGACATCCCCTGTCCGCACGTCGTCGCTGAGAATCTCTCCGCCACGGTAGGCGGCGACGCCGACATAGTCGTCACGACTCCAGGTAGACGAGGGCCTGTCCTCGTCGTATCCATGATCCAGGAACATGGGGGTGCGCGATGGCTCCGGCGGCAAGAAGGACGCCCAGTCGCCGATCGCCCGCCACTGCTCAGAGGAGCCGTAGTGAGCGGCGATCTCCTCGATGTTGTTCGCTCGCACGGCAGCCATGGTGCCGCGCGGCTGCAGAGTGAGAGGTCGCATGACCAGGTGCTTGACGACCCACGTCGGCACCTTTCCGGCGGAGCGCACAGCGATCGGTGCAGCGGCAATGGCGCGTTCCAGCGCCTCGTCGAACGTGTCCCGCCGGAAGGGCACCAGGTTCTCGAGCCGATCGCTGTCGGCGTACCACTGCCCGTGGAAGTTCTTCAGCGCGAACCAGTTGCGGTCGTACCAGCGTCGAATGTCGGTGACGCCCATCGCGGCACCGAGGGCGTTCTGAAGCTGCCAGTTCGTCAGCCTCCAAGACTCCCCTCCACCGATGTTGTAGATGCCACCCCAGAACTCGTCGGGGATGTCAGCGGCGGATGCGCCGACCAGCAGGCGTGCTGAGTCCTCCGCCGACACCCATTCCATGACGCCGGTGAGCGGCGAGTGGGTCATGATCGGGTCGCGGATTTCGAGTATGCCGGGGTGAAAGATCCCGGTCTGGCGCAGCCACGCCCACTTCGGCAGGCCGGAGTCGACGAGCAGCCTCTCCGCGACCACCTTCGTCTGCCCGTACTCGTCGAACTGCGATACACGCAGCGGATCACCGACTCGTCCCCAGTGCACCGGCTCCTGACGGTCGCCGGTCTCGGCGACGGATCCGATGCCGATGACGCCGACGCGGCGGGGGTCTTCCTGCCCGCGCACGGCGCGGATGATGTTCTGCATCGACTCGATGTTCACGCGCCGGGCGAGAGCAGGGTTCGCGTCGGCCAGTGGTGACACGACCGCGCCGACGTGGAGGATGACGTCCACGCCGATGACAGCGTCGTGGACGTCGGCGTAGCGCGTGAGGTCGCCCCAGATGACGTCGAGGTTCTCCATGTCGCGGAAATCCTCGAGCACCGCCTTGTCCGCTCGCGTTGGCACGGCAAGAGCTCGTACACGTATGTCGGACCGCTCTCGGAACAGCTGTAGTGTCGCCCGCCCCCAGTTGCCGGTCGCGCCGGTGAGGAGCACCGTCCGTCGATGGGCGGTCATACGGGGTGGCCATCGAGGCTGAGATTGATGAGCTGCTCCAGTGCCTCGTCGGGGATCTCTACGCCGGGGAACCGGGCGAACTGACCCATAGGCATCGACTCGACCATCTTGAGCATGTTGCCGTTGTCTTCGGCCGCGGCCATCTGCTCTGGGGTGGCATTGGCCATCATCGCCTGCATCAGCGCCGGGCCGACGACCGGATGACCGAACCACTGACCGACCGTCGACTCCAGCGTGAGTGGCGCGGGGCGATCCTCATCACCGTCCAGCGTGACCCGGGCCGCCAGGACGATGTCGGTCGAGGACCGGCCGACCTCGACCCCGTACGAGCCCGGCTGCACCCACCACCGGTCCTTGGTGACATCCCAGTACGCGAATGCGCGTCGGTCCAGCGGCACCTCCACGGTGCGCGACTCCCCCGGCTCAAGTCGGATCTTCTCGAAGCCCGCGAGCTCCCGCCGCGGTCGGCGCACCGGCGCCGCGGCCGGCGCCACGTAGACCTGAACCACCTCCGCGCCGGCGACCTCCCCTGCGTTGCGGACCGTCACGCGCGCGACCGCCGAGTCCGCACCCGTCACCGTCAGCTGCAGGTCTTCATGCTCGAAGTTCGTGTAGGACAGGCCATGCCCGAAGGGGTAGCGCGCGGGGCGACCGACGGTGGTGTCATGCCGGTATCCCACGAAAACGCCTTCGCCGTACCGAACCACCTCGTTCTCGCCGGGGAAGTTCAGGAACGACGGAGTGTCCTCCAGGCGATGCGGGATGGACTCCGCCAGGCGACCCGAAGGGTTCACCGCTCCGGTGAGCACATCAGCGAGCGCGCCGCCGACCGCTTGTCCCAGCGCCCAGCCCTCCACGATGGCGTCGACCGAGTCGTGCCACGGCTCGAGGGTCACGACTCCCCCGTTGGAGAGGACGACGACGGTGCGATCGGCGCGTCCCGCGACGGCCTGGATGAGCGCGACATGCTCCTCCGGCAGGTCGAGTGTCGTGCGGTCGAAGCCTTCGGACTGGTCCTCCTCAAACAGACCGACGAAGACGACCGCGACATCCGCGGCGGCCGCGACGTCGACCGCTTCGGCGCGGAGCGCTTCCGCGTCGCCATCAGCGGCGTATCCGGGTGCGTACGAGACCACGTCCGCGCCGAGTGCTGCCCGCAGCTCCTCGAACGGGATGTCCAACCGGGTGGGGTTGACGTGGGAGCTGCCGCCGCCCTGGAACTGCGGCTCGACGGCCAGCGATCCCAGCACCGCGATATTCTGGCCGCGGCGGAGCGGAAGCGTCTGGTGCTCGTTGCGGAGCAGGACGATCCCGGACGCTGCCGCTCGACGTGCCAGGGCGTGGTGGGCGTCCGCGTCGTACGTGGGAGGGGTTTGCGTGAGTTTGGTGCGCTGCGCGAGGGTGGCCACCCTTGCGGCGGCCTGCTCCACCACAGTTCGGTCCAGCCGTCCGTCGCGAACGGCGGCGAGGATGTCATCCGTTCCGTCATCGCCGGTTCCGGGCATCTCGAGATCGAGGCCGGCGCGCAGCGCTTCGACGCGGTCCTTGATCGCACCCCAGTCGGAGACCACGGCACCGTCGAACCCCCACTCATCGCGAAGCAGGTCGGTCAGCAGCCATCGATTCTCGCAGGCGAAGACTCCGTTGATCGCGTTGTATGCGCTCATCACGGTGGTGGGTGCGGCATCCTTCACCACACGCTCGAAGGCGGGGAGGTAGATCTCGCGGAGCGTGCGTTCGTCGACCTCGGCGCTGACCCGCATCCGGTCGGTCTCCTGGTTGTTCACCGCGAAGTGCTTCACGGAGGTGCCGACGCCGGTCGACTGGACGCCATGCACGTACTCCGTGGCGAGCACTCCGGTGAGCAGCGGATCCTCGGAGAGGTACTCGAACGTGCGACCGCCCAGGGGCGACCGCTTGATGTTGATGGCGGGTCCGAGGAGCATGTTGACGTTCAGCGAACGCGCTTCCTCGCCGAGGGCGGTGCCGATCTCGCGCATGAGAGCGGGGTCCCAGGTCGACCCCATCGCCGCACCGGTGGGGAAGCAGGTGGACGGCAGGCTGTCGTTGAAGCCGAGGTTATCTGCGGTGCCGGCTTGACGGCGGACGCCGTGCGGACCGTCGACCATTACCATCGAGGGGGCACCAGCGGCTTCCCGGGTCGACCAGAAGTCGCGCCCGGACAGCAGCGACGCCTTTTCGAGTAGCTCGGGGTCGTCGACCTCGGGTGCCGGGGCGGTGAGGATGTCCGCGGGGATCTCCTCGCCTGCGGCGAGCGCGGCGAAGCCCCGCTCCAGGTCCGCGAGGACGCCGGCGGGATCGGGCAGCATCGCGGTGATTTGCCGTGGCGTGACCTCGTCCTGGCCCCGCATTCCGCCGGTCATGTGCTCGGCTGCCCCGGGCACCCACTTCGCGATGACCCCGGTGAAGACCGCCATGGCCGGCTTGCTGTCGATGAGGTCACCGAGGCGCGAGTCGACAGTGAAGACGTGGCCGGTTTCCGGCTCGACCTCGAACGGTTCGCTCCACTCGTGTATGCCCGATGCGATTGTGAACGTCCGGCCGGAAGGAAGGGTCACGTCAGCGTCGACACCCACCGGCACCGACGCCGTGATGCGGATTTCTTCGCCGACGATCCTCCACTCGGCGGACGCGGTTCCATACGGGGTCGCCAGGGTGGCGGTCGCGGAGGTCAGGCCTCGCCGCGGCGGCTGCGGGGCGATGAGCAACCGGCGGTATCCAGGTGCAGCTGGAGCGAGACCGGCCACCACGCGATGCATCCAGTCGGCGACGGCGCCGAACGCGTAGTGGTTGAAGGAGGTCATGCCGCTGGGGTTGACCGTGCCGTCGGGAAGGAGCGAGTCCCACCGTTCCCAGATCGTCGTGGCCCCCTGCTCGACGGTGTACAGCCAGGACGGCGCGTCGGTCTGCAACAGGAGCCGGTAGGCGGCGTCGGCGTGACCGTTGGCGCTGAGCGCGTCGGTGATGATCGGCGTACCGATGAACCCCGTGGAGATCTTGTAGCCGTTCCCGGCGACGATCTCGGCGAGCCGGTCGGCAGCGCGCTGCCTGGCGTCCGCGTCGTCGATCAGGTCGAACACCAGCGCGAGCGCGTACGCAGTCGCCGAGTCTGAGAGCAGCCGGCCGGCCCCGGAGACATACTCGCGGTGGAAGGCGTTTTTCACCTCGTCCGCCAGCGACTCGTACTTCTCCGCCTCGGCGGTGCGACCCAGCAGCTTCGCCGTGTCGGCGACGATGCGAGCGGAGCGGGCGAAGTACGCGGTCGCAACGATCTCCGGATAAGTCTGTGCCTGCTCCGGCCGGTTCGCAGGCGCCGTCGGGTCGAGCCAGTCGCCGAACTGGAATCCGGCGCTCCAGACCCGGCCGTCACCGGCGGCCGCGGTCACCTCGTCGACCCACGCGACCATGCTGTCGAACTGCGTCTCGAGCACGCCCACGTCGCCGTATGCCTGGTAGATCGCCCAGGGGACGACGGTGGCGGCATCTGCCCACCCGGCTGTCGGCCCGCTGTAGCCGGTGACGATCGCGGGAACCACCATCGTGGTGCCGCCGTACTTTCGCTGCTCGGCCGCGAGGTCCTTCAGCCACGACACCAGAAAGCCGGCGGAGTCGTACAGGTACGTCGCCGTCGGAGCGAACACCTGCAGGTCGCCCGTCCACCCCAGCCGCTCATCGCGCTGAGGGCAGTCGGTGGGGACGTCGACGAAGTTGCCTTTCATTCCCCACACCACGTTCTCGTGCAGGCGGTCCACGAGCGGGTTGTCGGTGGAGAACCAACCGGTGCGCTTCATGTCCGAGTGCAGCACTTCAGCCGTCACGGCGGCGGGGTCGAATTCGCCGGGCCACCCGGTGACCTCGGCGTAGCGGAATCCATGGAAGGTGAACCGCGGTGCCCAGGACTCCGCTCCCGCGCCCGCGAGCGTATAGGTGTCAGTCGCCTTCGCACCGCGGAGCGGCTCCAACGCAAGCTCACCCGCTTCGAGGACCTCCGCATGGCGCAGCGTCACGACCGTTCCGGCCTCTCCCGTCACCGTCAACCGCAGGCGACCGACGAGGTTCTGTCCGAAGTCGAGGATCGTCTTGCCTGACGGCGAGGTGAGCACCTCCTCAACCGCTCGCGTCTCGATCACGCGCACCGGCGGGCCGTCCGGGGCGACGAGCTCCACGTCGCCGAGATCACGGGCGACGACCGGTGCCCACGCGCTGGCGTCGAAGTCAACGGTGGACCACGCCGGGTCGAATGCCCGGGCGTCGAAGTCCTCGCCGTTGTAGAGGTCGGCGGAGCGCATGGGTCCGGCAGCCGACACCCAATCAGGCCCGGAGCCGATCACCTGGCGACTGCCGTCGGTGTAGTCGATCTCCAGCTGCAGCATCACACCCAGGTCGTTGCCGTACAACGCCCTGTTCCCACCCCAGCCGAGGTATCCGCGCCACCAGCCGTCGCCCAGCCACGCGCCGATCACGTTGTCCCCGGCGTGAACCAGGTCGGTGACGTCGTATGTGAGGTAACGCAGACGAGACTCGTACGCCGTCCAGCCGGGGGCCAGTTCGTCGTCGCCGACACGCTCCCCGTTGAGCTCGAGCTGGAATACCCCGTGGCCGGTGGCGTAGACCCGCGCCCGACGGATCTGACGGTCGCCCGGCGTGGCGAACGTCCCGCGAACCAGCGGTGAGGCGATACCGGGATCCTCTGGCCCGATCATCTGCGCGGTCCAGTCATCGGGCTCGAGAAGACCGGTCTCCACGGCCGCCCACTCGCTCCACTCGCTGAGGGAACCGTCCCGGCCTCCTACTCGCACGCGGATCTCCCGACGCTCGCGCGAGGGCAGGGCATCGAATGGCCACGGCACCAGAACGGAGTCGCCGCTGTCGACGCGGATGCTCTCGCCGTCACGCTGCTGCAACTCATAGGCGGCTTGCGACCAGCCGTCCGAGGCATCCGTGATGATCCAGGAGAGCCGGGGACGGGAGTGACCGATGCCGAATGCTTGGCGGTGGTGCTCGAAACGGACGGGCGTGACGGTGAGAGACATCTGCGACAGTGCTTTCTGCAGGGGACGGTCAGCGAACAGAGCGGATGCGGAGGGCGACAGCGCCGGCGAGAACCACTGCGGCGGCGGCGACGATGAACAGCAGCGTGTAGTTGCGCTCATCTCCGGTGACACCGATCAGGAGGATGCCGGATGCCACCAGCGGGGCGATCGACTGCGGAATGGATGTGGCGAACCCGGTGATGCCCATGAAGCGACCGGCATCCGTCTCCCGTTCCGGAAGGACATCCAGCAGGAGCGCCTGGTCGACGGCGGCGAACAGGCCCAGTCCAGCGGACGTGATCAGCGATCCCGCGATGAGCAGCGCCAAGTCGGGCGCGAAGGCCTGCAGAAGCATGCCGAGTGCCATGATGAGACCGCCCAGCAGGACGAACAGGCGACGCCGCTTCAGCCGATCGGAGAGGAAACCTCCCCCGATGGCGCCGAGGGTGACCGCGAGGATCCCGCCCAGGCTGAGGGTCGCAATAATGCCGGCGACCGACTCCACGCTGATGCCGAGACGGTCGGCGAAGAAGAAGGCCGTGTAGGTCGTGTTGAGCGTGATGCCGGTGTAGAAGAGGAAGCGAGCGAGCCAGTTCCAGGAGAAATCGCGGTGCTTACGCGGGTTGTACAGGTATTTCGAGAGCAGCTGCAGCACCGTGATCGGGTCCTTCGGCAGGGGACGGCTGTCGTCCTCGTGCACCAGCGTCACGAACAGCAGGACGAAGATCACGCCGACCGCGCCAGGGACGAGGAACAGCAGCAGCGGGTCGCCGGTGAAGAACTGAGCGAGGATGACACCGAAGACCGGCGCGATCTGAGTCGCGAAGCTGGTGAGGCCCGCCACCTTGCCGCGCTGCGACTCCGGCAGCCGGTCGGCGGTGGAGATCTGGAGGTTGCTGAGCGTCGTACCCCATCCCCACTGGGCGAGAACCCATCCGAAGCCCACGACGAACACGTTCGGGGCCAGCGCCATCACGATCAGGGACACCACGCCGACGAGCATCCCGCCGATCATGAACGGGCGTCGGCGGCCGATGCGAGTGCGGGTGCGGTCACTCCAGATGCCCATGAATGGCGAAGTGAGCATCACGAACAGCGCACCGGCGCCCGTGATGTAGCCGAGGTACTCAGGATGCCCCGGGGCCAGAGTGTTGACCCGGATCGTCAGCGAGATTGCCAGCGGGGTGATGAAGGCCATGAAGACGCCGAACTGCGCCAGGACCATGAACCAGATGTAACGCGCTCCGACCTTGGGCAGATCGGGAGCGGGCTGAGACGCCTCTTGCAGCTCTACGGCATTCGCTGTCGGTGAAGGAACCGAAGCCGGAAGCGGCGTGATGAAAGGTTCTTCATTGCTCGGGGTCATCGTGGGGACTCCATTGTCGGGTGGGTGCTAGCGCGTGCTAGTGACTGAAGCAGGATGCTACGGTAATATCACTAGCGCGCGCAAGTCAGAGGAGCAGGATGTCAGGATCGGCGACGAAACGAGTGACAGCGGCGGATGTTGCCCGCTCCCTCGGCCTCTCTCGCGCCACCGTCGGGTTCGTCCTCAACGAGACGCCCGGCCAGACCATCCCGGCCGCCACGCGCGATCGGGTGCTCGCTGAAGCGAAGCGGCTCGGTTACCGTGCCAACACCGCAGCACGAGCACTGGCCAGCGGTCGAAGCCGGATCATTCTCCTGGTCCTGCCCGACTGGCCGCTGGACTACAGCATGCGCACCCACCTGGACGAGGCGTCGCTCGCCCTCGACGAGGCTGGGTACTCACTCGTGACGATGACCCCGCACCCAGGCGGCCACGCGCAGCCGCTCTGGGCAACGCTTCGCCCCGATGTCGTCATCGGCATGGCGCCATTCACCACAGAGCAGCTCGCCGAGATCCGAGGGAGCGGTGTCGATCAGATCATCCCCTCCGTGGCTGCGGGCGAGGAAGGATCAGTGGGCGACCTCGGATTCGCTGATGGGCCACGCCTGCAGGTCGAGCACTTGCTCGCGCGCGGGCGCCGCCGGCTGGTGTTCGCCGCCTCGGCGGATCCGCGGATAGCCGACCTCGTCACGCAGCGGCGCGACCTCGCGAGCCGGACACTGACAACGATCAGTGGGGCGTCATTCGTCGTGGAGTCCGTCGTCACCGAAGACAACGCGGCATCCGAGATCCGCCGCTGGATCGACCACGGCGTGGACGGCGTGGTCGCCTATAACGACGACATCGCTGCGATCACCCTTGGCGCCGCACTCCGCGCCGGCATCGCCATCCCCCAGCAACTGGCAATCGTCGGCCATGACGACACGCCGCTCGCTCGCCTCATCGTGCCTTCCCTATCGACGGTTCGCGTCGACAACGCAGGCCTGGGTCGCTACCTCGCCGAGCTCGCGCTCAGCGCCGCGACCGGGGCGGCTCCCCCGCTCGCCGGTCCAGAGACGGACGCCAATCTCGTGGTCCGCGAGACCACCTAACTTGCCCACAACTCGCCCACACACTTCGTTCTGAGGCGCAGATGACTTGTGTGCCTGACACAGGTCTTCGCGTTCGATCTGAGGGATCATCTGCCATCGGATGACACGGAGTCCGGCTGCTCGGCCGCGAGCTCGGTGCTCTCGCCGTCCTGCGGGACGAGTGTGAGCCCGCCCGTCGAGTTCGCCGATCTCGTGAGCGACTCGATCCACGCCCTGTCGAGTTCCGGGCCACGGGGTTCCGCGAACGTGAACATCAGCGGGATGGACGGCTGCAGCCAGACCTCGCCAGCCGCGCACCCAGCGGCACTGTCGAATCCTGGCCCCGGCCAAGGCATGTCTCAGCTGGTGGATTCGGCGGGCACACGCACCCTGAGCTTCCCTGGTTCCACCCACGTTCGGATGGCGACGGCTTGTCCGAACTCGTCGCCGTCGAGCTCGATCAACTCAGGACGGCTCACGGTCATAGTGAAGCGCCGCCCCTTGATGTAGTTGAGCGCCTTCACCTCCTTGGTGCGGAACTTTCGCCCGAGCCGAGTGCGGCTGAGCACTCCGTTCTCCCAGATGATCTTGGTGACGATCTGCGCCCAACTGACGAATCCCTCGGGCCGGAGCAGGACGATATCCAGCTCACCGTCATCGACGGCCGCGTCAGGCATGAGCAGCACGTTGGCTTGAAGAGATCCGCAATTCCCGATGATGACGGTGTGCGCGCGCAACGACCGAGAGCGACCGGCATCCAGCTTGTAACGGACCCTGAGTTGATTCTTGTCCCGTAGCGCGATGGCGATCGCTTTCACGTACGCGAGCCAGCCGATCTTCGCCTTGAGCTCGTCGTCCGTATTCGCGAGCATCTTCGCATCCAGTCCAAGCCCGGCCATGACCAGGTACGCGTGCCGGTCCACGCTCGAATCCTCGCGCCGTATCTCGATCATGCCGAGGTCGATCTGCCGGTCGTCGCCGGTGAAGGCGGAATGGATGGAGTGCTCGAGGTCGTCCAGCGTCAGCTTGAGATTGCGGGCGAGAAGGTTGCCCGTGCCCGAGGGCAGCAACGCCAACGCCACGTCATGCGTGCTGACGGCTTCGGCGACGGCCCGCACGGTACCGTCCCCTCCGGCAACGATGATCATGGTGACGTCTTGAGCGAGCGCCGCGTCGGTCGCGCCCTTGCCCGGGTCGTCCGCCGTGGTCTCGAACCACAGCGTCTCCCCCCACCCGGCAGCAGTCTGCTCCGCAGCGACGACGGCTTCAATCGCCGGCAGATCCACTTTGATGGGGTTGTAGATCACTGCAGCGACACGTGGGCGGTCCGCTGCAGTGTCTCCGGCGCGATCATCATTGTGATCCGGGTTGATCATGTGGGCTCCCGCTTCCGGCGTGCATTCCTATACGCGCCACGGCCCCAGGCAAGCAGATCGCCCCGATATCGGCTGCCCCATTGATTTCCATCGATCACGTCAGGAGAGATCCTGTCCGGCCGTACGGCGAGGATCCGCATCAGCGCCGGCACCCCTGGCGACGATGGCACGCGCGGCGTACTCTTTTCGACCGGGAGTGTGCAATGGGGTACACCGCAAGACCGTGGGCGCTGGGGTGCCTCGTGGGGATGCTGGCCCTGATTGCCGCATGCGCGGCGTCGCCCGGTGAGCCCGGCGACGCATCTGGCGCCCCATCGCGGTCGACCGCACCGCCCGCCGACTTCGCTCGCACGTTCGACATCGGCGATGGGCGGAAGATGTTCATGGAATGCCGCGGCGCCGGCTCGCCCACGGTCGTGATCGTCGCCGGCCAGCGGGCCGCCGCCGGCGACTGGATGGTCGTGGCCGACGGAGTCTCGTCGCCACCGGCATTCGAACTCGCGGCCGAGAAGACCCGGGTCTGCGCCTACGACCGGCCCGGCACGGTGGCAGGTGAGACCCTGAGCCGCAGCGATCCGATCGAGCAGCCCGCCAACTCGCAGGGCATGGTCGACGACCTCGATGCGCTCCTCAAGGCCGCGGATGTCTCCGAGCCCATCGTTCTCGCCGCGCACTCCGCCGGCGGCCTGGCCGCACGACTGTTCGCGTCCGAGCATCCGGATGCGGTAGCGGGCATGGTGCTGGTGGACACGTTGTCTGAGGCGATACAGGATTCCATGACCCCGGAACAGTGGGAAATCCAGAAGCCGCTGTTGCGAGGCAATATCGACGAGGCGATCGCCGAATATCCCGCGCTCGAGTGGATCGACGCCGAGACGAGCTTCGAGCAGTTGCGAGCGGCATCCCCACTGAAGCAGATGCCGCTCATCGTGGTCTCCTCAGACCAGCTGATCGGCCCGACTATCCCCGGGCTCAAGGCCGCGGGGGTGATCGGGCCGGAGATCCCCGATGACTTCGGCTACGTGACCGACATCGGGCACGAGAAGAGCCAGGCCGATCAAGCAGCGCTCGTCGCGGGCTCCATCCACATCATGAAGACCGACAGCGGGCACAACGTGCACATCGAGCGGCCGGAGCTTGTGGCGAATGCGATCGTCGACGTCGTCGAGCGCGTGAGAGACGGCGCCGACACGGCGAGCCGGTGACGACCTGCGACTCGATCGCTGCCGCTGGGGCTGTCGGGCCGGCTCGCGGGGTAGCAATCACCACAACTCGCGCGCGAGGTCAAGCCCCAAGACGGATGCCGGCCGCGTGGATATCCCTGATCCACTGATATCCACCCCGTCCCGAAGGGGAGCAACATGTTCACCTCAGCAGCCGCCGTCATCCGTTCCTTCGCGGCATCCCTGGGAAGGCTCCTGCATCGCCCTCGCCGGCGCCGCAGCACGTGGAGGGCCACGCTCGCCGACGCCCGCCGCGCGGAAGTCCACCACTCCTCGATGGCGTGAGAGCAGACCATGACCGATTCACCGATCCCCCGGCTGTCGCCGGAAGACGGCAATCCCGCCAGTGATCTGACACCCGATGTCGTCAACGACGAAGCCTCAGCTGTCACGGGATGACATGGCGTACCGTCGCAGCATGCCGAGCGATATGGGCGCAGATTCCGGGCCTTCACGATCCGGGCCGACAGCCGCTCGCCAGAATGAGGCCAGCGGAGTGCTTGCGACCGCGGTCGCACTCAGCGAAGCGATCGTCTCCAACGATCCCGCGCGGATCGCCGCGCACCTCGGCGAACAATGGCGGCTCGTCGACTCCGATGGGATAACGACGCGGCAGAGGCTACTCGACGTCGTCGCCAGCGGCCGCCTCACCCACTCGAGAATGCACGCCTCCGGCGAGATCTCCGTGCAGATCTACGGGTCGACCGCAGTCGTCGTTGCGCGCGTCCTCAACACCGCGCACTTCGACGGCGAGGAGTTCGAAGCGGATGAATGGACCACCGATGTCTTCGTCCGTGACGGTGCGGAGTGGCGATGCGTCCACAGCCACGTGACCGCGGCCAACGATGCCTGGCCTGATCCACCCCGGACACCGCGGACGGACGGACACCCCGACGGTACGCACGCTCCTGGATGACCGCGCGTCGTCGTCCGTCACGGCGGATCCCGCCGCGGTAGAGGGGTCGATGGTACGGTTTCGGGAATCCGGATGCGGAGCGGCCGCAGGTGGGGACGACGATGAAGTTGAAGATGCTCGCTACAGTGCCGGTGGCGGTTGCGTGCCTCGCGGTGCTCTTGGGAGGCTGCGCTGGGAGTGGGGCGTCGTACGCCGCACTGGACCGCGACATTCAGGCATCGGATGAGCTTCCTGAACTTGTCGCAGAGGGCAGCACCGACATCGATGCGGACTCTGCGAGATATGTCGGTGAGCACGAAGGTGTGGAGTTCTGGGTCGCACGGATGGATGAGCCAGACAGCGTGTGCCTGGTTGTCTATCCGAATGACACCGACTGGGTGGCCGGCTGCGGTGCGTACGGGGGCAAGCTCGGCGTAGGCGGGCCTTCCGGCGACTATCTGCTCGTGCCAGACGGTCTGCCCGCACCCGAAGACACGACAAAGCTCACCGACAACGTGTATTTGGTGCGCGACAGACAGCGCTGACGCAGTGGCAGAGCATCGGCGATGGCGGCACGTCGCGCGACCCGCGCGCTCACGACGCGGGCTCCCCTAGGCGGAGTCCGGCTGCTCGGCCGCGAGCTCGGTGCTAGCGCCGTCCTGAGGGACGAGTGTGAGCCCGCCCGTCGAATTCGCCGATCTCGTAAGCGATTCGATCCACGCCCTGTCGAGCTCTGGGCCGCGGGGCTCCTCGAACGTGAACATCAGTGGGATGGACGGCTGCAGCCACACGGTGCTTCGACCCTCCCGCTCGTCACTCGGGTGTCGCCAAGAGAGGGTGAAGCTCTCGTCACGTCGCAGTTTGGTCGCGATGACGACCTTCAGGTGCGCGAGAGTGCGGTCCTCGATGTGGATGGGCAACCCGGAGTCGCCGTAGTACATCGTTCCCATCCGCCACAGGCTACGCCCCTTGGCACTCGCTCGCAGCAGGTGCCGCGCCATCCTCATCGACGTCCTCGGCCATCCCAATGGTCTGCAGCGAGAGCTCGACAGATGAGACGGGTGTGGAAGAGTCGGTGCCATGTTGCGTGATGACGATCGCGAGTTGATGCGCGCGGTCTCCGAGTACCTCATTCGAGTCAACGAGCTGGCCGGCCGTGAGGCGTCGGCCGCGCGGACACCGCTGGCCGACATCATCAGCGACCACCTGGGAACTGACGCGTCGCAGGTATCGGTCGTCGTGGAGCACATCGCCGACCACCGCCTGGTCGACGCAGATATCGCGTTGAACGCGCTGGGGTCGGACGGCGAGGGGCGCCTCATCGGCGTCACAGGCGGGGACCAGAGACATCATCAAGGGCTGACGGAGTGGATCACCAGCCCCCACGCGCGCTACGCACCCGGCCCAGTGGATTACGCCGAGCGAGCCACCGGTCCGAGCTCGAGCGCAAGAGTCGTGTCGCTGGGCGTTCGGCTGCTGCGCTTCGAGGGAGTGCCGATCGTGCTGGCACAGCGTGCCGCCGCACCGCAGTTCGGCAGGCCGGCCGCGTCCGTTGAGGTCATGGGCACCGACGACGCAGTGGTGGCTCGCTTTCTCGACACCTTGCGGCGAACAATGATCGAGCGCAGCGTGCTGCGCGGTCAGGTGCTGTCGTTTCAACCCACCGAGTACGGCCGAGAGGCCGGCGCGACATTCGTGGAGCGACCATCGGTCTCGGCCGAGGACGTCGTGCTCGCGGACGGTGTGCTGGAGGAGATCGTCCAGCACGTCGTCACGATCGGCGAGCAGAGCGAGGCACTGCAGCGAGCAGGCCAGCACTTGAAGCGCGGTGTGCTGCTGTACGGCCCACCGGGGACGGGCAAGACCCTCACCATCCGTCACCTCCTCACCGCGACGCCCGACATCACCGCCGTGGTCCTCACCGGCTCCAGCATCCGATTCATCAGTGCGGCCGCAGAGATCGCGCGCACTTTCCAGCCCGCGCTGGTGGTGCTCGAAGACATCGATCTGGTCGCCATGGAACGGCACGGCTCACCCCAACCACTGCTGTTCGAGGTACTGGACGCCCTCGATGGCCTGGACGGTGATGCCGACGTGGCCTTCATCATGACGACCAACAGGGTCGAGGTGCTCGAGCGCGCCCTCGCCGAGCGTCCGGGCCGGGTCGATCTCGCCGTCGAGGTCCCGCTTCCGGCGCCGACGGAGCGGCGTCGCCTGTTCCGACGCTATGCGCATGGCCTTCCGTACACCGAGGCGGCCCTGGAGGCGGCGGCAGAACGTGCCGAGGGAACCACAGGGTCCTTCGCGAAGGAGCTGATCCGGCGGAGCGTGCTCCGCGCCGTCCAAGATGGGCGCGAGCCCCACGATGAGGATTTGGCGGCCGAACTCGACCGCCTGATGGATTCGCGCGAGCAACTCACCCGTTCCATGCTCGGATCCACCGTCGACCGCGACGTTCCGCCACCGAACGGGCACCACGCGGCCAGTCCCGGGTGGCACGCCGGCTGACCAGGCCGAGTTTCGAGGAGTTCGCGATGGGCACATCAACCAACGGGTCAGACTGGATCTCCCCGGCCGAGTTCCACCGGGCCGCCGATGTCGCTGACTGGCGCGTCACCGCGACGGGTCCGCAAGCCGTCTTCAGCGCGACATCCATCGCCCAGGCTGCCGACCTCGTCCCGCCGGTCGTCGCCGCCGCGGAGCGATTCGGCATTCTGCCGGACGTGGATCTGCGTCCCGAGGGCGTCGTCGTGCGCATCCCCTATCGCGGCGCGGAGGGCATCCCTGCCGCGGCAGTGGAGTTCGCGGCGACAGTATCCCGGGTCGCCGCCGAGCAACTGCTGACCGCTGATCCCTCGCGTGCACAGTCGGTCGGCATCTACGTCGCCCAGCACTCTCGAGCCGACGTGCGACCGTTCTTCATGGCTGCTCTCGGCTACGACGCGTTCGGCGAGACGGATGCTGTCGATCCCCTGCGCTGCGGACCACAGCTCGCATTCAACCCGATCACGGGAGACGCGCCGTCGAGAGGACGCACCCACCTCGACGTCTTCGTGCCGGCCGACCAGGCTCAGGCGCGAGTGGGGGCGGCCCTCGCCGCGGGCGGCAGACTCGTCGACGATTCGCACGCGCCCGCCTGGTGGTCGCTCGCATCACCGGACAATCACGGCGTGGACATCGCGTCCTGGACCGACACCTTCGACTGACAGACACCTGCGCTCGAGCACGGTCGACTGCCGTCGCTCCGCCTTGGTCATCGCTGGGAACTTCCGGCCAAACTCCTGCATCCGTCCGGCATCGCTCCGGGCAAGGCGCACACTGAGCGCATGTGGTGGAGATTCCTCAAGGCCGTCAGAGGGCGGCAGCACCGCGTCGCGGCGACGACGTGGGTCGCTGCCATCGCCGCTGTCGTCTACACCTTCGCGCCGATCGATCTGATTCCCGAACTGGTGCTCGGCCCGCTTGGACTCGTCGACGACCTCGGCCTCTGGGGCATCTTCGCCGTGCTCTTCGCCCGCGAGCAGCGCCGCTGGCTGACGGGCCTCGAGTCGAAAGCACGCACGGCCAGCGCTCTCTGAGAACAGCTCAGAGTTCTGATGCGGCGGTCATAGCCGGCAGCGCGGGATCCCCGCCGGGGGACCGCTTCACAGGAGAGCCGCAGCGTGGCTGTCAGCCCACAACCGCCTGATCCCAGTGAGCGAGGATCCACTCCACCGTCTGCTCTGCGGACTGCCCGGTCGAGTCCACCCACAGCCCGATGGACGGGGTCTCGGCGAGCCAATCATCGAACCGGCGCACGGCATCGACGATCGTCCCCTCTCCGAGCCACGCGTCGTAGGCGCCGGTGCCGCGTCGGGCCTCACGCCCCGCCACCGCTTCGACGCTCGGCCGCAGCACCACCAGCGCGCGCCGGCATGACAGGCGATCGAGCTGGTCGGTGACCCCGGTGCCGTAGATGTTGTCGACGTGCACGGCGTGGATGCCCGCGCCGACGAACGACTGGCTCAGCATCGCGCCGTGCCGGTACCGCAGCTGAAGTTGCGCGAGGGCGGCATCGCTCGGCGTCTCGCTCATATCGGCACGACCGCTGACGACCATGCGCCACAGGTCATCACCCTCGATGAACGCGGCCGGCGACAGCCGCTCCGCCAGCAGCCGCCCGACGGTCGTCTTGCCCGAAGCCTGCACACCGGTGATGAGTGTCGCGGTCGGCTCCCGGACCGACCCGGTCCCGATCGAAGTGCTCATCCGAGAAAGCGTATGCGACGACATCGGAGCGATCGCGAACCGGCGTCCTCACCTCTCGTCCTCCGACGACGTCACTGAACGCCTCGGAAGCGGCGCCGGCGGTACCAGAACACCGATCCGCCGAGAACAAGCGCGATCGTCGATCCTGACACGGTCGCCACGAGCACGACGGGGAACGGCTCATCTACCGCCCCCGGAGCATCCGAGTCGCCGCCGCGCTCGTCAGGCTCCTCCCCCACCGACGAACCCGGCGCCGCAGCGTCCTCCCCGCTTCCGACGGCGAAGCTGAACGTCCCTGAAATGGGGTGTCCGTCCGACGACACCACCCGCCAAAGCACGACGTACCCGCCATCCGGCAGGACGTCGGGGATCACCACGGTCACGAGGTTCTCGACCACCTGGGGTTCACCGATTGTCCAGCTCTCGTCCCGGTCATCCGTGACGGCGACGATGGCGCCGGCATCCATGATCTCCGCCGAGAACGTCAGCCTCACCTCCGCCGGCGCCGATGCCAGCACCGCGCCCGCGCTGGGGCTCGACTCGACGAGCTCGTCGTGCGCCGCCGCCGGCCCCACTGAGACGATGACCAAAGCGGACGCGAACAGAACCCCGACGATGTTGATCCTCAGCCGCATCACAACCGCCTCCGTTCCGCTCCCCGCTCGACCAGGTCAATGCCGAGCGCGCTCCAGCATGGCTTGCGCGTCCCACGCGCAGATGCTGTCCGGAGGCGGCATCCGATGTCGCTTGCTGACGTAACGCGGCGCGACCGATCCATCGCAGAATGATCGAAGCCCCATCGGCTGTCCCGCACTGACGCCGACCGGCGGTGCACGGCTGAAAGGACAGAAGTGACCGAACTGACCATCCGGCCGGCGCTCGCGAGCGAGTCCGAGACGATCTCGGCCCTCGCGCTGCGGTCCAAGGCGCACTGGGGCTACTCGCCGGGCTTCCTCGAGCAGTGCCGAGCCGAACTCACCTACACGCCGGACCGGTGCGCATCGGGCCGGGTCTTCGTCGCGGCCCGAGACGGTAGCATCCTGGGCTTCTACGCCACGGAGGGCCACCCACCTCGAGGCGAGCTGGACGCTCTGTTCGTCGACCCCGACCACATCGGCACTGGCCTCGGCGGACTGCTGCTTCAGCATGCGCTCACCCAGGCGGCGAGCGCCGGCTTCATCGAGCTGTGTCTAGACGCCGACCCCTACGCCGCCGACTTCTACCGCCGCCACGGCGCGGTCGTCATCGGCGAGGCGCCGAGCGGCTCGATCCCGGGTCGATCACTCCCCCGCATGCGATTCGAGCTCGGCAACGGCCGCGACGCCGCGCCACCGAGCCGGCGCATGTCCGCCGCCGACCAGCGCGACGCGCTCAACGGCATCGCGGCGCTCATCGAGCGCCACTACGTCTTCGCCGACGTCGCCGCCGAGTGCGCGCGAGAACTGCGGGAGCGACCGGTCGCCGACGAGGGGCCGACGACCGTCGAGTTCAGCCGTCAGCTGACGCAGCAGCTTCGGGAGCACGATCGCCACTTCTCCGTGACGTGGGGTGCTCCTACCGACCTGCCGCTCCGAAGCGCCTCGCAGCGAGACGACGCCACCATCAGCTTCCATCGCGACGGCCGGGTCGGCATCCTCACCATCCGGCTGTTCGACGATGCTGACGACGAGCGTGCCGCAGACCAGACCAGGGAGGCGCTCGACCAGCTGTCTCAGTGCGACGCTGCCGTGGTCGACGTGCGCAGCAACCCCGGCGGCTGGCCGTCGATGGTGGAGTACGTGCTCGGACCGTTCCTCGGACCCGACCCGGTCACCATCGTCACCTTCCAGAGCACCGATCACCCCGAGGTGATCTCGCGGTCACGACCCGAGCCGGCCCTCGCTGGTCTGGAACGGATGCCGCTGTTCGCGGTCATCGGGCCGGGCACGGCCTCGGCAGCGGAGAGCTTCGCCTACGCCCTGCACACGACGAAGCGGGCGACGCTCGTCGGCGAGCGCACGGCCGGGGCAGCCAACCCCGTCGAGTCGTTCCTCGACAGCAGCGGGTTCGCCGTCTACATCTCGACCGGCGCGCCGATCGACCCGCGCACGCAGACGAACTGGAATCACACCGGAGTCGCAGCCGACGTCGAGGTCGACGTGGAGCGTGCGCTCGATGTCGCCATCGGCTTGGCACGCAACGCGCGCCTCTAAGTGGTCGGGTCCTCTCCCTCGCGAACGACCTGCAGGACGCCCTCGCTGAACGCGCGCAGCCCGAAGCCGCTGCCGGACGGAGGCTTTCCGCCCAGCCGCACTGCCACCGCGTCCAGCGAGGGGACGACCATCAGGATCTGGTCGTGGAACCCGAGGGCCCAGAACGTCTCTTCGGGTGCGCCGGGCACGAGGGGCCCTTCGATAGCTCCGCCCTGCGCGCTCGTAGCCACCTCGGGCGTGACGGCAGGTCCGGGGCGGTTGAGCCACCACAACAGCCCGTAGGCCGCGTTCAGGTCGGTGCTCGGCCCACCCACCGCGTCATCGAGGAATTCCTTCGAGATCACACGCACACCGCCGGCCATGCCGTGGTCCAGGAACAGGCGACCGAGGCTGGTCAGATCATCACAGGTCGTCCATACCCCGGCGAAGACGTTCGCGTTGCCGGCCTCGTCCTGCTCGATCCGCGTGCCGGTCATTCCCAGCGGTTCGAACAGCCTCGTCTGCGCGAACTCATCGACGTCCATCCCCGTCGCCGCTTCGAGGACTGCTTCGAGGACCTGCACGGCGGAGTTGTTGTAGATCCACGCCTCGCCAGGGTCGGCATCCTGCCCCAGTCCCACGGCGAAGGCTGTCTTGTCGTCCGCCTGCGAGGCCATCTCGCGATAGTCGGTCCGGCTGTCCCACTCTCGCCCCGATGTGTTCGTCAGCAGATCCCGGATGGTCACCGCCGCGGACGGGGTGTCCTGCCATTCCGGAACGAAGTCGGCGACCGGATCGGAGATTTCGAGGAGTCCCTCGTCCTGCGCGATGCCGACGAGGAGCGACGTGACCGACTTCGTGATCGAGAACGCGCGAACCGGGTCGCCATCCGGATCGCCGTCGCTGACGAGCGTCGTATCGCCCGCGGCGACCGAGACGCAGGTCGAATCCGCGGCCGCCGCGCTCTCGACGAGCTGCGCGCGCGCCGAGTCCTGGGGGGCCGGACTGGCCTCAGCGACGGCATTGCACCCCAGCAGCAAACCGGGCGCACCGGCCAGGAGCAGCACGAGCGCGATTCGCCGCAGGACACCTCCAGCCGCGGGGCGAGCGGATGCCGCAGCGGGCAGGCCTTCTCGCTCACTCACCCGGGACTCCGGAAGGTGTGATCGAAGGTCCAGAGGCAGTTCGCGAGATAGGCCGCGCGCGTCTCGGGATCATCGACGGCGTACCGGAAGTCCTCGAGCCATTTGCACCGCGCATGGAAGCGGATCCGCGCACGCTCGTCGTCGGTGAGAGGACCGTCCAGCCCGGCGGCGATGGCGAACGCGACGTCGCTTCCGAGGTCGCGATAGAGCAGCCCGAGATCGCGAGCAGGGTCGGCGCGCGCGGCGTCCGTCCAATCGATGATCCCCGTCACGCCGCCCCCCGGGTCGGCGAGGAGGTGCTCGGCGCCGAGGTCGTTGTGCTGCGGCACCACGAGATCCCGGGTCGGCGGTGGCTGATCGCTCAGGAACGATGCGACGGCGGCGGCGTGCCGCGGCTCGAAGTGCGCCTGCGCCGCACGGAAGTTCTCGACGGCGTCGGCATGCCAGGCGTCGTTCGGGTGGTCGTCTCGGGGCAGCTGCTGGGCGACGGGCAGCTCCCGCAGCGCGCCGAGCACCTGGGTCAGCGCGTCCACGACACCGGTCGAGCGCCGCTGGGGTCGGCGCAGCAGGGGCTCGCCCGGCAGCGTGCGATAGACGATGAGCCCCAGCGCGGCGTCGTGTACCAGCGGCACCGGCGTCGCGAGGGGTGTCGCCTCGGCGAGCGCGTGGAGCAGTGCGACCTCACGGTCGACGGCCTCACGGTCTTCGTTGACGCGCACGACGCAGTGGGCGACCGCGAAGGTGGTGTTCTCTCCGCCTCTGGCCAGAGGGACGACGGCGGCGTCCTCGGGCCACAGGGCGTAGCGCGCGCCCAGCTCGGCCAGCGTCACCTGCTCGGCGGGGGTGACGGAGCGCAGCTCAGACGAGGGTGTCACCGAGGTAGCCGTCCTTTCCGAAGCCAGGCAGGATCGCGAAGAGGGCGCTTCCGGTGTGCTGGATGAAGGCGTTCAGCCGATCCTGCTCGGCCATGCGCTGCTGCGCGGCGATGAACTGGTTGTCAGGGTCATTGCCGTACGCGCAGAACAGCAGCCCGACGTCGAGCTTGCCGTGTCCGCCGTGATGGTGGTCTGCGGTCCCGGGAGCGTGTGGATGGTTCTCGGGGTGCTCCAGCGGATCGGGACTGCCGCCGGCCATCGCGGTCAGAAAGCCGTAGTCGTAGTTGTAGCTGCGCCGCAGCATGGAGAAGCCATGCACCCGCCGGATGTGGGCATCCGAGGCGATCACGGTCGTGCCGTCCGCACCCTGCGCCTCGAGGTCAGGCTCATCGAACTCCTTGGTTCCCGTGAGCGGCGCCCCGTCCGCGCGGCGGCGGCCGATCACCGCATCCTGCTCGTCTCGGGCTGTGAGATCCCAGTTCGCCGTCTTCATCCGGATCTTGCGGAAGACCAGGTACGAGCCTCCAGTGAACCATTCCGGCTCGTCGGGAAGCGTCCACACGGTGTCTGCGAACTCGGGCGAGTCGGTGGGCGGGTTCGAGGTGCCGTCCTTCTGCCCGAACATGTTGCGCGGCGTCCCGCCGGCCTTCGGAGGGCTGATGAACCCGGACTGGGTCCAGCGGATGACCGCGTAGCCGGGCAGCCGCGCGCGCACTGCCCGCATCGCGGCGCTGACCACCTGGGCATCGTCCGCGCAGATCTGGAAGATCAGGTCTCCGCCGCCCCACCGCGGGTCGAGATGATCGCCGGCGAATACCGGGAGCGGTCGAAGGCGCCGAGGCGCTTCTCGTGTCATCCCGGGCAGTTCGAACACCCCGGCGCCCACCCCGATGGTCACCGTCAGGCGCGAGGGCGAGAGACCGGTCGCGAAGTCTGTCGGAGTGGTCGCGCCCTCGGGGAACATCCGCGACGGCGGTGGTTCCTCGCCGCGCGTGATGAGGGCCACCGTGGCGGAGAGGTCGACCATCATGCGACGAAACGACGCGGCATCCGAGACGGTCAGATCGGCGGCGACGAGAGTGGCGTAGCGCTGCTGGGCTGTGGCTATTCCGGCCTGGTGCGCCCCGAACGCCGAGACGATGTCGGAGTCCTCGGAGGGAGCCGGCTGGGCCGCTGTCTCATCTGCGCTCGCGATCAGATGCCCTCCCGTGAATCCCACCACGGCTGCGCCACCCACCGCCGCGAGGGCGGATCCCAGCAGAGCCCGCCGCGACACGGCGAGCGTGCGGCGGTTCGCCGGTGACTCGGCATCATCGTCATCGGGGAGAACGGGGAGGTCGGTGTGGTGCTGTCCAATGGGTTCGGTGGTGTTCACGAATATCCTTCGAGTCGTTGGTCGGAGGTGGGGCCGGGGTCAGTGCGTGCCGTGCCCACCCCCGCCGCCGGAAGGCTCGGTGTTGCGGCTGGGCTCGCTCCTGCTGACGACGAACTGCGACATCAGCCCCTCGTCTTCGTGCAGCAGCAGATGGCAATGGATCATGTAGGGCTTGTCGTCGTCGACGTAGTCCTCGAACCGCATCATGATGCGGTACTGCCGGCGCGGCTCGAGGTAGATGGTGTCCTTCCAGCCCAGCAGCTCGGCGGGCGGCGGTGCGCCGTCGATGTCGAGCACTTGGAACTGGACGTCGTGAACGTGCCAGTTGTGCGGGAACAGGTCGCGGTTCGTGACGGTCCACAGCTCGGTCGAGCCGATCTGCATGACCTCGTCGATTCGGTGCATGTCCATCCGCAGTCCGTTGATCTCGCGGTTCTGCACCTCGAACGTGCGCTCGTAGTCGGCGTCTCGCTCGGTGAACCGCTCTACCGGCGCGAACCGGTCGGCGAGGGATGTCGAGGGCTGCAGCGCATCGGCGGCCTTGAGCAGCAGCACGTCGAACTCGTCGGTACCGCCGTAGGCCGACGACAGAGCGACAGCCCCGAGATCCGGCGGGAGCGAGCGGAGCATCGCCTCGGATCCGGGCTCGAGCCCCACCACGATCTCGGCGCGCTCCCCTGGCGAGAGGCGTACGTGATCGGTGGAGTGCGGCGCCTCGAGGAGTCCTCCGTCGGTGCCGACGAGCGAGAATTCGCGACCGTCGTCGAACGCGAAGTCGTAGGTGCGCGCGCTCGAGCCGTTCAGGATCCGGAGCCGCACCAGCTCGGTGGTCACGTCGAGGACGGAACCCCAGGCACCGTTGGTGAGGATGACGTTGCCCAGCAGGCCGACCTCGTTCCCCTGCGCGTCGAGCTGGAACTCACCGTCGGCCGTGAACTTCTTGTCCTGCACGACGAGCGGGATGTCGTCGACCCCGTATTGTGTGGGCAGGCCGTAGGCGCCGGTGTTCTCGTCGTCGAGGATGAACATCCCCGAGAGGCCGCGCAGCACATGCTCTTCGGTGTCGCCGTGCGGATGCGGGTGGTACCACAGCGTCGCGGCCGGCTGATCGATGCGCCACGAGGCGCGCCACTGCCCGTCGGGTTCGATGGGCTGGTGCGGTCCGCCGTCCATCGCGGCGGGAAGATGCATGCCGTGCCAGTGCACCGTCGTCGTCTCGGGCAGGTTGTTGGTCACCTCGACGGCGACCTTCTCGCCTCGCGTCGCGCGGAGCGTCGGGCCCAGGTAGTCGCCGTTGAAGCCCCACGTCGGCGTGGTCATGCCGGGGGTGAACTCCATCTGTCCCTCATCAGCCGTCAGCGAGAACACCCGCGTGCCGTCGACGACCCGCGACTCCGCCAGCGGGGGGACGGGCAGGGGCGTGTCGAAGGCCGGCGGCGCCTTCGGCTGGAAGACCGACGAATCCGAGAAGCCCGGCCCGATGGTGCAGGCCGTGACGACAGCCGCCACCGTCAGCAGGGTTGCCCCGAGCAGCACGACGGGTCCGACGGCGTTGCGGCGACGACGTGGCATGGGCGTCAGGAGCGGGATCGAGGGCGGCGCTGTGGTCATGGCAGGGACGATACGAACCCTGGCGGTGGCGTCGCGTCCGCACCGAGGCAACATGTCGAGTCGATTCGAAGCGACATGAGGTGTGTCGCCTGCGCGCGACACCCACACCCGCTCCCCGTCGATATCGCCGACGCGGTGCCGCCCGGTACCGTCGGGCGGGACGAGAAGGGGTGATGCGGCGTGGCCAAGCACGATGCGGCTGCTGCTCGGCGGCTGGGGCGGTCGCGGCATGGGCGATCGCGGCACGGCGCACGCCGCCCGGTCGCGACCTACCATGTCAGCATGATCGATGACGATCGCGGCATCCCCCGGTCCGAAGCGGGACCCGCACCCTGGGTCCTCGACGTCCTGCTCGGTATCGGCGTCGCCCTCACCGTGTCCCTGGTCATCGCCGCGGACATCAGCCGCGACCAGCCCGACGCGTGGGCATACCTCTGGGCCGTCGGTCTCGGTGCCCTCATGCTCGTGCGCCGCAGGTACCCGGTCGTCGTCGTCGCGCTCTCGGTCGTGGCCGTCGTCGCCTATTACGCGGCCGGCAACCCGCCGATCGGCGTCGCGGTGCCGTTGGCCGCAGCAGTTTTCTCCGCCGCCGAGTACGGGCGGATCGGTGCCGCGATCATCGCATCGGCGTCCGTCATGACGATCTCAGTCGTCTATCGTCTCGCCGACGATCAGGACCCGTCCTTCGTCGTGGGCTACGACCTCCCCGGGCACGCGCTGCTCCTGGCCGGCGCGGTCGCGCTGGGCGACAGCGTGCGGTCACGCCGTGAGCTTCGACGGCAGGCGGCGCAGATCGCCGAACTGACGGCGGAACGCTACGCGCGCGAGGCCGAGCAACGAGTGCTGGCCGAGCGCTTGGCGATCGCCCGCGAGCTGCACGACTCGGTCGGGCATGCTCTGACCGTCGTCACACTGCACACGCAGGTGGTCGAGGATGCCCTCGGGTCGGATGACGCCGAGGTCCGGCGTTCCCTCAAGGCAATCGCCGACACCACCGACGCGACCTTCACCGACCTGCGACGCACGGTCGCCAGCTTGCGCAAGGACGGCGTCGCATCGCGGGCGCTCCTGCGCATCTCGGACCTCGAGTCGGCGACGATCCCCGCGCGCCAGGCCGGCCTCGACGTGCAGCTACGAGTCGACCTTCGCTCCACGCCATCACCGACGGTGGAGGCCGCCGTGTACCGGCTCGTGCAGGAGTCGATCACCAACGTCGTCCGGCATGCCGACGCCACCCGCGTCGACGTCGACGTTCACGAGACCCCGGACGGAATGATCAGTGTGAGTATCGCCGACGACGGTCAGCGCGCGCCTCGTGCGCCGTCTGCCGCGGCTGCCGAGGGCGGGAACGGCATCGCGGGCATGCGGGAGCGGGCGCACCTTCTCGGAGGCACGTTCTCGGCGGAGAGTCGGGGTTCGGGATTCGCCGTGAGGGCGTCGATTCCTCTGGAGGTGGTGGAGAAGTGACCACGGTCTTGCTGGTCGACGACCAGGACCTGGTGCGCGCCGGACTGCGCGCACTGCTGACTCGGGATGAGTCGATCCATGTCGTCGCCGAGGCGACAGACGGGCGACGCGGCGTCGAGGCGGCGCGGAAGCACAGACCCGACGTCGTGCTCATGGACCTCCGCATGCCGGTGATGGACGGCATCGAGGCGACGCGCGTGATCCGAGCCGACGAGCAGTTGGCCGGCACGCACGTCGTCGTGCTGACCACCTTCGACGACGATGCCGACGTCGTCGAGGCGATCCGCGCGGGCGCGATCGGGTACCTGCTCAAGAACACCCCGCGTGACGAGCTGCGCGATGCGGTCAGGCGTGCCGGACAGGGCGAGCGTCTGCTCTCGCCCGCGATCACGCAGCGTCTGATGGACATGGTCGCGGCCGGTCACGCCGCCCCGGTGCCCGATCCTCGCCTGACTTATCTGAGTGCGCGCGAGCTCGAAGTGCTGACGAGGATCGGGCACGGCGATACCAACGACGAGATCGCGGCCATCCTGCACTTGAGCCCGGCGACGGCTCGGACGTACGTGAGTCGCATTCTCGCCAAGGTCGGGGCCCGCGACCGGCCCGAGCTGGTCGTCATCGCCCACAAGTCAGGCCTGGTCGTGTCGTAGCGCCTATGCAGCAGGGCGGCGCATGAACCAGCAGGGAACCCCGATGACCTCCGCCTCGTCGACCACGACGTAACCGAACCGCTCATAGAACTCGACGGCTCGCGGGCGGTCGGTCTCGAGGTAGCCCGTCGCGCCCGTCGCATCGAGCCTCGTCACGTGACGCAGCAGCAGCAGGCCCCCGATGCCCTGGCCGCGCAGATGCCGGTCGACCGAGACCGGTCCCAGGTGGACGTGCGGTGCGTCGGGGTCGTGCCGCGACCATGCGCTCTGCCACGACACCAGCCGTGAGGCAGCACCCGCGCCGAACGTGGACGCCCGTCCGAGCAAACGCAGCCGTGCCGCCAGGGTCGGCTGGCAATGGCCGGGCGGGGCCGATGCCGCGACCCCGGCGAGCGCGTCGCCCCGGTCGACCCCCTCGATCTGCCATGAAGGCGAATGGCGAAGAAGGGTGCGCATCAGCAGCTCGTGACGGCGCGCCCGCGAGGCGTCGTCACCCCGGTACGCGGCGACGTGCACCGGATTGTCGGTCATTCCCCGTCCGAGCAGCGTGGCTGCGGCGTCCAGATCGGAGCCGCCGAGGGAGCGAACGGACAGATAGGGCGATGAGGTTGCCATCTCGGGGCCTTCCTACGCGTCGATTGGGATCCCATCCTGCGATCCGCGGCGATTCGGAGGATGCCCCCGCCGGACGACTTTCCGACCGAGACCCGGCGCTCACCTCGTCGACGCGAGGCGACCCCGGTTGTCGTCCCGCGATGGTGCCCGCGGCGGCGCCCTGCGCGGGCACACGGGGGATCGTCCGGGGACGACGAGTGTCGCTCCGGAGCGACAGCATGACCGATCCCCGGCTGACGCGGATCTTCCGCCATCGCCGTTAGCTGGCTGCATGAGCCACGTCGACCCGTCGCCGCACCCGGCGACACCTCCGATTCCCGTCCGTGGCCGGATCAGCTGGGCGTCGGTGATCGGCTTCGGCACCCTCGGGCTCTTCTGGCCGGTACTGCGCCTGGTAAGGCTCGAAGCGTTGATCGGGGATCTCGGCACGGCGCTGGTCGCGCTCGTCGGGACGCTGCTGGTCTGGATGCTCGGCGCCGGATTCGGCGACGTACCGCGACCTGTGCTCACCCTCACGCTCTCCGGGGTCCTGTCCGGCGCGTTGCTCATCGCAACGACGGTGCTCGTCGGCGAATGGCCCGATTACGGCGTCGGCTTGAACGTCACGGCGGGCACCATCGAGATCTCGCGTGCTGCGGGTCTCGGAGCCCTCGCCGGCGTCATCGCAGGCGCCATCCAGCGGGTCCGGCGCCGACGAGCCTGATGCGCCCATTGACCGGTGTGTCGTCACCGCGCGACTCAGGTGTCGCTTCCGGGAGGACGACCTCGGCGGTGGTCGAGACCTAGCGTGACCACCATGACCTCCCACACACCTGCGAACCCGACTCCTCCCGTCCGACGACGTCCGCTCGGACTATCCGTTCTTGCCCTCATCGGGCTCGCGGCACTCGGTTTGCCGCGCGTGATCCTGCACGACCTTCACATCATCGAGGAGATGCAGCCGGCGTCATGGTTCCTGGCGCTCGCACCCGTCGCGGTCTGGATCGCCGTCGCCGTGGCCAAGAAGGTGCCGAATCCGTTCCTGACGGTCTTCGTCATCGGCCTGATCTTCGCGGTCATGCTCGCGATCACGCATCAGCTGCTGTGGTCTTCGCTGTATGCGGGCAATCCCGCCTTCCTCGACGACAGCGGCGTCCCGGGGGTGATCCCCCGACTGGCCGTTCTTCCCGGGAGCCTCTTCGCCGGCGCACTCACCGGCGCGGTCGGCGGACTCATCGCCTGGGGCATCCAGGCGGCGACCAGGTCCCGGCCGCCCCGGCCCTGAGCGCGCGGATGCATCCCCTCGTGCGATGCATCCACTGTGCCCGTCCTAGCTCGCCCGCGCCGCGGAGATCGTCGGCATGTGGTCGTCGCCCCAGTCTCCGAGCGGGCGAAGCGCCAGCTCGAGAGAGGTCCCCGCCGGGGTGAGGCTGTAGACGACTTTCGGGGGCACCTCCTGATGCACCTCGCGGTGGACGATGCCGTCACGCTCGAGCTCACGCAGGTGCTGCGTCAGCATCTTCTCCGAGACGCCCGGAAGCTCTCGCCGCAGCTCGCCCGTGCGACGGGGCCCCGTCGACAGGGCCCAGAGGATCAGCGGCTTCCACTTTCCGCCGACGACCGCCACCGCAGCATCCAGTCCGCAGAAGAACTCAGTCATGGCACATGTCTCCTTACCAATCGGTGGGTAGGGAACAAAATAGTGGGTACTTGCGCGATCGACGGTGCTCAGAAGACTGAGAATGTGACGACTGATCCAAATCCCCATGCCACGAACACCGTCTCCGTCCTCGGTCTCGGTCCGATGGGCACCGCACTCGCGCAGGCGCTGCTGAGCGCGGGCGCCGACACCACGGTCTGGAACCGCACGGCTTCGAAGGCACAGCCGCTCGAGCAGGCAGGTGCCACGGTCGCGCCGGATGCGGCCGCCGCGGTGGCGGCATCCGATCTGGTGATCACATGCCTGCGAGACCACGCCTCGACGCGGGAACTGCTGGACGAGCTGCCTGCTGAGGCGCTCGCCGAGCGCACCGTCGTGGTGTTCGCCTCCTCCACACCCAGTGAGGCGAGGGCGACGCAGGCCTGGGCGGACGACAAGGACATCCGCCTGCTGGTCGGAGCGATCATGGTGCCGACGCCCCTGATCGGCTCGCCGGAGGGACTCATTCTCTACAGCGGCCGGGAAGACCTTCTCGAAGCGCACCGCCCCACCCTCGAGAAGCTGGCGCCCCGCTCTCCGTTCGTCGGCGCCGACCCGGGAATGGCGTCGGTGCTCGACACCGCCATGCTGGAGGTCTTCTTCACCGGCATGACGGCGTTCCTCCACGCGGCCGCCGTCGTCACGGCCAACGGGCTGTCGGCCGCCGACTTCGTCCCGTGGGCGAACTCGATGCTCGACATCCTGCCCGAGACCTTCCGAGGCCTGGCCGAAGACACGGACCGCGGCGAGTATCCCGGGACCGAAGACAACCTCGCCATGGAGCTCTCCGCCCTCAGGCACATGGTCCACGCCAGTCACGACGCCGGAGTCGACTCCCGTCTGCCGGCTCTCCTGCGCGACGTCGCGCAGGACGCCGTCGACCGCGGGCACGGGGCCGACGGGTGGTCGCGAGTCGTGGAGGTGCTCCGCCAGCCGCGGTGATCCGATCGAGATCGTGGTGCGGCCAGCGGAGCGCACGTGCTCGCGGGAGCGTAGACGCGGAGTCACTCGAGCCACTACGTTGTGCACGACTCACGTTTCGTGAGGGGGGAACGACAAAGGAGCACGTCCATGGCGCAGTCACGTCCCGTCGGGGTCACCATCGTCGCAGTCCTCGCCTGGATATCCGGATTCTTCAGCATCCTGGGCGGGATCCTGTTGCTCATCAGCGGCCTGGAAGTCGCGAGCATGAGTCGGGAAGCCCTGATCATCGCTGCCGTCATCTCGATCATCGTCGGGATCGTCGTCATCATCGTGAGCTTCGGACTGTTCCGAGGCAGCAATGTCGCCCGGATCATCACCACGGTCGTGTTCGTGCTGAACATCGTCAACGCGGTCGTGCAGATCTTCACCGGCACTCAGAGCCTCTGGACGGCACTCCTGTCGGCGCTGCCGTCGATCATCGGTGTGATCCTGCTCTACACGAAGTCCGCGAACGCCTTCTTCAACCGATAGGCGCGCGGGGGCGGCCTACGCGGGCGTCGGCCTCAGGCGCTGTTGCGGGGATCGACGCGGTCGAGGAACGGGCGAACGCACCTCAGCGCCTCGTCCAGATGCGTCTCGAGCAGCCAGTGCCCGCCATCGAAGATGTGCAGTTCGGCATCCGGAAGATCGCGCAGGTATGCGCGGGCGGCACCCTCCGGCATGTAGCCGTCGTGCCGGCCCCATACGATGAGCGTCGGCGGTCGATGCTCGCGCAGGTAGGCCCGCTGCAGCGGAAAACGCTCGAGCGTCGTGCGCTGGTCGTGGAACAGCCGGGCGTACTCGTGGCGGCCTGGTGTCATCAACGCCCAGTGGAGTGTCCACAGGTCAGGCGGAACTCGAGTCGCGAGGTCGGCCGGGAGCTCGCCGACGAACTCGTCGCGGAATCCCTCCTCACTGATGTTGGCTGCCAGCTCGCGCAGCCCGAGGGGAGACGGGGCGTCCCAGTAGCCGCGGAGTGCCTCGTACTTGGGGCCGAACTGGTCTTCGTAGATGTCGCCGTTCTGGATCACCAGAGCAGTCACCCGCCCGGGATGCCGCATCGCGAGCTCAAGCCCGAACTGCGACCCGTAGTCGTGCAGGTAGAGCACATACTGATCGAGCGCGAGCTGCTCGGCGAACGCCTCGAGCCAGTCCGTGTATGCCGTGAAGGTGTACGGGAAGTCGTCGGGCGATGGCGTCGCGCTGTAGCCGAAGCCCGGAGCATCCGGAGCGATCAGCCGCCACCGATCCCCAAGCGCCGGCATGAGCGCGCGGAACTCGTACGAAGACGCCGGGTAGCCGTGCGGAAGCAGGAAGACCGGAGCGTCGCGGTCGCCGGCCTCACGATAGAACGTCGGGATGCCGCGCACGTCGACCGTCGACGTCGTCACCGGCGCGATCACGACGAGTGTCCCGTCGGTCGGGGCGTCCTGTGCGCCTCATCGAATCGCCGGTGTCGCGCTGCCATGCCGACAGGATACACACCATGTGTACAGCGTCAACATCGCACCGACCCGCCGGCCCCGGGCGCGCAGGCACGGCGTGCCACGACCCTGAGCCGAGGGGTGGATCGGCAGAGCCTGGCTCGCGTCACCGGCGGACGGTAGGAAGGATCCAGGCGAACGGGCGGACGAGAGGGCGTCGATGATCGATCGCGAGGGTCTGGCCGAGTTCCTCCGACGGCGCAGGGAGTCGCTCCAGCCCGAGGATGTCGGGCTCTCGCGCGGTCCGCGCCGGCGGACAGGTGGGCTGCGGCGCGAGGAGGTCGCCGCGCTGTGCCACATGTCGACGGACTACTACGCCCGCCTCGAGCGCGGCACCGGCCCGCAGCCGTCGGAGCAGATGGTCGCCTCGATCGCGCAGGGGCTGCACCTGTCATTGGACGAGCGCGATCACGTGTTCCGCCTGGCGGGTCACAATCCCCCGACCCGCGGCGCGTCGAGCGAGCACATCAGCCCGGGTCTACTGCGCATCCTCGACCGGTTGTCCGATACTCCGGCCGAGATCGTCACCGAGCTCGGCGAGACCCTGCGCCAGTCCCCGATGGGGGTCGCACTGCTCGGCGATGCGCGCCTCCGCGAGGGGCCCGCACGCAGTCTCGGGTACCGCTGGTTCACCGACCCGCAGACGCGCACGCCGTACCCGCCGGACGAGCAGCGGATGCTGTCGCGCGTGTACGCATCGGGTCTGCGCGAGCTCATCACCGTGCGAGGGCCGGAATCACGGCCCGCGTACCTCGCCGACCTTCTCATCGCCCAGAGCCCGGAGTTCCGGGAGCTCTGGGACTCCCACGAAGTCGGCGTGCGACCGCCCGAGGTCAAGAGGTTCCACCATCCCGAGGTCGGTGCGCTCGAGCTGAGCTGCCAGACCCTGCTCGACCCGGAGCAGTCGCACCGCCTGCTCGTGTACACCGCGGCGCCCGGCAGCGAGAGCTACGACAAGCTCCAGTTGCTCAGCGTGATCGGATCGCAGAGCCTGCGTTGACCGCATCCGGCACTCGATGCCGGCGCGACGACGGCGAGGGGTGGATCGGCGATCAGTGGATCGACGGGCACTGAACGCGGAAGCGACACCACCCGAGCATGGTCATGAGCACACCGCTCCCCGACCTGAAAGGGCCATCGCCATGACTCGTACACCCGGCATCCGGATTCCCGACCTGAACGGAAAGCTCGCCGTCGTGACCGGCGCCAGCGACGGCATCGGGTATGTCATCGCCTCACGACTCGCACAGGCCGGAGCCGAGGTCGTCATGCCGGTGCGCACTCCGGCCAAGGGCGACGCCGCGGCCGACCGCATCCGTCACCAGATCCCGGATGCCGCGGTCTCGACCCGTGCGCTCGACCTGTCGTCCCTGGAGTCGGTGACGGCGCTGACGGGCACCCTGCGGGGCGAGGGCCGCCCCATCGACATCCTCATCAACAACGCCGGCGTCATGACCCCGCCGAACCGTCAGCTCACGAAGGACGGCTTCGAGCTGCAGTTCGGCACGAACCACCTCGGCCACTTCGCGCTCACGCTGGGCCTGCTCCCGCTGCTGCGGCAGGGGCGTGCGCGGGTGACGCACCAGACGAGCATCGCGGCACGCAGCGGCGCCATCAACTGGAGCGACCTCAACTGGCAGAACGAGTACGACGGCATGAGGGCGTACGTGCAGTCCAAGATCGCGGTCGGGCTGTTCGCCCGTGAGCTCGACGCGCGCAGCCGGCGGGAAGGCTGGGGCATCAGCAGCAACCTGTCGCACCCCGGCGTTTCGCCGACGAACCTGCTGGCCGCGCAGCCGGCGCTGGGGCGAGCCCGCGAGGTCGGCGGTCGCCGCGTGATCCGGATGCTGTCACGCATCGGCATCGCGGGGACGGTGGCCAGCGCCGCCCTGCCGGCACTGATGGCGGCGACGGATCCGGATGGGCGCGGCGACGAGTTCTACGGTCCGAAGCGCGTCATGAGCGGACCGCCCGCCCGACGGGAGCTGTGGGCACCACTGACCGCCATGGACGATGCCCGCCGGGTGTGGGAGGAATCCGAGCGCTTCATCGGCGCGCACGTCGCCCGCTGAGGCTGCCCGACGCCGAGCGGCACCGAGCCTCAGACGAAGCGCACCCAGTTCGCCCCGCGACCGGTCTCGGCGCGCTGGAGCAGGTCGAGCCGGTCGCCGTCCACCGCGTACAGCGAGACCGTGGTCGACCGCTCCCCCGCCGCGATCAGGTACGCGCCGTCGGGGCTCACCGCAAAACCGCGAGGCTGCGGCTCGGTCGTGATGAAGTGCTCCGGCGCCGACACCGACCCATCGGCCTCGACGGCCACCGCGCCGAGCGTGCTCTCGGTGCGCTCGGTGCACCACAGGCGCCGGCCGTCGCCTGCGAAGTGGATGTCGGCACCCCAGATGAAGTGCTCCTTCATCGGGTCCGCCCCGAACCGGCTGTGACCGAGACCCTTCGAGGTGTCGAACGCCGTGGCGGCGTCGCGAAGCGCGAGTGTGCCCGCCTCGGTGTCACGCGTGAAGTGCAGCACCTCGCCCGAGAACTCGGTCAGCACATAGACGGCGTCCTGCGCGTCGTTGAGCACGAGGTGACGCGGACCACTCCCCGCGGGCGCAGCGACCGTCTCGGGCGTGAGCGGCACCAGCCGCAGGTCGTCGGCCAGCGAGTACTGGGCGACGAGGTCGGCGCCGAGCGACACGAAGTACGCGAAGCGGCCGTCGGCGCTGGGCAGCACGGCGTGCAGGTTCGGGAAGGCGATCCGCGAGACCGGCTCGCCGACGGCCCCGTCATCAACGGCGCAGCTGATCCCGTACCCGCCCCCGTACGACGCACCGAGCAGCCCCGTGCCCTCGCGCGTCAGGGCGAGGTAGTTCATGCCGCCGTCCGGCAGATCCAGGCGCGAGAGCGGCTCGAGCTGCCCGGTGTCGCGGTGCAGCCGCAGAGTCAGGATGCCGGCGCCCTCGTCGGCGGAGCGCCCCTTGACCCCTGCGTACACGAGGTCGCGGTCCGGATCCACCGCGAAAGTCGAGCAGCCCGACAGTCCGTCTGTCACGGCGAGGCGCTCGAGCGTCCCCTCCTCGATCCGGAACGTGCTGATGCTGCCGTCGCCGGCGTTGGCCACGAGTACGAGAGGGGCATCCGTCATGCCTCGATCGTACGCAGGCCCGGGCGCGCTCGCGCGAGCATCCGCGAGGGCTCAGCGCCGCGGCATCCGTCGCCCGCATCGCCCCGCGGCACCGCTCCGGCGGCCTCAGATCCAGAGGTCGGTCTCGTCGGGTCCCGACTCGGACCGCACGTTCTCGAGCTCCCGAAGCTCGTAGTGGTCGTTGTCGACGACATCGATGTGCTCGATGTAGATGGCTGTCGCGGGCGTCACCAGCACCTCGGCGGTGGTGACCGCACCGGCGGGCACCTCGACGAAGGCGCCGCCGTCGTGGACCGCGGTGAGGATCGCATGCTTCACGTCGACGACGCGGTCGTCGTCGGCGAGTGGATACGTGTGGCCATTGATGACCAACTGGTGGCGCGTTGTCACGTCGACCTTCCTGCCGCTCTCCCGGGAGCGGCACGAAGCGTCAACCCGTCATCGTCGAAAGGCGGGTATTCAGCTCCTGGCTTGTGTGAACTTCCTGGTCGAGGTTCTGCTGAAGAAGCGCGACGGCGTCGGCTGCTCCCATCGAGCGCGTCGCGAGGATGAGCGACTCGTACGCGGAGATCTCATAGTGCTCGTTCCCCAGGGCCGCAGAAAGCGTGACCTGGTCTCGCAGGGCGGGCGCGGATCGTTCGATCAGCGACGTTGCCTGCTTGGAGATGCCCTTGGTGCTCGGTGAAGCGGCGCTCGATACGGGGAAGCCGAGGACGCCGAACACACGACGCAGGATCTCGATCTGCTCCTTCGTCTCATCCGCGTGGTGGCGGAAGAGCTTCTTGACGTCGGCGGACTTCGCGGCCTGCGCAAGTTCGCCGAGGGCGGCCAGCGAGTCCTCCTCCATCGTGAAGGCGGTCCGCAGCTGGAAGCGGAGCAGGTCGGTGGGGGTTTCGAGCTTCGTCTGTGACATCAATGGTTCCTTTCGATGCTGCGACGTTACGTGCGCCCCCTTCAACGCCGTAGGGGGTTGCACCGAGGGCCGAGCGCCGCTACAGCGTCGGATGCGGAGCGCGACACGGGTCACCGGAAGTCCCGGGCCCGGTGCTGCACCCCCACCCGCAGATCCTCGAACCGGTCCGCGACGAGATTCGTCACGCCTTCGGCCGAACGCTCGAGAATGCCTCGAGCGATCAGCGCCGGCGAGTCGCGCACGATGCGGCGATAGCGGTTCCACACCCCCACCGAGCACACGACGTTGACGAGGCCGTGCTCGTCCTCGAGATTGAGGAAGGTGACTCCGGATGCCGTGGCCGGCCGTTGCCGGTGCGTCACGAGTCCCGCGACCTCCACACGGCGGCCCGTCTCGTGGCTGCGCAGCTCGCGCGAGGTCAGGATGCCGCGGGCATCCAGCTCGGACCGGTAGTGCGTCATCGGGTGATCGTCGGTCGAGATACCGGTGGCCCACAGGTCGGCGGCGAGGATCTCGTAGCTGGTGGGATCGGTGAACAACGGCGGCTGCACCGAGACGAGGGAGTCGGGCAGGAACTCCGGACGGTCCTGGGCCGCCGAGCCGGCGAGCCAGATCGCCTCGCGGCGGGCCAGCCCCAGGCTCTCGAAGGCTCCTGCCGTCGCCAGCGCCTCGACCTGCGCGGCGGTGATCCCGGTGCGGCGCACCAGATCGCGCAGATCGCGGAACGTCCCCTGCGCCTCGCGCTCCGCGACGATGCGCTGCGCGACCGACTTGCCGATGCCCTTCACCCCGGCAAGCCCCAGTCGCACCGCAAAGCCCGCGTCGCGGCGATGCGCCGCCGACTCGTCGGGGGCGTGGAGGTCGAACTCTCCCACCGGCGGCTGGTGCCGGTCCAGGCACGAGTCCAGCCCGGTGGGCCGGGCCTCGGTCGTTGAGCGAGCGAAGCGAGACGAAACGTCCTGCGGCGGCCCGGAGCGTTTCGTCTCGTCGCCGCGCTCCTCGCTCAACGACCGGGGGTCGTCCATCGGTTCGAGCACGGCCTCGACGCCGGACAGGTGCAGGTCAGGGCGACGGACCTCCACACCGTGGCGGCGCGCGTCCGACACGAGCGTGCCGGGCGAGTAGAAGCCCATCGGCTGCGCGCGCAGCAGCCCCGCCAGGAACGCCGCCGGGTAGTGCAGCTTGATCCACGAGCTGGCGTACACGAGCAGCCCGAACGACAGCGAGTGCGACTCGGCGAACCCGAAGTTCGCGAACGCCTGGATCTTCGCATAGATCGCGTCGGCGTCCTCCCCCACGAGGTTGTTCTTCGCCATGCCGGCGTAGAGCTTCTCCTTCAGCGAGTCGATGCGCTCGATCCCGCGCTTGGAGCCCATCGCCCGGCGCAGCAGGTCGGCATCCTCACCGCTGACCTCGCCGACGGCGACCGCCATCTGCATGAGCTGCTCCTGGAACACCGGGATGCCGAGGGTCCGCGCCAGCACCGGCTCGAGCTTCTCGTGGGCATAGGTCACCTTCTCGAGCCCCATCTTGCGCCGCACGTACGGGTGCACCGCGCCGCCCTGGATGGGTCCGGGACGGATCAGCGCGATCTCGATCACGAGGTCGTAGAAGCGTCGCGGCTGCAGCCTCGGCAAGAGCCCCATCTGTGCACGTGACTCCACCTGGAACACCCCGATGGAATCGGCGCGGCACAGCATGTCGTACACCGCCCTCTCCTCCTTGGGGATGGTCGAAAGCTCCCAGTCCTCGCCCGTCGAGGCGCGGATCATGTCGAAGCAGTACTGCAGGGCCGCCAGCATCCCGAGCCCCAGCAGATCGAACTTGACCAGGCCCATCCACGCGGCGTCGTCCTTGTCCCACTGGATCACCGTGCGGTTCTCCATGCGCGCGTGCTCGATGGGCACGACCTCGCCCACAGGCCGGTCGGTGAGCACCATGCCGCCGGAATGGATGCCGAGATGCCGCGGCGCCTTCAGCAGTTCCGAGGCGAACTCGATGACCTGGTCGGGGATGTCGTGGTCGTCGCCGGTATCGAGCATCGCTCCCCAGCGCTCCACCTGCTTCGACCACGCGTCCTGCTGGCCCGGCGAATGCCCCAGCGCCTTCGCCATGTCGCGTACGGCGTTCTTGGGCCGGTACTGGATCACGTTCGCGACCTGGGCGGCGCGCTCGCGCCCGTAGGTGGCGTAGACCCACTGGATGATCTCTTCGCGGCGATCCGAGTCGAAGTCGACGTCGATGTCGGGCTCCTCGTCGCGCAGGCTCGACAGGAACCGCTCGAACGGCAGGTCGTACGCGATCGCATCGACCGCCGTGATGTCGAGCAGGTAGCAGACGGCGCTGTTGGCCGCCGAACCGCGGCCTTGACACAGGATGCCGCGGCGCCGGGCTTCTTGCACGATGCCGTAGACGATCAGGAAGTAGCCAGGGAAGTCCTTCATCTCGATGACCCCGAGCTCGCGCTCGATGCGGTCGCGGTCCTTCGCCGCGAGATCGGGATACTTGCGGGGCACTGCGTCCCACACCAGCTTCCGGAGATACGACATCGGCGTATGCCCCTCGGGCACCTGCTGCTTCGGCAGCGCGGGCTTCGCGCGACGCAGCGGGAAGGCGAGCTCGTCGGCCAGCGTCACGGTGCGGGCCACGGCATCCGGATACCGCACGAACCGCTCCGCCATCTCTGCCCCCGAGCGCAGATGAGCGCCCGCGTGCGACGGCAGCCAGCCGTCGAGTTCGTCCAGGCCCCGGTTCGCGCGCACCGCCGCGACCGCCGCGGCCAGCAGCTGCCGCCGGGGCACCGCGTAGTGCACGTTGTTCGTCGCGAGGAGCGGCAGTCCTCGCTCCCGGGCGAGCCCCGCCAGCACGTCGTTGTCGCGCGTGTCGAGCGGGTTGCCGTGATCCATGAGCTCGACGTGTACGGCCTCGCGCCCGAACAGCGCCACCAGCCGGTCGAGTTCGCGGGCCGCGGCATCCGGTCCCTCCCCTCCCGGCCCCAGCGCGCGACGCACCGCACCCTTGCGGCACCCGGTGAGGACCGCCCACTCCCCGCCGGCCTGATCGGCGAGCTCTTCGAGGTCGTAACGCGGCCGCCCCTTCTCGGCCCCCGCCAGCTGCGCGTGGGTGAGCGCGCCCGCGAGCCGGTGGTACCCCTCCTCGCCGCGCGCCAGCACGAGCAGATGCGACCCCACCGGGTCGGGCTCGCCGTTCTGCGGCTGCGGAAGCTCGAGCGACAGCTCGGCACCGAACACGGTCTTCAGCTCGAGCGACTCTGCGGCCTCGGCGAAGCGCACGATGCCGTAGAAGCCGTCGTGGTCGGTGATCGCGAGCGCGTGCAGCCCGAGCCTCTCGGCCTCTTCGGCGAGTTCTTCGGGAGAGGACGCACCGTCGAGGAACGAGAACGACGAGTGCGCGTGCAGCTCCGCGTACGGGATCACCTCGGGCGGGCGATCGATCTTCGGCGGCACATACGGACCGCGCTTGTGCGACCACGCCGGGCTGTCGCCGCCGTCCGCATCCGCGGGGCGCGCGTCGGGACGGCGGCGCCCGCTCAGCACGCGCTCCATCTCGGACCACGGCACACCGGGGTTGTGGAAGCCCATCAGCGATCACCGCCGTCACTCGTCGGCTCGAGGCGTTTCGTCTCGCTCGTTCCTCGCTCGCTCAACGACCGGGCTCCCGGTCGTTGGGCGAGCGAAGCGAGACGAAACGCCCCGCGGAGCGCGTCAGTCATACGCCGCCTCCGCCGTCCACGTGTCGCCCTCGCACACGAGCAGCCACGCCCCACCCTCGACGTCGACGACCTGGAACCGGTGCGCGCGACGCGCCCGCGCGGCATCCCATCCCCTCTCGACCACCGGCCACGGCCCCGCCCATGCTTCGATCCCGCGCCGGCGCCCGCTCTCTACGAGAAAGGCCGGGACCGCCGAGACATTGCCCCGCTCGTCGACGTCGATGATCTCGCCGCCCAGGGCGCGCACGTCGACCGGCACCGGGTCGGCGAACACCGTCGCCGGCAGCGGATCGGGCAGACTCCCCGGCCACGGCCGGCTGCGCTGCGCGGCGAGTCCGTCGGGGCCCTTCTCGTGTCGGTCCCCCCACGGCACGAGCACCTGCCGCTCGGCGAGCCACCGGCCCCCGCCGATCGCGGGGGTCAGCACACCGCGATGGCCGAGCATCGCCTGCACGCGCGACAGCGCATGGTGCACGCGCTCCTCCGGTCCGCCGCCGAAGAGCGCGGGGGCGTGATGGGATGCCTCATCCACCGCCTCGGGCGAGATCCGCACGAGTGCGACCCCGCTGCGCAGCCCTCCCCCGTCCGTGCCGCCGCCGACGTCCTCGGCGAGCTGCCAGCGCACCCGGTCGACCACCGCGGCGGCGTCGAACGAACCGGGATGCAGCCACACCCGCTCGCTGCGCTCGCCCCGGTCGCCGACGAGCTCGACGCGCAGCTCGGTGCACACGAGATCGACCGCTCCGAGCCCCGCGATGAAGTCGTCGGCGGTCAGGCGCATCGCGAACGCCACCTGGTCGGCGATCTCGAGCGGCGGCTCGAACGCGACCTCGCGCTGCAGCTCGGGCGGGGGCGTCCGAGGCTCGACGGGGCGCGAGTCGCGGCCGGCCGCCAGGGCGTGCACGCGGGTGCCGCGCTCGCCGAACCGCTCGCGCACCCGATCGGGCTCCATCGCGGCGAACGCGCCGAGCGTCTGCACGCCGAGTCTCGCAAGCAGTCCCACGAGGTCGGCCGTCTCGCCCGCGGAGAACGACGAGGCATCGAGCACCGCCACCGACAGCGGAGCGAGGAAGCCGGCGGCGCCGCCCGCGGGCACGACGAACACCGGGTCCCGCGTGCTCGCACCGGCCTTCGCCGCCTGCTCGGCCGTGAACGGCCCGTCGGCGATCCCCGCCCGCACCTCGTCGAGACCGAAGCCGTGCAGCGCCTCGATCAGCACGCGCGCCGCCTCGGCCTCACCGCCGTAGTACCGGGCGGGGCCTCGCACCCGCAGTGCGCAGAGCCCTGCACGCACCAGCTGCACGCCCGGCGCCTTCTCTTCGATCAGCGACACGATCGGCGCGAACGCGCGATGCTCGCGCGCAGCATCCCCCGCCACCACCGTCAGCCCCGGGCAGCGCGCCTGCGCATCGCGGCGACGCTGGCCGCGGCGCACCCCCTCGGCACGTGCCGCAGCCGAGCACGCGACGACGAGATTGCGCTCGACGACGGCGACCGGACGCGCCGGATCCATCGACACCGCCGCGTCACGGGCCAATGCCGTGACCGGCCAGTCCGGAAACCACAGCACCAGACTGCGCACCGGAGACCGCAGCGCCATGTCAGCCCACCGCCCTGGCCTCGAGGGGGTAGGCCGATCCCGCCTCGACATCGACGGGACGCACCGGCTGCATCCGCGCCTGCTCCGGCGTCGCCGAGACGTGTCCCGCGGCATCCGGCAGCATCACCCGCGCGCGACGCGGGCGCGGCCAGCGCCGGCTGGAGGCGGTGAGGGTCACCTCGCGCCCGGCGAGATACCCGTGGCCGCGCCCCACGCCCTCCCACACCGGGTCGCCGACCTCGAGCGCCGCCTCGGCCTGCGGCCACGGCCCCTGCACCAGCAGCACGGCACCACGGTCGCGCAGCCGCGCCGCCAGTCGCGCCACCTCGCCGTCGGGTGCCCGCCCGGACGGGCGGACGGCCACCACTGGCAGCACCTCGGCGACGGTCGCGGTCACCGCGAGCCAGCGGGCGCCCGGATCCGGAACGAGCACGAGCCGCGACAGATCGACTCCCAGCGCCTCGGCCGCTTCGGCGCCGAGCCGAGGCATCCCCACCACCCCGCACCACGACCCGGACTGCGTCGGCTGCGCCAGCAGCGCCAGCAGCAGCGACGTCGAGCGCGGGAGCGAGTACGCCGCGCCCGGCTGCAGGCCCCCACCCGGAAGCAGGGCCGCGAGCGCGGGATGCACCGGGAGCACCGGCGCGTCGAGCCGGCGACCCTGCACGCGCTCGACCTGGGCGCGCAGCCGCGCGACAGTGCTCGTCAGACCAGTGCTCGTCAGACCAGCGCCCGTCAGACCAGCGCCCGTCAGACCAGCGCCCGTCAGACCAGCGCCCGCCAGCTCGACGCCGCTCGACTCTGCGCCCCCCGGCTCCTGGCCGACGGGCTCGAGCACATGCTGTGCTGTGAGCTGCACGATCGCCCCCATCCCCTCAGGCTAGAACACATGTTCTATGTGTTCAACCGCAGGGAACGAGGATACCTCGCACTTCCGACAGTTATGTTCGAGGAAAGTAGCCGTCCTGCCCGGGCGAGGCCCCTCTCGCGCTGCGGAAACCGGCGTCCGCGGTCCGTTCGGCGCGGGTGCCGATGGTCGCGCGGTCGAAACCTGCACGCGCTACCGTCCTGTACGGGCGCGACCGCCGGTTTCGGCAGCGCGGACCAGCGTCAGCGGAACAGCACGAAGGACCTGAGCTGATTCGGAGCGAAGTCGTGCGCTTCGACGAGCCCACGCGACTCGTAGAACGCCCGCTGAGCCGGTTCAGCGTCGGTCAGCAGGACCAGTTGACGGATGCCGTCGGTCCGAGCCAGGATATCGTCCAGCAGTGCCCCGCCGACGCCCCGTCGCTGGTACTCGGGCGCGACGAGGATGTCCTGCAGGTAGGCGACCGTCAGCCCATCCGAGACAGTCCTGGCCAGACCTACGAGCCCGCCGGACTCGCTCCGCGCCACGAGCACGCAGTACGAGGCGTTCACCGCGTCGACGAGCCGCTCCGCATCATCGGTGTAGGCGGTCCAGCCCACCGATCGGTAGAGGTCGACCAACTCGGTCGCCGCAGGCAGCTCGGCCGTGATCGTGAACGTCATCCACCGATCCTGACAGTCTGGATCGGGCTCAGCGAATCACGCGGCACGCGCGGCCGAAACCGGCACACGCGGCAATCCTCTGCGGGCGCGAATGCCGGTTTCTGCAGCGCGGGCGAATCCCGTCACGACCTCACGCGGCGAGCGCGAGATACGGCTCCCACCGCGGGTCGGTGCGCTCGGTGCCGCGGACGGTCCACTGCGCACCGCGCGGCGGGTGCGGTGTGAAGCGCAGCTCCCAGTTCATCTCCTGCGGCGTGCGATCGCCCTTGGTGTTGTTGCAGCGCAAGCAGCACGCGACCAGGTTCTCCCACGAGTCCGCACCCCCGCGCGAACGCGGCAGCACGTGATCGATGGTCGAGGCGGCCTTGCCGCAATAGCCGCAGCGATGGTTGTCGCGCCGGAGCACCCCTCGCCGGGTCACCGGAACACGGCGACCACCGGGAACGCGCACGTAGCGCGTCAGGATGATCACCGCCGGGCGCTCGTACGAACGTCTTGTCCCCCACACCGGTTCGGTCTCGGTGTGCTCGATGACGGTCGCCTTCTCGTTCATCACGAGCACGAGAGCACGTTTGAACGACACGACCGCGAGCGGCTCATAGCCCGCATTCAGCACCAGAGTGCGCATTGATCATCCTCTCGAATGGCCGGGACGGCTTCTCGGTTATTCGAATTCGTGACGATCGAGTGCGCAGGGGCACGAAAAAAGGCGCTGTCTACAGACAGCGCCTTGGCGCCACGGCGAGACCGTGGCATCCGCTCGTGCAATGCCGAAGGACGAGGCGTCCGAGCGCATCCGTGGTTCGGATGCGTGGTGTGCGGCCCATCGGCTCCCTCCGCTCTCTCAGCGTCGGATCTCAGGGTAACCCACGCCAGAGACGTCGGGGCGGCAGCGCCCGTGAACGGCGCGTTGCGCGACGACGAACGGATGCCGCGACCCGGCGCGGGTCGCGGCATCCGTTCTCGTCTGAGATCTGTGTGTCAGCCGGCGTTGGACTGCAGCCACGCCCACGGGTCGACGTTCGAGCCGTTGATGTACGTCTCGAAGTGCAGGTGGTTCGCGGTGGAGCGTCCGGTGCTGCCGACGAAGCCTATGATCTGGCCGGCCTCCACGGTCTGGCCGGGCACGACCTGGCGGCTGCCGTACGTCATGTGGCCGTACAGAGTGCCCACGCGCTGGCCGTTGATGGCGTGGTCGATCGTGACCGCGACGCCGTAGCCGCCGTAGCTCTCCTGCGACACCTTCACGACACCGGCGGCGGCGGCGAAGATCGGCGTGCCGGCCGGGGCGAGCATGTCGACGCCCATGTGCGCGCCGCCTCGCGTGCCGAAGCCCTCACCCAGGGTGAAGTTCGCCAGCGGCCAGCGCACGGCGCCGCTGCCCGGCGCGACCATGCTCAGATCGAACTTGACGCCGGGCGACGTCGTCGCCACCTGCGCCGCGAGTCGCGCGCGCTCGGCGGCGGCTTCGGCGGCCTTCTTCTTCTCGATCTCTTCGGCGGTCGTCGCCGAGTAGCTCTCACGCGAGAGCTCGGTGGCGTTCGCATCCGACGCGGCCACGAACGTCTGCGCGTCGTCGACCGCCATCTGCTGCAGGGTGACGGCCTCGTCGCTCGGACGCGCCGCGGCGAACGCGGGGATCGCGACGGTGGCGACCATACCGCCGACCATGCTCAGGATCACCAGACTGCGCAGCGGCTTGATCACGCGATTGGGCTTCTTGGGCGCCGCCACGGCGGGTCGCACCGACGACGGTGCAGGGGTGGTCTTGGCGGGCGCGACGGGTCGGGTAGGTCGCGCGGGGGTCTTCCGGTGCCGTACGCGACGAGTCACACTCGTCGCGTCACGGTCGGGTTCGCTCGCGGGCGACTCGATCTCTTCAGCCAAACGTTTCCTCCAGCGCCTCTGCGCCGAGGGCGCCTGGCTCGTCAGCATTCGATGTCGGGGCACGATATGCGGGCTTCACCACGTGAACGACGAGCCGGAGAGGCAATCCACGCGGGGTCCGGTCGGCGGGCTTCTCGCCTGGTGGACTGTTCGAGGCTACCCGAAGGTAACGAATCTGTCACGCTCCGCGCCTGGCAGGTTGCCGGGCGGAACCGATAAACGGATGCCGCAACCCCTGGCCGTGGGCCCACGCGCCCCGAGGCTCCGCGCAGCGCGAAGCGATGCGTGGAGAGGGCGTGGGGAGCATCCGTCAGCCTCTGTCAGCGTGCCTCGTCGACCAGGAAGATGTGCGACGCGACCTCGACCGGAAGCTCGAGACCCTCGTCATTCCCGTGCATCTGCACGAGCACGTACCCCTCGTTGTAGCGGTAGTCGCCGCTGGCGCCGGGGATGACGCCCGCGCCCTTCAGCTGCTGCAGCAGTTCGGGGTCGACCTGCGCCGGCTCGGCCAGGCGCCGTACCGTGCCGGTGATCGGCTCGCCGGCGTCGTTGAGGCGGCGCACGAGACCCACGACGCCCTGCTCGAACTCGTTGGCCGGAACGTCGCCGAGCTGGTCGAGTCCGGGGATCGGGTTGCCGTACGGAGACTCGGTGGGATGCCCCAGCAGTTCGACGAGGCGACGCTCGACCTGCTCGCTCATGACGTGCTCCCAGCGGCATGCCTCGTCGTGGACGTACGCCCAGTCGAGGCCGATCACGTCGGACAGCAGGCGCTCGGCGAGGCGGTGCTTGCGCATGACGTCGACGGCCTTCTGACGGCCCGCGCCGGTGAGCTCGAGCGTGCGATCCTCCGACACCACGACGAGTCCGTCGCGCTCCATGCGTCCGATCGTCTGCGAGACGGTCGGACCCGAGTGTCCGAGGCGCTCCGAGATGCGCGCGCGAAGCGGCACGATATTCTCCTCTTCGAGTTCGAGGATCGTGCGCAGGTACATCTCGGTGGTGTCGATCAGGTCGGTCATGTCGCGATTCCTCGATGCTCGAAGTGGGTAAGGACAGCCTATCTTCCGCGGCGACACGCGGGCCTCGTGGCGCGGGCGTCCGGGCGCAGGCGGCCGGGCGTAGGCGGCCGGGCGTAGGCGGCAGTCGGCCAGCCCGCGGCATGCTCTCCGCAGGCGGCCAGCGCGCTCGATCCTCTCCGCCGGGCGGCGACTGCTCAACAGGTCAACCGGGCTTCTACAGGACGTTCAGCCGCAGATTCCTCCTGTAGAAGCCTGGTTGACCTGTCGAAGGCGCCGAGGCAGCGGACCGCGGCGCAGCTGCTGCAGGCTCCGTCCGCTCGGCGGGGCAGTCCTCGTGCACCGAGACGGCCAGCCCGATCGACCCTCTCCGCAGGGGCGGCTACCGCTCAACAGGTCAACCGGGCCTCTACAGGACGTTCGGCCGCAGATTCTTCCTGTGGAAGCCCGGTTGACCTGTCGAAGGTCGGCTACGGGGTGGGGTTCCGGACAGGCCAGCGGGATGCCTGGTGGCCGCTGTGTGCAGGCCCTGGGCGACCACGCGCTGAACGAGGTCCTGGACCTCATGCCAGCGCTCGACCACCTGCACGTAGGTCACACGGATCACGTGGTACCCCAGCAGTGTCAGCGCGGCGTCGTGCGCGACATCCTCCGCGCGCTGCAGACCCACGTGGTGTCCTCCGTCGACCTGCAGCACGAGACGGTCTCCGATGAGAAAGTCCACCCGGTGACCGGCGATCCAGATCTGCACCCGGATCGGAAGCCGCAGCCACTTCAGTCGCACCACCACGAGCGTCTCGAGGCCCGAGTCCGAGAACGGCGAGGCATCCGCGAGCAGCCGACGAGCCCTCGGTCGCAGCGGGAGCCTGGCAAGCTCCTCTTTGGTCACGAGCCCCTTGTTCAGCGCCGACTCCCAGACGGCGAGGGCAGTCTCATACGGCTGGCAGGTCGCCACCACGACAAGAGTGTTCAGGATGCCGTCCTCCAACGTGCCGGGCGCACGCGGTACAACCGGCACACTCCAGTGCACTGTCGCTGTGGGCAGCGCGAGCCGCGAGGCGGTCGGGGGCGCTCCGACGTGCGAGCGGTCCTCATCCAGCACCCACAGTCCGAGCCGCCTCGCCTGCGTGACACAGGTCAGCACGACGCCGGCACGCGCCGCGGCCACAAGGTAGGGATCGGCATCCTTCGCCGCGATCCATCCTCGCCGCGGCACCGTCACCTCCCCGCACGCCACCGCTGCCGCGAGCGCGAGCCGGCTGAACCCGGCGTCAACGAGCACGGCCGCACGCACGACCCCGCCCCTCTTCATCACCGTGTCGATGAGCTGTTCCATCCCGCAACTGTGAGCGGATGCCCCAACCGGGGGTCGCGGCATCCGTTCATCCGTGGACAACTCGACCCGCCATCCTCCTGTGGAGGAGGCAGCTCAACAGGTCAACTACGCCTCTACATGACGATTGGCCGCGAATCCCTCCTGTGGAACCCCGGTTGACCTGTTTGGCGGCAAAGCAAGGCAACCGGGCCAGCGGACCGGCGCACCAGGCACGGCCCCAGTACTGCCCGAGCACGGCGAGGGCACGGCGCCCGGGAAAGGACACGGGACGGATGCCGGGAGTGCGGGCAACGGATGCCGGGAGTGCGGACAACGGATGCTGGGAGTCATGCGGGCAACGGGAGGGCGGCATCGGATGCCGAGCGTGAGGGCGACGGATGCCGGGAGTCATGCCGCGTCACGCGAGAAAGGCGGGTTCGGCGCGCTCTCTAGAATCGACGCATGCCCCACATCGAGCTTCCGCGAGAGATCCTGCCCGCCGACGGACGATTCGGCTGCGGCCCGTCGAAGGTCATCCCGGCCCACCTCGAGGCGCTCGCGGGGCGCGGCGCGGCGCTCATGGGCACCTCGCACCGGCAGGCTCCGGTGAAGAGCCTCGTGGGCGAGGTGCGCGCCGGTCTGCAGGAGCTCTTCCGCATCCCGGACGGCTACGAGGTGATCCTCGGCAACGGCGGCTCGACGGCGTTCTGGGATGCCGCCGCGTTCGGACTGATCCAGTCGCGCAGCCAGCACCTCGTGTTCGGCGAGTTCGGCGGAAAGTTCGCCAAGGCCGCGAAGACCCCCTGGCTCGAAGCGCCGGACGTTCGCGAGGTCGCCGCGGGCACGCGCACCACCCCCGAGGCGGTGGACGGCGTCGACGTGTACGCGTGGCCGCACAATGAGACCTCGACCGGCGTCGCAGCCCCTGTCGCGCGGGTTCAGGGCGACGAGGGCGCGCTGACCGTCGTCGACGCGACCAGCGCCGCCGGCGGCATCGACTTCGCCGCGGCCGAGGCCGACGTGTACTACTTCGCACCGCAGAAGAACCTCGGCTCGGACGGCGGACTGTGGTTCGCCCTCGTGTCGCCCGCTGCGATCGAGCGGATCGAGCGCATCGCCGCGTCGGGCCGTTACATCCCGGAGTTCCTGAGCCTCAAGCAGGCGCTGGACAACTCCCGTCTGAACCAGACCCTCAACACCCCCGCGCTGGCCACGCTGTTCCTGCTCAACGAGCAGCTGACGTCGATCAACGGCAACGGCGGCCTCGCCTGGGCCGATGCCCGCACCCGCGAGTCGTCGCGGGCGCTGTACGACTGGGCCGAGGCATCCGGTTTCGCGACGCCCTTCGTGGCCGACCCCGCCGACCGCTCCCCCGTCGTCGTGACGATCGACTTCGACGAGAAGGTGGATGCCGCGGCCGTGGCCAAGAGCCTCCGCGCCAACGGCGTCGTCGACACCGAGCCGTATCGCAAGCTGGGCCGCAACCAGCTGCGCGTCGCGACGTTCGTATCGATCGAGCCCGACGACGTGCGTCAGCTCATCCGCTGCATCGACTACACCGTGGCGCGACTGGGCTGAAGGCCCCGCGTCAGGTCAGCGGTGAGGGTGCGGGCGACAGCACGGCGCTGACGATCGCCTCGATGGCGAATTCCGAGGCGGCCGCGAGATCGACCGCGTCGGGGTCGAGCAGCCACTGCACCTGCAGTCCGTCCATGACGGCCAGGATGCTCGCGGATGCCGCGGCCACCGTATCGGGTGCGGTCACGCCGCGCTCTGCGCACACGACCGCGAAGGCGTGGGCGACCTCGGCACGCAGCGTCTCATAACGCTTCTGGAAGAAGTCCCGACCCGGGTGGTCGTCGGTCACCGACTCGGCCGACAGCACGACGTACGCCTGCACGATGCCTGCACGGTGCGCGTTGACCAACGCCGTGCGCACGAGGTGACGGAACAGCGGCATGCCGTCGGGGATGTGCTGCTCTTCGAGATCGGCGACGTCGGTCTCGTCGCGGTGACGCAGCACCTCGAGCAGCAGCTGATCCTTGGATCCGAAGTGATGCAGGATCCCGGCGTGGGTCATGCCGACCTGGTCGGCGATCTCCTGCAGGGTTCCGCCGGTGAACCCTTTGCTCCCGAAGATCTCGACCGCGGCGTCGAGGATGTCTCGGCGCCGCGCGAGTGTCTCGGGTCTCGAACGCGGTTGCCGCCGCTGAGTTGCCACGGTCGGCACCCCCTTCTTCGCTGCGTTTCCAGAGTCTACGCACGCGGGCGGCACTGGCTCGCCGACACGCACTTGCAATAGTTACTTACTTGATTGTAAGTTGATGCCGCAATCACTCGCGACGCCGTGGTCACACCTGGATTCACGGCGCCGTGCACCCATCACGAAGGAGTAGCAATGAGGCTCAGAACCTCCCTCGTCGCCGTGGGCCTCGCCGCGGCGATCACGCTGACCGGCTGCGCAGGCGGCGGCAACGACCCGGCCGAACCCGAGGCCGGCGCAGCACTCACGATCGCCAAGCCCGACGGCCCGATCACCACCGAAGGCAACAACCCGTGGGTCGGCGACTCGTCCGCCCTGCGCCTGGGCTATGCCAACGCGATCTTCGAACCGCTGGGCATCGTCAACCTCGTCGACCCCAGCGCCGACGTCGTGCCCTGGCTTGCATCCGAGATCACATGGGCCGACGACTACCGCTCCGTGCAGCTGACAGCTCGAGAGGGCGTCACCTGGAACGACGGCGAAGACTTCACCGCCGAAGACATCGCCTTCACGTTCGAGCTCATCAAGGACAACCCCGCGCTGGACACCACCGCACTGGGCATCACGGATGTCGCGGTCGACGGAGCGACCGTGACGGTGTCGTTCGAGAACCCGATGTACATCAAGCAGGACAAGGTCCTGCACAAGCTCATCGTGCCCGAGCACGTCTGGGCGGAGGTCGACGACCCGACGACCTTCACCAACGAGGAGCCCGTCGGCACCGGCCCCTACACGCTCGAGAGCTTCAGCACGCAGTCCGTCGAGCTGACCGCGCGGGACGACTACTGGGGTGGCGAACTGGCCGTGCCGACGCTCTACTACGTCTCCTACGCCGACAACACCGCCCTCACCACGGCACTCGCGAACGGCGACGCCGACTGGGCGCAGTCGTTCATCCCCAACGTGCAGTCGGCGTACCTCGACAAGGGCGAGGACAACGTGTACTGGGCGCCGGCGGGCTTCGGCATCGACACGATGTTCGTCAACACGCTCGAGAAGCCGTTCGACGACGTGGCCTTCCGCCAAGCCGTGAACATGGTGATCGATCGCGCCAAGCACGCCGAGATCGCGCGCGAAGGCGGCGTGCCCGAGCTCACGTCGGTGACCGGACTGCCGACACCGGCTGGCGACGACTACATCTCGGCGGAGTTCGCCGGGCAGGACTTCGCGGTCGACGTCGAGGGCGCCAAAGCCGTGCTCGAGGGCGCCGGATACACGTGGGACGGCGACACCCTCGTCGACCCCGACGGCGAGCCGGTCACCTTCACGCTGACGGTGCCGCAGGGCTGGAACGACTACGTCACGGGCATCAGCCTGATCTCGGATGCCGTGAAGGAGCTCGGCGTGGACGCCGCGGTCGACACTCCCGACGCCGACAGCTGGTGGGAGGCCAAGGGCGCCGGCGACTTCCAGGCGATCCTGCACTGGACCGACTCCGGCGCCACGCCGTACGACCTGTACAGCGACATGATGGACGGCCGGTTCCTCAAGCCGCTGGGCGAGGCCGCGGACTTCAACTTCGGGCGCTACGACAGCCCCGAGGCCACGGCCGCGCTCAACGAGTACGCCACCACGACGGATGAGGCCGCCCGCGCGACCGCGCTCGAGACGATCCAGCGGATCTTCGTCGAGGACGTACCGACCATGCCGATCGGCACGCGCCCGTTCATCAGCCAGTACAACACCCGCAACTACGTGGGCTGGCCGAGCGACGAGGACCCGTACGTCAACGCCGATCCCACGCAGCCGACCGCGGTGTACATCCTCACGAAGCTGCAGCCCGCCGGCTGACCTCGATCACGTGCGGGGCCGGGCCCACGGCCCGGCCCCCGTTCCGTGACACCGCGTTCGCGAGTCGACGACCCTTCCCACACGAAATCGAGACATGACCGAAGACGTTCTGCTGACGATCTCCGACTTCAGCGTCACCTACGACGTCGATCCGCCCGTCGAGGCGGTCCGCGAGGTGAGCCTGCAGCTGCGGCGCGGCGAGATCCTGGGCCTGGCCGGCGAATCCGGCTGCGGCAAGACCACCCTGGCCTACGGCATCCAGCGCCTGCTCAAGCCCCCGGCCGTCATCACCGGCGGCGAAGTGCTCTTCCATGATGCGAGCGGTGAGCGGGTCGACATCGGCGCGCTGTCGGACGACGACATGCGGCATTTCCGCTGGGACAAGGCATCGATCGTCTTCCAGGGGGCGATGAACGCCCTCAATCCCGTCATCACGATCGGCCGGCAGCTCGCCGACGTCTTCACGACCCACCGTCCCGAGCTGTCCCGCCGCGAGCGCACACGGGCCTGCGGCGACCTGCTCGATCTCGTCGGCGTCGGCCGCGAGCGGCTGAAGTCCTACGCCCACGAGCTCTCGGGCGGCATGCGACAGCGCGTCATGATCGCCATGGCGCTCGCGCTGCATCCGCAGCTGATGATCATGGACGAGCCCACGACGGCCCTCGACGTGCTGGTGCAGCGCGAGATCCTGCGGCAGATCTCGGATCTGCGCCGCGAGTTCGGCTTCTCGGTCATCTTCATCACCCACGACCTGCCGCTGCTCCTGGAGATCTCCGACCGCATCGCGATCATGCGGGAGGGGCGCATCGTCGAGCTCGACACCGCCGAGAACATCTACCGCGATGCGCAGCACGAATACACCCGCACGCTGCTGTCGTCGTTCCCCAGTCTGACCGGCGAGCGTGGCGACTTCGTCCGCACCGGCGCCGGCGCGACGGAGGTGCCGGCATGACGACTCTCGAGTTCCGCGGCGTCTCGAAGCGCTACCGCGTACGGGGCGCGGGCCACATGCTCGCGCTCGACGACGTGAGCTTCACGCTGACCAGCGGCCAGACCATCGCCCTTGTCGGCCAGAGCGGCAGCGGCAAGTCCACGATCGCCAAGATCATCACGCAGCTGGAGAGGCAGAGCGCGGGACAGGTCCTGCTCGACGACGCCCCGATCCCCCGACGTGGCCGTGGTCTGCGGCGCTACCGGCAGCAGGTGCGGATGGTGTTCCAGGACCCGTTCGCGTCGCTGAATCCGTACCACACCATCCGCCACCACATCGAGCGGCCACTGCGCCTGGACCGTGTCGTGCCGGGCGATGAAGTCGAGGCCGAGATCCGGCGCCTGCTGGAGCGGGTGCGGTTGAACCCCGACAGCACGATCGACCGTCGCCCGCACGAGCTCTCGGGCGGGCAGCGCCAGCGTGTCGCGATCGCCCGGGCTCTGGCATCCCGCCCCCGCCTGCTAATCGCCGACGAGCCGGTGTCGATGCTCGATGTGTCCATCCGGCTCGGCGTGCTCAACCTGCTCGCCGATCTGCAGCGTGAGTCCGACCTCGGTGTGCTCTACATCACGCACGACCTCGCGACGGCCCGCCACTTCAGCGACGAGATCATGGTGCTCAACCGCGGCCGTGTGGTGGAGCGAGGCCGGGCCGACGACGTGATCCTGCGCCCGCAGGACGAGTACACACGCCGGCTGCGGGACGCCTCCCCCGACCCGGACCGCCACTTCGCCCGTCCCGATTCGACCGCGCCCGACCAGCAAGGAGCGTTCGCATGAGATTCGCGCTGCGACGCGCCGCCTTCTACCTCTTCACGGCCTGGGCGGCCATCACGATCAACTTCCTCCTGCCCCGGATGATGAAGGGCGACCCGATCTCTGCCTATCTGCAGAAGAACCAGGGCAAGATCAGCCCCGAAGCGGTCGCCGCACTGCGGACCCTCTTCGGGCTCGACACCGAGCGCTCGCTGTGGGAGCAGTACATCGACTACTGGAAGCTGCTCTTCAGCGGCGACCTGGGCCGCTCGTTCTCACACGGCCTCTCACCGGTGACCGACATCATCGGCACCGCGCTTCCCTGGACGGTCGGGCTCGTCGGGCTCGCGACCATCGTCTCGTTCATCCTGGGCACCGTCGTCGGCGCCGTCATCGGCTGGCGACGCGGACGCGGGTCGGATGCCGTCATCCCGGTCGCCACGTTCTTCTCGACTGTTCCCTACTTCTGGATGGGCCTCATCGCGATCGCGGTCTTCTCGTCGGCGCTCGGCTGGTTCCCCGCATCCCACGCCTACGGCAAGGGGACGCAGCCCGGACTGACGCCCGAGTTCATCGGCGAGGTCATCTACCACGGCGCTCTGCCGGCCATCACGATCGTCATCGCGTCGCTCGGCGGCTGGATCCTCGGCATGCGCAACATGATGATCACGGTCCTCGACGAGGACTACATCACCGTCGCGCAGGCCAAGGGACTGCCCGATCGCGTCGTGGTGCGCACGTACGCGGCACGCAACGCGATGCTGCCGCAGCTGTCGAGCTTCGCCCTCGCACTGGGCTTCATCGTGGGCGGCACGCTCGTGATGGAGCTCGTCTTCTCCTATCCCGGCATCGGCAAGCTGCTGCTGGATGCGACCAACGCCAAGGACTACCCGCTCATGCAGGGCATCTTCCTGGTGATCACCCTCGCGGTGCTGGCCGCGAACATCCTCGCCGACATCGCGTACGTCATCCTCGATCCGCGCGCCCGTCAGATGGAGGCCTGACATGACCGTCCCCACCACGACCGCGCTCGAGGCGGAGTCCGCCGCCCCCGCGCCGGCGCCACCGGCCCCCGCCCCGGCCGCGCCCGCCGGACGCTCGACGCTCGCCCGCCTCGGCTCCTCGTTCGCGATGTTCCGCAACCGCAAGTCGATCACCGGACTCGCGATCCTCGGGTTCTTCGTGCTGATCGCGGTGTTCGGCGACCTGATCGCGCCGTACGGACCGCTCGAGAAGGACTACACCGCCCTCAAGCAGCCACCCTCGTGGCAGCACATCCTGGGCACGAGTCACATGGGCGAAGACATCCTGAGCCAGCTCATCTACGGCACGCGCGGCGTGCTGATCGTAGGCCTTCTCGCCGGCGTCCTGGCAACGGCGCTGGCCGTGGCCATCGGCGTGACCGCCGGCGTCGTGACCGGGTGGAAGAGCGAATCTCTGTCGGCACTGACCAACGTCTTCCTGGTGCTGCCGGGCCTGCCGCTCATGATCATCATCGCGTCGCAGTTCGACGACCCCAGCCTGCTGCTGATCGCCGCTGTGCTGGCGCTCACCGGGTGGGCGTGGGGCGCCCGGGTTCTCAGAGCCCAGACCATGTCGCTGCGCAACCGCGACTTCGTGCAGGCCGCGCGCGCCAACGGCGAGCCGCTCGGGCGCATCATCACGGTCGAGATGCTGCCGAACCTGATGGCGATCATCGCCTCCAGCTTCGTCGGCACCGTGACCGCCGCCGTGCTGGGCCTGACGACCCTCGCGTTCATCGGGGTCATCCCGATCAACAACCTCAACTGGGGCACGATCCTGTTCTGGGCGCAGCAGAACGGCGCCTTCCCCGACTACTGGTGGTGGTACATCCCGGCGGGACTGTGCATCGCCGTGCTGGGCATGGCCCTGTCGCTGATCAACTTCGGCATCGACGAGTACGTCAACCCCCGCCTCCGCTCCGCCGGCGAGCGGGCACGTGCCCTGCGCAAGAAGGGCATCAAGCCGGCAGGCGGCGTCACCGCCGTCCGCAACGACACGACCGCGACCGCGGCGCCCCGACAGGAGACCCCGTGACCGACGCCCCCTCGACATCCGAGCGTTCGCGACCGCCGTACCTGGATCCCTCGCTCCCGGTCGCCGACCGGATCGCGGACCTGCTCGCGCGCATGAGCGTCGAGGAGAAGGTCGGGCAGATGCTGCAGCTCGACGCGCGTGACGACCTCGACGAGCAGGTGCTGCGCATGCACGCCGGCTCGATCCTGCACGCCTCCCCCGAGAAGGTGCTGCGCGCCAGGGAGCTCACCCTGCAGACCCGCCTGCGGATTCCGCTGCTCGTGGCGGAGGACTGCATCCACGGCCACTCGTTCTGGGAGGGCGCCACCGTCTTCCCCACGCAGCTCGGCATGGCGGCGACCTGGGACCCGCAGCTGCTCGAGCAGGTCGCCCGCGCAACCGCCGTCGAAGTGTCGGCCACCGGCATCCACTGGACCTTCTCGCCCGTCCTGTGCATCACGCGGGACCTGCGCTGGGGCCGGGTCGACGAGACCTTCGGCGAGGACCCGTTCCTGATCGGCGAGCTCGCCTCGGCGATGGTGCGCGGGTACCAGGGCGGCGGACTGGGCGACCCGACGGCCATCCTCGCCACCGCGAAGCACTTCGCCGGCTACTCCGAGACGCAGGGCGGGCGCGACGCGAGCGAGGCCGACATCTCGCAGCGCAAGCTGCGATCGTGGTTCCTGCCGCCCTTCGAGCGAGTGGCGAGGGAGGGATGCCACACCTTCATGCTGGGCTACCAGTCCATCGACGGCGTGCCCATCACCGTGAACGACTGGCTGCTGAACGACGTGCTGCGCGGCGAGTGGGGATTCACCGGCACACTGATCACCGACTGGGACAACGTGGGCCGCATGGTGTGGGAGCAGCGGGTGCAGCCCGACTACGCCCACGCCGCGGCCGCGGCCGTCCGCGCCGGGAACGACATGATCATGACGACCCCCGGATTCTTCCGCGGGGCGCTGGACGCGATCGAGCAGGGGCTGCTCACCGAGGACGCGCTCGACCGTGCCGTGGCTCGCGTGCTGCTGCTGAAGTTCGAGTTCGGGCTCTTCGAGGACCCTCGGCTGCCCGATGCCGGGCGCATCCGCGAGCAGATCGCCTCCGGCGCGCACACGCGCCTCAACCTCGAGGTCGCGCGCCGTTCGCTCGTGCTGTTGCGCAACGACGGCGTCCTCCCGTTCGCGGGCGGTCTCACCGCCGACACGTCGGGGCGCGCTGCGCCCTCAGCCGCCGGTCCGCGACGCGTCGCGGTCATCGGCGCCCTCGCCGACGACGCGCAGACGCAGCTCGGCGATTGGGCCGGGTCATCCGGACAGGTCGACTGGCTGCCTGACGGCCACCCGCGCGCGGCGATCACCACCGTGCTCGACGGGTTGCGCACGCACGCCCCCGACGAGTGGAGCATCGAGTACGCGCCGGGATACGGCATCCTGACCCTCGAGGACGACCCGGCGGGATCGTTCTTCCCTGACGGCCAGCCTCGCCCCCAGATCGTGGTGCCCGCCGAACCCGACGAGGCGATGATCGCCGAGGCGGTCGCGACGGCGAACGACGCGGACTACGCGGTCGTCGTCGTAGGCGACCGTATCGAGCTCGTCGGCGAGGGCCGGTCGACGGCCACGCTCGAGCTGATCGGCGGGCAGCGGGCGCTGCTCGAGGCGGTCGCCGCGACCGGCACGCCGCTGGTCGTGGTGCTGCTGGCGTCCAAGCCGCACGTGCTGCCTGCGGCGGTGGCGGATGCCGCGGCGCTCGTGTGGACAGCCAACCCGGGCATGCAGGGCGGACGCGCGGTCGCCGAGCTGCTGCTGGGGCTGATCGAGCCGCAGGGCAGGCTGCCGCTGTCGTTCGCGCGCCACGCCGGGCAGCTGCCGATCTACTACAACCAGATCCGCGGGCAGCACGGCGACCGCTACGCCGATCTGACCCAGAGCCCGGCCTTCGCCTTCGGTGAAGGTCTGACCTACTCCTCGGTCGAGTACAGCGACCTCCGTCTCATCGACGACGAGCCGGGATCGGACGACGTCGTGACGGCGCGCGTCACGGTGCGCAACACCGGTGACCGGCCCGCTCACGAAGTCGTGCAGGCGTACGTGCGCGACAGCGTGACCTCGGTCAGCTGGGCCGACAAAGAACTCAAGGCGTACCGTCATGTCGACGTCGCGCCAGGCAGATCCGAGACGGTCGAGATCACACTGCCGGTGGCAGAGTGCACGATCGTGGATGCTGCGGGCCGGCGCATCGTCGAACCGGGCGAGTTCGAGCTGCTCGTGGGGCCGTCCTCACGCGACGAGGTGCTGCTGAGCGCGGTCTTCCGCGTCGCAGACACCGCTGCCGTGCGGACGCCGGCCGAGGCGGAGGCCGCCGGACGAGCGTGACGCCGCGCGCCGTGAGGCGCGTGGGCCGTCAGTCGTCTGAGTCGTCCTCGTCCGAGTCATCCTCGTCGTCGTCGTCCGATTCATCCTCGTCGTCGGAGTCGTCCTCGTCGTCGTCCGAGTCGTCGTCGTCCGAGTCATCCTCGTCGTCGTCGTCATCCTCGTCGTCGTCGTCGTCGTCCGAGTCATCCTCGTCCGAGTCATCCTCGTCGTCGTCGGAGTCATCCTCGTCGTCGTCCGCGAGCTCGTCGATGTCGACCCCGTCGACGTCGCCGGCGTGCAGGATCGACGAGCCGTCGTGGTCGAAATCGACCGCGTCCAGGTCGTCGACGTCTTCGAGGTCGTCGTCATCGAGATCGTCGTCGTCGAGGTCCTCGTCCGACTCGACGTCCTCGCCTGCGGCGCGCGCAGCCTCGGCGAGCGCTGCCTGCGTGGCGTGGTAATCGGCCAGGCGGACCGCCCACGGCACCCAGTCCGGCGCGAGCAGTGCCCCGTCCCCGGGGAGCAGTTCGACCTCGAGCACGGTGGGCTCAGCGCCCTCGACGCGAGCCAGACTCACGGTCCAGAACCAGCCGGGGTAGCCGGGCAGCCGATTGCCGAAACGCAGCGACACGACGCCGCCGGCCTCGAGCCGGTAGTCGGCCGGCTCACCGATGGTCGACTCCGGCGTGATCTCACGCAGCGCCGCGAGTGCAAGGTCACGAGACTCCAGCAGCGCGGCATCGGCCTCGGCAGGCTCGACCTCGTCAGCCGAGTCCGGCACAGGCTCAGCCTCCCCGGTGGACTCTTCAGCGGCAGTCTCGACAGACGCCTCGGTCTCGTCGCCCGCCTCGGGGCCTGACTCCGGGGTGTGCTCGGCCTGCTCAGGCATCAAGCTCCTCGGCCACCTTGCGGAGCACCGCGGCGACCTTCTTGGCGTGAGCCCCGCTCGGGTAGCGGCCACGGCGAAGGTCGCCTCCGATGCCGTCGAGCAGCTTCACGAGATCCTCGACGATGATCGCCATGTCATCCGCCGGCTTGCGCGAGCGCTTGGCCAGGCTGACCGGCGCGTCCAGGACGCGGACCGAGAGGGCCTGCGGACCGCGCTTGCCCTCGGCCACGCCGAACTCGAGCCGCGTACCCGCCTTGGGCGCGGGCGCGCCGGCGGGCAGGGCGGTGGCGTGCAGGAAGACGTCCTGGCCGTCATCGGAGGCGATGAAGCCGAACCCCTTCTCCTCGTCGTAGAACCTGACCTTGCCGGTGGGCATTCAAGACCTCGCTGGGTGACGGCGCCTCGCGATCGGGCGCGGGCGGAACAGAGCATGACGAATGCGGGAACCCTGCGATCCCCACCCGTCCAGCCTACCCGTATGCCCCTTCCCCGGGAGCCGGGGCATCCGGGGCGGGAGCGAACGGTTAGGCTGGAGCGGATGAGCACGAAGTCTCCGGGCGAGGACGTTCCGATCCGCCGCATCGACCGCATTCTTGCGTTCATGTCGCTCGGACTGCTCGTGCTGTCGATCATCAGCTTCTTCGCGATCATGATCGGCTCGTCCGCGGGCGCGGACTTCAGCTCAGGGATCTGGCCGCTGGTCGGCGTTCTGGTGTACGTCGCGCCGATCGTGGCGTTCGCGCTGCTGCTGGCCGTGCTCATCATGAGCTTCGTGCGGAGGGCTCGGGCCAACGGAGGGAGCTGACGACGTGGCCTCCGATGCGCGCGCTCTCGCGACCTGGCTCGCGGCTCGCGACGACGGCGTGCTCGCTGAGGCGCTGGCCGCACGCGGCGTCTCGCCGTCGATCGGGTGGCACGACTTCTTCGACGCGGCCGAGGGTCTGCTCGAGCCGGCATCCGTCGACCGGGCACTGACGCGCCTGGACCGTGGCGAACTGATCGCCCTGGCATCCCGTGGATCCGTCGCCGGCGGGCACGCAGCCCGGCTGGCTCTCGCCGACGACGCCGGACGCGCCTTCTCTCCGGTGACGACGCGGGTCGAGGCCGCCGCGGCCGCACACCCCGAGGCGTTCACACCCGCCCGGCACGAGGATGTGCCGGCCGTCGCGGACGCCCGGGCGGTCGCCGCCGCGGCGGAACGCGCGTTCACGACGGCGGGAGCACTCGCCGATGTGCTGCTGGCCTGCCTGCACGCACCGCTGGCACGCACCGGCGCAGGCGCGGTCAGCGCCGCGGATCGACGGCGGCTGGCGGATGCCGGAGCGATCGCCGCACCCGAAGACCTCGACGATCTGCTCGCGTCCGCTGCCGCGGCCGGCCTCGCCGTGGCGCGCGAGCGGGACTGGGCGGTGACCGCGACCGGAGAACGGTGGCTGGAGACACCTACGCCGGAACGGTGGGCGCAGATCGCCGAGGGGTTCCGGGCGGGCCTGCCGCAGGGCCTGCGCACCCCCGACGGCGGCTTCGTGGCCCCCGGTTCATGGTCGTCGGCCTACCCCCTCGACCCCGTGTGGCCGGCCGAGTCCGAGCGTCTGCACCGGGTCGGCGCCCGCTGGGGCTTGCTGGCTGCGGACAGCGAGGAGTTCCCGTGGACGCAGGCGCTGCGCACAGGCGCGCCGACGGATGCCGCAGCCTTGGCCTCGCATCTGCCCTCCGAGATCGATCGCGTCTATCTGCAGGCCGATCTGACCGCCATCGCCCCGGGGCCGCTCGCCCCCGCGCTCGATCTGCGTCTGCGCTCGCTGGCGCTGCGCGAATCCCGTGCGCAGGCGTCGACCTACCGGTTCACGGCCGAGTCGCTCGGGGCGGGCATGACCGACGGCGAGACGGCCGAGTCGATCCGGCAGTTCCTGGCGGCACTGTCGCTGACAGGCATCCCCCAGCCCCTCGACTACCTCATCGAGAGCACCGCCGCCCGTCACGGCCTGGTTCGGGTGCGCGGCGACGAGGAGCTGGGACGCACGCGCGTCGATAGCCCCGACCGTGCGTTGCTGGCCGCGATCGCCGTCGACCAGGCGCTGCGTCCGCTCGGGCTCATCGAGACGAGCGACGGCCTGACCTCGAGGGTTGCGCGCGACGCCGTGTATTGGACTCTCGCCGACGCCCGCTACCCCGTCGTCGCGCTCGACGCTTCGGGCGCCCCCGAGTCGGTGCATCGACGAGCCACGGTCGCACCGGTCGAGCCGCGCGCCACTCCCCTGCAGACTTACGCGCGGCTCATCGCGACCCTGCGCGGCGGGCACGGCACCGAAGGAGAGACCGGCTGGCTCGAGCGCGAGCTGGAGCAGGCCGTCCGCGGCCGCGCCGAGATCGTCGTCGTCGTGCGCATGCCCGACGGATCGGAGCGATCGCTGACGCTCGAGGCATCCGGGCTCGGCGGCGGCAGGTTGCGCGGCCGCGATCGCGCCGCCGACATCGAGCGCACGCTCCCCGTCTCGAGCATCGTGAGCGTGAGGGCGCCCTGATCGCGGCCCCGCAGACGCCCGTCACCCGGCGCCCGGGTAGACTGGCACGTTATGGCTGACGGCCCCCTCATCGTCCAGAGCGATCGCACCGTGCTGCTCGAAGTCGCACACCCCGACGCTGAGAGCGCCCGGCACGAACTGGCGATCTTCGCCGAACTCGAGCGGGCGCCCGAGCACATCCACACCTACCGCATCACACGGCTGGGCCTGTGGAACGCGCGCGCCGCCGGACACGACGCCGAGGACATGCTCGCCACCCTCGAGCGGTGGTCGCGCTTCCCCGTTCCGCCGTCGGTGTCGATCGACATCTCCGAGACCGTCGGCCGTTACGGACGCCTCGTCATCGACCGCAACCGCGTCGAGGACGGCGGCGAGGGCGAGCTGATCCTGAAATCGACGGATGCCGCGGTGCTGGCCGAGGTCTCGAAGAACAAGCGCATCCAGCCCCTGCTGATCGGCCACCCGTCGCCCGACACGTTCGTGGTCGACGCGTGGGCCCGCGGCCACATCAAGCAGGAGCTGCTCAAGATCGGCTGGCCAGCCGAAGACCTCGCGGGCTACACCCCCGGCACACCGCATCCGATCGCTCTCGCCGACGAGGGCGAGGGGGCCGAATGGACGCTGCGCCCCTACCAGCGACAGGCCGTCGACATCTTCACGGAGGGCGGCTCGGGTGTCGTCGTGCTCCCGTGCGGCGCCGGCAAGACGCTCGTGGGAGCGGCGGCCATGGCCGAGACCAAGACGACGACCCTTATCCTCGTGACCAACACGGTGAGCGCGCGGCAGTGGCGCGACGAGCTGCTGCGTCGCACCTCGCTGACGCCCGAAGAGATCGGCGAGTACTCCGGTCAGGCGAAGGAGATCAAGCCGGTCACCATTGCGACCTACCAGATCCTCACGGCCAAGAGGAAGGGCGAGTACGCCCACCTGGCGCTGCTGGACGCCCTGGACTGGGGCCTCATCGTGTACGACGAGGTCCACCTGCTGCCGGCGCCGGTGTTCAAACTGACCGCGGATCTGCAGGCGCGTCGCCGACTGGGCCTGACGGCCACCCTGGTCCGCGAGGACGGCCGCGAAGGCGACGTGTTCAGCCTCATCGGCCCCAAGCGCTTCGACGCGCCGTGGAAGGAGATCGAGGCCCAGGGGTTCATCTCGCCCGCCGTCTGCTACGAGGTGCGCGTGGATCTGCCCGCGGGCGACCGGCTCGAGTACGCCGCCGCGGCTGACGACGAGCGCTACCGCCTCGCCGCGACCGCTCCCGCCAAGATCGACGTCGTCCGTCAGCTCGTGGAGCGGCACGAGGGCGAGCGCATCCTCATCATTGGGCAGTACCTCGACCAGATCGATGTGCTCGCCGACGCCTTGAACGCTCCGAAGATCACCGGCCAGACGCCGGTGGACGAGCGGGAGGAGCTGTACCAGGCGTTCCGCGTCGGCGAGATCTCGGTGCTCGTGGTGTCGAAGGTCGCGAACTTCTCGATCGACCTGCCCGAGGCATCCGTCGCCATCCAGGTCTCGGGATCGTTCGGCTCGCGGCAGGAAGAGGCCCAGCGACTCGGACGCCTGCTTCGTCCGAAGAAGTCCGGCAACACGGCCAGCTTCTACACGCTCATCGCCCGCGACACCGTGGACCAGGACTTCGCGCAGAACCGCCAGCGGTTCCTCGCCGAGCAGGGCTACGCCTACACGATCCTGGACGCGCACTCGCTCGCCGCCTGAGCCCTGACGGATGTCGCGGGGGCGACCCGCTCCTGGACGGAGGAGCGCTCAGCCCCGGACGGTCTCCGCGTCATCCCGCCTGGCGGAACCAATCGAGCGCGAGCTCGGCCACAGCCGCGGGGGCGTCCTCCGGGATGAAGTGCGAGGCCTTGTCGACGAACGCGAACTCGACGCGGACCGCACGTCGCTCGTGGTTGCGGCTGATCCTGCGCACGACATCCTCGGTGAACGTCGAGTCCTCACGCCCGAACACGAAGAGGGTGGGCGGCTGCAGCCGTGCGCGCTTGAAGTCGCCGCGCATCATCTGCATCGCCGCCGGAACCACCATGCCGCGGTACATCCGATGGACTGAGGCGAGCACTTCCGGGCGCTGCTCCGGCGCGAGGTATGCGGCGGTCTCATCGTCCGTGAACGGCCGGTGCTGGTACGCCGGGTTGAACAGATACCCGACGGAGGCCGGCGGACGGTGCAGGAGCAGCTTCGGCATATGACGGAAGGCCGGGATGAGCCTCGGGCTGAACTCCATGAACCCTGGCGGGACGGCGAGCTGCACCACAGCACGAATCCGGTGGGGGTGGCCATACGACAGCTGCATGGCTGAGATCGCACCCATGTCGTGCGCGATCACGTGCGCACGCTCGATGCCCAGACCGTCAAGCACCGCAAGCACGTCGCTCAATTGCGTCTCACGGTGGAAGGCGGGATCGTCGGACTCGGTCCAGCCGGACCCTCGCAGATCGGGGCAGATCGCGCGGTAGCCGTGCTCGGCGAGCACGGGGGCGATCGCATGCCATTGCCACCAGTGACCGGGAAAGCCGTGCAGCAGCATGACCGGCTCACCGGCACCGATGGTGGCGACGTGGCGGCGTACGCCTGAGGTCTCGACGACGAGATGCTCGAAGCCGGGGGCTTGCGGAAGAGGCGGCGACCAGGCCTTCGCGGTCGGGTCCAAGCGGGGTGTCGACGCGTCCATGATCGCGATCGTACTACGATCGTAGTGACCTGTCACTACAAATATAGTGCCACTGCTAGGCTCACTGCGTGACGACCCGCGAACGCGCCCTCGAAGCGGCGGTCGAGCTCGTGGGGACGCAGGGCATCCGGGCCCTCACTCACTCCCGCGTCGACACCCAGGCCGGGCTCCCCCGCGGCTCGACCTCGAACCACTTCCGAACACGCGCTGCGTTGCTGTCAGGCGTGACACAGTGGATCGCCGATCAGGAGACCCGCGATCTCGGCGCGATCCTCGCCCGGCAGTTCGACGACCTGGAGGGCTTCATCGACATCTACAGCTCGGCGATCGAGCTGCTGACCGGCCCCTACGCCGTGCGCACCCGCGCGCGCTACGCGCTCTTCCTCGAAGCGGCATCCGACCCCGACCTGTTCGCACCGCTGCATGCTCGGCGAGAGGGCATGGCTGCCTGGTCCAGGAGCCTGCTCGTCGCGCTGGGGGCGAAGCATCCCGACACCGCCGTGCACGCCTTCATGGCGTTCAGCGACGGCATCGTCCTGCACCGGCTGAGCGTCGACCCCGGCGCGCCGGTGCGCGAGAGCGTTGCCGTCGCCGTTCGCGGCTGCCTCGCAGCCTGACGCGGCGACGCGTTCACCCCGCTACTCACGTGCCAAAACACCAGCCGGTAACAAGACACGCTGGCTTCTGTCGAACGCCCACGGCGTGTCGTCGTCACCGACTGGTGTTTCCGCACGCGTGCGGGTCGTCGGCGTGCGGTGACAAGGCGGACGACGGGTCAGGAAGCGACGTAGCGGAGGAGCGCGAAGCCCTCGTCGTCGATGATGACGCCGGCCAGCGCGAACCGACGGTCCGACTCGCGCGCGCCCTGCACGATGCGACCGGCCGCTCCCCCGACGAATCGTGGAGCCACCGTGACGCACACCTCGTCGACGAGTCCGGCGTCCAGCATCGAGCCGAACAGGTGCGGTCCGCCCTCGCACAGCACCTGCGTCCACCCCCGGCGCGTGAAGGCGTCGAGCATCGCGGAGAAATCCACGGACTCGGTGCCCGCGGCCAGCACCTCGGCCACAGCGCCGAAGACTCCGCCACGTGCCCTGGCCGAGGCATCCGTCGTCACCACCACCGGCCGACCCACCGCGTCGGCGAAGACGGAGTCGCCGGGCTCGAGCCGCAGGCCGCCGCTCACGATCGCGAGCGCGGGCTGGTCGTCGAGCCCGTGCTCACGCCGCCACGCGACGTCGTCGTCGCCCACGCGGATGTCGCCGTAGCCCTCGGCGCGGACGGTACCGGCTCCGACGAGCACGACGTCAGCCATCGTGCGCAGCACCTGCATCGCCGAACGGTCCGTGTCGCCGCCGAGCCCGCCGCTCAGCCCTCGGAGCGTCACCGCCCCGTCGGCGCTCTCGACGAAGTTCATCCGCACGCGGGTGCGGTCGCGGTCGGGCAGCGCGTACGCGGCGAACAGCTCGTCGCGGCTCGGCATCAGTCGTTCCCTTCGGGACGGGCGTTGTGCCATTCATAGGCGGGCTGGCGCCAGCCGAGGATCGACTCGACCATGCGCATCGCATCGACGGTCTCGCGCACGTTGTGGGCGCGCACGATGCGCGCGCCCCGCAGCACACAGAAGACGGCGGCGGCGAGCGAGCCTGCTACGCGGTCGTCGCGCTCGCGGCCGAGGCTCTCGCCGACGAAGTCCTTGTTCGACAGCGCCACCAGCAGCGGCGAGCCCAACGTGGTCAGTTCGGCGAGTCCCCGCGTGAGCTCCAGCGTCTGCCGTGTGCTCTTGTTGAGGTCGTGCCCGGGGTCGAGCACGATGCGCGAATCGGGCACGCCGTGCTCACGGGCGACATCGCGGCGGCGCGCGAGGAAGGCACCGACATCCCCGACCACGTCGTCGTATCGCGGGAGCGGATGCCGGGTGCGCGGCTCGGCGAGGCTGTGGGCGATCACGATACCCGCACCGCCGGCTGCGACGACCTCCGCCATGCGAGGATCGCGCAGCCCCGTGGTGTCGTTCACCATCGCGGCGCCGGCCTCGATCGCGGCGCGCGCCACCTCGGGCTGGAACGTGTCGACGCTCACGCGCACGAAAGGCGCCAGTTCGCGCACCACCGGGACGACACGGGCGAGCTCGTCGTGGACGGGCACCGGCGGCCCCGGAGCGAACTTCACACCACCGACGTCGACGATCTCGGCGCCGGCCTCGACAGCGGCCAGCCCCGCGGCCACCGCCGCATCGAGCGCGAAGGTGGCGCCGCGGTCGTAGAACGAGTCAGGAGTGCGGTTCACGATCGCCATCACCGCAACATGACGGGTGAGGTCCAGGGCGCCGCCCGGCAGATCCAGCAGCAGCGGTGCCTCCTCCGGCACCGCTTCCCCCGGGACCAGCGGCCTCGCGGATGTCGAGACCAGCCCTCCTGCCGTCACGGGAGCAGACTCTCCAAGGGCACGTCGGCATCGGCGAGCCGGTCGGCGCCCACCCGCGCGCCGGAGCGGATGAGCTCCTGCACCGTCTCGTTGACGTCCCACACGTTGACGTTCATGCCTGCCACGACGCGATCATGGTCGACCCAGAACGCGATGAACTCGCGAGCATCGAGATCTCCGCGCACGACCACCTCGGCATCCGCCATCAGCGGGGCGTAGCCCGACAGCTCCATGCCCAGATCGTACTGATCGGTATAGAAGTAGGGGATGTCGTCGAATGAGGCGGACATGCCCAGCATCGACCTCGCGGCGATCTTGCCGGCACCGAGCGCGTTCGCCCAGTGTTCGCTGCGCAGGTGACGCTGCAGCACCGGGTGGAAGGCGTTCGCCACGTCACCGGCGGCGTAGACATCGGGCGCGCTCGTGCGCAGCGCCGAATCGGTCAGCACGCCGTTGAGGATCCGCAGGCCCGCTTGCTCGGCGAGCGCCGTGTCGGGGGTCGCGCCCACGCCGATCAGCACGAGGTCGGCGGCGAACGTCTCGCCGCCGGCAACCACTCCATCGGCCTGCTGCGTCCCGGTGATCCGCTCGATGCCGATCGATGTGCGCAGATCGACCCCGTGGTCGCGGTGCAGCGAGGCGAACACCGCGCCCATGTCGGATCCGAGCGCCGCGGCGAGCGGGACGGGATCGCGCTCGAGCACCGTCACCTCGTTGCCGAGCTCTCGCGCGGTCGCCGCGACCTCCATGCCGATCCATCCCGCCCCGATCACGACCAGACGGCGGCCGCCCTCGCGGAGGGCGGAACGCAGCGCCTCGGACTGATCGAGTCGTCGCAGCATGACGACGCCATCCAGGTCGGCGCCGGGCAGGGGCAGCGACCGCGGCTGCGCGCCCGTCGCGAGCAGCACGGCGTCGTAGGCCAGGTCCGTTCCGTCCGAGAGCGTCGCGCGCCGCGCCGACGCGTCGAGCGCCGTCACCGACGTCGAGGTGCGCAACGCGATGCCGCGCTCGTCGTACCACTGCGGCTCGTGCAGGATCGCGGCATCCGTCCCTTCCTTGCCCGCCAGGAATCCCTTCGACAGCGGCGGGCGCTGGTACGGCGGGTAGGGCTCGGCGGCGACGATCGTGATCTCGCCGTCGTGCCCGTTCTCTCGCAGCGCCTCGGCGGCGGTGCCGCCGGCGAGACCGCCCCCGATGATCAGCATGTGCGTCATGACGACTCCTCTCGAGTGAACCTCAGGCCGAAGGCGCCGCAGACGCGAAGCGCGCCTGCGCCGCAGGATCGCCCGCGAACTCGCCGCGGAACGCCGTCGTGACGGTGGTGGCGCCTTCGGAGCGGATGCCGCGCACCGACATGCACAGATGCTCGGCTTCGATTATGACGCCGACTGCGCGCGGCGCCAGCGTCGACTGGAGCGTGAGGGCGATCTGTGCGGTGAGGGACTCCTGCACCTGCAAGCCGCGCGCGTGGTAGTCGACGACACGCGCGAGCTTCGACAGTCCGACCAGCCGTGCGCCCGGAAGATAACCGATCGTCGCCGTGCCCCGGAACGGCAGCAAGTGGTGCCGACAGAGCGAGGCGAACGAGATTCCACGGACCAGCACGGGTTCGTCATAGCCGTCGTCGTTCGGAAAGGTCGTCATCTCGAAGGGCACCGGGGAGAGCATCTCGATGAACCCGTCTGCCACGCGTCGCGGCGTGTCGGCGAGGTCCTCGTCGTCGAGATCGCGCCCGAGGGCGATCAGCAGATCGGCCACCGCGTTCATCGCCCGATCACGGTCGAACGCCGCGTCGTCGGGCACCGCATGAAGCGGTGCTGCCCCGGCAGTGATCGCCATCGCATCCCCCTTCGTCCTGGCCCCGACGCTAGATCTGATCCAATCTTTTGTCAACATGTTTGTTTTTAGAGTTAGACTCCCCCCGTGAGCGCATTGGTCCCCCAAGGCGCCGGCGCGCTGGCCGCGCTGGCAGACCCGATCCGTCGTGAGCTGTACCGTCTCGCCGCCGACCATGCCATCGGCCGGGACGAGGCCGCCGAGGCCCTCGGCATCCCCCGCACCACCGCGGCCTTCCACCTGGATCGGCTGGCGGATGCCGGACTCCTCGCCGTCTCGTACGAACGCCGCAGTGGGCGCACCGGACCAGGCGCCGGCCGTCCCGCCAAGCTCTATCTCGCCACCGAGAGCGAGCTCGCGCTCACCGTTCCGGAGCGCCACTACGAACTCGTCGGCGATGTGCTCGCCGGCGCCGCCGACCGCGCCGATGCGGACGGCGTGCCCATCCGCGATGCGCTGGCCACCGAGGCCTTCGCTGCCGGCTCGGCGATCGGCGCCACCCGGCCCGACCTCGAGTCGGCGCTCACCGCGTGCGGCTACGAGCCCAGGGACGCGGGGACCGGCGACCTCGTCCTGGAGAACTGCCCGTTCCACGCCCTGGCCAGGCGCCACACGGCGCTCATCTGCGGCGCCAACGTCGAACTCGTCCGAGGTCTCGCCGCCGCGACGGGCGATGATCGCACCGCCGTTCTCGCCCCTGCGGCGGGGCGCTGCTGCGTCGAAGTGCGTTCCTCGTCGTCCTGACGATTTGCCTCCCGTGTCGCCGATATCCAGCGAGCCCGGCGGTTACGCCGACATAATGGGCCCATGACCGCACCGCGCATCCTCGTCGTGGACGACGAACCGAACATCCGCGATCTGCTGATCACCAGCCTGCGATTCGCCGGGTTCCAGGTCCGGGCCGTCTCCAACGGAGCCCAGACGATCTCGGCTGTCCTGGAGGAGGAGCCGGATCTCATCATCCTCGACGTCATGCTCCCCGACATGAACGGGTTCAGCGTCACCAAGCGACTGCGGGGCGCCGGCTACACCGCCCCCATCCTTTTTCTCACCGCCAAGGATGAGACCGAAGACAAGATCGCCGGTCTCAACGCCGGTGGTGACGACTACGTCACCAAGCCGTTCAGCCTCGACGAGATCGTCGCGCGCATCCAGGCGATCCTGCGGCGCACCATGCAGGCCGACGAGGAGTCGGTGATCCGCGCCGGCGAGCTGACGATGGATCAGGACACCCACGACGTCCAGGTGGGCGAGGTCTCGATCGACCTCAGTCCCACCGAGTTCAAGCTGCTCCGCTACCTGATGCTCAACCCGAACCGCGTGCTGTCGAAGGCGCAGATCCTCGACCATGTGTGGGAGTACGACTTCAACGGCGATGCCGGCATCGTCGAGAGCTACATCTCTTATCTGCGTCGCAAGATCGACCCGCACTCGACCGAACCGCTCATCCAGACCAAGCGCGGCTTCGGCTACATGCTGAAGGCCGGCAAGACCGCCTGACCCGGCGGCATTCGAAGGGGGCGACCTGGCGCACAAGCCCGACGCGGTCACCCGGTGGTGGCGCGGCACGAGCCTGCGCGCGAAGGTCACCGGGGTCACTGTCGTGCTCCTGGCGCTCGGCCTGATCGCCGCCGGCTTCGGCACCGCGGTATTCCTGCGGAACGCCCTGGTGACAAGCGTGGACGAGCAGGTCCAGCAGCTGGCGTCGACGGATGTCGCAACCGGTCTGTTCGACATCGAGGTGACAGCCGACGGCGCCCGCTTCACGAAGAAGCCCGATGTGCCCTCATCGACCTATTTCGTTGCGATCTACGGCCCCGATGGCTCGTTCATCGCGAGTGCGGGCGGAAGCGGCGGACCACCGCCCGATTTCCCCGAGGTCGTCACTGTGGAGGAGGCGACCATCCGAGGGGTCACCCCGTTCCCGCTAAAGAATGCCGAAACCGGGTCGTCGTACCTCGCCAGCACCGACCTGTATCCGGTCGACGACATCACGGGCTACTACATCCAGCTCGTCGCCATCCCGCTCGGACCGACGAACCAGATCGTCGCACAGTACATCGGCATCTACGGGATCCTGCCCATCCTCATCCTCCTCGCCGGCGCGGTGGCGACGCGCGGACTCGTCACACTGACATTCCGCAGCCTCGGCCAGGTGGAATCGACCGCCGACGCGATCGCGGCCGGGGATCTCAGCCAGCGCATGACCGACATCGAGCCGACCACCACCGAGGTGGGCCGGCTCAAGACGGCCATCAACGCGATGCTGAACCACGTCGACGCCGCGATCTCGCAGCGCGACGCGACGGTGCGGCAGATGCGCCGTTTCATCGGCGACGCCAGCCACGAACTGCGTACACCCCTGGTGACCGTGCGCGGGTACGCCGAGCTGTACCGGATGGGCGCCGTGCGCGGCGACGAGGACGTCGCGCAGTCGATGGATCGCATCGAGAAGGAGGCGATCCGCATGGGTCTCCTCGTCGAGGACCTGCTCGCCCTGGCACGCCTGGACGAGAAGCGCGACGTCGTCATCGCCCCCGTCGACCTCCGCCCGATCGCCCGGGATGCCGCGCTCGACGTGCGCGCCGCCTCGCCTATGCGGCCCGTCGCGGTCATCGACACGACCGACGGCGCGGCTCTGCCCACGGCACCGATCGATGTCGACGAGCCCGAAGCGAAGCGCCGCACCGGATCCACCTCGGCCATCGCCCGTGCCGGCGCGACCCTGTCGCTGCTTCGGCGCCGGCCCAAGCCGTTGCCGGCCACGGAGGCCAACGGCGTGAGCGCCGACACCCTGCCCACCGTGCTGCCGACACTGCACGGCGGACCAGCTGCGCCACAGCTTCAGCCCATCGTGCTCGGCGACGAGAACCGCATCCGTCAGATCGTCACGAATCTGCTCGGCAATGCCCGCCGGTTCACGGCGGACGACTCGCCGATCGAGCTGCGGGTCGGTGTCGATCACACCGCCCGCATGGGATGGATCGAGGTCGTCGACCACGGCGAAGGTGTGCCCGATCAGATCAAGGAGAAGATCTTCCAGCGCTTCTGGCGGGCTGACACATCGCGCACGCGAGAGACCGGCGGATCCGGTCTCGGCCTGTCGATCGTCGCGTCCATCGTGGAAGCGCTGCACGGCTCGGTCGACGTCGTCGATACCCCGGGGGGCGGCGCGACCTTCCGCGTGTCGTTCCCGCTTGCGGACCCTCGGGATGCTGCCGAGCACCTCGACATCCAGACGCAGCCACTCGCCCGCCCCCGGCCCGCAGATCCCGGCGCCCCGGACTGAGGCCGGCTCCTCCCCAGGCACACTCTGCGCGGCCATCTCCACAGCTTCGCCCCACTCACGGCGATGCGCTGCCTCCGGCTCCTAGCCTGGCAGGCGAAGGAGGCGCGGCATCCGTCCCGCCCTTCGAAGGGAGCATCATGGCCGTCTTCTCCGTCGACAGCGACGCCGTCCTCGCCGGCACCGCGACCGTGCGCGGCACGATCGAGCGGCTGCAGGCCGAGTCCAACGCGATGATGGCGCAGCTCACCCAGCTGCAGTCGTCGTGGACCGGCTCGGCGTCGATCGCCTTCCACGGCGTCGTCGACCAGTGGCGCGCCACGCAGCGCCAGGTCGAGGAGTCGCTCACCGGCATCAGCGCTGCGCTGGCGGCAGCAGGCCGTCAGTACGCCGACACCGAGCTGTCGACGACGAGCCTCTTCCGCTGACACCGTGCAACGACGATGGGCCCCTCCCGAAGGAGGGGCCCATCGTTATGACGCTAGACGCGAGACGGCTTCTGGATCAGAAGTCCATGCCACCGGTCGGGTCGCCGCCGGCCGGAGCCGAAGCCTTCTCGGGCTTGTCGGCGACGACGGCCTCGGTCGTGAGGAACAGCGCGGCGATCGACGCGGCGTTCTGCAGGGCCGAGCGGGTCACCTTGGCCGGGTCGATGATGCCCTGTGCGAACAGGTCACCGTACTCGCCGGTCGCGGCGTTGAGACCGAAGCCGGGCTCGAGCTCTGCGACCTTGTTCGCCACGACACCCGGCTCGAGGCCGGCGTTCAGAGCGATCTGCTTGAGCGGCGCCTCGATCGCGACGCGAACGATGTTCGCACCGGTCGCCTCGTCGCCCGTGAGCTCGAGGCCCTCGAACGCGACCTTGCCGGCCTGGATGAGCGCGACGCCACCACCGGGGACGATGCCCTCCTCGACGGCTGCCTTCGCGTTGCGGACGGCGTCCTCGATGCGGTGCTTGCGCTCCTTGAGCTCGACCTCGGTCGCCGCACCCGCCTTGATGACGGCCACGCCGCCGGCGAGCTTGGCGAGGCGCTCCTGGAGCTTCTCGCGGTCGTAGTCGCTGTCGGTGTTGTCGATCTCGCGACGGATCTGGGTGACGCGACCCTCGATGGCAGCGGCGTCGCCGGCACCCTCGACGATCGTGGTCTCGTCCTTGGTGACGATGACCTTGCGCGCACGGCCGAGCAGGTCGAGGGTGGCGTTCTCGAGCTTGAGACCGACCTCCTCGGTGATGACCTGGCCACCCGTGAGGATCGCGATGTCCTGCAGCTGCGCCTTGCGGCGGTCACCGAAGCCGGGAGCCTTGACGGCGACCGACTTGAAGATGCCGCGGATCTTGTTCAGCACCAGGGTCGCGAGCGCTTCGCCCTCGACGTCCTCGGCGATGATGACGAGCTCCTTGCCGTCCTGGATCACCTTGTCGACGATGGGCAGAAGGTCCTTGATGTTCGAGATCTTCTGGTTCGCGATGAGGATGTAGGCGTCCTCGAAGACCGCCTCCTGGCGCTCCGGGTCGGTGACGAAGTAAGGGTTGATGTAGCCCTTGTCGAAACGCATGCCCTCGGTGAGCTCGAGCTCGGTGCCGAAGGTCTGCGACTCCTCGACGGTGACGACGCCTTCCTTGCCCACCTTGTCGATGGCCTCGGCGATGAGCGCGCCGATCTCGGGGTCAGCGGCCGAGATCGAGGCGGTCGCAGCGATCTGCTCCTTGGACTCGACCTCCTTGGCGCTGGACAGAAGCTCAGCGGTGATGGCCGCGACGGCCTTCTCGATGCCCTTCTTGAGCGAGATGGGGTCGGCGCCGGCCGCGACGTTGCGCAGGCCCTCGCGCACGAGCGCCTGGGCGAGCACGGTCGCGGTGGTGGTGCCGTCACCGGCGACGTCGTCGGTCTTCTTGGCGACCTCCTTGACGAGCTCCGCGCCGATCTTCTCGTACGGGTCGTCGAGTTCGATCTCCTTGGCGATCGAGACGCCGTCGTTCGTGATCGTGGGGGCGCCCCACTTCTTCTCAAGCACGACGTTGCGACCGCGCGGGCCGAGCGTCACCTTGACGGCGTCGGCCAGGATGTTGAGGCCGCGCTCGAGACCACGGCGGGCCTCCTCGTCGAAAGCGATGATCTTTGCCATGTGTGTGTCGTCCCTCCGGAACGTAGGCTTTGGGTATTAGCACTCCACAATCACGAGTGCTAAATCATTCTGGCACTCGCACCTATCGAGTGCAAGCCGCCGGACCGGTTCCGAAACGCGAAGAAACGGGATGCCTCCCGGCATCCCGTTTCGTGTGATCGCGGCTGGGCGTGGTCAAGCGACGACGCGGACCGCCTCGGCCTGGGGGCCCTTCTGACCGCTGCCGACGGTGAACTCGACCGTCTGGCCCTCTTCGAGGACGCGGAATCCGGTCATGTCGATGTTCGAGTAGTGGACGAAGACGTCCTGGCCGTCGGCGACGGTGATGAAGCCGAATCCCTTCTCGGCGTTGAACCATTTGACGGTGCCCTGGGTCATGCGAAATCTCCTGTTGCCGGCGGTACTGGGCTTCATCGTATGCATCCACGACAGTGCCGCCACCCCGGATCGTCACTTGTTGACATGAGCGAACGCAACTGTTTACCGGCTCGAAACACACTCCGCCCGGAGTGGCGCTGGAGCGCCAGGAGAGGACTTCAGGGCGTGGGTGTCGGCGCGCCGGCCGCGGTACGGTCCAGGCCGATGACCACCGTGAGCTGCTTCATCGCGGGGTCGGCCGGCGGGTACGCATCGCTCTGCTCGATGTTGGCCCCGCCGATGACATCGGCCAGTCCGGCGGCAGCGGCCTCGTCCTCGGGGTTGACGTAGAAGACGGTGGTCTCGGGGAAGTCCTCCGAGCCCGCGCCGCCGGCCAGGACGCTGCCGTCGGCCCATCCGGCGGTGACGATCACGTCCTTCATCTGCGTCGCGAGGCCCTGCTCGGGCGTCGCGTTGAGGATCTGCACCTGGTAGCTGACGTCGACGACCGGCGTGACCTCGGGCTCTGGCTGGACCGTCGGCGTCGGCTCGGGGAAGAGCTCGATGCGGCCCGAGGCCAGCAGCGTGCCGAAGATGCCGACCGCGACGAGCACGACGGTCGCCAGTGCAGCCCAGAGCAGCACGACCCAGCCGCGCATGCGAGGATTCTCGGCTCGATGGGCGCCGACCCGGTCCGTCTCGGGAAGATCGTCGAAGCGATCCCGGGGAAAGGTCGATCTCGGCACCCGTCGATGCTACCCGCCGAACCGGTGAGGACCGTGCGCGACGGTCCGTTCAGCGCATGTCGGCGGCGCGCCCGACGTGCGCGGCCGTGCGCGCGTCACGCAGCCTGCGCAGCCGCTTGACGAGCATCGGGTCGTGCTCCTGCGCCTCGGCCGTGTCGATCAGGCGGCCCAGGAGCTGGTAGTAGCGCGCCGGTGACAGGCCGAGCTCCGCCCGGATCGCCTCTTCCTTGGCACCTGCATGACGCCGCCATTCGCCCTCGAAGTCGAGGATGGCGCGATCGCGATCGGTCAGGGGCACGCTGCCACGCTAGCCCGCGGCATCCGTTCCTCCCGCGCGCCACTCCACGAAAGCGCCGAGTGGGTCCACCGCCGCGAGCGGCACGCCGTCGCGGCCGAGGACGAACCCGCCCCACGTCGCAGAATCGACCGGCGGTCGCCACGCGTCGTGCAGTCCCGGGGGGTCGATCGAGATCCAGACGGCGTCCATCGCCCGCAGCGTCGCGATCAGCCGGTCGCGACCGGCCCGCGGGATGTGCGGCAGGACGCCGGGTGTCGTGACGACCAGTGTGGCGTTGCCGGGTGCACCGGCCACGAGCGCGGCGAGCGCATCGGGATCGGTCGCATCGCCGGCGATGAGCCGTGGCGGATCGGCGGCGGCGATGTCGAGCGCGGCGGTGATCCGATCGGCGCGACCCTGCTCCCCCGGCCAGACGAGACTCGTGAGGAATCGCCGATCGTCGGCCGAGGCGGCGTCGAGGGGAACCAGGTCGATCCCGGCGCGCCACACCACGTGCGGCATGCGCAGCGGTGGTGTGCCCGTGAACTCGCATTCGAGCACGACCGGGGCCGGTCCGTCATGCGGGTCGAGATTGACGACGCGCCCCGAACCGCGGTCACGGTAGCGGTACGAGTAGCGGTCGGGATACAGGCACAGCCCCGCACTGGCACCGATCTCGAGCAGTGCAAGTGGTCCGTCGACGCCGGCGAGGGCCGGCAGCAGGGCCGCGCAGCGCTGCGGCTCGTTCGTCTGAAGACTGCGGCGGGATGCCTCGGCCACGAGTTCGCCGGCATGCGCGGCGACCCACTGCGCCCACGCCCGGTAGCCCCGCTCGGGCGCCCCCAGCATGCGGCTCACAGCGAAGACGAGCGGAGGCTGGCGACTCGCCGCCGGGACCCTTCCCAGGATGGCGGCCACCCCGGAATCGGCGCCGACGCCTGCCGCCCACTCGGTGTACAGCTCCGAACGCCCTGGCGCCTCCTCGCGGGCGAACCGGGCGTACCGCTCCATGACCGCGGCCGTGACCGCGGCGGACTCGGCGGCTGCGGCATCCGTTCTTCCCACGCATTCATCCTCTCCTACCGCCTGCTTCGCGGTGAACGCCCAGTCGCGACGGAGCGCGGCGGCTGCGGCTGAGGTTGAATGGAAGCACTGGATGCACCGAGGAGGGGCCATGACGTACGCCGTCGACAAGAGCGATGAGCAGTGGCGCAGCGAACTGACGCCCGAGCAGTACGCGGTGCTGCGAGAAGCCGGCACCGAACGCCCGTGGACGGGCGAACTGCTCGACGAGGAACGCGCCGGCCTGTACACCTGCGCGGCGTGCAACGCCGAGCTGTTCCGCAGCGGCACGAAGTTCGACTCGCACTGCGGCTGGCCGAGCTTCTACGAGTCGATCCGCCCCGAAGCGGTCGAGCTCATCGAAGACGACAGCCACGGCATGGTGCGCACCGAGGTGCGGTGCGCGAACTGCGGCTCGCATCTGGGCCACGTGTTCCCGGACGGGTTCGGCACGCCGACGGGCGACCGGTACTGCATGAACTCGATCTCGCTCAACTTCTCCCCCGGCGCCGCGGAGTGACCGCGCCCTCGCCCCGTCCGCACCCGTCGGAGTCCTCGAACGGAGTCTCCGTGCGGACAGCCCCCGCGCTCGAGGCGATGAGGGCGCGGCGCTCGTGGTCGAAGGTCACCGACGACGCACCCACCCACGCTGAACTGCTGCGGCTCGTCTCGGTGGCCGGACGCGTCGCCGATCACTCGTCGCTCCAGCCCTGGCGCCTGATCGAGCTGCGCGGCACCGACCGCGAGCGCCTCGGCCGAGCGATCAGCAAGGCCGAGGGCGACAAGGGATCCTCGGCCAAGCCGCTGCGCGCTCCTCTCCTCGTCGCGATCGTCGCGAGCTACCGCAAGAGCGACAAGGTACCGCGCTGGGAGCAGGAGGCCGTCGCCTCGGGCGTCGCACACGCCCTGAGCCTGCTGCTGGACGAAGCCGGATGGGGCGTCATCTGGCGGACCGGTCACTACACCCGGTCCAAGGCCGTCGCGAAGGCGCACGGACTCAAGAAGGACGAGGAGCTGCTGGGATGGCTGTACGTGGGCGGCAAGCCCGCACGCAGCGGGGCGGGGCGACGCAAGGCCGTCGACGCGCGCACGCTCCTGACACGGATGCCGAAGCCGGCGAAGGACTGACGCTCAGGGTCGGCGCCACCGCTTCCAGGGCACGGCGGCGACCACGACCGATACGAGCGCGACGACGACCATCGCGAGCGCCTGCATGAGACCGGGACCCGCCGGAGCAGGCCAGACGACATCGAGCACCAGCGAGGTCACGAGCTGTCCGACGACGGTGCCGAGTCCCAGCAGCAGCACCCCGGTGTGCTGCACCACGACCGCTCCCACCGCGATGTAGACCACGCCGATCACGCCGCCGACATACAGCCACGGGTCGGCCGGGAAAGGGGCGGGCGCTCCGGTCACCGCGACGTGCACCACCGTCGCGAGTGCCAGCAGCAGCGTGCCGCCGGTGAAGTTCACGAGCGTCGCGATGAGCGGTGTGCCGACCCGCTGCCGCAAGCGTCCGTTCGTCGCCTGCTGCCACGCGATGCCGGCGCCGGCGAGCACGGGCAGCAGCGCCATCCAGATCGGGATGCCGGCCAGTCCGTCGCCGGCGAGGGCGATGCTGACCGCGATCAGCGCCAGGGCACCGCCGACGAGCCGCGGCACGGTCACCGCCACCACGCCGGCCGGGCCGAATCCGGCGCGGTCCAGAAGAAGTCCGCTGACGGTCTGACCCGCCACCACTCCCACGGTGAACAGTGAGACGCCGATGATGCCCACCGCAAGGCCCTGCGTCGCGACCGTGAGGGCTCCGGCCGCGCCGCCCGCCAGCATCCACCAGGGAATGCCACGGGTCCGCACGCCCGCGATGAGTCTGCCGAATCCCGCCCTGCCGGACGGCAACAGGCCCGACAGCGCGATCAGCACCACCAGCCCGGAACCGAACGACACCAGCGCCGCCACGAAGCCGTCTTCGAGGCGCACCCCCAGCTGTCCGTTGATGCGCGCCTGGACCGCCGTCATGACGCCGATGCCCGCGGCCGCTGCGAGCGCCAGCCAGGCGGGCATTCGGCGAGCGGTCACTCGTCCCATCTTGCCCGCCTCTCTCGGCTCGGGCGAACACGTGAGCCCCGGTTACGCTGGAGCATGGCCGTCTCCGCTCGCACCCGCACGTTGCTCACGTGGCTTCCGGCCGCCGTGCTGGTGCTGATCATCGCCGGCGTGGTCGTGGCATCCCTCGCGATCCAGGGCTCGTGGTGGACCGAGGAGCATCCGGCCGCGTCCGAGGACCAGAAGGCGCCGGACGGATCGAGCATGCTCACCGACGCGGGCTTCGACTACGCCAACGTCGAGGGTGTCGTCCGGGTGCGCGTCGGCGACGGCGGCCTGTCGGCGACCGAACTGGGACTTCCCGCTGACGGCGAGAAGTCGGCGGAGTTCCGTCGGCCGGTGCGGGCGATCGTCGCAGCGGGCGACGAGGTGCACGTCCTGGACGACATCGCGGCGCTCAGCGCGAGTGCGCAGGACGATCGCCTGGCTGCCGTGACGCTGACTCCCGATGTGGTGCGCGGCTGGACCGGCGCAGTCGGCTACCTGCAGGCGCTCGGCGCCGAGTTCGGATGGGATGCCGCCCAGCTGGACGCGCTCGAGGAGGACCTCGCCGAGTTCAACAGGTCGGGCGAAGGCGAGACTTTCACGGCGACGATCGGTCCGTCCTCGGGCGGCGCGGCCATCGCCTCGGCCACCCTCGAGTTCGATCGTGCGACGGGCGCGACGCCCCTCACGATCACGTTCGAGCCCGCGCCGGAGTGAGCCGGCCAGCCGGAGCCGGTGTGACCGGGTCGACGCCATGCGTTTGCGCCGACTGCAGGACTTGAACCTGCAACCCGCGGATGACAAGTACGGGTCGACGCCATGCGTTTGTGCCGGCTACAGGACTTGAACCTGCAACCCCCGTATTACAAGTACGGTGCGCTACCAATTGCGCCAAGCCGGCAGAGCGCCCAGTCTACCGACGTGCGGCGCGGCGCCCGATCAGGGGGTGGGCGTCACCGTCGGGGTCGGTGTGGGCGTCGACTCGTAGTAGGTGTCGCTCGCGACCGTCAGCACGAATTGCGCGAACTCCTTGGGGTCGTCGAGGGCGCCCACGTACTGGGTGCCGTTGACGAGCACCATCGGGGTGCCGGTCAGCGCGACCCCGTCGGTGCCCGGAAGCTCCTTGAGCGCCCGCTCGGTCGCCGTCTTCGCCCACGACGCGTAGGACTGCTTCTCGATGCAGGAGCGCACCAACTTGGGTCCGTCCACGCCGGTCGCGATCGCGAGGGCGGCGAGCTCGGTGTCGGTGAAGCCGTCGGAGTCGACGTCCGGCTGCTCCTTGAGCAGTGCGTTGTTGAACGCGAAGAAATGGTCGGGCGAGTGCTGGGCGACGCATGCCGCCGCCGCCGCCGCGCGCAGCGAGTACTTGGTGCCGTTGGACTTCGCGGTGAGCATCGCGACCGGGTAGTAGGTCAGTGTCGCGGCGCCCTCGTCGACCCAGTCCGACAGCTGCTGCACGTTGGACACCTGGAAGTCGCGCGAGCCGGTCGACAGGTAGTCCACGTACACACGGATGTCGACGGCAGCGGTCTCGGCAGGAGTCGCGGTCGGTGTCGGCTCGGTCTCGGCCGGCGGCTCGGGGGTGGGCGTGGGCGTCTGCGCGTCCTGCACGGCGCCGTCCGCGCCGGAGTCATCGGTGGTGAGGCCGACACCGGTGACACCGGTGACCATGAAGCCGTCGTCGACCACATTGGCCGGGCTCATGGTCGGCCGCGACGCGCTCGACGAGACCGTCCACGTCACGACGAGCACGGTGACGGCGACGACCGCAAGGATGCCTGCAGCCAGCGACGTGCGGCGGATCAGACGCGCACGGGACTGGCGCGCCTGCACCTGCTGCGCCTTCTCGCGCACGGCGTCGCGGCGCTCGCTGGTCGCGGCGTTCGATGACTCGTCGCTCGACATGGAACCTCTCGGGACGGACGGGGCCGTGAATTCGGCCAGGGTCGCACGGGAAGGCGACCGAGATCGATGGTAGTCAGCCACCCTGGGAAATGCCCAGACGCAACCTCCGCGGAGCCCGTGTCATACTGTTCCATGCGCCCGATGGCGGGCGCGCGGGATAGCTCCCGCTCATCCATCACTACGGATCGTCCGGCACGTACCTGCCGGTGAAGGAGAAGAAAGCATGGCGTCCGTCACGTTCGACAACGCAACCCGCCTGTACCCCGGAGGCACCCGTCCCGCCGTGGACAAGCTCAACCTCGAAGTCGCCGATGGCGAGTTCCTGGTTCTCGTCGGCCCCTCGGGCTGCGGTAAGTCCACCTCGCTGCGAATGCTGGCCGGCCTCGAAGAGGTCAACTCGGGCCGCATCCTCATCGGCGACCGCGACGTCACCGACGTCCCGCCGAAGGACCGCGACATCGCGATGGTGTTCCAGAACTACGCGCTGTACCCCCACATGACGGTCGCCGAGAACATGGGCTTCGCCCTGAAGATCGCCGGCGTCGGCAAGGAGGAGCGCGCCGCTCGTGTGCTCGAGGCCGCGAAGCTGCTCGACCTCGAGGAGTACCTGACGCGCAAGCCGAAGGCACTCTCGGGTGGTCAGCGTCAGCGCGTCGCGATGGGCCGCGCGATCGTCCGCCAGCCGCAGGTGTTCCTCATGGACGAGCCGCTGTCCAACCTCGACGCCAAGCTCCGCGTCCAGACCCGTACCCAGATCGCGTCGCTGCAGCGCCGCCTCGGCGTCACCACCGTCTACGTCACGCACGACCAGACCGAGGCCCTCACCATGGGTGACCGCATCGCGGTGCTCAAGGACGGCCTGCTCCAGCAGGTCGGCACCCCGCGCGACCTGTACGAGAAGCCGAACAACGTGTTCGTCGCCGGCTTCATCGGCTCGCCGGCGATGAACCTGTTCCCGGCGGACCTCGCCGAGGGCGGCGTCCGGTTCGGCTCCGAGGTCGTCCCGCTCGAGCGCGACACGGTCGGCCGTGCACACGGCAGCCAGGTCACCGTCGGCGTGCGTCCCGAGGACATCGTGGTCGGCCCCGCCGACGGCAAGGGCCTCTCGGTGGTCGTCGACCTCGTCGAGGAGCTCGGCGCGGACGGCTACCTCTACGGGCACACCGACATCGCCGGCAAGCGCACCGACATCGTCGCGCGCGTCGATGGCCGCATCCACCCGAACGCCGGTGACACCGTCACGCTGGCGGCGTCGGCCGGTCACGTGCACGCCTTCGACATCGAGTCGGGCGAGCGCCTCAGCGACAAGCCGGTCGTCTCGGCCTGACAGCAACATCGCAACGGCGCGGGTGGATTCGCTCCCCCGCGCCGTTGCGCATTTTCCAGGGGGTGACGTGCCCGACGCATTGAGTATCACGGCCAGCAGCGTCGATCCCGGCCTGCTGACGCTGCCGTGGTCGACCCCGCTCGCCGACTGGCCGTCGAGCAACATCGTCTACCTGCCCAAGGGCATCTCGCGCCACCTGGTGCGCTTCGCCAATCTCTCCGGCCGTGTGGTGGCCGTCAAGGAGACGACCGAGGCGATGGCGCGCCGCGAGTACGACATGCTCGGAAACCTCACGCGCCTGGATGTCCCGTGCGTGGATCGCGTCGCCGTGATCGCGGGACGGACGGATGCCTCGGGCGACCCGCTCCCGGCGGTGCTCGTGACCGCGCATCTGAAGTTCTCGCTCCCCTACCGTGCGCTGTTCACGCAGGTCCTGCGACCCGACACCGCGAACCGCCTGGTCGACGCGCTCGCCGTGCTCCTGGTGCGGCTGCACAACGTGGGCTTCTTCTGGGGCGACGTCTCACTGTCGAACACCCTCTTCCGCCGGGACGCGGGCGCGTTCGCGGCCTACCTCGTCGACGCCGAGACCGGCGAGCTGCACGAGAGCGGACTGACGCCGGGCCAGCGAGCGCACGACCTCGACGTGGCGCGCACCAACATCGCCGGCGAGATCATGGACCTCGAGGCCGGCGGCAGGCTCGAGGGCGGCGTCGATGCCGTCGCGATCGCCGACGGCATCGTCTCGTCGTACCACTCGCTGTGGGCCGCGCTCACCGACACCGAGACGTTCCGCGCCGACGAGGCGTGGCGACTGACCGAGCGCGTGCAGCGACTGAACGACCTCGGCTTCGATATCGGTGAGATGTCGATCCAGGCCACCACCGACGGCGCGAAGGTGTCGATCCAGCCCAAGGTCGTCGACGCCGGGCATCACCAGCGCCGGCTGCTGCGCCTGACCGGCCTGGACGTCGAAGAGAACCAGGCCCGTCGTCTGCTCAATGATCTGGATGAGTTCCGCGCCCGGATCTCGCGGCTCGGCGACGACGAGGAGATGGTCGCGCACGAGTGGTTGACGCGCGTGTTCGAGCCCGTCGTGAAGGCCATCCCCTGGGACCTGCGCGCCAAGCTCGAGCCCGCCGAGGTCTTCCATCAGCTGCTCGAGCACCGCTGGTATCTGTCGCAGGCGAAGGGCAAGTCCGTGCCTCTCGCAGAGGCGCTGTCGAGCTACATCGACGACGTGCTGCGGCATCGCCGGGACGAAGCCACGCTCATGGGTCCGCCGACCGAGACGATGTCTCTCTCGGTCATCACGTCCGCCAATCCCGTCGTCGACGACGACGACGAGGTCGACTGGCGTGACCTGGTCTAGCAGCCGCTCACCTCGAGGAGATCGATGATCCTGCACCTGGCGGTGTTCACCTGGAACGACTCGGTCACCGACGCCGACGTCGAGGAACTCACCGGCGCGCTCACGACGATGGCCCGCGGCATCCCGGAGCTGCACTCCTACATCGCGGGGCCGAACCTGCGGTTGCGTCCTGGAGGGGATTACGCCGTGGCTGCCATCGTCGACGACGAGGAAGGGCTGGCCGCGTATCTCGACTCACCCGCCCACCAGTCCGTCTACGAGCGCCACCTGGGCCGCATGATCGCCCAGCGCAGCGCCGCCCAGCTGCCGCTGGACGCCGGGTCGTTCCGGGCGCCGCAAGAGTAGAGCGGGCCGGCGCTTCGAGCGGACCCGCTCCCTCTCACTTGGCGTCAGTATCCGACGGTGAAGCGCGCGCGAGAGTGCTTCGGCGCCTCGATCTCGTCGACGACGGCGACACCGAGGTCCGGGCCGGAGATGTACGAGTCGCCGTTCTCGTCGGTGACCAGCACCTCGCCGCCGTCGCGGTAATGACCCGTCCGCTCGCCGGGAGCCCACACTCCGAAGCCGCCCGCCGGGTGGATGTAGAACCAGTCGTGGCCCTTGTCGTCCGCCTGCAGGTCCTCGAGGATTCCAATGGCCTCGAGCGACTCCGGCTTGTACTCCTCTGTGAACGACGGCTGGTCGATGAGCCGCTCGCCACCGGGCGCGACGAGGCTCCCGCCCGCGCCGCCGATGACGCCGATCCGCACAGTCGCCGGCAGCTCCGACACGAGCTCGGCGACGTTGTTGCGCAGATTCCCGAGCATGTCGCCACGAGCCGGTACCGTGCACACGACGACGTCGACGCCCTCGAGCTCGGCGACCAGGCTCGGGACGTCGAGCAGGCTTCCCTCGATGTACGTGGCACCCTCGACGCGCTCGTCCGCGACCTTGCGCGCGACGGACACGACGGTGTGGCCACGGCTCACCGCCTCGGCGACGATGTTGCTGCCGGCGTAGCCGGTTCCTCCGATGACGGCGATACGAGCCATGACGTTCCTTCCGGTGGGGTACGGGTTCCTGTGGTTCAAGGCCGGGCCGGTACAGCGCATTCCCAGCATGCGGCACTTCGCCGTATGGCGGTCGCGCACGCGTCGAGCCTGCCAGCCGCCGGCGTCAGCCGGGCGGAGGCAGCACGAGTGTCTTGATGGCCGGCGGGCGGCCCTCCGCGATCGGCCGCAGCGCGTCGTCGACGATCCGCTCGGCCGCGATGGGCGCCGGTGCGACAAGCCCCCACTTGCCGGCCCGGGCGGCCACCAGGCGCGCGGCCTCGGCCAGATCGGTCTCTCGCACCATGGCGTTGGTGCCGATGAGCGACAGCTCGCGCACGGTGACGCGCCCGAGATCGAGGGGGAAGGCCGCCTTCGCGATGCCCACCTGCACGATCGTCGTGCCCATCGGTACGACGTCGAGCGCGAGCGCGACGCCGCGCGGCGAGCCTGTGACCTCGAAGAAGACCGGGATGCGGTCCGCCCACGTCGCCACGAGAGCCGCGGCGGTATCCTCCGTTCCCCCGACGACAGTGGTCTCGGCGCCGAGCTCGCGGGCGACCCGCAGCCGATCGGCGGCGAGGTCCACGGCCACGACACGCACGCCTTGAGACGCGAGCACGTGGATGAGGAAGGCGCCGACGCCTCCCACGCCCTGCACGACCGCGACGTCGTCCGCGCCGACGCCGGATCGGCGGGCTGCGTGGACGGCGATCGACATCGGCTGCACGAGCGCGGCATCGACATCGTCGATGCCGAGGGCACCGACATCCACGCAGCTCGCGGCGGGCACCGCCACGTAGCGTGCGAGCGCACCGTGCCGGTGCAGGCCGACAGCGGCATAGCGGCGGCAGACGTTGGATCGTCCGCCCGTGCATTCGGCGCAGTCGCCGCACGGCGCAGCGCCGCACGATGCGACCAGCGTGCCGAGAAGGGTCTCGTGGACGCCCTGGCCGACCGCGACCACGCGCCCGGCGAACTCGTGTCCGATCACCAGCGGGCCGAGGTGACCAGTGATCGGATGCCGCGACTCGAGCGGCATGAGCTTCGGACCGTACTCCCACTCGGCGGCGTCCGTCCCGCACACGCCGACGGCCGTCACCTCGACCAGCAGCTCGCCGCGCGTCGCGCGGGGAACCGGGACGCGTTCGAAGCGCAGATCATGCCGCCCGTGGAGCACCGCCGCGATCATCGTGGTGGCATCCGCCTCCGCCTCGGCCGACGGCATCCCGTTCAGTCTCATGCCTCGGCGTAGCGGTGGCCGGTTCCCGGCGCGGGTGCTCCTGCCACCTCGCCCGAGGTGTGGACCACGTCGCCGCCGACCATCGTCAGCACCGACCTGGTGGCGGCGAGCTGCTCCTCGGGCACCGAGAAGAAGTCGCGGTCGAGCACGACCAGATCGGCGTGGCTGCCCGGCTGGATACCGCCGAGATCGTCTTCGCCGATGAACCACCGGTTGTCCCTGGTCGCGAGCCGGATGGCCTCGTCGCGAGTGACCTGCTGGCCGGCCTCCCACACGAAGTTCCCGCGCAGGTTCTTTCCCGTGATCATCGTGTAGAAGTTCAGCCAGGGATTGATCGCGGTGATGTCACCACCGTCCGAGTGGTAGCCGACGGGTATGCCGCTGTCGATGATCATGCGGTGCCGGGGTCCGAGGTTCGTCCCGTTGCGAGTGGGACCCCAGCCGACCTTCAGACCGACGCCCATCGCCTTGAGGCGGCTGACGTGATCCGCGGTGATGTTCGGTACGTGCGACACGACCCAGCGCAGGTCGCTGATCGGCACCTCCGCGTGCACCGCCTCCCAGCCGGCGACGATCTGCGCGATGTCGTTCGCCGAGAGCGAGTGGTTCTCGTTGCGCCATCCTGCGCGGGCGACCGCCTTCGCGCCGGCGATCCAGATCTCTCCGCCGATGGCAACGGCACCTCCGCCGAACCCGTTGACGGTGAACTCGCCGATGCCGCCCGAGCGCATCATGTCGCTGCCGTAGAAGGGGAAGGAGTTCTTCAAGCGCGCCGTCAGCCGCGGCAGCTCTGCCGTGGAGTCCTCTTCGAGATAGTCGAACCGGATGCGGGCGGGCAGCCTCTCGGCACGATTCAGCGCGAGAAAGCCGTTGTGGAGGGTGTAGGCGTTCTCGTTCCAGATCGCCGTTCCGGGCGTGTCGACATGGAACGCCCCCTCGTCGAGGTGCGTGGTGATTCCGAGACCGGCGTAGTACTCGAGCGCGGCGAGCGCGTTGCGCTCGCGTTCCTCCGGGGTCATCTCCTGACGAAGTCGCTGCAGCGCGAGACCGACGCCCGCTCCGGTCGGGTAGCCGGCGGCATTGATCGTGATCGTGATGCCCTTCGCGGCGAAGAAGTCGACGGCGGCCTGGTTCACCGCGTTCCCACCCTGCTCGGCCATGATCATGACCGGCCGCGGCACCGCGTTGAGCATCGTCAGATTCGGCAGGGTGTTGCTCGGGAACTGCATCGCCACGATGGGCCCGAGCGATGTCACGAGCTCGCCCGCAGGCACCGTGACGGCCTTCGCCGTGAGTCGCGCGACGGCGTCCTCGTGCGTGAAGACATCCTCCAGCCCCACCCAGTGGCCGGGGCGGTTGGCGACGAGGGCGATGTGGTTGTGCGAGTCGATGATGCCCGGGATGACGGTCCGTCCGCCCAGGTCGATCCGGTTCCGGGCCTTTCCCTCACGGATCGCGTCCTGGCCGACGGCGACGAAGCGTCCGCCACGAACTCGCACGGCTTCGGCGACGGAGTCGTTGTCGTCGAAGGTGTGGATCCTGCCGTTGACCAAGAGGATGTCGTCGCCGGCACCGCCGGGCTGCGCGGATCTCGCGGTCGTGTGGACCGGGCCCGCGGCGGTGTGCGGCGCGGCCGCGGACGCTGCTCCTCCGCCGCTCAGGACGGCGGCGACGGCCGCGGTCCCGCTGCCGACGATGAGGCCGCGGCGGGAGATCCCGCGCTGATCTTCGTTTCGTGGACCTTGCTCTGATTTCTTTCCCATGAGTGCTCCTGCTGACGGTCGACGTTGACGATCTCGGGCCCCGGGCGGCAGTGTCCAGCAATACTGCACACCTGTTCAGCCGGACGATAGCAGCTTCAGGCCGCGACCGACAGTGAAAGTTGCGGTGCGCTGCGTTTCGCCGCGACAACCGGCTCTTCCGCACACAGCCGCATACTGCTACTGTCCGAGCCTGAACACTCTGTCCAGTCGCACTGGACGCATGTCCGCCACCCGTGGACAGAGGATCCGTCTCGCCTGCAGGGCGGGACGACGCGTGCATGCACCGATGCGTGCCGCTGTCACCGTCGACACCGAGTGGGAGCACTCCATGGGTAAGAAGTCGTCGCAAGGTCCACGGAACGAAGATCAGGGCGGGATATCCCGACGCGGCCTTCTCATCGGCAGCGGTACCGCCGCCGCTGCCGCCGTCCTCAGCGGCGGACCGGCCGCGGCGGCTCCGGGCGCGGGTGCCATCATCGTCGCGGGCGCGGGACCGGCGTACACGAACGCTCGCGCCGCCCGCGCGGGTGGCGGTCAGGATGTCCTGCTCGTCAACGGGCGGATTCATACGATGGACGACGCGGGCACCGTCGTCGAGGCCGTCCGCATCGCGAGCGGACGCATCACGGCGGTGGGAAAGGAGGCGCAACGCAGCGGGAACTCCTCGAACCGGATCGATCTGGGTGGGCGCACAGTCATACCGGGCCTCATCGAGAGTCACACCCACTTCGTGAGTCTCGCCAACCGTCCCGGCTACCACGTCGCCGAGTGGGAGCTCGCCAAGGACGTCGCCGGAGTACTCGCGGCGCTCGTCGCGCGACGACCCGAAGTGCCGGAGGGCGAGTTCCTCACCGCGATGGGAGCCGGCACGCCGCGCATATTCGCGGAGGGCCGGATGCCCACGCTGGCAGAGATCGACGCGGCGGTCCCCGACCGACCGGTGTTCCTCTACCAGAACTTCAACGGTCCGGCACGTGTGAACACCCTGGGCAAGCAGTTCTTCCAATCGGTCACCGATCCCTCCGTCGCGGTCGCGGATGACGGGTCGATCACCGGAGACGCCGCGAACTTCGCCCTGTACCACCTGCGCATCCGCCAGAGCGAGCAGGACAAGCGGCGCAGCGCGCTGGACGCCATGGCGTTCTCGGCGAAGATCGGGATCACCCTCAACTACGACCAGGTCCTCTTCGCGACGCCCAACGGCACGCTCGACCCCTCCGCGTACGAGACGCAGCCGAACGACGGCCTCCGCAAGCTGAACCACTACCGCATGTACGATCCGTACCTCTCACTCAACCGCGAGGGCGCGGCGTACGTGCGACTGTGGATCAACTATCTGCACCAGCAGGGCTACATCGCGGCGCTGGGCGGGCTCGACAAGCAGCTGCCCGAACTGCGCGAACGGCTGAAGAACGCCTTCCCGGAATTCGGCGACGACATGGTGCACGTCCGCGGTATCGGCGAGTGGGCCGCGCCGTTCGCCGCACCGTCCAACCCGAACGGCTACGCCGTGTGGCTCGAGGCGCAGCGCCTCGTCGCGGAGGCGGGCTGGCACAACGAGAACGCCATCCCCGGCACGGCGACCGACCAGAGTCAGATCGAGCAGGTCGTCTCCACGTGGGAGTCTCTCGACGCCGAATACGGCATCCAGCACCTTCGGTGGGGACTCCAGCACGCCGACCACGCCACCTCGGAGCAACTCGCACGACTCAAGGCGCTCGGGTCAGGAGTCTCACTGTCGGGCTTCCGCTGGCTCAGCGGCACGCCGCGCGCCGACGGCCTGCCGTTCGGCCCGGCGTTCAAGCGGACGCAGGACAGCGGCATCCCGTTCGCCATTCACGAAGACGGGGTTCATATCGCGCCGCACAACCCGTGGTTCGCGCTGCACTATGCGACCACCGGACTGAACGTGCTCGGGCAGCAGATCAACCCGGGCCAGCAGATCACGCGCCACGAGGCGCTGCGGGCCTACACCCGCGGCGCCGCGTGGTTCACCGGCGTCGACGATCGACTCGGCTCGATCGAGGCCGGCAAGCATGCCGACCTCGTCGTGCTGGACAAGGACTACTTCACGGTGAGCGAGGCGGAGATGCGGGACATCCGTCCGGTCATGACCTTCATCGACGGCTCGATCGTGCACGACACCGGCGTCGTCCGGGGCCGGCGCGACTGGCAGCACGACAGCGATCACGTGTTCGATGAGACCTGGTGGCAGTAGCCGGACGACGCCGGGCGCGAGCGAGGGGCCGGGGCCCGAGGCGGGTCCCGGCCCTTGGTGCGCGATCAGACGAGCAGACTCAGCGGGTTCTCGATGCGACGAACGAACGCTGCCAGCCACTGCGCGGCGAGCGCGCCGTCGAGGACCCGATGGTCGGCCGAGAGCGTGACCGTCATGACGTTCGCCACCGTGAGCTCGCCGTCCGCACCGACCACGGGGCGCGGCGCGGCGGCGCCGACGGCGAGGATTCCGGAATGCGGCGGGTTGATGATGGCCGAGAACTCCTTCGTGCCGTACATGCCGAGATTCGACACCGAGAAAGATCCGCCTTCGAGTTCGTGCTGCTTGATGCGGCCCTCCCTCGCCCTTTGGGCGAGTTCGCGCGACGCGCCGCTGAGCTCGCCGAGGGTCATGCGCTCGACGCCTCGGAGAACGGGCGTCACGAGTCCCGCCGGAACGGCCACGGCGATCGCGATGTCGACGTCCGTGAAGCGGCGGGTGGCCTCGTCGGTCCAGATCGCGTTGGCCTCGGGCACGTCGCGCATCGCCCACGCGACCGCCTTCAGCACGAAGTCGTTGACCGACACCTTGAGCTCCGGCTGCTCGTTGATCCGCGCCCGCAACGAGAGCAGCTCGTCGACCCGGCAATCAGCCACGACGAAGAAGTGCGGCACGGTCGTCACGCTCTCGGTGAGCCGCCTCGCGATGGCCCGCCGCATGCCGGTATGCGGGACGTCTTCGTGGGCACTGCGTACCGAGGCCGGCGACGACGGAACGGATGCCGGAGCCCCCTCGGCAGCGACCGGCACGCCGCCGCTGATCGGGGTCGCAACGGGTTCGGCCGAAGGGCGGACGAGGTCGTCGAGGTCCCGCCGGACGATGCGTCCCTGCGGACCTGAGCCTCGAATGGTGCTCAGATCGATCCCGCGCTCGCGCGCGAGGCGCCGAACGAGCGGGCTCGCGAACAGGCGGCGCGCACCGGGAGAACGTGTCGTGTCGCCGGCCGAGGACTCGACGGAGTCGACAGGGGCAGGTGCGGGAAGCAGCCCGTCCTCGGAGGACTCGGTGGGCGACGCCGGCACGGGCGTCGCGGGCTCCGGGTTCGCAGGCTCAACGGCTTCGGGCACGGACACCGGCGCGGCGGTCGATCGCGCACCTTCCGAGGCAGCTGCGACGAGCGCCTGCTCCGAGGACTCCCCCGATTCAGCCAGGACGGCGATCGGCGATCCGACGGCAGCCGAGTCGCCGTCGGGAACGAGGATCCCCGCGAGCACGCCGTCCTGCTCGGCCTCATACTCGACCACCGCCTTCTCGGTCTCGATCTCGACGATCGCCTGACCCTTCACGACCGTCTCGCCGACACCGACGAGCCAGGACTGGATGGCGGCCTCCGCGGCGCCGGCGGCGAGGGCGGGCATCCGGACGACGGCGGCCATCAGCGTCCTCCCCAAGCGGCGCGCACCCGCTCGAGGCCGGCGACGACCTCTTCGGTGCGGGCGATGGCGGCGCGCTCGAGCACCTTCGAGATGCTCGGGCTGGCCTCGCCGCCGGTGACACGCTCGATCGGCTGGTCGAGCCAGTCGAAGTAGCGGCGCTGGATCTCGTCGGACAGCCACGCTCCGTACGACGTCCCACGTGCGCCCTGCTCGACGATGAGAACGTTGTTCGTCTTCTTGATGCTCTCGCCGATCGTCTCCCAGTCGATCGAAGCGCGATCCAGCCAGCGCAGATCGATGACCTCGGCATCGACATCCGTCTGCTCGACGGCCTCGAGCGCGTGACCGACCATCGACAGATACGCGAGCACCGTGACCTCGGACCCCGCTCGGCGGATCGCCGCGGAACCCGGTGGGATCACATAGTCCAGGTCGCCGTCGGGCACGCGATCGGGCAGGCCGTACAGGTCGACATGTTCGATCACGAGCACGGGGTCCTCCAGCGCGAGCGCGGCGTTCATCAGTCCGACATAGTCGGCCGCATTCGACGGAGCCACGATGCGCCAGCCCGCCGATGTCGCGAAGATGCCGGCAGGGTCCATGAGGTGCTGTGATCCGTAACCCGATCCCATCGCCACCTTGGTCCGCAGCACGAGAGGCACGGAGTTGTTGTCCCCGAACATGTGCCGCGCCTTCCCGATCTGGTTGAACACCTGGTCGGCAGCGACCCACATGAAGTCGGGATACATGAATTCGACGATCGGACGGAAGCGGCCGTCCAGCGCCATGCCTCCCGCCAGTCCGAAGAAGCCGTTCTCACTGATCGGCGTGCCGATGACGCGCTCGGGACCGTACTTCTTCGCGATGCCCTTGGTGGCGCCGTTCGTCCCGCCGTTGAGCCGGTGCACGTCTTCGCCGAGGATGACGATGCGGGAGTCGGTCTCCATGCGTCTGTCCATCGTCGCGGCCACGGCGTCGACGAACTTCGTCTCGCGCCACGTACTGTCATGCTCGGCCGGGTCCCGCGTGTCGGAAGCCGCCAGCTCCGACGCATCCCCGCGGATCCCGGTGTCGACGACGCTCGGATCCGGCCACAGTTCGGGGCGGATGCGGCGACGCCCGGGATTGTCGGGATCGTCCTCGGTCAGCGCGCCGACAGCATCCGCCATCGCCTCCTGCGCCTGCGCGCGCACCGTCGACGCTTCGTTCTCGGACAGCAGGGACAGCTTCTTCATCTCGTTCGCGACGCGCTCCAGCGGATCGCGGGCGCGCCAGGACGCTTCCTCGTCCTTCGTGCGGTACCCGAACGCCGAACCGGGGTACGGGCCGTTCTGATGGAAGAAGCGGTACACCTGCGCCTCGATGATCGCCGCGCCCTCGCCCGCACGCATCCGCTCGAGCGCCTCCTGGGTCGCGAGGTGCACCGCGAGCGGGTCCATGCCGTCGACCCGCCACGACGGGATGCCGAAGCCCTGCCCGCGTACCGAGAACCGCGGATCGGCGGTGACCTCGTCGGCGTGGGTCGACACGGCGTAGAGGTTGTTCTCGATGAAGTACATGACGGGCAGCTTCCAGGCGGCCGCGAGATTCATCGACTCGAGCACCGATCCGATCTGGCTGGCACCGTCGCCGAAGTAGTTGATCGACACGTCGGTGGTGCCCGAGTGCTTCTGCGCCCACGCCGTGCCGGTGGCGATGGGGGCTCCGCCGCCGACGATGGCGTTGGTGCCGAGAGCACCTGCCTCGAGCCACTGCAGGTGCATCGAGCCTCCGCGTCCACCCGAGAACCCCTGCGCCAACCCGAGGATCTCGGCGAGCGTCCTCTGCAGGAGGGTCTGCATGTCGGCGGTCACGAGCGCGTCCAGTGCGAGCGATCCTCCGCTCACATGCGTGATCGCCTTCGCGAGGAACTGGTGATGCCCCCGATGCGAGCCGTTGACGGCGTCCTGCGAGCGCAGCGACACGATCGACCCGACGGCGCCACCCTCCTGCCCGATGCTCGAGTGAGCCGGGCCGTGCACGAGATTGGCTCCCGCGAGATCGAGGACACTCTCCTCGAAGGCGCGGATGAGATGCATCTCGCCGAGCATCGTCGCCAGCAGCGCCGGGTCAGCCCGTTTCCAGTCGGATGCCGTCGTCGTGAGCTCGATCCACGGCACCTCCGTCTCCAGCACGCGCCGTCGCGCCATTTCGTCTCCGTCGATGTCCTGGACCGATGCCCGGTCATGAGCATGGTAGGCCGCGATTGCATCCAATCACAAGACCCTTCGCGCCGATGTTGGCGAAATGCTTGCCGAATCCTCTCGCGTGGATACAATCAGGAGCATCCGCGAGGACGCGACGAAGGGAACCGGAATGCCGCTGCCAGGCATGCAGGGTGCTGACCACATCGGGTTCACCGTGCCCGACCTCGACGAAGCGGAACGCTGGCTCGTCGACATCCTCGGTGCGGTGCCGGTGTACACGCTGGGGGCGAAGCGCGCGGACGACGACTGGATGACCGTGCAGCTCGGGGTGCATCCGAGGACCGTCATCGACGAGATCCGGTTCTATCGCCTCGGCAACGGGTCGAACCTCGAGGTGTTCGCCTACGACAGCGCCGATGGACAGGCGCCGCAGCCGCGCAACAGCGACATCGGCGGACACCACATCGCGATCTACGTGGACGACATGGACGCGGCGGCGCAGTTCCTCCGCGACAAGGGCGTGGACGTGATGGGTGAGCCGGTGACGAGCGCGGGAGCGTCCGCGGGCCAGCGATGGCTCTACTTCCGCAGCCCGTGGGGCATGCAGTTCGAGCTCGTGAGCTTTCCGGCAGGGAAGGCCTACGAGACGGAAGCGACGACGCTTCTGTGGCATCCTGCGAATCCCGCCGCATGACCGGCGACAGCGGCGCGCCCGCGACGGCGATCGACGCGTCACGCAGCCGCGACGGCGATGCCGGCGCGCGCATCGCCCACGGCATCCGGACCGCGATCATCGCCGGCGCCTACCCGCCCGGCACACGGATCCGGCAGGAGGACGTCGCCGCCGAGTTCGGGGCCAGCCGGGTTCCGGTGCGCGAAGCCATCCGGCAGCTCGAATACGAAGGGCTCGTCACGGTCGTCCCGAATGCCGGGGCCTGGGTCTCGCGACTCACCCTCGCAGAGTGCGAGGAGGTCTACCAGATGCGGGAACGCCTGGAGCCCCTCCTCCTGCGCTACAGCGCTCCCGGGCTCGACGACGACCGGCTCGGTCACCTCGGCGAGCTCGCGCAGCGCATCAGCGACGCCGGCGACGACACCGAGGCCTTCCTGACCCTCGACCGCGAGTTCCACCTCGCGAGCTACGCCGCCGCACGCACGGCACAGCTGGACGACCTCGTCCTCAAGCTCTGGAACACGACGGCCCCGTACCGCCGGGCGTACGTCGCGAGCTGGAGTGCGGAGGCGCGACGCATCGCCCACGAGGAGCACCACCTGATGGTCGCGGCTCTCCGCGACGGCGATGTCGAAGAGGCAGAACGTGTGCTCGCCGCGCACATCCGCCGCACCCGACGTCAGCTCGCGAAGCATCCGCACGTCTTCGACGCCGCCGCCGGCGGCGTGTGACACCGACGAAAGGCAGCCCTGTGGCGATCGCATCCATCAACCCGGCGACGGGCGAGATCATCCGTGAGTTCCCGGCCCACACCGCCGACGAAGTGGAAGAGCGCATCGCCTCCGCGCACGCGGCGTTCGGTCGGCTGCAAGAGACCGACTTCGCGACGCGGGCGCGCTGGATGCACGCGGCCGCCGACCTCCTCGAGGAGGACGTCGAGCAGGTGGCGTCGATGATCACCGAGGAGATGGGCAAGCCACTCGTCCAGGCGCGCGCCGAAGCGCGCAAGTCGGCCACGGCCATGCACTTCTACGCCGATCGCGCCGAGGAGTTCCTGTCGGGGCGATCCCTGGATGACCCCTCAGCGGTCAATGCCTCGGCGGCCACCACGCGATATCAGCCGCTCGGTGTCGTGCTCGCCGTGATGCCGTGGAACTACCCGATCTGGCAGGTCGTCCGCTTCGCAGCGCCCGCTCTGATGGCCGGGAACACCGGGCTGCTCAAGCACGCCTCGAACGTGCCGCAGGCCGCGCTCTACCTCGACTCCCTGTTCGAGCGCGGTGGCTTCCCGCCCGGGTCCTTCCGATCACTTCTCATCCCGGCCGCTGCCGTCGAAGGAGTGCTGCGCGATCGGCGGGTCGCCGCCGCGACGCTCACCGGCTCGGAGCCCGCAGGGCGCTCGGTCGCCTCCATCGCCGGCTCCGAGGTCAAGCACGTGGTCCTCGAGCTCGGCGGCTCGGACCCCTTCGTGGTGATGCCCAGCGCGGATCTGGACAGCGCGGTCGCCACCGCGGTCACCTCGCGCACGACCAACAACGGCCAGGCGTGCATCAATGCGAAGCGCTTCATCGTGCACGACGAGATCTACGACGCCTTCGTGGAGCGATTCTCCGCGGCGATGGAAGCGCTGACGGTCGGAGATCCGCTGGACGCGGCGACCGACATCGGGCCTCTCGCGACCGCATCCGGGCGCGACGAGCTGGCCGCACTGGTCGACGACGCGCTGGCCAAGGGTGCGACGGCGCGGGTCGGAGGCAGCACGGCACCGGGGCGCGGCTGGTTCTATCGACCGACCGTGCTGACCGACGTCGACGGGGGCATGCGCCTCTACGCCGAAGAGGCCTTCGGCCCGGTGGCGACCGTGTTCCGCGTCGCCGATACCGAGGAAGCACTCCGCATCGCGAACGACACGACCTTCGGACTGAGCTCGGCGGTGTGGACGCAGGACCCCGCCGAGGAGGAGCTGCTCGTCGCCGGGCTGCAGGCCGGCGCCGTCTTCGTCAACGGGATGTCGATCTCGTACCCCGAACTGCCGTTCGGCGGGATCAAGGACTCCGGTGTCGGCCGCGAGCTCTCGGCCGAGGGCATTCGCGAGTTCTGCAACCTGAAGTCGGTGTGGAAGGCCTGAGGACACGACGGCCGACGGTCGAGCCGCGGCCGGTCAGGTCATCCGTGCGGCAGCGGGTCGTGCGCGTCCCGGTCGCGCACGAACCAGACCGCGCGCACCTCGACATCGCCCTCGTTCCAGAAGCGATGCGGGAGCTGCGAGTCGAAAACGATCGAGTCCCCCACCTCGAGGACGGCCGAGGCGCCGTCGACCTCGACATTCAGCGCGCCCGCGATGACGACCCCGTACTCCCTGCCCAGGTGATGGATGTGCTCGACCGGGGAACGCGTATGCGGGGCGTACACCACCTCGAGGAACTCCGCATCCGACTCCCCCACGGCTGTCAGCCGGCTCCATTGCGGGCCCGAGCTGAGCTTGATGGTGGGATGGTCCGCCACGCGCTGCACGATGCCGGCGGCCACGAGATCGGTGACGCCCTCCGCGCGGGGGGCGACCACAGCCTCCGCCTCGACGGACGGCGCCAGCAGATCGTTCATCGAGACGCCGAGCTCGCTGGCGACCGAATACAGCGCGGGGACGCTGAACGCGCCCAGGCCACGCTCGACCTGCGACACGTGACTCGCCGAGACGCCGATCCGCCGTGCGAGCTCGCGCACGGTGAGACCCGCCGTCGTCCGCGCGGCGCGCACACGGTGTCCGACGAGGTCCCACGGGGTGTCGAGATCGGGCATGGCGGCTCCTGTGCGCTCAGTCTTCCGAGCGCCCGGGGATGCGGCTCATCGCGTCCAGGACGTCGACCGCGCTGCGCATGACATCGGGCCTCTCGTCGGGTGCGGCGTCGCGGCGCCCCTGCCCGGTCACGAACCAGACGCCCTCGGCGACGGCATCCGTGTGATTGAAGAAGAAGTGGGGGCGCATGGAATCGAAGCAGAACGAGTCGCCCACACGGAGCACGTAGCTGTCGAAGTCGATCTTCAATGTGATCTCGCCGCGGATGATGTAGCCGTACTCGACGCCGTCGTGCCGCATGTGCGTGCCGTCGAGCGAGCTGGCCGCGCCGGGGTCGTACGTCACATGGAGCGCATCGACGTCGCCGCCCCCCGAGACCGCCAGTCCCCGCCACGAGACGCCGTTCTCCATCAGGATCTCGGGCGCTGCGTCCCAGCGCTGAACCGGATCGGCCCGCAGACGCCGTCGCGGGCCGCCTTGTGCCGACGGGGTGCCGAGCACCTCGTCGACCGACAGGCCGAGGCAGTTGACGATCGCATAGAGCGTGCTCACCGAGGGCTGAACCTTGCCGGTCTCGACCTGCGACAGGAGGCTCGGCGAAATCGCCGCCTCAGCGGCCGTTGCGCGCAGGCTCAGGCCGCGAGCCATGCGCGCCTGCCTGATCCTCGCACCGAGGTCCTCGGTCATGCCGCTCCCTTCCGATGATCGACACTATCGCCCTGTACCGTCACACTGAACGCGACGCTCCGCACGTCAATCCCGGTACGGGCTCGCGACGAAGAGATCCTGCGCAGGGAACCTCGTGAGCACCTCGATGCCGTAGTCGGTCACGACAACCTCCTCCTCGATGCGCGCGGCCGAGAACCCGTCCGACGCGGGGCAGTACGTCTCCATCGCGAACACCATGCCGGTCTTCAGCTCGACAGGGTCCTTCATCGAGTTCAGGCGCGAGATGATCGGCCGCTCGTGCAGTCCGAGCCCGAGACCGTGTGCGAACTGCAGTCCGAACGCCGCCAGTTCGTTCTCGAAGCCGAAGTCCTCCGCACGTGGCAGCACGGCCGCGACGACGTCGCTGCCCACACCGGGCCTGATCGCGTCCAGTGCGGCATCCATCCATTCCCGTGCCTGCTTGTAGGCGTCGCGCTGACTCTCGGTCGCCCACCCCACACCGAAGGTGCGGTAGTAGCACGTGCGATAGCCGTTGAACGAGTGGATGATGTCGAAGAACGCCTGATCACCCGGGCGCACGATGCGGTCGGTGAAGTTGTGCGGATGCGGGTTGCACCGTTCACCGGAGATCGCGTTGACGGCCTCCACCTGGTCACTGCCGTACTCGTAGAGACGCTTGTTGGCCAGTGCGACGATCTCGTTCTCGCGCACGCCCGGCTTCAGCGCCTCGGCGATGTCCTGATAGACGCCGTCGACCATCGCAGCGGCCTGGTTGAGCAGCATGATCTCATCGACGTTCTTGATCACGCGAGCGTCGAGCATCGCCTGCTGCGCATCTGCGATACGAAGTCCCTGCCGTTGCATCTCGAACAGGAAGGGCGGCTCGATGATGTCGACGCCGACAGGCGCGTCCGCGAGTCCTTCGGCGCGGAGGATCGAGACGATCTCGGCCACCGCGTCCCGCATCAGTCCGGCGCCGTCGGGATCGACCGCGCCCCGGAAGCCGAGGAAACCGGCGCGGTAGTTCTCGTCCGGCACCCAGTCGGAGTAGAGCTTGTGGTGACGCACCGCCGACCCGAAGTCCCACAGGATCGGATCCCGCCCACGCATCAGCAGGGCGTACCGGATCATCTTGTCGCCGAGGGCGCCGCCGATCCACGTCTGGGTCGTGTAACGGATGTTGTAGAAGTCGAACAGCAGGAACGCCCCGCACTCGGATGCCTCGAGGGCGGCCTTCGCGCGGTCGAGCCGGTACGCGCGCAGTCGCTCGAAGTCGACGCGGTGCTCGTAGTCCACCGCATTCTGGCCCGGCGCTCCGAGCGGACGCACGCCGGGCGGGCGGGAGACGGGACGCTCGAAACGCCCGCTCCTCGAGTGCCCATGTCCTGCCCCCATCAGGAGTCCCCGAGACCGTCGGTGACCTCGGCGTTCTCCGATGCGATGTCCAGCCCGGAACCGTGCGCGATCGTCAGGATCAGCGACGCGAAGTCCTGGTCGACGTTGCCGTTGCCGACCTCCTGTGCCACGAGATTCCGCGTCACGCTCGCGAGCGGCATGACGACGCCCAGCTCCTTGGCCGCCGCGAGCCCGAGGTCGAAGTCCTTCTGCAGCAGCACGTTCGTGAACGTCGGGGTGAAGTCGAGGTTCACCAGCGCCGGCGTCTTGTACTGCGTGAAGACCGACCCCATGACGGAGTCGTTCAGGAACGCGAGGAAGGCCTCACGCGTGACGCCGGCCTTCTCGGCGAGCACCGTGATCTCTGCGAGCGACTGGATGACGATGCCGAGGAAGACGTTGTGCGCGATCTTGACGACGCGCGCGAGCTCCGCCTCGCCCACATACGTCACCCCGCGCCCCCACGTGCGCAGCAGCGGCTCGACCTCGTCGTAGGCCAGCCGGGGGCCGGATGCGGCGACGGTGAGCTTGCCCGCGGCGATGACCTTCGGGTTGCCCGAGACCGGTGTGGCGAGAAACCCCACGCTGCGCCCCTCCGCCGCCGACCGCACCGTCTCGGAGGCTTCGACCGACACGGTCGACGCATCCCCGATGATCCGCGGTGCGCGCGACGGGTCGCTCAAGAGCCCGTCCGCACCGAGCATCACGGTCTCGAGGTCGTTCGACGCGGACACCATGCTGAACACGATGTCGCGGTCGGCGAGGTCGGCGGGACGGTCGACGATCGTGGCGCCGAACTCCGTGAGCGGCTCGGCCTTGGCCCGTGTGCGGTTGTACACCGCCACCTGGTATCCGGCGTCGAGCAGGCGCTTGGCCAGCTGGAAGCCCATCCGTCCCGTGCCGATCCATCCCACCGTGGGCTTGGCGTCCGTCATGAGCGTCTCCTTCTTGTGTCAGGGATGAGAGCGAGGATGCCGTCTATGCCGGCGCGGCGGCGACGACGTGGAACTCGAATCGCAGGCGGCGGTCCGTCGCCAGGCGGGTGACCTGAACGGTCGTGCTGGTGGGGATGTGGCCTCCGAACCACTCCGCCTGGTGAGCGTTCACGACATCCTGGTCGGCCTCGACATCGGTGAAGAAGCGGATCATGTTCACCACGTCGTGTCGCCGGCAGCCGGCCGCGGTCAACGCCTGGTCCAGATGCTCGAACGCGTTGCGAACCTGCCCGGCAGCATCCGTCGGCATCGAATCGAAGACCTCGGGCACGTGAGGGTGGTCGTGGTAGACGGGCGCCCCGGTCACGCCGCTGATGAAGACCAGGCGCGCGTTGGACACCGTGCGGATCGCCGGCACGAACGGACTCACGATGGAATCGTCGAAGCCTTCGTGGTGGATGATGTCGGCGTTCCCGACGCGGCGGGGTGCGGGGATCTGGCTCATGCTGGTCGTTCCTCTCGTCCGGCGGCTCAGCCGCCGAGCCCTCCCGCGTCGTGGGTGACGCGGCCGTTCACGATGGTCAGTTCGCTGAGGATGTCGCGGAGGTCGTCGTCCGCGCACGCGAACGGATCCCGGTCTGGTACGCACAGGTCGGCGTCGTATCCGGGCACGATTCGCCCACGGTGCCCCTGTTCGCCGGTGAACCATGCGGCGTCTCGCGTGTAGGTCGCGATCGCGGCCGACCGCGACAGCCGGTGCGCAGCCGCGCGCTCACCTCGGCCGTTCAGCGTGCCGCCCGTCACCAGCCACCAGATCGAAGCCCACGGCGAGAACCAGTTCGCGCGCGTCGCGTCGGTGCCGCCACCGATCGGGATCCCGAGATCGCGCATGTCGCCGATGGGGGGCGCCGAGGCCGTCGCCTCTGCTCCCCATGCCGAGACGTAGTCGCCGCCCTTGAGCAGCAGGCGGTTCTGCACCAGGATGCCGGCGCCGAGCCGCGCGACGCGCTCCAGGCTCGCACGCGATGCCTCGTCGGCGTGAACGATCGACCAGCCACGTCCGGCGACGAGGCCCGTCTCGTTCTCGACGCGCTCCCACGCATCCAGGATCCGTCGGAGAGTGGCCTCGAGCACTGCGTGGACGCTCATCCGCCATCCCCTCGTCGCGCACAGCCGAACCACGTCGACCAGTTCGGCGAAGGCGCCGTCCTCGATGTCGAAGGGCTCGAAGCCCTCCATGTCGTGGCAGCCGAGGTGAGGGATCTCGCCGATGCCCGCCACTCGCAGCATGGCGTCACCCATGTCCGGCTGCAGGAAGGTGGTCATGGCCTCGACATCGGCGACCTCACCACCGCGGGTCCAGGCCGAGTGGAAGAGCCGCGCGCGGACGTCCAGTCCGCCCTTCCGCCACACGGCGTACAGCGGGTCGTAGTCGCGTGGAGTGACGAGGAGCCCTCCCCCGTCGACGAAGCCGGTGAGGCCGTGCCGCGCGAAGACGGAGCACATCGCTCGCACACCGGCCTCGGACTCGGGTGCGTCCACGCGCAGCGCGAGCGCGAGCGGCACCGCGAACGCACCGACTCCGCGAATCTCACCGGTGAGCGAACCGGATGCGTCGCGCACGAGAGTCCCGCGAGCGGGGTCGGTCGAGTCGTCGTCGAAGCCACAGGCCCGCAGGCCCGCCGAGTTCAGGATGCCGCGGTCGTACAGCTCCTGGACGTAGACGGGATTGTCGGGGGCCGCCGCATCGAGCTCGGCGCGGGTAGGCGTCCGGTCCTCGGTCAGCTGAGACGAATGCCATCCGCCGACCACCGACACCCATGCGCCGGGTCCGCGGTCTCTGGCGTCCTCGCGAACCCGGACGAGCGCCTCGGCGATGGAGCGGACATCTTCCCAGTGCATCGTACGAGTCCACGAGACACCGCCCCGTACGGCGTGGACATGGGAGTCGTTGAGGCCGGGCAGCACGCGGCGGCCACCCAGATCGATCGTGCGCGCGCTGAGAGGTCGCAACGGCGCCAGGTCGTCGTCGGATCCTACGGCGATGATGCGCCCACCCGCGACGGCGACGGACTGCGCCTCAGCGGCGCCCTCATCGGGATCCGCGAACGTCGTCACGCGTCCGTGATGCAGCAGCAGATCCACCAAGGGAACAGTCCGCTGCGCGGCGTCGGTGTGCACGTCGTCCTCCGCCTCAGATGCTCAGGTGCTTCTCGAGCACGCGGCCGTCGGCGCGCAGCTCTGCAGGAGAACCCGACCACGCGATGGTGCCCGAGTCGTCGATCACGATGACATGCTCCGCGATGTCCAGCGCGAGGTCGACGTTCTGCTCGGCGATCAGGATCGACAGGCCGGAGCTGCGCAAGCCCGCGAGACGGTCCTGGATGACGTCGAGCACGCTGGGGGCCAGGCCCTCGCTCGGTTCGTCCATGATGAGAAGCGTCGGATTCGTCATGAGGGCTCGGCCGATCGCGAGCATCTGCTGCTCGCCTCCCGACAGTGACCGCGCCATCGAGCCGGAGCGCTCTGCGAGGCGCGGAAAGAACTCGAACACGCGCTCGACGGTCCACGTCTCGCCGCGCGAGGGCTTCGACCGCCGGACGACGGTGAGATTCTCCAGCGTCGTGAGGGAGCCGAACACGCGACGTCCCTGAGGGACGATGGCGATTCCGGCTCTCGAGATCAGATGAGTCGGCTTGCGGGTGATGTCCACGCCGTCGTACTCGATGGTGCCGTGCTGCACGGTCGGCGGCCGAAGACCGCAGATCGTGCGCACCAGCGTCGTCTTGCCCATCCCGTTGCGGCCCAGCAACGCCACGGACTGACCGTCGTCGATCGCGAAGTCCACGCCGTGCAGCACGCCCGCGGTCGCGTATCCCGCGTGCAGTCCCTTGACCTGAAGAGTCACTTCTTGTCGCGCCTTCCCAGATAGATCTCCTTCACCGTCGGATGGTCGCGGACCTCGTCCGGGGTGCCGGTGACGACGTGCTTGCCGTTCTCCATGCACATGACGCGATCGGTGAGGCCGAGAGCGAGGGTCATGTCGTGCTCGATCAGGAGGATCGGGAGCGTGCGAGGGAGCTCCTCGATGAGGCGGCGGAGGGTGGCGCGCTCCATGGCGCTCAGACCGGCGGCGGGCTCGTCGAGCAGCAGGATGGTGGGGCGGCTCACGAGCGCCATCGCGATCTCGAGCTGGCGCTGCTCGCCGTGGGAGAGGTCCGCGACCGTGTCGTCGCGGCGTGCGTGAAGCCCGACCGACTCCAGCATCATGGTCGACTCCTGGGTCACCTCGTCACGCCGGCCCTGCACGCGCCAGAACACCCGCGCCTTCGAGGATCCGCCGCGCGCTGCGACACGGACGTTGTCGAGAACGGTCATCTCGCGGAAGAGATTGGAGACCTGGAATGTGCGGCCGACGCCCAGGCGGGCTCGGCGTGCCGTCGACAGCTTGGTGACATCGCGCCCGAACAGCTCGATGGTGCCGGCCGTGGGACCGACGTCGCCCGCGATCATCTTGAACAGCGTGGTCTTTCCGGCACCATTCGGCCCGATGACCCCCATCCGCTCGCCCGGGGCTAGATCGAGCGAGATGTCGTCGACCGCCTGCACGCCGCCGTACCGCTTGCCGAGGCCCGCGACGACGAGCGCGGGGGCTGGGGCCCCGGACCCTGCCGGGTCCGGGGCCTTCGCCGTCGTCGCTTCTGTCACTCGAGCCCCTGGAAGGTCTGCGAGTACGTCGGCTGCGCGAGCGCCTCCTCGGGCGTGCGCCCGAGCCACTGGTCGACGTCCTCGAAGGTGGCGATCGGAACGTTGTACAGATTCCCGTCGTCCAGCTTCTCGACCTCGCGGATGTAGACCGGGCCGACCGTGTTGTTGTACTCGTCCCACTGGACGCGGCCGAAGATGCTGTCCTCGAAGGTGTACTCGGTGATCGCCGACACCAGCTCCTCGCCCGTCACCAGGCCGTTCTCCTCCAGCACCGAGGCCACGAGCGACGCCGTGATGTAGCCGCCGGCCACGTAGGCGCCCGGAACCTTGCCGTCCGAGAACTCCTTGTAGGCCTCGATGAACTCGGCGACGACCTCGCTGTCACGTCCCTCCGCCCAGTAGCTGATCGACTTCAGGCCGATGATCGAGTCGCCCATCGTGCGCAGCGTCCCCTGGTCGGCGGCGCAGCAGTTCACGAGGAGCTTGTCCATGTCGAGCCCGAGGCCGAGGTAGGCGTTGAGGAAGTTCGGACCGGGTGCGCCACCCGCCGTCGCGACGTACACGACATCGGCATCAGCCGCCTGGATCTGCGACGCATATGTCGAGAAGTCGGTCGTGGAGTTCGGGAACCAGATCTGCTCCACGACCTCGCCGCCGTTCTCGACGAAGCCCTGCACGAATCCTGCGCACGACTCCCAGCCGAATGCGTAGTCGGCGCACAGGGTGACCGCCGTGTCGAAGCCGCCCTCGGTGGCCGCCCACTCGCCGCCGGGGTAGTTCGCCTGCGATCCGCCCATCGATCCGGTGCGAACGGTGAGGTCGTTGGCGTTGCGCTGTGTCAGATCGTCGGATGCCGCCACCGGGTGGAGGTTCGGCACCCCGACGCTTGCCGTGTACTCGGCGACGGCGAGCGCGGTGTTGGCGATCAGGGGGCCGACGATCACGTCGACCTCGTCCTGCTCGACCAGCTTGCGGGCCTTCGTGAGCGAGGTCTCGGGGTTGCCCGCATCGTCCTCGACGATGGTCTCGATCGTGACGCCGTTCACTTCATTGCCTTGCGTCTCCCAGTAGAGGTTCCAGCCGTCCACCATCTCCTGCCCGGCGACGGCGAAGTTGCCCGTCGTCGGCGAGATGTAGCCCACCTTGAGGGCTCCGGTCTCACCGGCAGGCGCGGAGGCGTCCCCCGACGGCTCGGCGGCTCCGGGCGGTGCGCAGGCCGACAGGGCGAGCGCCGCGGCGGCGGCGATTCCTGCGGCGGCCACGGCTCGGCGGCGCAGGAAGGTCGACGTTGACTTCATGACAGATCCTCTCGACGTGCTTGCTGTGTGTGTGATGCATCGGACCCGGGTGGTTCCGGTGGTGGCCCTCCGTCACCCGGTGGTGCGGAGGGGGGATGCCTGCGAAGGCGATTGACGAGTTTGCGCGTGCTCCCGGCGATGCCGGCCCGCGCGAAGAGGATGACGAGGATGAAGATGAGCCCCAGGACCGTCGGCCAGCGGTCGACATAGCTCGACAGCACGGTCTCGACCAGAACGACGACGGCGGCGCCGATGAGCGGCCCGAGGAGCGTGCCGATACCGCCGAGGATCACCATGACGATGAGGTGGACGGAGCGGTCGACGCCCGCCGACGACGGGCTCACGAAATGCGTGTGCCACACCGACAGAAGTCCCGCCAGGCCCGCCACCGTGCCCGAGATCATGAAGGCGCTCAGCTTGTACGAGGCGACGCTGTAGCCCAGGCTCCGCATGCGGCTCTCACTGTCGCGGACGCCGCGCAGACTGGCGCCGAACGGAGAGTTGCCGACCACCCAGAGCGCCGCGGTCAGCACGACGAAGGCACCCAGCACCACGTAGTAGAACATCCAGTACGACGCCATCCACTCAGGACGCTGGATGCCCGAGATCCCGTTCTCTCCGCCGGTGACCGTCGACAGCCGGAAGGCCAGGCCGTAGATGAGCATTCCGACGGCCAGCGTCACCATGAGGAAGTAGATGCCGTTGGTCCGCATCGACAGCAGGCCGTAGACGAGCGAGACGAAGAGGGTGAGGCCGAGCGCGAAGACGACCTGCATTCCGGGATCGAACCCCTGCCGGGAGGCCCAGCCCGCGCCGTAGGCTGCCGCCGCGGCGATTCCGGCGTGACCGAGCGACACCATGCCGCCCTGACCGGCCAGGAAGTTGACGCTGGAGGCCAGTGTCGCTGCGATGAGGATGGTCGAGGTCAGCGAGACCGCGAATCCCGAGACGCCCAGGTAGGGCAAGGCGATGGCGAGGACCAGCAGTGCGCCCAGCAGCACGAGGTTGATCGTCATGGTCCGGGAGTCGCGCGGGATGCCGAACGTCCGGACCGTCTTGGTCTCGACGATGCGGTTGCTCATCAGGCTGCCTTTCCGAACAGGCCGGTGGGGCGCAGCACCAGCACGAGCGCCATCGGCAGGAAGATCGTGAAGTAGGCGAGCTCGGGTATCCACGCCTTCGCGAAGGCGTCGATGAGCCCGATGAGGACGCTGCCGATGGCGGCGCCGGGGATGCTGCCGAGGCCGCCGATGATGATGACGACGAGCGCGTACAGCAGGACTTCGTTCTGAACACCCGGAAGGATGCTCTGCACGCCCGCTCCGATCGTGCCGCCTATGGCGGCGAGGGCGGCTCCGACGACGAACATGCCGGTGAACACCCACTTGATGTTGATGCCCATCGCGGTGATGATCTCGCGGTCGTCCACGCCGGCCCGCACGATCGCACCGACACGCGTCTTGTACTGCACGAGAGCGAGCGCCAGCCCGATGACCACCGCGACGGCGATCACGAAGATGCGGTACCAGGGATAGATGAACTCGCCGATCATCAGGGCGCCGGGGATCTTCACCGAGGCCGGCAGATTCTGCGGGTCACCGCCGAAGACGGCGAGGCAGAGATCGGCGATCACGAACGAGACGCCGATGGTCAGGAGGACTTCGGGCATCTCCTGGCCACGCACGAACCGGAGCAGCACGACCTCGACGATGAAGGCGGTTCCCGCGACCACGATGATCGCGACGATCACGGCGAGCAGCAGATTGCCGGTCAGCGTTGCGATCACGACGCCGATGTATCCGCCCAGCATGTAGAACGCGCCGTGCGCCATGTTGACGATGCGCATGAGACCGAAGACGAGCGTCAGACCGCTCGCGAGCAGAAAGAGGAGAGCGCCGAAGCTCAATCCGTTGAGCACCTGTTGTGCCAGGAAGACGGGTTCGAACACCGATGTATCGGACCTTCCACGTCGTCGGGGAGTGCCTGCGGGATCGCTGGTGCCCCCAGTGAACCAATGCTTCTCAGGTCTGTCAAGTGTCACTGCACAATCGATAAATTGTGAGTGCACAGTGCAGGTGACGAACGATCAGTGCGTGCGCACACCACGCGTAGAAGCGGGGCCGGAACAACCGGCCCCGCCCCGCTCAGACTTGAGACTCGCCCCGGCCCTCAGGAGTGTTCAGGTGGGACTGCGAGTCGCGAATGCCGGGAAGCGCGCCGTTCACGGTGAAGTACCGGCCACCGCCCGCCACGAGCAGGGTCTCCGCGGGGAACTTGGTGATGACCTCGCAGCCGTCGGCGGTGACGACGACCTCCTCCTCGATGCGGGCGGCGCCCCATCCGTCGGAGGCCGGCCAGTACGTCTCGAGCGCGAAGACCATCCCCTCCTCGAGCACCTCCGGGTGCTCGAGCGAGGTGAGCCGGGAGAAGATCGGCTTCTCCCAGATGGACAGACCCACCCCGTGCCCGTACTGCAGCGCGAAGGCGGCCTCCTCGTCCGGGAATCCGAACTCCTCGGCCTTGGGCCACAGGCTCACTATGTCAGCGGTCGTCGCGCCGGGCCGCACGGCGGCGATCGCGACATCCATGTACTCCCTCGCCCGCGTATACGCGTCGACCTGCGCCGGGCTGGCCGAACCGACGGCGAACGTGCGGTAGTAGCACGTGCGATAGCCGTTGAACGAGTGGAGGATGTCGAAGAACGCCGGGTCTCCCGGCCGCACGGCGCGGTCGGAGTACACGTGCGGGTGCGGCGCGCAGCGCTCCCCGGAGATGGCGTTGACGCCTTCGACGTACTCCGAACCCTGGTCGTACAGCGACTTCGCGACCAGGCCCACGGCCTGGTTCTCGCGCACGCCCGGGCGCAGGAACTCGTACAGCTGGTCGTACGCGGCGTCGACCATCGACGCCGCCGTGGTGAGGAGCGTGATCTCATCGGGTGTCTTGATCCGCCGTGCCTCCATGAAGACCTGCTGGCCGTCGGCGACGTCGATCCCCTCCTTCTGAAGCGCGAACAGGATCGGCAGCTCGATCACGTCCACGCCGAGGGGCTCGCCGAGCAGCCCGAACCGCTCGAGCTCACGCCGGATCTTGCGCGCCACCTCCTCCGCGATGCCGGCTCCCGGCGGGAAGGCGCCGCGGAGAGTGGAGATCCCCGCTCGCGCACCAGACTCCAGGCGCGGCCGCTTCGCACCATGATGCGGTGCATGAGGATCGGCATCCGCCTCCATGTGGGTCTCGTGCAGCCACGGATTCAGCAGATCATGGTGCTTGGCAGCAGAGCCGAAGTCCCAGACGATCGGGTCGGTCTTGCGCGTCACGAGGCAGAAGCGGATGAGCTTGTCCATCGCCCACGTGCCGATGTGCGTCGCCGACGCGTACCGGATGTTGCCGAAGTCGAACGCGAGCACGGCGCCCAGCGACGAACGCTCCAGTTCGGCGTGCAAGCGCGCCAGGCGCTCGTCGCGCAGCCGCTCGAAATCGACGCGGGCCTCCCAGTCGACGCCCATCGTGCCGCGTGTGGCGATGCTCATGATCCGCTCCTTCTCGTGTGGGGTCCCGTCGTCGTCCGGCCGATCATGTGATGCGCCAGCCGCGGTCCACATTCAGACTGTGAGCCGAGACGCCCCGGTTGAACAGCAGGAACCGGACGGCGTCGACGACGTCGGCCATGGTGGCCAGGGTGCCGCCCGGCGTACGGCTCTCGTACCCGGCGAGCACCCCGTCCGGCTTGCCGGCCCAGAACGGGCTGTCCCCGATGATTCCGGGGTGCAGCGAGTTCACGCGGATCGGCGCGAGCTCATGGGCGAGGGTGTTCATGAGCCCGTCCACGCCGCCGTTGATGGTCGACACCGTGGTCGACCCGGGGTACGGAGCATCCTTCGCGCGACCGCCGAACAGCACGATCCCCGTCTCGACGCTCGGCGTCAGTCGATCCAGCAGCGTGTGCACCGTCTCGGTGTAGCCGATGAGCTTGAGGGTGATGAGCCGCCGGGCGCGGGTGATGTCGTAGTCGCGGATGGTGTTGGCGTCCCGTTCGATCGCCGCCATGACGACGCCGTCGAGGGCGGGGACGCCCCGCAGCTGGTCCGCGATGCCCTCCGGCTCGGAGACGTCCAGCGCCATGCCCGTCGCGTTCGCACCCAGTCCCGCGGCGACCTCGTCGGCCGTCTCGCGGCTCCGGCTGGTCACGATCACGCGATCGCCTCCGGCCACCAGATCCTTGGCCAGCTCGAGCCCGATGCCCGATGATCCGCCGGCGACGAGTATCGTCCGTCCGCTCACAGTTCCTCCTCCAGTCGTTCCTCCAGGTACTGCCAGTCCCGTGCGAAGCGATACGCGTGGCGCGGGGGCATCTGGGGCGCCTGCGTCTCGAGCCAGCGCACCGGTGCACCGGTGGCGGCGAACGAGTGCTCGCAGCCCACACCCGCCCACGCGATGTCGCCTGTCTCGAGGAGGAACTCCTCACCGTCGAACGTCGCCGCCACCTGCCCCTCCGTGATCAGGTACGCCTCTTCGAGGGGATGGTCGTGCGTGCCGGCCTTGCCATCGGGCTCGTACTGCACCATGAACATCGTTCCGAGCGTCGCGCCGAGGTCCGAGTCGACCATCATCTTGAGCGTGATCCCGCTGTAGACGAGCAGCGCGGTGCGCATACTCGCCGAGACCGCGAGCAGCTCCTGCGACTGCCGGCCGGGATTCATGTGGTCGGCCGTGATGTTGCCGAACGAACGCGTGCGCGGATCTCGCGGGTCGACGGCGATGGGCGGGACGTCGGGAAGGTCCGCCACGCGGTAGGTGTCCGAGCCGTGTCGGGCACGGGCGGGAGGCGTGAACAGGTCCGACCACGCTGCCCGGTGCCCACCGACCGCCCGCCAGGCGTGGGGCACGCCGATGGGTATCACGCCGTAGTCGCCGGCGACCAGGTGGACCGTGGCTTCCGGCGTGGCGAGGATCACCTCGCCTTCGAGGATGTGGAAGCTCTCCTCGAACGAATGCACGTGCGTCGGAATGCGACCGCCGCTGTCCAACCGCGTGATGCCGAAGTCCGTGTGCGCGGCACCGTCCTCTTCGCCGACGGCCCGCCAACGGGTCGCGCCCTCGGCGCCCGGCGCGAGCGCCCCCGGGTCGGTGTACTCGGCCTCTCGTGCCCGTCGGACGACGAACCGCGCCATGCGCTGCCTCCTTGCATCGGCCTTCACGGCGCGCCTTCGCACCGCGGTGTGACACAGAGACGACGGGAGCAGCCCGCGGAATCACTGTTCAGTCACACTGAACCCATGTAAACGCCCGTACGCAGCGGTTGTCAAGCGTCGACGGCCCTTCTCATTCGCGAAGGTGAGCGATTTCTGCCTCTACCCATATGCGGATGAATGCGTCATGCTGGTGCCGTTGCGACGTTCGTCGTCACTGCACAGCTGCTTAACACCGCATGACCGAACGACCCCGGCCCGCATCGCACCTCATCTGGCTCAGCCCGCTGATCGAAGGAGATCACCGATGACAGATTCACCGTCCCCGCGCGACGGCCAGCCGATCGTGTTCCGCAACGGGATCGTCCTCACGATGGATGATTCCCGCACCGTGCTGCCTCGCGGCGACGTGCTCGTCAAAGACGGCAGGATCGCCGAGGTCGGCGTCGAGGTGACGGCGCCGGACGACGCCTTCGAGATCGATGCCGGCGGCGGCATCGTGATGCCCGGCATGGTGGACACGCACCGGCACATGTGGCAGACGGCGATGCGCGCGTACGGCGCGGACTGGACGTTGACGCAGTACTTCGTCTGGTACTACCTGCAGCACGGGGCGAAGTTCCGCCCTCAGGACTACGCCGCCGGCAATCTGATCTCCGCGCTGGACGCCATCGAGTCGGGAGTGACGACGAGTGTCGACTGGTCGCACGGTCTGCGCACCGTCGAGCACGGCGAAGCCGCGTTCGACGCTCTCGTGTCCTCACCGGGGCGCTTCGTCTTCGCCTACGGCAACATCCACCAGTCGCCGTGGGAATGGACGGCCGACCCCGCCGTGCGGGCGCTCCTGGAGAAGTCACGAGACGATTCGCGGATGTTCGGCACGCAGATCGCGTTCGATGTCCCCAATCAGAACGAGGAATTCCCCGAGCTCGCGGCCTACCGCGCCGCCAAGGATCTGGGACTGCGCGTGACGACCCATGCCGGAGTGTGGGGGGCTACGAATGACTGGGGCATCCGGAACGCATACGATGCGGGCGTCATGGAGGAGGGCTTCACCTACGTCCATGCCGCCTCGCTCTCCGCCGAGTCGTACCAGAAGATCGCCGCGACAGGCGGCAACGTGTCGCTCGCCACCGAGTCGGAGGACACGTGCGGACAGGGATACCCTCCCCTTCACCACCTTCGGCGCTACGGCATCCCGGCCTCGCTCTCGGTGGACACGAGCGTGTGGTTCAGCGCCGACCTCTTCTCCGCCATGCGCGCGACGGTCAACGCCGACCGTGCTCTCGAGCACTTCCTCGCCCACCAGCTGGAACCGGCCGAGACGGTCACCCACGTGAAGCTGCGCGCGCAGGAGGTCGTGGAGATGGCGACGAGGGGCGGAGCCAAGGCGATCGGCAAGGACCACCTCATCGGCTCGCTCGAAGCCGGCAAGCTCGCCGACGTCGTGCTGCTCAAGAACGAGCACTCCCCCACGTGGGCGCCGCTGATCAATCCCTGGGGTCAGGTGGTCTATCAGGCGCAGCGCGGCGACGTGCACACCGTGCTGGTCGGCGGCGAGGTCGTCAAGCGCGAGGGCCGTGTGGTCGCCGGAGACCTGGAAGGGGTCCGCGCGAAGCTCGATGAGACGGTGGCCTACCTGGAACGCGAAGTGGGCGACGACTGGAAGGCGGGACAGTTCCCCGACATCCCCGAGCCGGAGGTGCTCTACAACCCCTACCAGTACAAGGACTGACGTGGCTGCCGACAGGCTCGTCCGCAACCCGGCGCCGGTGTTCCCGGGAATCTCCGACAGCGTTCGCGTCGCATCCGGAGATCTGCTGTTCGTGTCCGGAGCCGTCGGCTACGAGGACGACGGGTCCGCCCCCGACGACTTCGAGCGGGCGGTCGAGCTCACTTATGCGCAGCTGCGCCGGGCACTCCATGCGGGCGGGGCGACCTTCACTGACCTCGTCCGCGTGAACGTCTACATCGTCGGGCTCGACGAGCAGCGCCTCGCGGTCTGGCGCTCGGCGCGGGACCGCATCGTCGGCACGCAAGAGCTGCCGGCGAGCACGCTCATCGGCGTGCAATCCCTGGTGGGCGGCGCCCAGATCGAGGTGGACGCGATCGCAGCGGTCTAGCGTGGCAGCCGCCGGGTGGCGGCATCGATCAGTTCCCGCCCTGAGCCCGGGTCGTGGCCACCTGATAAAGGGCGACGGATGCCGCGATCCCGGCGTTGAGCGACTCGGTGGAGGCCGAGATCGGGATCGACACGACCTGGTCGCACGTCTCGGTCACCAGTCTCGACAGGCCTTTGCCCTCCGAGCCGACGACGATCACGACGGGACGGTCGGCGAGCTCGAGCGCCGGAAGCGAGACGTCCCCGCCGCCGTCGAGACCGAGGACGAAGACGCCCTGCTTCTTGAACTCCTTGAGCATCGACGTGAGGTTCGCGGCGATCGCGACAGGGATGCGCGCGGCCGCGCCGGCGCTGGTCTTCCACGCCGCCGAGTTGACGCTGGCCGACCGGCGCTGCGGGAGGATCACGCCCTGCCCGCCGAAGGCCGCCGTGGATCGGATGATTGCCCCGAGGTTGCGCGGATCGGTCACGCCGTCCAGCGCGACCAGCAGCGGCGTCTGGCCGCGATCGATGATCTGCTCCAGGAGGTCCTGCGGGTGTGCGTACTCGTACGGCGGCACCTTGAGTGCCACACCCTGGTGCACACCGTCGAAGCCCGCCATCCGATCCAGCTCAGGGCGCGTGACCTCGAGCACGGGGATCTCGCGGTGGGTCGCGATCGACAGCATCTCCTTGACACGGTCGTCCATCTCGACGCGCTGGGCGATGTAGAACGCGATCGCCGGGATCTTGGCGCGCAGCGCCTCGAGCACCGAGTTGCGTCCGGTGACGGTCTCTGTGTCGTCGTCCTTCTTCGCCGGACGCGACGAACGCGACGACGACGTACCCGGTGCGCCCTTTCCACCGGCTGCGGCGTAGCGCTCGGCAGCGGCCTTGCGCTTGCCCGCCGGGTGCCACGCGCGATCCTCGGCCTTCGGGGTCGGTCCACGACCCTCGAGCGAGCGCTTGTTCTTGCCGCCGGTGCCCTTCGTGGGCCCCTTCTTCTTGCCCCTGCTCGCGCCGGGGCGTCCTGCCTTGTTCATGAGTTCTCCTTCATGGGCGGACGCTCACCGGACAGCGTCCAGTGAGTCCCGTCCGCCGTGTCTTCGAGGGCGATGCCGGCCGCCGCGATCGCGTCGCGGATGCGGTCGGCCGTCGCCCAGTCCTTCGCAGCGCGCGCGTCGGCGCGCTGCGTGATCATGGTCTGCACGAGAGCGTCCAGAGCGGATGCCTCGGCTGAGGCATCCGTCGACGCCCACTGCGGGTCGAGGGGGTCGATCCCGAGGATGCCCGCCATCACAGCGACCTCCGAGAAGGCTCGCAGTGCCGCATCCCGGTCGCCGGTGTCCAAGGCGGTGTTGCCGTCACGCACGGTCTCGTGCAGCACGGCGAGCGCCTGCGGCACGCCGAGGTCGTCGTCGAGCGCGGCTGCGAACCGGGCCGGGACCTCGGCTGTGCCCCCGCGCCCGGAGGCTCGCGACGCCGCGCCAGCGGCGCCGGGAGGGGGCGTGGGGACGACGTGGACGTCGGTCTCGTCCTCGCGCAGCGTGCGGAGCGCGCGCTCGAGGAAGCTCCGGATCCGGTCGACAGCCGCCTCCGCCTCGTCGAACGACGAGTCAGTCACGTCCAGGCTCGACCGGTAATGGGCGGCCGCGAGCGCGTAGCGCACCACCAGCGGATCGCGCTCGCGAAGCACGTCCTCGGCCAGCACGAAGTTGAACAGCGACTTCGACATCTTCTGAGACCCGACAGTGACCAGGCCGTTGTGCACCCAGTACCGTGCGAAACTGTCGCCCGCTGCCGTCGACTGCGCGAGCTCGTTCTCGTGGTGAGGGAATCGCAGATCGAGGCCGCCGCCGTGGATGTCGAACTCGGGGCCCAGGTAGCGCCGCGACATCGCCGAGCACTCGATGTGCCATCCCGGCCGCCCAGCGCCCCACGGCGAATCCCACGACGCGGACGCGGGTTCCTCGCGCTTCGCGCCCTTCCACAGGGCGAAGTCCCGCGGGTCGCGCTTGCCACGAGGATCGGCGTCGGCCGCCGGCTCCATCGCGTCCAGACTCTGCCGGGTCAGCTCCCCGTAGTCACGCCAGGACCGCACGTCGAAGTACACGTCGCCCGCGGCATCCGAACCCTCCGGTGCGGCGTAGGCGTGGCCCGCCGCGATGAGCCGCTCGATGAGCTCCTGCATCTGCGGGATCGATGCCGTGGCGCGGGGCTCGTAGGTCGGCGGCAGGATGCCGATCGCGGTGTAGGCGCGCGTGAAGGCGAGCTCCATGCGGTAGGCCAGGGCCCACCACGGCTCGCCGTCGGTGGCATTGGCGAGCACCTTGTCGTCGATGTCGGTCACGTTGCGCACGAACGTGACACGGCCGAAGCGGTGCGTCAGCCAGCGACGCAGGATGTCGAAGCTCAGCGCGCCCCGGAGGTGGCCGATGTGAGGCGCGGACTGCACCGTCGGCCCGCACACGTAGATCGTGACGTTTCCGGGGTCGAGTGGCACGAAGTCGCGCAGGACCTGCGCCTTGGTGTCATACAGCTGAACCGTCACCGCACCAGCCTACCGGCCGAGTATCCGCTAGAAATGGGAGCGTGCACGTGCTCGCCGTCCTCGCCGCCGCCGTGCTGTTCGGCACCACCGGCACGTCCCAGGCTCTGGGCCCCGACGGCACGACACCGCTGTCGATCGGCGTGATGAGGATGGTGATCGGGGGCACCGGGCTCGCCGTCTTCGCGTTCGCTCTCGCCGCCCGCCACGCCCGCAGACGCCCCGCCGAAGCGACCCGTCCGCGACCGGGTCTCCGTCCGATCGCGCTCATGGTGCTCACCGGTGTCTGCCTTGCGGTGTACCAGCCGCTGTTCTTCCTCGGGACGGCCCGTAACGGCGTCGCGGTCGGCACCGTCGTCGCACTGGGCTCCGCTCCGATCCTCGCCGGGCTGCTGGAATGGGCGCTCACGCGCCGGATGCCGTCACCGACGTGGATGGGCGCCACCGCCCTCGCCACGATCGGCGTCGTGCTCCTCGGATTCGGGGGCGATGCCGAAGGCGCCGGAGGCACCGATGCGGTCGGGCTGCTCGGGTCGGTCGGCGCCGGAGCGTCGTTCGCCGTCATCGCCAACGCGCAGCGACGCCTGCTCGACGAAGGCTGGGATCCGTTCACCGTCGTGGGCGGCATGGGGGCGAGCTCCGCGGCGCTGAGCGCGCTGGCGCTGCCGTTCGTCGATCTCGCGTGGCTCGGCACGACCCGAGGCCTCGTGATGGCACTGTGGCTGGGCCTTGCCACCATCGCCATCGCGTACGTGATGTTCACGTGGGGGCTCAGCGGCCTCACCGCGGCGACCGCCGCAACGCTCACACTCGGCGAGCCGCTCACCGCGAGCGTGCTCGGGATCGCCGTGCTCGGCGAACGGCTCTCGATGCTCGCGATCGTGGGGCTCATCGTGCTCGCGGCCGGCCTCGCGCTGCTCGCATGGGGTTCGCGCAGCCCGCGCGACCCCGCACCCTACGCCGTCGAGGCCTGAGGGGCGCGAAACATCGCGGCAACGCGGGGGTGGCACACTGGGCGCGTTATGCAGCGCACTATCGAGATCCGCACCGACGACCTCTCCGGCGACGAGACGAGGCGCCTGGTCGCCTTCCACCTCGCCGGCATGCACGACACCTCGCCCCCAGAGAGCGTGCACGCCCTCGACATCGACGCTCTGCGGGATCCGTCCGTCTCCATCTGGTCGGCGTGGATCGAGGGCGAGATCGCCGGCATCGGCGCACTGAAGACGCTCGATGAGGCACGCGGCGAGGTGAAGTCGATGCGGGTGAGCGACCGGTTCCGGGGCTCCGGAGTCGGGCGAGCGCTGGTGCGGCACATCATGGCGGCCGCCCGCGAACGGGGCATGACCAGCCTCTGGCTCGAGACCGGCACGACGGCGGACTTCCTCGCCGCCCAGCGACTGTACGAGGGCGAGGGGTTCACGACCTGCGGTCCGTTCGCGGACTACGCGCTCGACCCGTTCTCGGTGTTCATGACGCGCGAACTCTGACCGCAGCGCGCGTCACGCCGGGACGACGACGGCGACCGCGAACGCCGCGACGCCTTCGCCGCGGCCGGTGAAGCCGAGGCCGTCGGTCGTCGTCGCCGAGATCGACACCGCAGCACCCCCGAGCGCCGCTGACAGCGCGCGCTCCGCCTCGCCACGGCGAGCGGCGAACCGCGGACGATTCGCCTGCACCTGCACGGACACGTTCCCGACGCTCCAGCCGGCTTCGCTGAGCAGCGTCACCGTCCTGCCCAGGAAGACGTCGGCGTGGGCCCCGGCGTACTCGGGGTGGTCGGTGCCGAAATGCGTCCCGATGTCGCCGAGGCCGGCAGCGGCCAGCAGTGCATCGACGATCGCGTGGGCGACGGCATCCCCGTCCGAATGACCCGACAGAGCCAGCTCGCCGGGCCAGTGCAGGCCCGCGAGCCACAGGTCGCCGCTGCCCCCGAACGCATGCACATCCGTTCCCATGCCCACACGAGGCAGGGCCGCGACGACGCGACCCGCCACGGGAAGGGGCGCCACGAGATGGCGCGCACGGTCGAGGTCGGCGGCGGTCGTGATCTTGAAGGCGAGCGGATGCCCCTGCACGGCGACGACGGCATGCCCGGCCGTGGCGACCAGCGCGGCGTCGTCGGTGAAATCCTCGGTGGCGGCAGCATATGCCCGGTCGAGAACATCTCGCCGGAATCCCTGCGGCGTCTGCGCCGCCGACAGCTCGGAGCGGTCCACGGCGGCCACGATCTCGTCGCCGGCCACGCGCTTGAGGGTGTCGATCACCGGAAGAACGGGGATCGCCCCCACGGCACCTTCTTCGATGGCTGCGATGACTCGCTCGAAGACCTCGGGCGGCGTGAGCGCGCGCGCCGCGTCGTGCACGAGGACGATATCGAGCCCGGGAGGCAGGGCCGCAAGCCCTGCAGCGACCGACTGCTGACGCGTGGCGCCGCCGGCGACGACAGAGACGATGCCGGCCAGTTCACCCGCCGCCGCGCGCACGTCGGCCAGCGCCTCGTCTTCACGACCGGGGGGCGCGACGACGACCATATGCGCGCGAGGCGCGGCGAAGACACCGCTCAACGCATGGCGCAGGATGCTCCGGTCATCGATCGCGACGAACGCCTTGGGCCCACCCGCACCGAGGCGGGTGCCGGATCCGGCCGCGACGACGACGACACCGACGCGCGACACGGAAGGCAGGCTCACACGTCCACGCTACCGGCGTGGTGTGAGTGCGAGCGACGGCCGGGTCAGGAAGCGAGCACCTCGTCGAGGATCACGCTGGCCTGCTCCTCGTCGGTCTTCTCTGCGAGCGCGAGCTCGGAGATCAGGATCTGCTTCGCCTTGGCCAGCATGCGCTTCTCGCCCGCCGACAGGCCGCGGTCCTGGTCGCGGCGCCAGAGGTCGCGCACGACCTCGCTCACCTTGATGACATCACCGGAGGCGAGCTTCTCGAGGTTGGCCTTGTATCGGCGCGACCAGTTGGTCGGCTCCTCCGTGAAAGGAGCGCGCAGCACCTCGAAGACCTTGTCGAGGCCATCCTTGCCGATGACATCGCGGACGCCGACGAGGTCGACGTTCTCAGCGGGGACCTCGATGATCAGGTCGCCCTGCGTGACGTTGAGCTTCAGGTACTTCTTCGTCTCGCCCTTGATGATTCGGTCTTTGACCTCGATGATCGTTGCCGCGCCGTGGTGGGGGTAAACGACCGTCTCGCCAACCTCAAAAAGCATGGAGTTATGTCCTTTCGGCAACCTCCAGGATACCACAGGAGAAATACGCTAAGGTTCTCCGCCCCAGGGCTGAGACCGCCCGCGGAGCCGTTCACCACGCCGCCGACGGCGTGCCCATAGAATGCATGGGAACCGTCATCCGTCCCGGGAGGATCTGTGTACTCGCGCCCCATCGCGTCGCTCGCCATCGGAGCCGCGCTCGTCCTCACTGCTACCGGATGCAGCATGATCTCGCCGCAGGCGACCACGATCGAATACTCCGGCGCCGAGGGCACGAACGTCTACGGCGCCGGCCCGGTCGAGGTCCGCAACGCGCAGATCGTCGCCACCGAGGACGGCTCGGAGGGCAACTTCGTCGCCGCCCTCGTCAACGACACCGAGGAATCGCAGACGCTGAACATCGAGTTCCGCGGCGCGGAGTCCGAGATCACCCTGTCGGTCCGCGTGCCCGCGAACACGACGGTGAGCCTCGGCACCGAAGACGAGGACCCGATCCTGCTGGAAGACCTCGACACCTTGCCGGGTCAGGACATCGACGGGTACTTCCAGTCCGGCGACGCCGAGGGCGTGCTGGTCTCGGTGCCCGTGCTCGATGGCAGCCTGAACTACCTCGCGCCGCTGACCCCCTGATCTGCCCGCGGGACAGGCCCGCCCCGCACACGGGCTGCGCGCCGTCCGAAGACGGCGCGCAGCCCGTGTGCGTCAGCCTTCGAAGCGGTAGCCCAGCCCGCGAACGGTGACCAGCATCTCCGGCGAGCTGGGGTTCTGCTCGATGCGCGAGCGGATGCGCTTGATGTGCACGTCGAGCGTCTTGGTGTCGCCGAAGTAGTCGCTCCCCCACACCCGGTCGATCAGCTGCCCGCGCGTGAGCACTCTGCCGGCGTTGCGCATGAGCACCTCGAGCAGTTCGAATTCCTTGAGGGGCATGTTGATCTCGGCGCCTTCGACGGCCACCGTGTGGCGGTCGATGTCGAGCACGACACGTCCGCCCTCCAGCACGCGGTCTTCGAGATCGGTCTCGAGCTGCGCGAACCGCCGCAGAACGGCCCGCATGCGCGCCAGCAGCTCCCGCGCCGAGTACGGCTTGGTGACGTAGTCGTCGGCACCGAGCTCGAGCCCCACCACGATGTCGACCTCCGAGTCCTTCGCCGTCAGCATGATGATCGGCACGGCCGACGTCGTGCGGATCTGCCGGCATACCTCGGTTCCGGGCATCCCGGGCAGCATGAGGTCGAGCAGGACGATGTCGGCGCCGCGCTCGCGGAACGCCGTGAGCGCGGCGGGGCCGTCCTCAGCGATCTCGACGTCGTACCCTTCGCGCCGCAGCAGGTAGGCGAGCGGGTCCGAGAGGTCGGGTTCGTCTTCGACGATCAGAACGCGGGTCATGCAGGGTCTCCGTTCGTGGAAAGCGGGCGTGCGGTCGCACCGGCGGTCGATCGTTTCTTCCTGCGACTCCGCTTGGGCGAGGAATCGGCGGCAGGCGCCTCGATCTGGGGCAGGCGGATGGTGAAGGTCGAGCCGCGGCCCGGACGGGACCACAGCCGCACTTCGCCGCCGTGGCGCTGCACTGCGTGCTTGACGATCGACAGGCCCAGACCGCTCCCGCCGGTGCGACGGGCCCGTGCCGGGTCGGCACGGTAGAAGCGCTCGAACACCCGGTCCTGGTCGCCCTCGGCGATGCCGATGCCGCGGTCGGTCACGGCGATCTCGACGATGCCGTCCGCGGCTTTCACACCGATTCCCACGCTCGAACCGCGTGGCGAGTAGGCGATGGCGTTCGCGATCAGATTGCCGACCGCCTCGCTGAGCACCTGCGCATCGCCGCGAACGTACACGCCGCGGGCCCCGCCGCGCACCACCTCGACCCCGGCCGAATCCGCCTGGATGGCGTGGGCGTCCAGCGCGGAGGCGACGACCTCGTCGACCGACACGTCCTGCTGGGTCAGCTCGTCCGAGGCCTGCAGTCGCGAGAGGTTCATGATGCGCGACGTGAGCAGCGCAAGACGGGATGCCTCGGCCGACAGCCGTGCGGCGAAGATGCGCACCTGCGGCGGATCGTCGGCGGCCGACTCGATCGCCTCGGCGAGCAGACTGACGGCACCGACCGGCGTCTTCAGCTCGTGGCTGGTGTTGGCGACGAAGTCACGTCGCATCTCTTCGACACGCTCGCGCTCGGTGATGTCGCGCAGCACGAGGAGGGTGAGCCGCGGCGAGATCCGGCTCGCGCGCACCACGACCAGGCGCGGCTCGGCCGGCGGCGCGCCGCGACGCAGCCGCAGGGTCTCGGTCGCGGTCGTGTCGCTGTTGCGCATGCCACGCGCGACCGCACGCAGCTCGTCCGAGGGCAGCACCCTGCCCTCGATCAGCTCGAACGGCACGGCCGCGGCCGACGCCGCGAGCACCGTCGACGAGGCGTCCACCACGACGGCCGCGTCGTCCATGCCGTGCAGCACTTCGCGGACGCCGTCGGGGATGTCCAGCGAGGTCTCGGCCCGCGCGCGATCACGTGCGCGCAGCGAGACGACGATGACCGCCGAGATCGAAGCCCCGATGACGATGCCCGCCAGGAGGGCCAGCAGCGCGAGCTGCGTGGTGTGCATGCCAACAGCGTATGCGTACGGCGGGCGGCCTCCCGTCCGGGCGCCGGAGTGCGGCGAGGGGCGCCGACTACTATTCACCGCGGCGGCACCATCCGTTAACCTTCGCTGACGAGAATCGCCGGGGCGCGGAGCAGATGCGTGCCCGGAATCAGAAAGGTGCGTCGCATGCGCGAAGTGTTCCACCAGTCGCTCGAGGACGTCCAGGGACGTCTCGTCGAGATCGCCGAGCTCGTGACGGTGGCGATCGACAAGGCGACGCGGGCCTTCGGCACGAGCGATGTCGCGCTCGCCGAGGAGGTCATCGAGGCCGACGCCGTCATCGACGAGAAGGCGATCGCGCTCGACGAGCTCGCCATCGAGATCCTCGCCCGCCAGCAGCCGGTCGCACGCGACCTGCGCATCGTCGTGAGCGCACTGCGCATGAGCGCGTCGCTGGAGCGCATGGGTGACATCGCCGAGCACATCGCGCAGCTGACCCGCATGCGCTTCCCCGAGCGCGCGATCCCCAAGGGCCTGAAGTCCACGTTCCTCAAGATGGGCGAGCTCGACGTCGAAGCAGCCCGCCAGCTCGCCGAGCTGCTGCGAACGCAGGACGGCGACTTGATCGACGAGATCCGCAACGCCGACGACAAGCTCGACGAGCTGCACGTCTCGGTGTTCGAGAAGGTGCTGAGCGACAGCTGGCAGGGCGAGGCCGCCGCGACGGTCGACGCGACTCTCGCCAGTCGTTACCACGAGCGCTTCGGCGACCACGCCGTGTCGGTTGCTAAGAAGGTCGCCTACCTCTCGACGGGAGACTGGACCACGTCGACCGACGCGATCGACATCGTCACGCCGCAGGGGTAGGCCCGCAGCATGAGATGAGCGGATGCCCAGGGAAGGGGCATCCGCTCATTCTGTCTTCTGCAACGGCGGTCTGTGTCAGCCCTTGCCCTGGTTGGCGACCGCGGCGGCACCCGCGGCCGCGGCCTCGGGGTCGAGGTATTCGCCGGCGCCGATGGGCTTCAGGTCCTCGTCGAGGCGATACACCAGCGGGATGCCGGTCGGGATGTTCAGCTCGGCGATGTCGGCGTCGCTGATGCCGTCGAGGTGCTTCACGAGGCCGCGCAGCGAGTTGCCGTGCGCGGTCACCAGCACCGTCTTGCCCGCTTGCAGGTTGGGGGCGATGTCGCTGTGCCAATACGGCAGCATGCGGTCGATCACGAGCCTGAGTGACTCGGTGTCGGGCACCTCGCCGTCGATGCCGATGTAGCGCGGGTCGCCCACCTGGCTGTACCGGTCGTCGGCGGGCAGCGGCGGGGGCGGGACGTCGAACGAGCGCCGCCACAGCATGAACTGCTCCTGCCCGAACTCCTCGAGCGTCTGCGCCTTGTCCTTCCCCTGAAGGGCGCCATAGTGACGCTCGTTCAAGCGCCACGTGCGCTTGACGGGGATCCACAGCCGGTCCGCCGTGTCGAGCGCGATGTCGGCGGTCTGGATCGCGCGGCTGAGCAGCGAAGTGTGGAGGACGTCCGGCAGGATGCCCGACTCGGCGAGCAGCTCACCGCCGCGCGCGGCCTCCGTCTTGCCCTGCTCGGTGAGACGGACATCGACCCAGCCCGTGAACTGATTGGTCTTGTTCCACTCGCTCTGGCCGTGTCGGAGGAGGATCAGCGTGTAGGGCGCGGTCATGGCCCCAATGATATCCGCGCGGGGCAGGCTCCCCCGGCCGGGTGACGGCCGGGGCTGCAGCTCGTGGTGGGACGATGGGGTCATGCCTTCCGCCCGCTCGTCTCCGGCCGTGGTGGGCCAGATCACGCGTGGGACGACAGGCACCAATCGGCTGCGCCGCGTGGACCGCTGGATCGCCCGGCACTCGGCGCTGAGGCGCGCGGCGGACCCACTCGTGGTCGACCTCGGCTACGGCGCGAGCGGAGTCACCGCCTTGGAGCTGCACGCGCGCCTGGCGCGTGCGCGGCCCGACGTGGAGGTGCTCGGCCTCGAGATCGACCCCGCGCGCGTGGCGCGCGCCCGCGAGCAGCTCGCCGAGGTGCGTGCCGGGCGGACGTCGTTCGCAGCGGACGCACGCGTGTCGTTCGCCCGCGGCGGCTTCGAGATTCCGCTGTCGGGCGGCCGGCGGCCCGCGGTGATCCGGGCTTTCAACGTCCTGCGGCAGTACGACGAGCACGAGGTCGGCGCGGCGTGGGCGTCGATGGCAGCACGCCTCGCGGCGGGCGGTCTGCTCGTCGAGGGCACGTGCGACGAGCTCGGCCGTATCGTCACGTGGGTCGCGCTCGGCCCGGACGCCGTGCCGCGGACACTCACGATCTCGCTCCGGCTCGCCGGGCTGGAGCATCCCTCGATCGCCGCGGAGCGCCTGCCCAAGGCTCTCATCCATCGCAATGTGCCCGGCGAGCGCGTACACCGGCTGCTGACCGCGCTCGACGCGGAGTGGGAGCGCGCCGCATCCGTGTCGCCGTTCGGCGCCGAGCACCGGTGGCGGACGACCCTCGCAGGGCTGGAGGCATCCGGCTGGCGGCTGCAGGAACGCGCACGCTGGCGGCTGGGCGAACTGACGGTGCCGTGGGATGCCGTCGCCCCGCGCGCGGCGGGTTAGAGGCGGGGCAGCACGGCGCGCGCGTCGGCCGAGGTCATCCCCGTCGCGGTGAGCAGGTCGACCGCGAGGGGGCGCAGCGCCGTGATGAGGTTCTGCTCGCTCATCGATCCGTCCGGCAGGATCGCGCGGGGGTCGAGTCGCGCGGCCACGACGCGGACGGCCTCTCGCGCGACCGGCTGCAGCGAGATGTCGTCGAGACTCTCCTCCACCAGCGTCGCCGCGCGCATGAGGTCGGCGAGCACCTCGGCCAGAACGGGCCGTCGCTGCCCGTCGTCGCAGAGGTAGACCGCGCGCCGGGCGACGACCCGGAGATTGCGCGTGGCCAGATCCATCGCATCCAGGACGGCGCGATGCCGCCTCAGCTCGGCGCGCTGCGGACGCAGCCATGGCGAGAAGGACGAGACGGCGATGCTCGATTCCAGCGAGGCCCGCCAGTTGTCGACGTGGGGTGCGATCGCGCGGGCCTTCTCCAGTGCTCGTGCGGCCCGCAGAGCGTCGCCGCGACGAAGTGCCTGGACGATGGTGCGCGCCGCGTCCGCGGCGGCAGAGAAGACGGTGCGCCCGTCGCGCAGCTCTTCGCGGCGCGGGTTGCGCGGGATGAGCGCGGTCGCCGCGAGAGCCGCGACCCCGCCGACCGCGCCGTCGAGCAGACGGTCGAAGGGCTGCGCGGCCGGCAGCGACATGACGATCACCGCCTGCACGGCTGCCATGATCGCGAACGGCGGATAGGGCGAGAGGAATCGTGCGACGAACAGGGTCGCACCCAGCGCGAGGGCCAGCTGCCACCAGCCGGGACCGACGACGAGCACGAACGCGTCCGCGACCACGATGCCCACCAGCATCCCGATCACCGTCTCGAGCACGCGCCGCGGTCTCGCATCGCGCACCAGCCCGAGGCTCGAGATCGTCACCGTCGCCGCCAGCAGCGGCGCAGGATGCCCGAGCACGTACAACGAGAACGCCCATGCGGCCGTGGCGGCGACCGCGATCTGAACGATGGCGATCGCCGAGTCCCGCACCCGCCAGACGTTCGGCCGCAGGTCCAGGCGCGCGCGCCACCCCGTCGGCACCGCCCGGGTGACCGGCGCCGAGTCGGCGTCGCCGCTCACGGCGCCTACTGGGCCGCCGACCGGCGCGAGAGCCGGGTCAGACGCGGCACATTGGCCGTTGCTCCCGCGTCCGGTGGCACCACGACCTCCTGCGCCGCCGCGACCACGCCGTCGTCGGTGTCGACCGTGAGTTCGGCGTCGACGGCGACCGAGCGCCGCACCACGGCGAGCGCGATGGGGCCCTCCTCGTGGTGGAACGCGGCCGAGGTAACCGCTCCCACCTCGTCGCCGTTCACCCGCACCGCGGCACCGCGGACGGGAAGGACGCTGTTGCTGCCATCCAGCTGCAGCGCCACGAGGCGCCGAGGCGGGTGACCGAGGTTGTGCACCTTCGCGACCGTCTCCTGGCCGCGGTAGCAGCCCTTCTCGAGGTGCACGGCGGTGCGCAGCCAGTCCACCTCGTGCGGCAGTGCGCGCTCGTCGACCTCGCGCGCCCAGCGCGGGCGCCATGCCGCCACGCGCAGCGCGTCGGCGGCGACCAGCCCCGCGAGCGCGAGGTCGCCGGCGACCGCGGCCTGCAGCATCCGGGTCTCTTCATCGTGCGTGACGATCGCCTCGGCCCACACGCGATCGGCGCCGGGGTGCGGCTCGACCGCCGCGTACGCGTGCCCGCCGACCGCGACGGCCGGCCACGGGTCGGTCCACACCAGCGGCAGTCCGGCCGGCGCTGCCGGCGTGATCCTCGCGAGCGCCTCGGGAGTCCCGCCGACGACAGCGTGGGCGTCAGCTTCTCGGGGATCCACGCGCAGGCGGAAGCGCATCTTGCGGAGCCAGCCGAGCAGCCCCTCGGCGTCGCCGCGGTCGACGATCAGCCAGGTCGTCTCGCCGTCGTCGAGAACGGATGCCGCGTGCTCGACGCGTCCCTGCGGGTCGAGGACGAGCATCTCGGTGCTGACACCGGGTGCGAGATGTGTGAGGGCCTGCGACGACAGCGAGTCCAGCCACGAGAGCCGGTCCTCGCCCGATACCGCGAGCACGGCTCGGTCGCCGAGGGGAGCCAGCGCCTCGCCGGAGGCCAGGCGACGCTGTTCCACGACCGGATTGCCTAGATGCTGCAGGCCGGCCTCGTCGACGACAGCGCCGGGCAGTGCGGAGTACGCGGCGCCCATCACTCGGCCCGCGCGAGACGCGCCGACGCGTGGGCGCCCAGTTCGTGGCCGAGGGCGGCGATGTCCCACGCCCACAGCAGGTGACCGTCGACCAGGCCGTACATGCGCGTGGCCGCCGCGTACGCCTTCGCACTGGCGGGACGCACGACCGCGTCGGTCGCGATGTCGATGCGGGGTCCGCGGATCTGGCCGAGATACAGCTCGCTCACCCCGTCGGCGTGGACGATGACGGCCTCGATGTCGAAACCACCCTCCGGGTTGCGCAGCAGTTCGACGTCGTCCGCGGTACGAGGCACCGAAGAGGCGGCCGGCGGCAGCAGGCCGGGACCCGCATCCGAGTCTCCCGCGGGGCGCGAGAGCCGCCAATAGCCCATCTCGGCGACGAGGCGGGTACGCGAACCGTCAGCGGCGCCGTCGTCGTGCAGCCATGCCTCGGCCGAGTAGTTCAGATAGTCGCCGCCGTCATGGCTGAAGCTCACGCGGTGCGTGAACTCGCCGGTGTATTCGTGGTCGCCGTAATCGATCACGCCGGTGCCGTCCCACACCCCCACAAGCCACGACAGGGGCACGAGATCGGCGGGGAGGTCGGTCGGCAGCTCGATCACGACGCGACCCGTCAGCGCTGGCCGCGGTACAGGTTCTTCACGACCACCGCGGACACGAAGACGATCGCGAGCGACGCGAGGCCGAGCAGGCCCACGAAGAACAGTTCGAGCGCGACGAGATCCATGCGAACGAGTCTAGCCGGGAACGATCGATGCGAGACCGAATCCCAGGCTGATGACGCCCATCACCAGGGCGGCTCCGAGGACGCTGGCGGCGACCCGCTCGGTGAAGCCCTGCGAGCGGCCCGACCAGAGCTGGATCGCGAACGCTGCGACGAGGCATCCGCCCAGCCCCACCGCGAGCCAGGCACCGCGCCACTGGGCCGCCGCGAAGACGCCGACCACGACCCCGATGAGGGCGGCGAGGACCCACACGGCGACGACGCCGCCGAGTGTGCGACGGGGAGCGAGTTCGGGCACGGCCACACGCCCATCTTCGCGCACGAGGGGCTCGCGCGCATCAGAACGGATGTCCCGGCGCGTCACCACCGCGGATTGACGCACCGCGCACGCCCTACACTGGGGGCACACGGCGCTCGCCCACGCGCCGGAAAGGCGACGCATTGGCACAGCTCCTGGTCCTCAGTTCCGCACAGGGAGGCGGCCCTGTCCTGCCGTCTCTCGAGCTGCTGAGCCACCGCGTGCGCCAGATCCCGGCCGAACCCGCGCAGCTGGTCAACGCCCCGAGCGCCGACATCATCTTCGTGGATGCCCGCGTCGACCTCGTCGGGGCGAAGTCGCTCTGCAAGATCCTCAACACGACGGGCCTGGACGCCCCGCTGCTGCTCGTGGTCACCGAGGGCGGGCTCACCGCGGTCTCGACGGACTGGGGCATCGACGACGTCATCCTGGTCACTGCCGGACCGGCAGAGGTGGACGCCCGGATCCGGCTCGCGGTCGGACGCCAGTCGGCGGAGCAGGTGTCGACCCGAATCCAGACCTCCGGCATCACGATCGACGAGTCGTCGTACTCGGCCAAGGTGCACGGCAAGCCGCTGGATCTGACGTACAAGGAGTTCCAGCTCCTCCACTTCTTCGCGACGCACCCTTCCCGGGTGTTCACGCGCGAGCAGCTGCTCAGTGAGGTGTGGGGCTACGACTACTTCGGCGGCACGCGCACCGTCGATGTGCACGTGCGGCGCCTGCGCGCCAAGCTGGGCGACCTCGAGCAGCTCATCGGCACGGTGCGCAATGTCGGCTACCGATTCAACGTCTATGAGGACGACCAGATCCCCGCACCCCGTGAGCGCAACCAGACCTGACCACAGAGTCTTGTTCACACTCTCGTCACGCGACCCTGCAATGATGAGGGAATGATCGAACCCGAGGTGCTCGACGCGGGTCTGGGCGACGCGGACGACGACGACTTCGACATGACGGAGGCGTTCGACTCGCAGCTGCCCGACCACCGCTATCTCGACCGCGAAGTGAGCTGGCTCGCCTTCAACCAGCGCGTGCTCGAACTCGCGGAGGACCCCAACCTGCCGGTGCTCGAGCGGGCGAACTTCCTCGCGATCTTCGCCAGCAACCTCGATGAGTTCTTCATGGTGAGGGTGGCCGGACTCAAGCGCCGCATCGTCACCGGGCTCGCCGTCCCGACCAACGTCGGCCGTGTGCCCGTCGACGTTCTCGCCGACATCTCGGCCGAAGCCCACCGGCTTCAGCTGCGGCACGCGGACGCGTGGATGAAGGGCGTCAGGCCCGCGATGGCGGATGCCGGCATCGAGGTCGTGTCGTACGACACCCTCGACGGCGACGAGCGGCAGCGCCTGTACGACTACTTCCAGTCGCAGGTCTTCCCGGTACTGATGCCGCTCGCCGTGGACCCCGCCCACCCGTTCCCCTACATCTCGGGGCTCTCGCTCAATCTCGCGATCCGCATCCGCAACGCCCGGACCGGACGTCAGGAGTTCGCGCGCCTCAAGGTGCCGCCGATGCTGCCGCGGTTCGTCGAGCTTCCGCCGGCCGACGGCGTTGCGCGCTACCTGCCGCTCGAGGACCTCATCTCCAGTCATCTCGACGACCTGTTCCCCGGGATGGAGGTGCTCGACCACCACGCGTTCCGCCTCACCCGCAACGAAGACGTCGTGATCGAGGAGGACGAGACCGAGAACCTCATCCAGGCCCTCGAGGCCGAGCTGCTGCGCCGTCGCTTCGGCCCGCCGATCCGGCTCGAGATCACCGACGACATGGACGAGGTCACACTCGACCTGCTGCTCAAAGAGCTCGACATCACGCAGCAGGAGGTCTACCGTCTCCCCGGCCCCCTCGATCTGCGGGGGCTGTTCGACCTCTCGCGCATCGACCGGCCGGATCTGCGCTACAAACCGCACGTGCCGACGACGGCGCTGGCTTTCCAGCCCGGCGACAACAACGAGCGCCCCGACGTCTTCGCCGCCATCCGCAAGGGCGACGTGATGGTGCACCACCCGTACGAGTCGTTCGCGACGAGCGTGCAGGCCTTCCTCGAGCAAGCCGCGAAAGATCCTCACGTGCTGGCGATCAAGCAGACGCTGTACCGCACGTCGGGCGACAGCCCGATCGTCGAGGCGCTCATCGACGCCGCCGAGGCAGGCAAGCAGGTGCTGGCGCTGGTCGAGATCAAGGCGCGCTTCGACGAAGCGAACAACATCGTGTGGGCCCGCAAGCTCGAGAAGGCCGGCGTCCACGTCGTCTACGGCCTGGTCGGCCTGAAGACCCACTGCAAGCTCGCGCTGGTCATCCGCCAGGAGGGCGGCGTGCTGCGCAGCTACAGCCACATCGGCACGGGCAACTACAACCCCAAGACAAGCCGCATCTACGAGGACTTCGGGCTGTTCACGGCCGACGACCAGGTGGGCCGGGACCTGACCCGCCTGTTCAACGAGCTGAGCGGCTACGCGATCGAGAAGAAGTTCAAGCGCCTGCTCGTGGCGCCCCTGCACCTGCGCAAGGGGCTGCTGCGGCTCATTGAGAAGGAACGGCGCAATGCCCTCGCCGGCAAGCCGGCGAGCGTGCGCATCAAGGTCAACTCGATGGTGGACGAGCTCATCATCGACGCGCTCTACCGTGCGAGCCAGGACGGCGTGAAGATCGAGGTGTGGGTGCGCGGCATCTGCTCGCTCAAGCCCGGCGTGCCGGGTCTGAGCGAGAACATCACGGTCCGCAGCATCCTGGGCCGCTATCTCGAGCACTCGCGCATCTTCGCGTTCCACAACGACGGCGATTCGCAGATCTACATCGGCAGCGCCGACATGATGCACCGCAACCTGGACCGCCGTGTCGAGGCGCTCGTGCGCGTGAACGCACCGGCGCATCTGCGGGAGCTCGACGAGCTGTTCACGCTAGCGATGAGCGACACCACCAGTTCGTGGCATCTCGGTCCGGACGGCGAATGGGTGCGCCACAACATCGGCGACGACGGCAAGCCCCTGACCGACCTGCAGGATCGCACCATGGCCAACGTGCAGCGACGGCGGCGCGCGCGGGCGGTGCGATGACCGAGACCGCGGTGTACGCGGCTGGTGGGGTGGTCTGGCGAATCGTCGACGGCAAGCTCCGCGTGCTCCTGATCCACCGCACGAAGTACCGCGACGTGACGCTGCCCAAGGGCAAGGTCGATCCCGGCGAGATGCTCGCCGAGACGGCGGCTCGCGAGATCTTCGAAGAGACCGGCATCCGGGTCTCGCTCGGCGTGCCCGTCGGCGTATCGCGTTACCACCTGCCGAGCAAGCGCACCAAGATCGTGCACTACTGGGCCGCCGAGGCGACAGACGATGCCATCCGCGCGTCGGCGTTCGTACCCAACAAAGAGATCGCCGCCCTCGAGTGGACGTCGCCCAAGAAGGCCCTCGCACGGCTGAGCTACCCGGTCGACGTCGAGATCCTCGAGTACTTCGTGCGTCTCGTCGAGGAGGGCGTGCTCGGCACCTTCCCCATCGTCGTGCTCCGGCACGCCAAGGCGGTCGCGCGCGAGGAATGGGACGGAGACGATGCCACGCGTCCGCTCTCGCCCCGAGGCAAGAAGCAGGCGAGCTCGATCGTCGGGCCCTTGCGGGCCTTCGGTGCTCGCAAACTCATCTCGAGTCCTGCGGAGCGCTGCCTCAGGACGCTCGAGCCGCTCTCTGCCGCCCTCGATCGCAAGGTCCGCACCACGCCCCTCATCAGTCAGGATGCGTGGGAGGGCGGCAACTCGGATGCGCGCGCCGTCGTCGGCGAGCGGGTGCGCGCACGCAAGCCCGTGGTGCTGTGCAGTCACGGCCCGGTGCTTCCCGAGATCCTCAATGAGATCGCGCTGGCGACGGGGACCCTCCGAGGCTCGTACCTCGGCAGCGCTTCGGCTCTGGATCCGGCGGCGTTCTCCGTCGTGCACCTGTCGACCACCAATCCCGGCTCGGGCATCGTTGCCATCGAGACGCATCAGCCGAAGGTCTGACCTGGACCGGCGTCCGGTCGTGGAGGTCGCGTGGCGGCGCGTACCCCGTGCCGCGCCCCGCCGCGACACCGCGTGGGCGCTGCTGCGCGAGATGCTGCCGGCCGGCGCATCGCTCGGCAACCGGTGCAGCCGCTGCGGCGGACCGCACGGTGCGATCGTGGTCGAGAACGCGCCGTTCGCGGCGAGCGTGTCGTACGCGGGTGACCTCGCGGTCGCGGCGGTGGCACCTCTCGGCGACGGCGTGATCGCGATCGGGGTGGACGCCGAGTCCGATGTCGCCCCGCAGCGCGACCGCGTCGGACTGCGGGGCGTCCTGGGCGGCGACCGTGAGGTGCCGGTGCGGGAGTGGACACGGGTCGAGGCTGCGCTCAAGGCCGACGGGCGCGGGCTGCGCGTCGACCCGGCCGGCGTGCGGCTCGTCGTCGGCGCAGCGGGCTGGACGGCGAGCGTTCCCGGCGGTCACCGGATCATCGGATGGGATGCTGCCGCGCCGGCCGGCGTGACCATCAGCGTCGCGGTGAGCCTCGGCTCCTGACCGGTCAGCGGTCGAGGCGCTCGCCGATGTCCGCGAGCGGCAGCGGGGGAAGCGCCGGCCGATCGAGCCACGCATCCAGGAGCGCGGCGTGCGCCTCGCCCGTCACCAGCTCGACGCATGCGCGGAAGTCCTCGGTCGAGACGACCGAGTGGCGATGGGTCCTCGCCCAGTGGTGCACCACCTCGCCGAAGGCATCCGCACCGAGCGTGCGGCGCAACGCCTCGAGCGCGAGCGCGCCGCGCTTGTAGACCCGATCGTCGAACATCGTGGCCGCACCCGGGTCCGACAGCACGAGGTTCTGAGGCATCCGGCTCAGCCGATCGTGGTGAAGCGCTGCCAGCTGCGCGATCGTCGGGCCGCCCGACGCCTCGGACCAGATCCACTCCGCGAAGCACGCGAATCCCTCGTTGAGCCAGATGTCGCGCCACGCGACCACGCCCACGCTGTTGCCGAACCACTGATGAGCCAGCTCGTGCGGGATGAGGCGAGCCGACTCGTCGTCGAGGTGATTCGCTCCGAACACCATGAGCCCCTGCGCTTCGAGCGGGATCTCCAGGACGTCCGGGGTCACCACGAACGTGCACTCCTCCTGCGGATACGGCCCGAACGCGGCTTCGAAGCATGCCCGTATGCGGGGCACGTCGGCGAACGCACGCCTGACCTCCGCCTTGAGCGAGGCGGGGTGGACGAATCGCGCGCCGCCGATCCGCTGCTCGCGGTAGCGGCCGATGTGGACGGCGGCGAGGTACGTGGCGGTCGGCACCTCCGACACGAATTCCCAGCGCCGGCGAGCGCCGACGGACACCGGCGGCCTCGGGACCCCGGTGGCGGCCACGGAGTACTCCGCCTCGGTCGTCACGGCGATGCGATAACGTGCACGATCGTCCGGGCGGTCGTTGCAGGGGAACCAGGTGGGTGCGCCGGTGGGCTGCGCCGCCACGAGCGAGCCGTCCTCCAGCTCCTCCCAGCCGATGGCGCCCCATCGGGACCGCCGCGGCGCCGGTGCGCCGGAGTAGGCGACCTCGATCGAGAACTCCTCGCCCGCCTCGACGGGCTGCGGGAGCGTGACGCGAAGTGCGCGAGGTCCCTGCCGGAATGTCGTGCGCGGGTTGCCGTCGACCCGTACGCGCGTGGCCCGCAGACCGACCAGGTCAAGGGCCACCGACCGAACGCGCTCGGCCGCCACGGCGTTGATCACGGCGCGGCCGACCAGCCGGTTGGTGCGCACCCTGTAGTCGATGTCGAGGTCGTACGAGACGACGTCGAACGCGGGATCGCCGCTCTGCGGGGCGTACGGATCGTGGCCGCTCACGATGTCGACTGGTACGCGCGCACCTTCACCGCCCGCCACGGCCCGATCGGATTGCCGCTCCAGCGCGAGCCGACCGGCACTCTCTCGCCGCGCATCACGAGCGAGGCGGGACCCACGGTCGCGTGGGCGCCGATGCTCGCGGCAGGGAGGATGACACTGTGCGGACCGAGCGTGGCACCGGCTTCCAGTTCGACGGTGTCCATGCTCATGATTCGATCATGGAACAGGTGCGTCTGCACAACGCATCCGCGATTGACGGTGGATCCGTCGCCGAGGGTGACCAGGTCGGGCTCGGGAAGCCAGTAGCTCTCGCACCACACCCCACGCCCGATTCGCGAGCCGAGGGTGCGCAGCCAGACGGCGAGCGCCGGGGTGCCTGACGCGGCCCGTGCGAACCACGGCGCCGCCACCATCTCGGTGAACGTGTCCGAGACCTCGGTGCGCCACACGAAGCTCGACCACAGCGGCTGCTCTCCGGCTCGGATCGTCCCGACGATCAACCACTTGGCCACTGTCGTCACGCCTGCGCCGACAGCGCCGGCGACGAGCAGGACCAGACCCGACAACAGCAGCGCGACGGCTCCCCCGGCGGCCTGTACGAGCCCCGCGAGCGCGAACAGGACCAGCAGCCCGATCCCGCACGTGACGAACACCGGGACGATGCGGCACAGCTCCCACAGCGCCCGCGCGACCCGCAGTCGCGTCGGGGGTGCGTAGGTGCGGCTCTGATCGCCTTCGTTCGACTGGCGCCGCAGGCGTACGGCGGGCGAACCCAGCCAGGACGAGCCGGGCTTGGCCTTGACCGGCGCAGCCGAGAGCACGGCGACGAGTCCGTCGCGCGGCACCTTGTGCCCGGGGGGAGCCATACCCGAGTTGCCGAGGAAGGCGCGCTTGCCGATCCGCACCTCGCCGATCCGCAGCCAGCCGCCGCGCAGTTCGTACGAGGCGACCATCGTGTCGTCGGCGAGGAAGGCGCCGTCCTCGATGTGGGCCATCGACGGGATCAGCAGGACGGTGGATGCCTCGACGTCCCTGCCGACGCGGGCTCCGAGCAGCCGCAGCCAGACCGGCGTGAACAGACTGGAGTAGAGCGGGAACAGCACCGTCCTCGCCGAGTCGAGCAGGCGCTCGATCGTCCACGCCTGCCATCCCACACGGCTGCGGACCGGGTGCGTGCCCGCCGCGAGTCCGAGCGAGAGCAGCCTCACGAGCACCACCACGGCGCCTGCGAAGACGACGCCGACGGTCAGGGTGGCGGGGACCAGCCATGCGAACGCGGCTGCCAGCGCTGCGCCGAGGTCGGCCGCTCCGCGCATTCCCTGAGCCAGGACGACGGCGCCGGCCGCGAACGCCACCACCGGCAGCAGCGCCAGCGTGGCGGCCGACGCGCCGTACGCCCACAGCCAGCCCGGTCTCGCGGGCGGGCGGTGTGCCGGCCAGCCCTCGGCGGTGCCGCCGACGCGTGCGGCGGGCGACCCCGCCCATGCCTGGTCGGCACGGACGCGGCCGAAGACGGCCGAGCCGGGCGCGATCTCAGCGCGCTGCCCGATGCGGGTGCCGGGCGCGAGCGTACTGCGGGCACCGACAGCAGCGTCCGCCCCGATGCGCACCTCGCCGACGCGAACGAGATCGCCGTCGATCCAGTAGCCGCTGAGGTCGACTTCCGGTTCGACCGACGCGCGATCGCCGATCTCGAGCATCCCGGTGATGGGAGGCAGCGTGTGCATGTCGACATCCCGGCCGATCTTCGCGCCGAGCGCTCGTGCGTAGTAGGTCACCCAGGGGGCGCCGGCAAGACCGACGGCATCCACTTGGTCGGAGATCTGCTCCGCCAGCCACAGCCGCAGGTGCATCATGCCGCCACGCGGATGGTCGCCGGGCCGGAGCCCCGCGAGCAGCAGGCGAGCGGATGCCGCGGCCACCGCCATTCGCCCGAACGGCGTCGCGAAGACGAGAAGGCCGAGCACCAGGAGCCACCAGGGCGCGGTGGGGAGCGCCTCGAACCCCGGGAACAGCTGGAGGATCGTGCCCGCGGTCAGCATGTACAGCAGCCAGCGAACCCCCGACAGGATGAACAGCGGCACACCCAGCAGCGTCTGCGCCCATTGCGTGACACGCGGCGTGGGTTCGGGCATGCGGAAGGCGTGGTCGTCCTCCTCGGCGAGGAACGGCCCGAGGGCCTTCGCCATCGCCCCGAGGCGCGGGACGTCGTAGATGTCGGCCACCGAGAACTCGGGGACGCGTGCGCGGATACGCGAGACCAGCTGCGCCGCAGAGAGGGAGCCGCCGCCGAGATCGAAGAAGTCCGCCTTGCGGCTGGGCACCGGCTGCCCGAGCACCGCCTGCCACTGCTCGGCGAGCCAGGCCTCTGGCGGACTGAATCCGGGGTCGGGGACCTCCACTCCCGGAAGCGGCCACGGCAGCGCCGCCCGGTCGACCTTGCCCGAGGTGCGGACCGGAAGATCGTCGACGACGGCCAGCAGCGGGACGACGGCCGCCGGCAGGCGTTCGGCGAGCTCGGCTCGCGCCGCCGCGCGGTCGACCTCCCCGTCCACGACGAGATAGCCCACCAGGACCGGCACTCCGGCGTCGGTCGTGCGCACCGCCGCACTCGCGGCGGTGACGCCCGCGAGATCCTGCAGCGCCGCTTCCACTTCGCCGAGCTCGATGCGGCGGCCGCCGACCTTGACCTGGTCGTCCGCCCTGCCGAGGAACACCAGGCCGTCCGGGTCGTAGCGGACGAGGTCGCCGGACCGGTATGCCCGATCCCAGCCGAGCGACGGCATCGCCGCGTACTTCTCCGCATCCTTCGCGGGGTCGAGGTAGCGGGCCAGCCCCACCCCACCGATGATCAGCTCACCGGTCTCACCGGCGGGCACCGGCTGATCGGCGGCGTCCACGACGGCGAGCGCCCATCCGTCGAGCGGGAGCCCGATGCGCACCGGGCCGGCACCGTCCAAGAGCGCCGCGCACGCGACCACCGTCGCCTCGGTCGGCCCGTACGTGTTCCACACCTCGCGACCCTCGGCGACAAGTCGTGCGACGAGCTCCGGCGGACAGGCCTCTCCGCCGAAGATGAGCAGCCGCACGTTCTCGATGGCGTCCGGCGGCCACATCGCGGCCAGCGTCGGAACCGTCGAGACCACGGAGATGGACTGACGGATCAGCCAGGGCGCGAGGTCTTCGCCGGAACGCACGAGCGATCGCGGCGCGGGCACGAGGCAGGCCCCGTGGCGCCAGGCGAGCCACATCTCCTCGCACGAGGCGTCGAACGCAACCGACAGACCGGCCAGCACGCGGTCTCCCGGACCCAGCGGCGCATCCTGGAGGAACAGCCGCGCCTCGGCGTCGACGAACGCTGCGGCCGAGCGGTGCGAGACCGCGACGCCTTTGGGCACTCCGGTCGACCCCGACGTGAAGATGATCCAGGCATCGTCGTCGACGGTCGGCGGCGGCACGGTCACGACGGCCGATGTGCTGGGATGGGGCACCGCGCCGTCGAACAGACGCATCGTCGAGGCATCCGCCCCGGTATCGGATGCGATGTACTCTCCTGCACCGGTGATGACACCGCGCACCCCCGCCTCACCGAAGACCAGACGTGCCCGCTCATCCGGGTCATCGGCGTCGACGGGCACATAGGCGGCACCTGCCGCGAGGATGCCGAGGATCGCGATGTACAGCTCCTTCGATCCCGACGCCATGCGCACGCCGACGCGGTCACCGCGGCGCACGCCCGCCTCGCTCAGTCGCGCGGCAGTGCGTGAGGCACGTGCCGTCAGCTCGCGATAGCTGAGCGCCCCCGAGCCGTCGTCGATCGCGGATGCCTCGGGCACACGTGCGGTCGTCGCGCGCAGCACGTCCAGCAGCGTGCGCGGGGGCGGAGCCGCATCGGTGCGGTCCAGCTGCGCACCGATGCGGCGCATCGGGGTGCGTGGGCGGTCGGTCGCGTCGCCGAGCGTCACGTCAGGACAGCAGCGCGACGAGCTCGGCCTTGCTCAGGCGCGAGTAGCCCACCTTGCCCGCACTCTTGGCACGCCCCCGCAGCTGCGCCACGGTCAGCGAGGCGAGATCCTGCGCCTGCTCGACCTTTGCCGTGCGCGGAGTCCGCGGGCGAGACGAGGTGGCGCGACGCGGCCTGGACGTGGGCCGGGCCTCGGCGGCGTCATCGACATCGGCCTCGGGTGCAGCGGAATCGGGCGCCGCGACGGCTGGAGCCGCGGCATCCGTCGCTCGCGGGTCGTCATGTGGCACGAGCTCCTGATCCAGCCGTGCATCAGCGGTGCGCGCCTCCTCCTCGGCCCTGGCCGCTGCCCGCTCGGCCTTGGCCGCGGCCTTCTTGAGCGCCTTCGCCTCTTCCTTGCGTGCTGCGGCCTCGGCTGCGGCGCGCTCAGCCTCCGCCGCCGCGCGCTCGGCCTCGGCACGCAGACGCGCCTTGTTCTCGGCTTTGGCGATCGCGGCACGGGTCGCCTTGCGCACACGTTCCGTCGCGCGCGCCGCGGCCTTCGCCACCTTTCGAGGCTTGTTCCGCAGCTGCTTCTTCGACACGTCGCCGGCATCGATCGCGTCCACCGCGAGCTCGCGCAGCTTCTTCGCGGATTTGCCGGGCAGCTCTTTCGCGACCCGCTTCGCCTGCTTCGCCGCCGCAGCGGCATCGTCAATCGCCTCGAGCGCCTTGCGCTCCGCCTTCGTCGTCTTCGCCATGGCCGAGCACCCTACCGGGCCGGGGTGAACGAACGGGGTTGCGTTGCCCGGAATGACGCGGCCGGACCGTCCGGCGCCGTCGTCGGAGTGCCTTGATGTCGGCGCCCCGTTCACCTTCCGTTCACCCGCGCAGCCCACTCTCTTAAGAGTCCGAGCCTACGTTTCAGATCGAGCCCTGCACCGGGCTCCCACCCGAAGGCCTTACCCGGGCCTCATTCCCTGACACGTGAAGGATTCACACAGTGAAGATCTCCCGCATCGCCCAGGTGGGCGCTGTCGCCGCAGTCGCGGCTCTCGCCCTCGCCGGCTGCGCTTCCAACGAGCCCACGGGCAACCCCTCGGACGGCCCCGCCGCGGGCGGCCTCTCCGGCGAGCTCGCCGGTGGCGGCGCCTCGTCGCAGGAGGTCGCGGTCCAGGCGTGGACCGCCGGCTTCCAGACCGCCAACCCCGAGGTCACCATCACGTACGACCCCGCCGGCTCCGGCGCGGGTCGCGAGTCGTTCCAGGCGGGCGCATTCCCGTTCGCCGGATCCGACCGCGCGTTCACGGTCGAAGAGATCGAAGCCGGCCCGTTCGACGCGTGCGTCGACGGTTCGGGCATCATCGAGCTGCCGACCTACATCTCGCCGATCGCGGTCATCTTCAACCTCGAGGGCGTCGACACCCTCAACCTCGACGCGGCGACCATCGCCGGCCTCTTCGCGGGCACCATCACGACGTGGAACGACCCGGCGATCGCCGCGCTCAACCCCGACGCGACGCTTCCCGACACGGCGGTCACCCCGGTGCACCGCGCCGATGACTCGGGCACGACTGAGAACTTCACCGACTACCTGTTCCAGGCCGCACCCGACGTATGGACCTCGGAGCCCGACGGCGTGTGGCCGCTGTCGACCGGCGAGGCTGCTCAGGGCACGTCGGGTGTCGTATCGGCGGTCGCCGGCGGCAACGGCACCATCGGCTACGCCGACGCGTCGCGCGCTGCCGAAGAGGGTCTCTCGACCGTCGCCGTGCAGGTCGGCGAAGAGTTCGTCGAGTACTCGCCCGAGGCCGCGGCGGCCATCGTCGACGCCTCGCCGTTCGAGGAGGGCCGCGGCGAGGGAGACCTCGCCATCGCACTCGACCGTACGTCGGCCGAGGCGGGCGTCTACCCGATCGTCCTCATCAGCTACATGATCGCGTGCCAGGAGTACGCCGACGCCGCGGTCGCCCCGCTGGTGAAGGGCTACCTCGAGTACATCGCGAGCCCCGAGGGCCAGGACGAGGCCGCCGCTGCCGCCGGCAGCGCGCCCATCTCGGACACCCTGCGCGAGCAGGTCACCGCGGCGATCGACTCGATCGTCACGGAGTAGGACACACCGATACCCGGTCCGGCAGCTCGCGCCGGGCCGGGTATCGCCCTGAGAAACCACCGACCCGAAGGACACCATGACGACGACGACCGACCCGGCCGTCAAGCCGAAGCCCAAGCAGCGGCCGGGCGACCGCTGGTTCTCGGGCACCGCGGTCTTCGCGGGGTCAATGATCCTCGTGACGCTGGCCGCCGTCGCGATCTTCCTCATCGTCCAGTCGATCCCGGGTCTGACAGCCACGAGCGAGACCGCATCGCTGCTCCCGGGCAACTTCTGGGCGTATGTCTGGCCTCTTGCGTTCGGAACCGTCTGGGCATCCTTCCTCGCCCTCATCATGGCCGTGCCGCTGTCGGTCGCCGTGGCGCTCTTCATCTCGCACTACGCTCCGAGGCGCCTCGCGCAGGGCCTTGGCTACATCGTCGATCTGCTCGCCGCAGTCCCCTCCGTCGTCTTCGGCCTGTGGGGCATCCTGGTCCTCGCGCCCGCGGTGCAGCCGGTCTACTCGTGGCTCTCGGTCAACGCGGGCTGGTTCCCCCTCTTCAGTGGCACCGTCTCGGCGACGGGGCGCACGATCTTCACGGCAGCCATCGTGCTCGCGGTGATGGTGGTCCCGATCATTACCGCCATCTGCCGCGAGATCTTCCTGCAGACGCCCGTCCTGCACGAGGAAGCGGCTCTCGCCCTTGGGGCGACCCGTTGGGAGATGATCCGCATGGCGGTCTTCCCGTTCGGCCGCAGCGGCATCGTCTCGGCCTCCATGCTGGGGCTCGGCCGCGCGCTCGGCGAGACGATGGCCGTGGCCATGGTGCTCTCCGCGACCGGCGTCGTGACCTTCCAGCTCTTCACCTCCGAGAATCCCAGCACGATTCCCGCGAACATCGCGCTGACCTTCCCCGAGGCATACGGCCTCAACATCAACGTCCTCATCGCAACGGGTCTCATCCTGTTCATCGTCACCTTCGCCGTCAACGCTCTCGCCCGCTGGATCGTGAGCAGGCGCAAGGAATTCTCGGGAGCGAACTGACATGACCGTGACGACCGCTCCACCCCAGTCCCCGACCGACCTGACGCAGCGTGAATCGCCGCGTCTGACCAGCGGACACCTTCCGCCGTGGGCGCCATGGGCCCTCCTCGGCGCGAGCCTCGTGATCGGCGCCCTGCTGTTCGCCATCATCGCGATCGCCGAGAACAGCGCCTTCAACGTCGCCGGCTGGGCCGTCGTCAGCGCGATCCTCTATCTCGTCCTGATCGCGATCATCTCGAGCCTGGTCGAGGGCCGGCGCAAGGGCGTCGACAGGCTCGTGACCGGCATCGTGAGCGCGGCCTTCGCCATCGCCATGGTCCCGCTGGTCTCGGTCGCTGTGACCGTCGTCATCAACGGTGTGGCCGGCATCTCCGCCGACTTCTTCACGATGTCGATGCGCAATGTCGTCGGCGAGGGCGGCGGCGCGCTGCACGCGATCGTCGGCACGCTGCTGATCACGCTCGCCGCGGCGATCATCTCGATCCCGATCGGTCTCTTCACCGCGATCTACCTGGTCGAGTACGGCGCCGGCAAGCGGCTCGCACGGGGCATCACGTTCCTGGTCGACGTCATGACCGGCATCCCCTCGATCGTTGCGGGCCTGTTCGCGTACGCCCTGTTCGCGCTCATCTTCGGCCCCGGCATCCGCATGGGCATCATGGGTGCCGTCGCGCTGTCGGTGCTGATGATCCCCGTCGTCGTGCGCTCGAGCGAAGAGATGCTGCGCCTGGTGCCCAACGAGCTGCGCGAGGCGTCGTTTGCGCTGGGTGTGCCGAAGTGGCTCACGATCGCGAAGGTCGTGCTGCCCACGTCGATCGCCGGCATCACGACGGGAGTCATGCTGTCGATCTCGCGCGTCATCGGCGAGACGGCTCCCCTGCTGCTCACCGCCGGCGTGACCACCTCGATGAACTACAACCTGTTCGAGGGACGCATGATGACGCTCCCGGTCATGGCGTACTCGCAGTACATGAACCAGGGCATTCCCGCCCAGGCATACCTCGACCGCGCATGGGCCTGTGCCCTCGTGCTCATCGTCATCGTGATGCTCCTGAACCTCGTCGCGCGACTGGTCGCGAAGGTGTTCTCGCCCAAGCTGGGCCGCTGAGGCATCCCCAACTACCCGAAAAGAACCTGAGGAATCGTGTCCAAGAGCATCGAAGTCAACGATCTCAACGTCTACTACGGCGATTTCCGCGCCGTCGAGGGCGTCTCGCTCGACATCGAGCCGCGCAGCGTGACGGCTTTCATCGGCCCGTCCGGATGCGGCAAGTCGACCTTCCTGCGCACGCTCAACCGCATGCACGAGGTGATCCCCGGCGCGCGCGTCGAGGGAAGCGTGCTGCTGGACGGCGATGACCTCTACGCGCCGAACGTCGACCCGGTGCTGGTGCGCCGGCAGGTCGGCATGGTGTTCCAGCGTCCCAACCCGTTCCCGACGATGTCGATCAAGGAGAACGTGCTGGCCGGGGTCAAGCTCAACAACAAGCGCATCTCGAAGTCCGACGCCGACGCGCTGGTCGAGAAGTCGCTGAAGGGCGCGAACCTCTGGAACGAAGTCAAGGACCGGCTCGACAAGCCCGGCTCGGGCCTGTCGGGCGGACAGCAGCAGCGCCTGTGCATCGCGCGCGCCATCGCGGTCTCGCCCGAGGTCATCCTGATGGACGAGCCGTGCTCGGCCCTCGACCCGATCTCGACGTACGCGATCGAAGAGCTGATCGGCGAGTTGAAGAACGACTACACGGTCGTCATCGTCACGCACAACATGCAGCAGGCGTCGCGCGTGAGCGACAAGACGGCGTTCTTCAACATCGCCGGCACCGGCAAGCCGGGCAAGCTCATCGAGTACGACGACACCCGCACGATCTTCACGACCCCGTCCGTGCAGGCGACCGAGGACTACGTCTCCGGCCGCTTCGGATAAGGCTGCTTTCCGGCCGGATCAGTCGCGGGCGCTCAGCAGGTAGCGGTTGAAGGATGCTGTGAGCTCTTCGTCGACCGCCACGTCGACGCCGTCGATCGCCCTGATGGGTGCGGCCAGCCGCACGCTCGACACCAGCCACGCGGCATCCGCCTTCGTCAGCGACGCGACCGGAATCACCTCGTACCCGGTCTGCAGACCCTGAGCCGCGAGGTGCTCGAACAGGCTGAGCTGTGTTGTGCCGTGCAGGATGCCGCCGTTCGGAGCGGGGGTGATGTACCGGTCTCCGAGGCGGAGGATGAGCGACGCGGTCGGCGCCTCGAGGACGAAGCCGTCGGACGAGACGAAGATCGCGTCGTCGGCGCCGCGTCGTTTGGCCTCGCGGATCGCTGCCATGTTGACGGCGTACGACAGGGTCTTCGCACCCAGGAGAAGCCACGGCGCCCGCGCGGGCGTATCGATCCCGTAGCCGCGGTCGAGCGTGACCACCCGGACGCCCCGCTTGCGCACCGCGGTGTTGTCGGCGGCCTGAGCAGCCGTGACCCACGCGGTCGGCGTGGGTCCGTGCTCGACGCCTCGGCTGAGGATGAGCTTGATGACGCCCTCCCCCTCGGGCGGGCAGTGCGCGGCGGCCACAGCGACCGCCTGCCGCCACTGCTCGAGGTGGGGGGACGGCAGGTCGCACAGACCCGCCGAGTGCGCCAGGCGGTCCAGGTGCGCCTGCGTCTCCTGCGGGTGACGGTCGACGACGCCGATCGACTCGAAGATCCCGTCGCCGCGCTGTGTGCTCAGCTCGCCGACGCTGAGCGCCGGTGCAGAGGGGTCGATCTCGCGGAAAGTCGCCGAGAAGTCGGTGCGGGAGTCGTCAGATGCCGCGGGCTCGATCACGAGCGCGAAACGCCAGGTCATGCTTCGAGCCTAGGACGTCGGGAATGCCCTGCCCCTCGCCTCGGTTACACTGGTTCGGCCGGGCCGCAGTAACCCCGGGCTCCATCTTCTGCCGCTGCGAGCGGCCTCGCGCCGAGAGGCGTTCTGCGGCCCGGCACTTACTTTTCCGGGGCGACGTGCCCTGGCGCCGGGATGCCTCTCCACGCGGCTTGCCGTCGGCGGGCTGCGGCCAGTCCGGGCTGCGGCCGGTTCGCGCTGCGGCCGGTTCACGCTTCGCCCGGTTCACGTTGCGGTCGGTCCGGGCGTCGGCCGGTGGGGCGGCGGCCGGTGCGGGCGGCGGCCGGTGCGGGCGGCGGCCGGTGCGGGCGGCGGCCGGTGCGGGCGGCGGCCGGTGCGGGCGGCGGCCGGTCCGGGCTGCGCGGCGGCGTCGGAATCGTGGGGCCATCCGCTCTGCACAACATCGGATCCGCAGGTGCGGAGGAGCCGGCTGACACGCCGTCATCCGGCTCCATCGTCCGGCGTGCCGCACGCACGGTCCGCGCCTGCGGATCCGATTCTGTGCACGCACAGCCCGCACCTGCGGAGCCGAGATCTCGACCGATGCAGCCCGCACCTACGGATCCGATTCTGTGTACGCCCAGAGCGCCAGTGGATCGGATTCTGCGCGTGCGCAGCCGACGTCAGACCAGGTGGATTCCGCGGTCGATGTAGGCCAGAATCGCCATCTCGACCGTCGGCCAGTCGTGGACGACCAAGCTGTAGTCGAACCGCAGGGTCACGAAGCCCCAGGATGCGGCGTTCGCGTCTCGGACGAGGTCCTTGTGACGGTGGGATTCGTCGTCGTGATTCGGTGCGCCGTCCACCTCCACGATGAGGCGGTCGCCGATCAGGAAGTCCACGCGACCCACCGAGACGAGCCTCACCTGCGTGCGCACGGGCAACCTCCGCGCGCGCAGCCTCCACCGCAGCAACGACTCGAGTCCGCTGTCTGCGTCATCACGCGAGTACTCGATGGCCTCGCGCGCCGCAGGTCCCACGCGGGCGCGGAGCCAGCTCAGCCCGGTCGCCTTCAGTTTTCCCAGCCGGCGCGCGGACTCCAAGGTGACGAAGAAATCCTCGAGGCCGCGGCACAGCAGGATCTGCCGCAGTATGCGCGGGACGGACGGGAGCCCGAACGCGTCCGTCGTCGTTCCGTCGTCCCAATGTGCGACGCACCGGCACGCGGCGTGCGGGTACGACCGACCGTGTGCGCCCAGCCAGACATGAGGGGCGGCATCCGTCTCGAGCACCCACAGACCCTCATGGCGCGCGGCTGTCACGCAAGCAAGGGTTCCGCCGTGCGTCGCTGCTGTGGCGACCACGTCGCACGCGCCCGCGGCCGCGTACACGCCACGACGAAGCGGCCTGAGGCTGCCGTCGGCGACACTCTCCCCGATCTTCGCTCTGGTGAAACCCGCAGACGTCAGTTCGCGGAACGTGGACACGGCTCGTTGCTGGATCGTGCACATTCGCCCAGGCTGGCGGCTGCGGCATCCGAACGCCGCCGGCGTTGAGGACTCTGTGGACAACCGGGGCGATCGACGGTCTGGGGAGGAGACGGCCCCGCGCCGCGCACAACATCGGATCCGCAGGTGCGGAGGCTCCAGCCGACACGCCGTGAGCGGGGGTAGCAGCCCGGCGTGTCGCACGCGCGGTCCGCACCTGCGGATCCGATTCTGTGGAGCCGCGGTCACCGCGGCCTGGCGGAGCAGGGCGCGGGCCGGCACCTGCGGATCCGATTCTGTGTGGAGGCGCGGTCACGCGGCCAGGCGGAGCGCGGCGCGTGATTCGGCGTCGGATGCGTCAGTTCAAGGCGTCACGGCGCCACAGGCCGGCACAGGCCGAGAGGTCGCCGGCGTAGTCCGACAGGCGCAGAGCGCGCGTCGTGAACGCCGAAGCCCGGTCGGGCTCGGTGGCCTCGTAGTCGTCGGCGACGTGCGTGGCGCCGGATGCCTGCACCCTCGCGAACGCGGCGGCCCGGTCGAGCGCGACCGCGAAGTCGCCTTCGAAGAGTCCGCGCATGATCGTGTCGATGAGGGCGACGAGTTCGTCGGGGCCGGCAGGCGACGGCGCACCGGCCACGATCTCGTCGACCGAGCCGAGCTCAGCTCGCCCGCGCTCGTACAGCAGGGCCGCGGTGTGCGGGTCGTCGTGGATCATGAGCTGAAGCAGGTACAGCCGCCACAGCGTGCCGGGAAGCGTCCGGGCGGGCGAGCGCGACCACAGCTCGGCAAGATCGTCCAGCCCGTGCTCGTCGGTGAACGCCACCAGCCGCTCGACGATCGCACTCTCGGGGTCTGCCCGCACCCGCGCAAGCAGCGCATGGGCGGTGGAATGGGCGATCCGAGACACCTCGGCCGGATCCTCGGCCGAGAACAGCCGATCGAACAGTTCGGCCGGCCGCCGGACGGGCTTGTGGAACTCCCGGGACTCGTCACTCACCTGGTCCAGGCTACCCGCCGCAACGACCGCGAGGGCTCGTTCGGGCAGGTGCGGCATCCACGGCAGGCACATGTTCGCTCTTCCCGTCCGGCGTGACCGGGTCAGGCCTGGTTGATGCGGATATGGTTGCCGGCCGGGTCGCGGAACGCGCAGTCCCGGGCTCCCCAGTCCTGCGAGATCGGCTCCTGCAGCACTTCGGCGCCTGAGGCCCGCAGACGCTCGAACGTGGCGTCGAGGTCGTCCGTCGAGAAGACGTACGGACCGGGCCCGATGCCCTTGACGATGAGCCGCTCGAGCGCCTCGCCGTCCTCGGGCGAACGGCCCGCGGTGGGGTCCGACACCACGAGGGCGAGACCCGGCTGACCGGCGAATCCGAAGCTCACCCAGCGGTGACCGTCGTACGACACATCGTTGACGATCTCGAGGCCGAGTCCATCGCGATAGAACTCGACGGCGGCGTCGACATCGTCGACGGTGAGAGGGCTGTATGCAAGGGAGATGGTGGTCATGATGCCACGCTAGCTGCGGCATCCACCGCTCCGCTTCTCCGATCCTGCTCGGTCGGCCGGCGTCCGTTCAGACGTACCGCGCGGGCCTCGTCAGGATCTTCGCGATGCACAGCGGCATGGCCTCCGCCGCGTCGTGCGAGCGTGAGCGGTACGAGCTGGGCGTCTCGCCGACGATGGAGGTGAACGTCGAGCTGAACGAGCCGAGAGAGGTCGCACCCACCGCGATGCAGGCATCCGTCACCGACATTCCGCCGCGCAGCAGCGCCATCGCGCGTTCGATGCGCCGGGTCATCAGGTACGAGTAGGGCGTCTCGCCGTACGCGGCCTTGAACTCACGCGAGAAGTGCGCGGGCGACATGAGCGCCTTCGCGGCCATCGTGGGCACGTCGAGCGGCTGAGCGTAATCGCGGTCCATCAGGTCGCGCGCGCGTCGCAGGTGGACGAGCGTCTGCGGGGTCTGCGGGGCGGATGCCACGGCCTCAGGATATCGGGATGTACCGCTCTCACGCGGTCGGGATGGCCACGATGGGGTCTGTGGTCGGCACGCCGTCGGGGGCGCCGCCCTCAGGCTCGACCGTGACTGCGACGGTGTCCTCTTCCGACCATGGGCCGTCGAGCAGCACCGTGGTGTCGCCGTCGGCGCCCGCCTCGAACGTTCCGGCCGAGATCGGGTCGCCGTCGCGGATCCACCACAGCTCGAACGTCTCGTCCTCCGGGATCTCGGGCATCCCGTTGGTCACGAGGACGACTTTGCCCACCGACGGCGCCCAGTGCGCGGTCGCTGTGCCGCCGCCGGTGACTTCGACCGTGGCAGATGCGGCGTCGGGCGCCGACTCGATCTCGTCGAGCGCCACGACGGCGGGTGGCCGGTTGACCAGCTCGTTGATCGACGCCGCGCCGAAGCCCAGCACGGTGAGCACCACCAGGCACGCGGCCAGTGCGAGCAGCCCGCGGCTCCAGTTGCGCCGGGTCACGGCCTGGATGGTCGAGGTGTTCGGCGGAGGCTCCGCGCTCGGGCGCTCGTCCTCGGGCTGCGGGGTGAGCGGCTCGCCTGCCTCGATCGCGGCGGCGGCCTCGGCGGCGCCGATCGCGGGGACCTGCGGCGTCGTCGCGATGCGCGAGAGCAGACTGGAACGCATCGTCAAGGGCGGCGCGGCCTCGACGACGCCGTCCGCGAGGACGGCCGCGGTGGCGGCATCCGTCCTCACCCAGTGCTCCCATTCCGGATGCCGCGCCCACTCCGCCTCGAAGACCGCGCGGTCGTGCGGCGAGAGGGCGTTCAGCGCGTATCCCGCCGCCAGTTCGGCGAACTCCTGCTCGTTCACGCCGTCACCCCCATCGCATCCCTCAGTCGAGACAGTCCGTCTCGCATCCTCGTCTTGATCGTCCCCAGCGGCGCTCCCACCAGCGCCGCGATCTCGCTCTGACTGTAACCGCCGTAATAGGCGAGGGTCAGGGCTTCCTTCTGCACTTCGGGCAGAGTCGACAGCGCCGCGGTGAGCTCTCGGCTCGCGAGACGCAACTCGACCTGTTCGGCGACGCCGTCGTGGGCGACGTCCAGGTCGCGCAGCCCCGCCCGTACGTCACGATCGCTGCTCGCCTGCGACGCCCGCACGCGGTCGACAGCCCGGCGATGAGCGATCGTGAGGACCCACGATCTTCCCTGACCTCTGTTCGGAGTGAACCGCGCAGCGGATTGCCACACCTCGAGGAACACCTCCTGCAGGACTTCCTCACTCTGCGCTCGGTCGACGAGAACCCGCAGGATGAGGCCGAACACGCGCGGCGACAGCAGGTCGTAGAGGCGGGCGAAAGCGTCCTGGTCTCCCGCGGCGACGCGCTGCAGCAGCACCGCGATGCGGTCGATCCGCGTCGTGCCGTCCTCGGGCACGTCGACACCATCGATGACCATGTCCACCAGCATGCCTCATCCCCTGTGCCCGTCGATATTCCGGCACGGGTCCCGTCATCCGGACCCATCCGATTCCGGCCCGCCTCCGAACACCCCAGTACAGCCGCTCCTGCGGCCGGCTCCCGTCCTGCGGGGCCTGCACATCACGGTCCGAACGGACCCCACTGAGGAGAAAGTCATGTCACGCACTCGAACGTTCACTTCACGCCGTACCCGCATCTCGGCGGGTCTCGCTCTCGCCGTCGCCGCCACTTTCGCGCTCTCCGCCTGTTCCATGGGCGGCTCGGCCGCCGAGCCGTCGGACGAGCCGTCGGCAGCGCCCATGGAGACCGAGGAGGCCGAAGAGCCGATGGTGATGGACCCCGCGGCGAACCTCGTCGGCCCCGGCTGCGCCGGCTACGCCGAAGCCGTTCCGGACGGCGCCGGATCGATCGAGGGCATGTCGACGGAGCCGGTCGCGGTCGCAGCATCCAACAACCCGATCCTCACCACGCTGGTCGCCGCGGTGAGCGGGCAGCTGAACCCCGAGGTCGATCTGGTCGACACGCTCAACGGTGACGAGTTCACGGTGTTCGCGCCGGTCGACGACGCATTCGCCAAGATCGACCCGGCCACGATCGAGGCGCTGAAGACCGACTCGGCCACGCTCACGACGATCCTCACCTACCACGTCGTGCCCGGACAGGTCGCCCCGGATGACATCGCCGGCACCCACACCACCGTGCAGGGCGCCGATGTCGAGGTGACGGGCAGCGGGGACGCGCTCATGGTCAACGACGCCAACGTCATCTGCGGCGGGGTGCAGACCGCGAACGCCACCGTCTACCTCATCGACTCGGTCCTGATGCCTCCGGCTCAGTGACCACCCGCCGGCACTGCCGGCGAGGGAGCGGCGCAGTCGCCGGCACCAGCGAGGTGGTGCCGGCGGCTTCGTCGTGCCGAGCCATTGCACTGATCGCGCGCGGCGTCAAGGGCGTGTCGGCCTCTCTTCCCGCCGCCTAGGTTCGGAGAAGCTCGGAGCGCCCGACCCCCACCCGACACCTGCGTGACGCACCCGAGCGGGGAGGACCATGACTGACGTGCGCGAGGCGGAGGACATATCCACAGGCGAACTGCTCGACGGGCGCTATCGCCTCGAGCGTCGCATCGGCGAAGGAGGCATGGCGCGGGTGTACCGCGCCGAAGACAGCCACCTGAACCGCACAGTGGCGATCAAGGTGCTGCGCGGTCCGATCGGCGGATCGGAGGTTCTCGAGCGCGCCCGAGCGGAGACCCGTGTGCTGGCCTCGCTCAACCACCACTCGATCGTGACGGTGTTCGACGCCCGCATCTCGGAGTCCGACGGCAGCTACATCGTGATGGAGTGCGTCGAGGGGGTCACGCTTCGCGACCGCATCCGGCAGGGACCAATCGACGAACGCGACGTGGCGACCATCGCGGTTGACATCGCAGAGGCTCTGCACGTCGCCCATTCGGCAGGTATCGTCCACCGCGACATCAAGCCCTCGAACGTGCTGCTCGGACCCTCACCGCTTCCCGGGCCGACCTGGCGCGCGAAGCTCGCCGACTTCGGCATCGCTTTCCTCCTCGACACCACGCGCGTGACGACGCCGGGACTGGTCGTGGGCACGCCGGCGTACATCGCGCCCGAGCAGGCGCAGGGCAAGGCCCCGGCCGCCGCGTCCGATATCTACGCCTTCGGCCTCATGCTCATCGAGGCTTTGACGGGAACGCGTCCGTATGAGGATGCCGAGGGCATCGGCGCGCTGGTGGCGCGACTGATCACGTCCCCTGAGATCCCCGACTCGCTGAGCCCGGAGTGGCAAGGCCTTCTTCGGGGAATGACGGCCACCCGCCCCGACGACCGCCCCACTGCCTTGGAGGTCGCCACGTCGGCGGCTCGTCTCGCCGCCGCGTCCGCGGTCGCGTCGGTCGACCTGCCCACCGAGGCCGCTCCTATTCCGACGAGCCCCACGTCGGTGCTGCCCTCTGCCACGGCCGTCGGGAGCGGAATCGTGGGCACGCACGTGGCGGAGGGCGCCGTGCCGAATGCGCCGACCAAGCCCACGGCGATCGTCCCCATCGAGGAGCCACCGCCGTCAGCTCCGGCATCCGCTTCGCCTCTCGTCACGGCCTCGACGCGGGCGGAGACACGGGAGCGTCGCGCCACGCCCCACCGGCGAAGAGTCGTGGCCGGTATCGTGGCCGCGGCAGTGCTGATCGTCGCGATCGCAGCGTTGGTGTGGGGTTTGGCCGTGGAGGCCGGAACCCCGGACCCCGGGCCTTCGGCGCCGGTCGTCGAGCCGACGCAGCAGCAGCCTAGCCAGACGCCCACGCAGCAGGCTCCGCCGCCCGCGGTGGAGGAAGAGGACGGCGGGGATGACGGGGGCACCGGAAGCGGCAACGAGGGCAACGGCAATCCGGGGAACGGCAACCAGGGCAACGGCAACGGCAACGGCAACCAGGGCAACGGCAACGGCAACGGCAACCAGGGCACGGGCAACCAGGAGACCGGCAACCAAGGCACCGGCAACCAGGGCAACGGCAACGACACCGAGACGGAGACCGGTGGGACAGGAACGGAGACGGACCCCGACACCCCGCCCGGCACCGGCACCGGTGAATCCCCTGCCCCCAGTACCATCCCGAACCCGACGAATAGCGCGCCCGCCGGGTGACATCGCCGCCGGCGCACCGGCGATCGGGACCGCAACAGAACTGAGCAGCGATTCGGGACCCTCACGTAGCCCGGTAGGCTGAAGACGAGGGCCTCTAGCTCAGTCGGTAGAGCATCGGACTTTTAATCCGCGGGTCGTGGGTTCGAGCCCCACGGGGCCCACCAATCAGGAACTGGGACCGTGTGGTGCCGCCGAGAGCCAGTTCAGAAAGCCCGGCGGGACCCGTCGCGCCTCGGGTGGTGTGGCAGTGGTTGGCGCAGTAGCAGCCGTTCATGATGCTTCGAGCCCGATCTCGTAGTGCACGAACCCGGTGTTCTTCGCCACGCGGTCGTAAAGCGCACGGGCGGTGGTGTTCGTCTCCTGCGTCAGCCAGTACACCTTCGTGCAGTCGTTGTCGCCTGCCCATGTGGTCACGTGCGCGATCAGGGCACGCCCGGCGCCCGAACCACGCGCGCCTGGGGCCACGAAGAGGTCCTCGAGATAGCAGTACGGGCGGTCCGACCAGGTCGCCGGGTGCGTCAGCCAATGCACGAAGCCGATCGCCCGGCCTGAAGCATCCGTCGCGATCGCTCCCCAGATCGGGTAGTCCGCAGCGGTGAGATGGCTCCACGTGAGTGCCGTCTGCTCGGCCGAGAGCTCGGCCGCGTAGAACTCGAGATAGCCGCGCCACAGTGCCAGCCAGGCGTCGTGGTCGGCAGGGGCGAGAGCACGGATGTCGGTCACGGTATCCGAGGCTATCGGTCCACCGTCAGGCCAACGCGGTGCATGCGGTCCGACGCGCGTGGGCACTGAGATCGGCACCGCGTCGCGCGAGGAACTGCTCGAGTCTCGCCTGGTCGATTCGCCCGATCTCACGCAGTGCCACGCCCACGCTGGTCTGCACCAGGTGCTCGGGGTCGGCAACGAGAATCTCGCACAGTGCGAGCGGATCGTCGAGGTCTCCGGAGCGGATGATCCAGAAAGCGGCAGTGATCGCTGTGCGTCGATGCCATCTATCGTCGGAACGTGCGAGGTCGAACAATACGTCGCGCGGCTTGTCGAGCAGATACCCGCCGATCACGCGAGGCGCAGCCCTATCGATGTAGTCCCACGTTTCGATGCGGTCGATTCGTCGCATCCACAGCTCGTAGAGGGCTTGCCGATCGGGCTTCTTCGCCCGCGCGGCGAAGTCCAGCACCGAGACGGCGGCCATCCGCATCTCGTATGCGTCGGAGTCGAGCAGCCGGTCGACCTCGGCCAGGGGCATCCGGCTGTTCGCCTTCGCGATATCGAAGACCGTTCCCATGCGTACGCCGATGACCTCGGTGCGTGTGTCGGTCATGCGCCGCTGGATCTTGGCGCGTTCGTCGGCGGATGCCTCGGCCTCGAGCGCCGCGCGGATGCTCTCGGCCGTCGCGTCGCTCACTCGCCGTGCCGCTGGGACGCGTCGCCTGATTCGACGAGTACCGCGCCGGCGTGTGCGATCTCGGCGAGCGCCTTCTCGCTGGAGTCGGGGTGCACCCCGGCGACGAGGTCGGTGAGAACCCGGACGTGGCGGCCCGCGCCGATTGCGTCCAGCGCGGATGCGCGCACGCAGTAGTCGGTGGCGAGGCCGACGATGTCGATGTCGAGGATGCCGTGCTGTTCGAGGAGCTGCAGCGCGGTCGTGCCGTCGTCAGCGACACCCTCGAACAGCGAGTACGCCGGCTTGCCCTGACCCTTCTTGAGGTGGTGGGTGACGGCGGATGTGTCGAACGCTTCGTCATACTCAGCGCCGGAGCTGCCGCCCACGCAGTGAACGGGCCACGTGTCGACGAAGTCGGGCTCGCCCGCGGCGAAGTGGCCGCCGTTGTCGTTGTCGCCGTCATGCCAGTCGCGTGATGCGACGATGATCTCGTACTCCTCGGCGTGCGTCCGGAGGTACGCGGTGATGCGCTCGGCGACCGCATCACCCCCCTCGACACCGAGAGCGCCGCGCTCGGTGAAGTCGTTCTGGACGTCGACGATGAACAGTGCCTTGCTCATGATTCGAGCGTACGCCGGTACTCCTCGCGTGTGAGGGGGTGGCCGTCCTCCGCGACGAGCTCGGACGAGGTGGCGGCGGGAACGCGGACGGGTTCGGAGCCCGCCGTCGCGCCGTCGTGACGCCACATCTTCGAGGGCCACCAGATCGCCCGTCCGATGTCGAATGACAGGGCGGGGACGAGGAGGGATCGCACGACGAACGTGTCGAGCAGCACTCCGAACGCCACGATGAACGCGATCTGCGCGAGGAACAGGATCGGGATGACACCGAGTGCGGCGAACGTGGCCGCGAGCACCAGCCCCGCGGAGGTGATGACACCGCCCGTCGCGACGAGACCTCGCAGGATGCCGCGCCGCGTTCCGTGGACGAGCGACTCCTCCCGCACTCGGGACATCAGGAAGATGTTGTAGTCCACACCGAGTGCGACGAGGAACACGAAGCCGTACAGCGGCACGGCGGGATCGGCGCCCGGGAACCCGAGCACCTCGTTGAAGACGATCGCGCTCACACCCAGCGCGGTGCCGAACGACAGGATGACCGTCGCGATGAGGAGCACAGGCGCGACGATCGACCTCAGCAGCACCATCAGGATCAGCAGGATGACGACGAGGATCACCGGGATGATGACCGTGCGATCCCGCGTCGAGGTGTCGTTCGTGTCGACGTCGGTCGCCGTCTCACCCCCGACGATCGCCGCACCGACGCCCAGCGTCCCGTCGAGATCGGCCCGCAGTGCGCGGACTGTGTCTTCTGCGGCGACGGAGTCCGCGGCATCCGTCAGCGTCCCGATCACGAGCACGTCCCCTTCGGCCACCGTCGGCTCCGGTGCCGGTGTTCCCGGCGGGCCGACCGCCGTGAACACCGGTTCGCCGTCGTCGAGTTCGACCGTCGCCTGACCAGTCGGCGAATCCGCCGCTGCGACGGCGACCGAGTCGACACCGTCCGCCTCGAGGAGAACCTCGACCGCCGTCGTCAGATCGTCCTCGCGCACGATGACGTAGACGGGCGATCCAGACCCGGCCGGGAAGTGCTCCGCGAGCACTTCCTGACCCTCTCGTGCTTCGGATGCCCCGAGCACGAGTTCGCTCGTGGGAACGCCGTCCGCCTTGAGCTGCGTGACGCCGACGGCTCCGGCGAGGAGCACCACTGTGCAGACGATCCACACCGTGCGTGCACGACGGGCGACCAGCCGTGCCACTCGCGGCCACACTCCGGTGACCGGCTGTGTCAGGTCATCGGGGATCGTCGCCAGCGGCGCCTTCGGGATGAAGGGCCAGAATACGGCCCGTCCGAACAGTGCCAGCAGCGCCGGGAGGAACGTCAACGCCGACAGCACTGAGAACGCGATGCCGATGGACGCGATGGGTCCGAGGGCGCGATTGGTCGCGAGGTCGGACAGCAGCAGGCACAGCAGGCCCGCGATCACCGTCCCGCCGGATGCCAGGATCGGCTCGAACGCGCCGCGCCACGCCTGCATGACGGCATCCCACCGTTCCGCGCCCTCCGCGATCGCCTCGCGGAAGCGTGCCACATAGAGCAGGGCGTAGTCGGTCGCGGCGCCGATCACCAGGATGAAGAGGATGCCCTGCACCTGCCCGTTGAGCACGACGATGCCGGCCTTCGCGAGCCACCACACCGTGAGCAGGGCGACGCACAGCGCGAAGACCGACGTCGTGAGCACCAGCACCGGCAGCAGCGGCGACCGGTAGACGATCACGAGGATCACGAATACCGCGATGAGTGCGACGGCAAGCAGAAGCCCGTCGATGCCCAGGAACCCCTCGACGAGGTCGGCCGTGAAACCCGCAGGGCCGGTCACCCAGCCTTCGAGCCCCGGCGGCAGGTTCTGGGCAACGAGGTCTCGCATCGCAGCGACCACCTCACCGACGTCCGCGGACGAGTCGATCGGGACGAACAGCTGCAGCGCCTCTCCATCCTCCGACGCGACCGGCGGCGAGACATCGTCGTGGACGCCGTCGAGCTCTGCGATGTCGTCGGCGAGCGTCTGCACGTCGGCGGCGTCCGACTCCGACAGCTCTCCCTCACCGGTCACGACGACGACGGCCGGGATGCTCTCCTCGCCCTGGAAGTCGGCGAGGCGCTCCCCCGCGCGCGTCGCGTCGGCGTTCTCGGGGAGGAACGATGAGCGGTCGTTCGTCGAGACCTCGTCGACTTTTCCGAAATACGGTCCGCCGATCGAACCCACCGACAGCCAGACCAGGACAAGGAGCGCGGGAATGCCGATCCGGAGCCAGCGGGAAGGCCCACGGCGGGCGTGATGGGGCGGCGTCATATTGCTAGCTTATCTAGCGATAGCTGGTGCGGCGACACCCTAGGCTGACGCACGATGATCTCTGCGGCACTCGCACTCCTCGGCGCCCTCGTCTACGGCTCTGCCGACTTCTTCGGCGGACGCGCCGCCACCCGCCTGCGCTCGATCGTCGTGACCGCGGTGGCCGCCCTGTCGGGCCTCGTCGCGCTCGCGGTGACGCAGCCATTCCTCGGTGGCGTCTGGACCCCGCACGATGTGGCATGGGGCGCACTCGCGGGCGTGATCGGCGTGGTGGCGGTGGCCTTGCTGTATGCCTGCCTCGCGATCGGGCCGATGAGCATCCTCTCGCCGCTGACAGCGGTCGTCTCGGCGATCGCCCCGATGCTGTGGGGGCTGCTGGTCAACGGCGAGGCGCTCGCGCCGATCGGCTACGCCGGCCTCGGCGTGGCACTGGTGGCCGTCGTGCTCGTGGGCTTCCTGCCGGGCGAGGCCGTGGTCCGGCCGCAGCTCAGGGGTGTGGTCATGGCGGTCGGCGCCGGAATCGCGATCGGCGCATTCCTCATCGTGATCGACCAGACGAGCCAGGGCAGCGGCCTCATCCCGCTCGTGACGAGCCGGGCGACGAGCAGTGTCGTCACCGCGATCGTCGTGGGGGTTCTGGCCCTCGCAGCCCTGCGGCGCGGCGCCCGCGCGCGGTCGGTGTTCGACGTCGCCGGGCCACGCCTCGGTGCGACGCCGACCGGCCACGCGGATCTCGAGCACGCTGACGATCCGACGAGCGCCTGGACTGCGGCATCCGGAACCCGTGTCAGCACTCGGCAGGCGTGGTGGCTCGCGATCGTGTGCGGGGTGGCGGATGCCGCGGCCAACGCTCTCATGCTGGTCGCGCTGCGAGCGGGCGAGCTGTCGATCGTGTCGGCGCTGACAGCCCTGTACCCGGCAGGGACGATCCTCCTGGCGGCGATCGTCCTGCGCGAACGCGTCGCCCCGGTCCAATGGGCGGGCCTCGCGCTCGCCCTGCTGGCGGGCGGCATGCTCGCGCTCGCGTGAGCCCGGCTCAGCCGCGCAGGAAGAGCAGGATGAGCGACACGGCGAGCGAGAGCGCGCCGACAGCGATGAGACCACCGGCGAGCAGCGCCACCGCACGCACGGCGGGCGATCCCTGCGTCAGGCGCATACGGTTGCGGGCTCCGCGCCGGTAGAAGACATCGGCCATGTCCTTCTGGCCGATCGCGAGCTCCTGCTCGTGAGTGAGGCCCGATTCGTTCACGCCGCCGTCCTCGTCGAACCAGCGCACGATGTGGCCGTGCTCGGCCTCCTCCACCACGGCGCGCGTGGGGACCCACGTGCCGTCGAGCAGGTACATCACCAGGGCGATGCCGGCGACGAGAGCGCCCAGGCCGAAGCCGACCCACGAGAAGATCTCGGCGATGGCATCGATCGCGTGCTCCGGCACCGTTCACCACCGTCCTTGCGATACGGAAAACGGCCACGCTGCCGTCCCTGAGAACTGCGCGGCCGCTTCCGGTTCAGAGCCACCTAAGGGAATCGAACCCTTGACCTATTCATTACGAGTGAATCGCTCTGCCGACTGAGCTAAGGTGGCGCGCTTCGCTTGCGCGATGCACGATCAACGATCTTACAGGCTCGCGAAGGCGCTCGCGAACCGCGACAGGACAGCACGCGACCGCGGACGCCGTCTCTGCCGCGACGGGACTCGGTGTCGACGTGTTACGTGCGAATTCGGAGCCGTTCGCCGGCGGTCATAGGTTCGTATCCGGTCCGCGATGCAGCGAGCGCGGTCCGAGGATCGCGCCGGCGGTCGACCGCCCACCGTCGCCGGGCCATCGATCCACAGGAGCAGACATGTCCAAGAAGTTCGTATCCGCCGCCGCCCTCGCCCTCCCCCTTGCCCTCATGCTCGCCGGGTGCGCCGGCGGCAACGCCGAAGCGGGCTCGGAATCCGGCGAGGTCGTGCGCATCGGCGTCGTCAACTCCGGCGACGCGTACTGGGAGACGTTCACCGAGACGGCCGCCGACGAAGGCATCGAGGTCGAGATCGTGAACTTCACCGAGTACACGCAGCCGAACCCCGCTCTGTCGGCCGGCGAGCTCGACCTCAACCAGTTCCAGCACGTCATCTACCTCGCGACGTACAACGTCCTGAGCGACGACGATCTGCAGCCCATCGGCTCCACGGCGATCTACCCGCTCGGCCTGTACTCGACGCAGTACGAGTCGGTCGACGACATCCCCGAGGGCTCGACCGTCGCCGTGCCGAACGACGAGTCCAACCAGGCTCGGGGCCTCCTCGTCCTGCAGTCGGCGGGCCTCATCGAACTGGCGGACGGCGGCTCGATCTTCTCCACGGTGGCCGACGTGCTTCCGGAGTCGAAGGTCGAGGTCGAGGCTCTCGAGGCCTCGTTCACCGCGACGTCGCTGCCCGATGTGGCGGCCGCGATCGTCAACAACGACTTCCTCGCCGACGCGGGACTGACCGCTGACGACGCGATCGCGCAGGACGACCCCGCCGACCCCGCGGCGATCCCGTACATCAACATCTTCGCCGCGAAGGCCGAGGACGCCGACAACCCCACCTACCTCAAGCTCGTCGAGATCTATCAGGAGACCCAGGAGATCCTCGATGGCGTGGTCGAGGCGTCCGGGGGGACCGCCGTTCTCGTCCAGACTCCGGTCGAGGACCTCGTCGCCTCGCTCGCCGAGGTCGAGGAAGCCACTCGCGACCACCAGTGATCCCGCTCGTGTGCGGCCCGGTCGGCGACTCACGCGATCGGGCCGCACTCGTGCGTCCTGCCCGAGGAGCAGCAGCATGAGCCTCATCCGCCTCACCGGCGTCAGCAAGGTCTATCCCCCGCCCGCGAAGGGCGCCGACCCCGTCATCGCCGTCGACGACGTGTCGCTGTCGGTGCAGGCCGGCGAAGTCTGCGGCGTCGTCGGCTACTCCGGCGCCGGCAAGAGCACCGTGCTGCGCCTCGTCAACGCCCTCGAGACGCCGACGGCGGGCACCGTCGAGATCGACGGCGTCGACATCACGGGGCTGCGCGAACGAGAGCTGCGGGCTCTGCGCGGTGACATCGGCATGATCTTCCAGCAGTTCAACCTGTTCGACTCGCGCACGGCCGCGGGAAACGTCGCCTACCCGCTCGAGGTCACCGGGCGCCCTCGCGCCGAGATCGCGGCGCGCGTCGACGAGCTGCTCAGCTTCGTCGGGCTCGCCGACAAGGCGCGCAGCTACCCCGAGCAGTTGTCCGGCGGGCAGAAGCAGCGCGTCGGCATCGCGCGAGCGCTCGCCACGAGCCCCCGCATCCTGCTGGCGGACGAGGCGACGAGTGCGCTGGATCCCGACACGACGCAGGAGGTGCTGACCCTCCTGAAGCGCGTCAACCAGGAGCTGGGCATCACGATCCTCGTCATCACCCACGAGATGGATGTCATCCGCACCCTCGCCGACCGGGTCATCGTCATGGAGAGCGGCCGCGTCATCGAGAGCGGCGGGGTGTTCGACGTGCTGTCGGCCCCGCAGCACGCCGCCACGCGCCGTTTCGTCGCGAGCATCATCGAGGACGTGCCGGCCGGCGAGCAGCTGCGCACGCTGCACGACCGGCACCCCGGCCGGATCGTCACCTTCACCGTCCGGGACGGCGACGTCACCCAGGGCGACATCTTCGCGACGCTGTCGTCTCACGGTGTGCGATTCGAGCTGATCCACGGCGGGATCAACGACATCCGCGGGCGCGTCTTCGGGCATCTCACTCTGGCGCTGACGGGAGAGGCGGATGCCGTCCAACAGGCCATCGAAGCGGCCTCGGCGTTCGCTCCGCTGAACGAGGAGGACGTCCGTGGATAGGCTCGTCGACCTGCTGCCGGAGCTGTGGGCGGCCACGACCGAGACTCTGTACGTCGTCTCGTTCAGCCTGCTGCTCGGTGGTCTCGGAGGCCTCCTGGTCGGACTCGCCCTCTATGCCACGCGCTCCGGCAGTCTGTTCCCGAACCGGGTGCTGTTCGCCGTGCTGAACGTCGTCGTCAACTTCTTCCGTCCGATCCCGTTCGTGATCCTGCTCGCCGCGGTCCAGCCGCTCGCGCGCGGTCTCGGCATCCCCGGAATCGGCCCGGAGTTCGGCATCTTCGCCATCACGATCGCCTCGCTGTTCGCCATCAGCCGCATCGTCGAGCAGAACCTGCTCACCGTGCGGCCCGGTGTCATCGAGGCCGCGCGCGCCACCGGCGCGAGCCGCACCCGCATCCTCTTCCGGCTGCTCCCCCGCGAGGCCCTGGGCCCGCTGATCCTCGGCTACACGTTCATCGTCGTCGCACTGGTCGACATGACCGCGATCGCCGGTGCCGTCGCGGCGGGCGGGCTCGGCGAGTTCGCGATCGTCTACGGCTTCAAGCAGTTCAACCCGTGGGTCACGTGGGCAGCGGTCCTCGTGATCATCGTGCTCGTGCAGGCCGTGCAGTTCCTCGGCAACGCGCTCGCGCGTCGCGTGCTGCGCCGCTGATCATCGGACAGACGAGAGGACGGATGCCGCGGCATCCGTCCTCTCCTTCGTCATGGCTACTCGCAGCGCAGGCCGTCCTCGGGCACGGTGCCGTCGATCAGGTAGGACTCGACCGCGCCATCGACGCACGCGTTGCCCTTGTTGTAGCCGGTGTGCCCCTCGCCGACACGCGTGACGAGGACCCCCGACGCGAGCTGCTCCGCGAGCGACACCGACCACTCGTACGGCGTGGCGGGGTCGTTGGTGGTGCCGACCACGACGATGGGCGCCGCGCCCTCGGCCGCGATGGGCTCGCGCACGCCGGTGGCCGGGTACGGCCACACCTCGCACGGGTCGGGCCCGATCCAGTACGGCGCGACCGTGGGCGCCTCGGCAGCGAGCAACGCCTCGGCCGCGGCCTCCTGCTCGGGGGTCGAATCCAGCGGGTAGTCCATGCAGTTGTACGCACGGAACGCCTCGGTCGAGTTGTCGAGGTAGACGCCGTCCTTGCGGTTGTAGTAGAAGTCGGCGAGCTGGAACGCCACGGCCGGGTCGCCGGCGAGCACATCCGTGAGCGCGGCGGTCAGGAAGCTCCAGCTGTCCTGCGAGTACAGGGCCGAGATGATGGCGGTCATGAGCGCATCCGCGCCGAGCATGCGACCGTCGGCGTTCGCGATGGGGTCGCGGTCCACCGAGGCCAAGAGCGTGCCGAGGTCGGCCATGGCGTCATCGACCGACCCGCGGAACGGACATTCGTCGTCCTCCAGGCAGGAAGCCATATACGCCCGCAGCGCGGATTCGAAGCCGATGCCCTGCGTGATGCCGACGTCGAGGCCGGGTACCGCCGGGTCGATCGCGCCGTCGAGCACGAGGCGGCCGACCCGCTCGGGGTACAGCTTCGCGTACGTCGCGCCGAGGAAGGTGCCGTAGGAATAGCCGAGATAGTTCAGCTGCGCATCGCCCAGGACGGCCCGCAACAGGTCCATGTCACGCGCGGCGTTCTCCGTCGTGATGTAGGGCAGGATCCCGTCGCTGCCGGCGTCGCAGGCCTCGGCGAAGTCGGCGTGACCGTCGAGCAGCTCGCCGGCCCAGGTATCCGTCCCCCGCTCACCCTCAGGGATGTCGAACAGATACGCGTCCATGTCAGGCGCGTCGTAGCAGTGCACGGCCGTGGACTCGCCGACACCGCGCGGGTCGAACCCGATGACGTCGAAGCGCTCCCGCACCGCATCGCCGACGGCGAACGACAGCGAGTCGCGGATCAGCCCGACGCCGCTCGCGCCTGGTCCGCCCGGGTTGGTGAGGAGCGAGCCGATCGGCTCGCCGGTCCCCTCGGCGCGGCTGCGGATGACCGAGAGCTCGATCTCGCCGGCACCGGGGTCGGCCCAGTCCAGCGGTGCCCTCACCGTCGTGCAGTCGAAGCCGCCGCACTCCGTCCAGTCCAGGCGCTGCTCGTAGAAGGGCAGCAGCTCGGCGGTCACGCCGTCGGTCTGCGGGGACTTGCTGCTCGTCGGCCGCGGGGCGGATTCGGGGATCAACGTGTACAGGCACCCGCTCAGGACGAGGGATGCCGCGGCGAGGCCCGCGATGAGCGCACCGAGTCGCCCGAATCGGCGGGCACGGGTGTTTCGGCGAGGACGGGTCGGGTTCACGGGGTCCTTCCGCTGGCGACGGTGATGAGCATGCTCTCGAGCGCGAGGATGGGTGCGGCGTTGAGTTCGACGTTCTCGCGCGTCTCGCCGATGCGGTCGACGACGGTGAGGGTGCGCTCGGGGCTCCACGCCGCGGCGAGTGCACGCAGGTCGGCCTCGAGCTCACGGTTGATGATCGTGTCGTCGCGGCCGAACTGCAGCATGAGGACGTCGCGGAACATCGATTCGAGGTCCGTGAGCACGCGGTCGATGCCGTCGCGCAGGCTGCGCGTGGCGCGCCGCTTCTGGTCGTCCTCGAGCGCGGACAGCTGCGAGCGCACCGCGGGGGGTACGGCCGCCCCCTCGGCGATCCCGAGGGTGTGGAGCAGGCTCGACCGCTCGGCCTCGTCGCGCTCCGCGGTGAGGGCCTTGGCGTCCTCGGTCGCCGCCGCCACGATCGCGCCGGCGACCTCGACGGCATCGCCCACGCCGCGCACCCCGAGGACGGCGCGCAGTGTGGCGTCCCGCCTGGCGCGGGCCGCGGCATCCGTCGCCAGTCTCTGCGCCATGCCGATATGACGCTGCGCATGACGAGCGGACTGCTCGGCGACGGCCGGGTCTGCCCCGGTGCGCTGCACGATGAGCCTCGCGACGTCGTCGACGTCGGGCTCGCGCAGGCGCAGCGTGCGCACCCGCGAGCGGATCGTGGGCAGCAGGTCGGCGTCGCTCGGGGCGCACAGCACCCACACGGTGCGTTCGGGCGGCTCTTCGAGCGCCTTGAGCAGAACGTTCGACGTGCGCTCGGCCATGCGGTCGGCGTCTTCCATGACGATCACGCGGTACCGGCCCAGAGAGGGCGAGAAGTACGACCGCTCGACGAGGGCGCGGGCGTCCTTGATCGAGATGATCACGCCCTCCGTGCGCAGCGCCGTCAGGTCGGGGTGCGTGCCCGCGAGCACCTGACGCATGGTCTGGGCCGTGCCGGCGCCGTCGGCCGGGTCGGCGATGAGCGCCGCAGCGAAGGCATAAGCGAGTGTGGAGCGACCAGAGCCGGGCGGGCCGGTGATGAGCCACGCGTGGGTGAGTGATGCCGGATCGGATGCCGCATCCCGCAGCGTCGCGACCGCCTCGTCCTGCCCCCACACGGCGCCCCACGGCAGGGCGTCGGCCTCGATCGCCGCGCCCGAGGCCTCAGCGACAGCGACCGGATCCATGTCGCCCAGCCTAACCGCGGGCCCAGACGCCCGCGTCACGCCCGTGTCGCGCCCGCGTCCTCATCCGCGCGCCCTCCCCGCCCCGCCACCACCGCGAGCCGTCGCAAGTGGCCGCTCGAACACCGCCGGAACGGCAATTCGCGACGGTTCGGCGCGTGCCGAGGGTTCGGCGCGTGCCGAGGGTTCGGCGCGTGCCGACGATCGGCGCCAGGACCGCCGTCGCTTCCCCCGGCCGCGAGCCGTCGCAAATGGCCGCTCGAACACCGCCGGAACGGCAATTCGCGACGGTTCGGCGCGTGTCCACGGTTCGGCGCGTGCCGAGGGTTCGGCGTGTACCGAGGGTTCGGCGCGTACGTGACGCGGGAGCTCAGGCGAGCAGGGCCGCTACCCGGTCCCGCACGGCGGCCGCGAGCTCGGCCGGAGCCTGGGCAGCGTCAAGCACGAGGAAACGCGCCGGCTCGGCCGCGGCGAGGGCCAGGAATTCCTCGCGCACGCGGGCGTGGAACGACTCCTTCTCGGCCTCGAGCCGGTCGAACGGCTTGTCGTCGGCGTCGAGGCGTGCGCGGGCGGTCACCGGGTCGAGGTCGAGCAGCACCGTCAGATCGGGCAGCAGCCCCTCGGTCGCCCACAGCGACAGCTGGCGGACCTCGTCTCGGCCCAGCACGCGCCCCGCGCCCTGGTACGCCACCGACGAGTCGAGGTAGCGGTCCTGGATCACGACGTCGCCGCGCGCGAGCGCGGGACGCACGACCGTCTCGATGTGGTGCGCGCGGTCCGCCGCGTAGAGCAGGGCCTCCGCGTGCGGCGACACCTCGCCGCGGTGGTGCAGCACGATGTCGCGGATCAGCACGCCCACCTCGGTGCCGCCCGGTTCGCGCGTGCGCACGACCGTGCGTCCGGCATCCGTCAGCCACGTCTCGAGCAGACTCGCCTGCGTCGTCTTGCCCACGCCGTCGCCGCCCTCGAACGTGACGAAGATCCCCGGACCTGGCCGATCGGATTGCGGGGCGGTCCCGGTCACTTCTTCGCCGCGGGTTTGCGGGCCGCGGTCTTGCGTGCGGGACGCTTGACCGGCCCCTTTGCGCGCTTGTCGGCCAGCAGCTGCACGGCCCGTTCGAAGGTGACCTCGGTCGCCTCTTCACCGCGCGGGATCGTGGCGTTGGTCTCGCCGTCGGTCACGTACGGGCCGAAGCGGCCGTCCTTCAGCTTGATCGGCTTGCCGCTGGTCGGGTCGTTCTCGAACTCCTTCAGCGCCGAGCTCGCGCCGCGCGCGCCGTACTTGGGCTGCGCGTAGATCGCGAGCGCCTCGTCGAGCGTGATGTCGAAGATCTGCTGCTCGCTCTGCAGCGTGCGCGAGTCCGTGCCCTTCTTGAGGTACGGACCGTAGCGGCCGTTCTGCGCTGTGATCTCGGCACCGGTCTCGGGGTCGGCGCCCACGACCCGCGGAAGGTCGAGCAGGCGCAGGGCCGTCTCGAGGTCGAGGGTGTCGACCGACATCGACTTGAACAGCGACGCGGTGCGGGGCTTCGGCGCGGCGGGCGCCTTCTTCGCGGCGCGCTTCTTCGGTGCGGCCGCCTCAGGCTCGGGCTCCACAGGCACGACTTCGCCGGTGGCCTCGTCGACCGCCTCTTCCGCGGGCGGATCCGTCTCTTGCACGTACGGTCCGAAGCGGCCGTCCTTGACGACCACGAGCTTGCCGTTGGCCGGGTTCTCGCCGAGAACCCGGTCGCCCGCGACGGGCGCGTCGATGAGCTCCTGCGCGCGCTCGGGGGTCAGTTCATCGGGAGCGAGGTCCTCGGGGATGTTGACGCGCCGCGGCTCCGCATCCGGATTCTCCTTGTCGGCCACCTCGAGGTACGGCCCGTACTTGCCGAAGCGCAGCGTCGCGACGTCGCCGATCGGGGTGGAGTTCAGCGCCCGCGCGTCGATCTCGCCGAGGTTGTCGACGATGTTGCGCAGGCCCACCTGCTGGTCGGAGCCGAAGTAGAACTCCTTGAGCCAGTCCTCGCGCTTCTGCTCGCCGCGGGCGATCGCGTCGAGGTCGTCCTCGAGAGCGGCGGTGAAGTCGTAGTCGACGAGGTCGGCGAAGTGCTGCTCGAGCAGTCGCACGACGCTGAACGCCAGCCAACTCGGGATGAGCGCCTGGCCTCGCTTCGTGACGTAGCCGCGGTTGAGGATCACGTCGATGATGCTCGCGAACGTCGACGGGCGTCCGATGCCCTTCTCTTCCAGCGCCTTGACCAGGCTCGCCTCGGTGTAACGCGGCTTGGGGCTCGTCGAGTGGCCCTTCGGCTCGACGTCCTTCAGGCGCAGCACGTCGCCGACCGCCATCGTCGGCAGCGACTGGTCGTCGGCCTTGTCGGAGTCGCCGCGCTTCTCGTCCCGGCCCTCTTCATACGCCTCGAGGAAGCCCTTGAACGTGTAGACGGTTCCGGAGGCCGTGAACTCGACGCGGCGGCCGCCCGCGTTCACCGCGAGGGTCACGGTGGTCGTCTCGTACTTGGCGTCCGACATCTGGCTGGCCATCGTGCGCTTCCAGATGAGGTCGTACAGGCGCAGCTCGTCGCGGTCGAGTTCGTTCGACACGTCGGCCGGGGTGCGGAAGGTCTCGCCGGACGGCCGGATCGCCTCGTGCGCCTCCTGCGCGTTCTTGCTGTTGTTGCGGTACGTGCGGGGGTTCGGCGGCACCGCCTTGTCGCCGTACATCGCGACGGCCTGCTCTCGGGCCGCGTGCACGGCCTGCGTGCTCAGCGCCGTCGAGTCGGTGCGCATATAGGTGATGAAGCCCTTCTCGTAGAGCCGCTGCGCCACGCTCATCGCGTGCTTCGCGCTCATCGAGAGCTTGCGTCCGGCCTCCTGCTGGAGCGTGGAGGTCGTGAACGGGGGCTTGGGGCTGCGCGTGCCGGGCTTGGATTCGAGCGCCGAGACGGATGCCTCGCCCGCAGCCTCGATGGCGGTCGCGAGTTCGCGCACCTGGGCCTCGTCGAGGACGAGCACGGCCTTCTTCAGCTCGCCGCGGTCGTCGAAGTCCGTGCCGCGGGCCAGGGATGCACCGTCGACTCGGGCCAGGCGGGTGGCGAAAGCCTCGTCGATGCCCTGCGGCCGGTTCGGGGCGGCGAGCGCCTCGATGTCCCAGTACGACGCTGAGACGAACGCCATGCGCTCGCGCTCACGGTCGACGACGAGCCGGGTGGCGGCGGACTGCACGCGGCCGGCCGACGTGCCCTGCTGCACCTTGAACCACAGGACGGGGCTCACGTCCCAGCCGTAGAGCCGGTCGAGGATGCGCCGGGTCTCCTGCGCGTCGACGAGAGCCAGATCGAGCTCGCGAGTGTTGCCGACGGCGGCCCGGATGGCGTCCTTGGTGATCTCGTGGAACACCATGCGCTTGACGGGCACCTTGGGCTTCAACGTCTGGAGAAGGTGCCACGCGATGGCCTCGCCCTCGCGGTCCTCATCCGTCGCGAGCAGGAGTTCGTCAGCGCCCTTGAGGGCGCGCTTGAGCTCGGCGACGGTCTTCTTGCCGCGCTCGCTCTCGACGTAGTAGGGGTCGAAGCCGTTCTCGATGTCGATCGAGTACTTCCCGTAGGCCTGCTTCTTGTCGGCCGGGATATCGCGCTTGTCCGCGAGATCGCGGATGTGGCCGACCGAGCTGAGCACCTCGTAGCCGTCGCCGAGATAGCCCTGGATCGACCTCATCTTCGTCGGGGACTCGACGATGACGAGCTTCTTGCCTTGTGACGCTGCCTTTGACACGTGGGGGCGTCCTTTCTTCGACGCAAACCATACACGTCGGTCGCCGGTGTGGTCGCTGTGAGACTGCGTTCACGACGGCGGCCCGGCCCGCGCCGACGCCGTCGCCTCGATCGGGCCGAGTCGGGTGACGACCGTGACCGTGGCGATGAGCCCTTCCACTTCGCACAACGCGATGCGGGCGCCGAACGTTCCCGCCAGCTCCGCCGCACGCTCGCACGGGGTGCCGGTCGAAGCGCCGGATGCGGTGTCGGCGGCGGCGAGCGCCGCGGCGTCGGCGGCTGAGGCGAGGCGCTGGCCGACGACCGCGGCTGATCCGGCCGCCGACAGACCGACTGTCAGCAGGGCGACGCCGGCGACGAGCCCGGCCGCGGCGACGACGCCCGCCATCACAGGCCCCCGGCCAGCGCGCACCCGTCGGCTGTGAGGCGCAATCCCAGGAGGGAGGGAGTGGATGCCGTCACGCAGACGAGGTCACCGCGCTCAGTGATCTCGGCCGTGGCTCCGGGGACGGCCGCCGAGACCGCAGCATGCACCCGCCCTGCCGGTTCGCCGCGCGCGCTCAGGCGCGCGGCATCTGCCACCGCATCCTGCAGGCGCACGTGTCGGGACCCGGCCGTAAGCGCCCCGACGCCCACCACCAGCACCAGCACGACCGCGGGCAGGGCGACCGCGAACTCGGCGACGACCGACCCGCGGTCGCCGCCCAGCCGCGGCCGCATCATGCCACCGTGAGGGCGCGGCGCACGAGGTCGGTGAGGATGCCGCGGACCTCATCGGAGCGCATGATCACGACGAGCAGCCCGGCGAAGGCCACAGCGGCCATCGTCGCGATCGCGTATTCGGCGGTGGCCGCTCCGGTGTCGTCGGGTCCGCCGGCGCGAGGCGTCGCGAACAGCTTGGCGGCGCGGCGGCGGGTGAGGCGCGGGAGCGAGGGGGGTCGGACGGGGTGGGACATGGGATCTCCATTCGGATCAGGGGCACGTGCGGGACGGCGGGTGTCTGTCCGCCGTGGTCTCGTGGGCTGGGTCAGGCCGGCGCGGCAGCGCTCGTACCGGCGTCATGAAGAAAGAGGTACGGCCGACATGACGCTGAGGAGCATCGGCGCAACGCCCAGCAGCAGGAACGCGGGGAGAGTGCACACACCGAGCGGGATCAGCAGGCGCGTCGACAACCGCGCGGCCCGAAGCCTGCCGTCGACCCGAGCCCGGTGCCGGGCGTGCGCTGCCGACGCTCGCAGCAGCTCGACGGCGGGGATGCCGGCCGACCGGGATAGCGCGAGCACATCGGCACCGCCGTCGCCGACGACCCCCGCCTGCCGCACGATGCTCGTCGCGCGGTCGATCGAGACACCGCTGCTCAGTGCGATCGCGAGCAGCTCGGCCTCCAGTCCGGGCACCGCGCCGTCGGCCCGCGCACGGCGGACCAGGCGCGAGCTCCACCGCTGCGCCGCGACGATCAGGGCGGCCCCGAGGAGAAGGCACACGATCCCGAGCGGCTGTCCGAGCAGCACGCCGAACGTGTCGAAGCCCAGCACGGCACCGAGGCCGACGGCCACGAGCGGCAGCCAACCCATGAGACGCGCGGTCGCGGCTGGCTCCGCGAGCGCCACCCGCACGTCGTCCGCGGCCTCCCGCGCATCGCGCAGCGCCGACGCGAGCCCGCGCAGGCTCTCGGCGAGCGGGGCGCCGACGGTGGTGGCCACGCGCCACGCCGCGGCGATATCGCGCCACGCTTCCGCGTCGCCCCGCGCGGCCGGCCGCTCACGACGCGGGAGCAGGCCTCCGAGAGGGATGAGGAGTCGCACCCCCGGGCGTCGGCCCGTGCCGGACGCCCCCGCCACGCGAGCGGCCGCGACTCCCGGATCCGCGGCCGCCGCGATCGCCGCAGCGAACGGCTTCCCGGCCGCCATCGCCTCGACCACGCGCCGAGCGCTTGCGTCGCCGGCATCCGCGAGATACTCCCATGCCCGCGCCGGCGCAATACCCGCCTGCAGCAGCACGGCGAGTCGTAGCACCGTCTCGGCGGCCAAGTTCCCCGCGGCGGCCGGGCGCCCCGCGGGCTCGCCCGTCACCGCGCGTCGCATGGCCGCTCCTCGATCGTGAGTCGGCCCCGCTGGTCTACGGAGGGCCTGCCGATGCCCGCGATCCGGCGCGAGCCGTCCGTCCGGCGCTCGACATGCAGCACGAGATCGATCGCGCTGGCGACCTGCCGTGCGAGGGCGAAGTCATCGAGGCCGGCGAGCGAACCCAATGCCTCCAGCCGCGCCGCCACGTCGCCGAGCCCGTTGGCGTGGACCGTGCCGGCGCCGCCGTCGTGGCCCGTGTTGAGCGCAGAGAGCAGCTCGCGCACCTCTTCGCCACGGCACTCCCCCACCACGAGCCGGTCCGGACGCATGCGCAGGGCTTCGCGCACGAGCCGCGCAAGTCCGACGCCGCCCGCGCCCTCGAGGTTCGGCTGACGTGCTTCGAGTCGCACGTGGTGCGGATGGTCGATCCGCAGCTCGGCGACGTCCTCGATCGTCACGATGCGCTCGTGCCGGGGCGCCTTTCCCAGCATCGCTGCCAGGAGCGTCGTCTTGCCCGCGCCGGCGGCACCCGACACCAGCAGGTTCGACCGGCGCGCGATCGCGTCGTCGAGGATCGCCCGGACGGCGCCGTCGAACATGCCGGTCGCCTGCAGATCGGCGAGCCCGGCGTCGGTCAGCCGCGGAACGCGGATCGAGATCGCCGTGCCACCGGCCGCGATCGGCGGCAGCACCGCGTGCACCCTGATCCCACCCTCCAGCCGGACGTCGACGCACGGCGACGCGTCGTCGATATGGCGCCCGCCGGCTCCGATGAGCGCAACGGCGAGATCGCGCACGTCGTCCTCGGTCGCACGCCACTCAGGGGCCGCTTGCGCTCCTGAGCCGCGATCGACGAAGAGTCCGGCCGATCCGTTGATGAAGAGGTCCGTGACTGCCCCGTCGTCCAGATATGGCGCCAGGGGAAGGAGCACCGGATGCCGGGGCACCGGAACGGCGGCGGGTGTCGCCATCCGGCTCGGGCGAGCATCGGGCTCCCGCTGCTCCGGAAGCCACGCCGTCGGCAGCCGAGCCGGAAGCGGGATCTCGCCCGGCAGCGCGTCGGCTCGGCGGACACCCGGCGGAATGGGTTCGCGGGCGTCTGTCCGTGCGACCGCATCCGGACGGGGCTGGACGACGAAGGGGGCGGACATGCTCCGACGCTAAGAGCGCGGCGCGAGGCGCGACATGCTGTCACCGCGATCCGTGGATGAACGCTTCGCAAGGTGCCCCTGTGGAGGAGCCGATGCACACTCGGGACCGCTCCCACAAAAGAAAGGCGGCATCCCATGGGGGGAATGGGATGCCGCCGTGCGCGGAACCCGATGTCGGGGGGTGATGTCGGGTACCGCAATGCCAGAATCGAATGTTCGGCCGGGGGACAGCATATGCGAGGCAGGTTCCCTCACAAAACAAAAATGAGCGAAAAGGAGAGGATTCTCACTGATATATCGCTCCAGTCGAACAACACGGCGCCACCTACTATCGGGGGTAGTGAGCCTGTCGGCGCCGTCGGTACATTTCGTGACAGACTCGCCGGCCACCCTCCGGCCCTCCGCCAGCCCGCAAAGGAGCGCGCTCAGATGAGCGACCAGACATCCAGCCAGATCGACCACCTCCTGAACGAGGACCGGCGTTTCGCGCCGCCGCCCGAGTTCGCCGCGAACGCGATCGCCACGGAGGAGCTGTATGCCGAGGCATCCGCTGATCGCGAAGGGTTCTGGGCGAAGCAGGCTCGAGCGCTCCACTGGCACAAGCCGTTCACCGAGGTGCTCGACTGGTCGAACCCGCCCTTCGCGCAGTGGTTCGCAGACGGCGAGCTGAACGTCGCGTTCAACTGCCTGGACCGCCACGTCGAGGCCGGCCACGGCGACCGCGTCGCCCTGCTGTGGGAGGGCGAGCCCGGCGACGAGCGCCGCGTCACCTACGCCGAGCTGACCGATGAGGTGAAGCGGCTGGCGAACGTGCTGCAGGGGCTGGGCATCGGCGAGGGAGACCGCGTCGCGATCTATATGCCGATGATCCCCGAGGCCGTCGCCGCGATGCTGGCCGTCGTGCGCATCGGGGCGATCCACTCGGTCGTGTTCGGTGGATTCTCGGCCGACAGCCTGCGCGCGCGCATCGACGACGCCGGCGCCAAGCTCGTCATCACTGCGGACGGCGGCTACCGCAAGGGCAAGGTCTCGCCGCTCAAGCCCGCCGTCGATATGGCTCTGGGCGATCGCAACGGCTCCGGCGTGCAAGAGACCGTCGAGCACGTGCTCGTCGTCAAGCGCGGCGAGAACGAGGTCGACTGGACGGACGGCCGCGACCTCTGGTGGCACGACGTCGTGCCGCAGGCCTCGGCCGATCATGAGGCGAAGGCCTTCCCCGCCGAGAACCCGCTGTTCATCCTCTACACGTCCGGCACCACCGGAAAGCCCAAGGGAATCCTGCACACCACCGGCGGCTACCTGACCCAGTCGGCGTTCACGAACAAGATCGTGCACGACATCCACCCCGAGACCGACGTGTACTGGTGCACCGCCGACATCGGGTGGATCACCGGCCACACATATGTCACGTACGGTCCACTCGCCAACGGCGCCACGCAGGTGCTGTACGAGGGCACCCCCGACACCCCGCACCCGGGTCGCTGGTGGGAGATCGTCCAGAAGTACGGCGTCACCGTCCTCTACACCGCCCCGACGGCCATCCGCTCCTTCATGAAGATCGGCCGCTCGGTGCCGAAGCAGTTCGATCTGTCGTCGCTGCGGCTGCTCGGGTCGGTGGGCGAGCCCATCAACCCCGAGGCGTGGATGTGGTATCGCAAGGTGATCGGCGGCAAGACGGCTCCGATCGTCGACACGTGGTGGCAGACCGAGACCGGCGCGATCATGGTGTCGGCTCTGCCGGGCGTCACCGAGACCAAGCCGGGCTCGGCGCAGGTGCCGCTTCCGGGCATCTCGATCGACGTGGTCGACGAGGACGGCACGCACGTGGGCAGCGGCAACGGCGGTCTGCTGGTCGTCACCGAGCCGTGGCCGTCGATGCTGCGCGGCATCTGGGGCGACCCCGACCGCTTCGTCGAGACCTACTGGGACAAGTTCCGCACGCAGGGCTACTACTTCGCCGGCGACGGCGCGCGCCTCGACGACGACGGCGACGTGTGGTTCCTCGGCCGCGTAGACGACGTCATGAACGTGTCGGGACACCGGCTGTCGACGACCGAGATCGAGTCGGCGCTCGTCGCTCACGAAGCGACCGCCGAGGCCGCCGTGGTCGGCGCATCGGATGAGACCACCGGTCAGGCCGTCGTCGCCTTCGTCATCATCAAGCAGTCGTACCTGAACGAGAACTCCGCGGAAGGTCTCGCCAACACGCTGCGACTGTGGGTCGGCGAGCAGATCGGCCCGATCGCCCGCCCCCGCGACGTCTACATCGTCGGCGAACTGCCCAAGACCCGCTCCGGCAAGATCATGCGCCGCCTGCTGCGTGACGTCGCCGAGGGCCGCGAAGTCGGCGACACGACGACGCTAGCCGACACCGCCGTGATGAGCGTGATCTCGGCGCAGGTCAAGTAGAAGACGAGAGAGCGGATGCCGCGACCCCTGGGGCGCGGCATCCGCTCTCTTCGTGGTTCACGCGGTGGTGAAGACGACCTCGACTTCGACGGGGGCGTCGAGCGGCAGCACCGGCACGCCGACGGCCGACCTCGCGTGACGGCCCGCGTCGCCGAAGATCTCGCCCAGTACGTCGCTGGCGCCGTTGATCACGCCGGGCTGCCCCGTGAACTCGGGAACGGATGCCACGAACCCGGTCACCTTGAGCACGCCCGTGAGCCGGTCCACCCCGCCGGCGGCAGCTGCGGCCGCCGCGATGGCGTTGAGCGCGCACTGGCGCGCATAGTCCTTGGCGTCGCTCGCGGGCACCAGACCCTCGCCGTCGCCGACCTTGCCGGTGGCGGGCAGGGCACCCGAGACCATCGGCAGCTGTCCGGCCGTGTAGACGAGATCGCCGTGTGCCTTCGCGGGGACGTAGGCAGCCACGGGAGGCACGACATCAGGAAGACGGATGCCGAGCTCGGCCAGTCGCTCACTCACGCTCATGGTGATCAGCCCTCGCCGAACTGCTGCGCAGCCTGGGCTGCGGCATCCAGTCCCGCGTTCGCTTGCCCGCCGCCGGACGGACGCTTGAAGTACGCGACCAGCCCGCCCTCGGGGCCGGGCACGATCTGCACGAGCTCCCAGCCCTGCTTGCCCCAGTTGTTGAGGATCGCGGCGGTGTTGTGGATCAGCAAAGGCGTGGTGAGGTACTCCCACGTCGTCATCGAGACTCCTCGAGATGGGCTCGGATCGGCGTGGATCCTCGCGCGGAATAGGGCGGATGGAAGCTGAGAAACACCTTGGCGGGCGCACGTCCGTCAGGGAATCGCCCAGGTATCTCCCTTACGATCAAGCCTATGCCTGATAAGAATCGGACGGCTAGCGGTGTGCTCGGCGGTCTCGCCGGCCTCGTCGGCCTCAGCGCAGTCGCGGGTGTCCTCATCGCCGCGACGGTGACCCCCGCTGTCGCCATCACCGGCACCGCAGCCGAGCGGGCGATCACGATGTTCGACAATCTGCCCAGCGTGCTCGAGATCGAGAAGCTCATGCTTCCGACGACGCTGTGGACCATGAACCACGACACCGGTCAGTACGAGGAGTGGACGAAGTTCTACGACCAGAACCGGTCCCCCGTCGAGTTCGACCAGATCGCTCCCGTCGTCTACGACGCGATCCTCTCCAGTGAGGACCCCCGCTACTACCAGCACGGCGGTGTGGACCTCATCGGTACGACGCGCGCGGTGCTCTCGAACGTGCAGGGCGGCGGCGAGACCCAGGGTGGCTCGTCGATCAGTCAGCAGTACGTCAAGAACATCCTCATCCAGAAGTGTGAGCAGAACGCGGAGGCCGAGTACGAGGTCGACGACAAGGGCGAGCCCGTCCTGAACGAGAGCGGTGCGCCGGTAGAGAAGGTCAGCCGCGATCAGGCGCTGCTGGACTGCTGGACCGACGCGACGACCGCTGAGGGCACCGAGGGCATCCAGCGCAAGCTGCAGGAGATGCGTTACGCGATCTCGCTGGAGCAGAAGTACTCCAAGAACGACATCCTGCTCGGCTATCTGAACATCGCCAACTTCGGCGGCACGACATACGGCATCGACGCCGCGGCCCGTTACTACTTCGGCGTGTCGGCGGCGGAGCTGTCGGTGGCGCAGGCGGCGACGCTCGCAGGTATCGTGCAGAACCCGAACACGTACCGCATCGACAAGACCGGCGGCTCGATCTTCGGAGAGGACGGCACAGCATTCAACAAGGCCCCCGACGGCCTGATCGACGACGTGCGTGCGGGGCAGCTGGCCGGGCTGGACTCGATGCTCGAGGCCGGCAAGATCACGCAGGAGCAGTATCTTGCCGCCGCGGACGGGTACACCTCTACCAAGGGTCGTCAGCTCTACGTGCTGAGCCGCATGCTCGATGACGGCAAGATCACGCAGGAGCAGTACGACGCAGCGGTGATCGAGCCGATCACCCCCAACATCACGCAGCCGAAGACCGGTTGCGCGAACGCTGCGGGCGCGGAGTATTTCTGCCAGTACGTGCGTATGGTGCTCGAGAGGGATCCCGCCTTCGGCGAGACGTCGGATGAGCGCATCAAGAACCTGCGTCAGGGCGGTCTGAACGTCTACTTGACGCTGGATTGGCGCGTCCAGAACCCCGCCCGCGACAGCGTCGCCGAATGGGCACCCAGCTCGATTCCCGGAATGCAGTTCGGTGCAGCTGCGACGAGCGTCGAGGCCACGACGGGCCGCGTGCTCTCGATCGCGCAGAACACGGTCTTCAAGGACGGCGACAATGCCGGCGACCCCAACTATTCGAGCATCGTCTATGCCGGCGACCGGCAGTTCGGCGGATCCATCGGCTTCTCCGTTGGCTCGACGTTCAAGCTGTTCACGCTGATCGACTGGCTCGAGCAGGGCAAGTCGCTGAATGAGACCGTCAACGGCACAGTGCGCCCGCCGAAGCGGATGACGAATAGCTGCACCGGCGACTGGGTCAACCAGGACAACTGGAAGCCGAACAACTTCGGTAGCGGCAACGGCTACGTCGGAACGCCGATGCGCTTCACGCGTGAGTCACTGAACTCGGGCTTCATCGCGATGGCGACCCAGCTCGACCTCTGCGACATCGCCAACGTCGCCACGAAGATGGGCGTGACGAAGGGTACCGGCGAGCCGATCACGATGCCGAATGCGAACAACGTCATCGGTTCCGACGCGGTCTCGCCGCTCGCGATGGCCGGCGCCTACGCCACGGTCGCGAACAACGGCATCTACTGTCAGCCGCAAGTGATCGACAAGGTCACCGACTCCGAGGGGACGGAGCTGCCCAAGCCGCAACGCGCGTGCACGCAGGTGCTCGACCCCGCAGTCGCGGCGACCGCGGCCACAGCCCTGCAGGGTGTGATGAACAACGGCGGCACGGGAAGCAGTGCGCGCCCGCGCGACGGTGTACCCGTGCTCGGAAAGACGGGAACGCACGAGTACTGGCAGACGTGGATGGTCGAGTCGAGCACCAAGGTCGCCACCGCGGTCTGGGTCGGCAACTCCAACGGATCCGTCCGCCTCGACCGCACCTACACTGACCGCAGACGAGCCAACGACCTCCGCTACCCCATCGCCCAGCAGATCCAGGCGGCCGCGAACGCCGTCTACGGCGGCGATCGATTCCCGGATGCCGACGCCAACCTCACGCGTCAGGTGGCCGTCGATCTGCCCAACGTGGTCGGTATGCCGGTCGACCAGGCGTCTCAGACCCTGTCTGATAACGGCTTTGATGTCGTCGTCGGCGCGCCGGTGGACTCGGATCAGGCCGAAGGTCTCGTGGCCGCGCAGAGTCCCGGCGCCGGGAAGGTCGCGGGCGGCACGGCGGTGACGATCAACCCCAGCAACGGGCAGGGCATGGCCGTTCCCAATGTCGGCGGGCAGTCGCTCGAGGACGCCAAGCGCGCCCTGCGCAGCGCCGGGTTCGGGAACGTCACCGACGGCACCTGCACGCCGGATGCAGCCACAGCTCAACCACGCGCGACGGGCACGAGCCCGGCAGCCGGAACCGTCGTGAACCGCAACTCCGCCATCACCGTGGATTACGCCTCTGCGAACTGCGGTGGGGGCGGCGGCCGCGGCAACAACGGCAACGACGACTAGTGCCGCCCCGAGCATCCGGCGGCTCACGCACCGCCCTCACCGCGCTCGGCGCGGTGGGGGCGATCGGCGCCGCCGCGGCGATCTGGGGCATCGGCATCGAGCGCTACCTGTTCACCGTGCGCTTCCACGAGGTGCCGGTGCTTCCGGCCGGCTCCGCGCCCATCCGCGTCCTGCATCTCTCCGACGCGCACATGGCGCCGTGGCAGCGCCGCAAGCAGCGATGGATCGCGGCACTCGCCGAGCTCCAGCCCGACCTCGTAGTGAACACGGGCGACAACCTCGGTCACGCCGAGGGACTGCGCGGCCTGCGCGCGGCGTTCGACCCGCTGCGGGGCGTCCCCGGGGTCTTCGTTCATGGCTCGAACGACCACACGGCTCCGTCGCCCCGTAATCCGCTCAAGTACTTCATGGGCCCCTCGAATGTCAGGCCGACCACAGAGCCGCTCGACGCCGACGCGCTCGACGGCTACCTCCGGGATGAGCTCGGCTGGATCGACCTCAACAACGCGGTGGGTACGGTGGATGCCGGCGGCCTGCGCATCCACGGGTTCGGTGTCAGCGACGCGCACTGCGACTGGGATCGACTCGAAGTCCTCCCAGAACTCGTCGAAGGCATGCGCAACGACCGCACGGCGGACCTCACAATCGGCGTCACGCATGCGCCCTATCGGCGCGTTCTCGATGCGTTCACGGACCTCGGCGCGGACGCCATCTTCGGCGGCCACACACATGGCGGGCAGGTGCGCGTGCCGGGCTTCGGCGCGCTCGTCGCCAACTGCGACATCCCCCTGCGGCAGGCACGTGGCCTCAGCACGTGGACGCATTCCGCACGCACGGTGCCGCTGAACGTCAGCGCGGGTCTCGGGCACTCGATCTACGCGCCAGTGCGCTTCGCGTGCCGGCCCGAGGCATCCCTCCTCACCCTCACCGCCCGCGAATAGGGCCGACCCGCGTCCGCTCCTCCCCAGGAGCGGTTTCGCGCGCGCCGTCCACAGATCGCTCGCATCGCTCTTGGTGGGTTGTCGGCGGCGGTCAGGATCGAGCCGTGCCGATCCGACAAGCCACTCCCCTGCATCCGCTCCACCGCCGTGTTCTCGCGCTGCTGACGACGCTCACCGCCCTGCTCGCTGTGCTCATCGGCGGAGTCGTGGTGGCAGCGCCGGCGCACGCGGCGACCCAGGGAGCCGGGTTCGGCACGTGGGCGCCGATCTCGAGATACGGCTGGCACGGCTCGATGCTCGTCGACGGCGTGCACACCTACTGCATCACGCCGGGCGCGCCTGCGCCGACCGGCGCAAGCACAGATCACGGCATCAGCGGTTCCGCAGCCGGTCTGAGCCCTGAACAGCTCACACGCATCAATCTTCTCGTCACGAAGTACGGCCAGACCTCCGACCCCGTCCAAGCGGCAGCGGTCGGGTGGGCGGTGAAAGCGATCGCGAACTGGGATGAGACGCTCCACGCGTTCGGCTACCCCGGCGACTCCCTGGCGGGTGCGATCCACTGGACCTTCTCGGCCTTGGCACCCGAACACAGTCGCGCCGTGCAGGAACGGGCCGTCGCCTACTACGACGAAGCGATCCACACCACTGCCGGCGTCGCCGCCGCGAGCGGAACTGTCGCTTTCACTACGGATGCCGCGAACCACCGCTCCGGCACGGTCAGGGTCGACGCGACCACGGCGGCCAATGGATCGTTGACCCTCACCGGCGCGGTCTTCGCCGACACGGGCGCACCGACCCGCGAAGGGGTGACGGCCGGCACGGAGTACGCGATCACGACCCAGCCGACCACGCTGGGCCGCCCCTACACCGTGAGTGCGACGGGCCGATTCTCGGCGGGCCATGCCGCCGCCGTCCGCCATTTCACGACGCCCGGCGGACAAGACACGGCCGGTCCGGCGGGGTTACTCGAGTTCGAGGTGGCCGGAGCGGACGCCGCGCCCCGCGTCCCCCCGTTCGCTCCCGCCATCTCGACACGCGTCCCGAGCCGCTACGTGCCCGGCGGGGCCTACGTCGACGAGGTGACCTTCGCGCTCGCCTCGGGAGAATGGCCGCGAGACGACGACGGCTCATTCCTGTCCGTCGCGGCGAGCGCGACCGTGTACCGCACGGATGCTGAGCCGGTGCCGGGCCAGCCGATCGCGCCGGACGGCGAGCCGATCGGCGAGCTTTCTCTCGTGACGGATGCCGCAACCGGCCCGAACGCGCCGTACACGGTGACCTCCACGTGGGACATGGCGGATCCCGGCTTCTACACGGCGGTATGGACGATCAGGGGTGCGGACCAATCGCCTGAGGTGTCAGCGCACACCGGGGCGGACTATGTGTGGGCCGAGGGGTTCGGCGTGCGCAGCCAGGTCGCCGTCGTCCCTGCGATCACGACGACGGCGCAGGCCACGGCAACGACGGGCGGCACGATCACCGACACCATCGACGTCGCCGGTGGCGTGCCCGCGGACGGCCTCCAGGTCACCGCGGCGCTCTACCGCGCCGTCGACGGCATCGCGGCGGCCGACACCTGCGTGCCCGAGAACCTGGTGTGGCAGAGCGAGCCGATCGCAGTGACGGCCATCGGGCGCTACACGGTGACTTCGCCCCCGATCGACCTCCCCGGCACGTACTACTGGCAGGAGCACGCGGTCGATGCGACGGGCGCCTCGGTCCACACCGGCATCTGCGGGATCGAGAACGAGACCTCGCGGCTCGCCGCGCCCCCGGCATCCCCGACCGCCTCACCACCGGCTCTCGCGGCCACCGGAGCGAGCATCGACGCGCTCCGCGGCCCGGCGGGCATCGCGATCGGCCTCCTCACGGCGGGGGCATCGCTCCTCGCGACGAGGCGATCCCGGTTCGGAGTACGCCCCAGCATCAGGTAGACTCGTGGGGTTGTCATCGGGGTGTGGCGCAGCTTGGTAGCGCGCTTCGTTCGGGACGAAGAGGCCGCAGGTTCAAATCCTGTCACCCCGACCACAGAGAGGCTCCGCCACATCGGCGGAGCCTTTCGCATCGAATGACCGAAGGATTCCAGACGATGACAGGCAGCATCCCTCCCCGCCTCGTGGCGTTCGATCTCGACGACACGCTTGCGCCGTCGAAGAGCCCGATCGATCCGCGCATCGGCGAGCTGCTGATCGCGCTGGCGGAGCGCGTCGAGGTCGCGATCATCTCGGGTGGGCAGCTGGCCCAGTTCACCGCGCAGGTCGTCGACCGGCTTCCGGATGCCTCGGCCGCCGTTCTCGAGCGCATGCACCTGCTGCCCACCTGCGGCACCCAGTACTACCGACTGTCGGAAGACGGCGTCGTCACGATCTACAAGCGCTCGCTGACCGACGACCAGAAGTCCCGCGCGCTGGCCGCCGTCGAGGACGAAGCGCGGCGCCTGGGCCTGTGGGAGTCCGAGACCTGGGGCGACATCCTCGAGGACCGCGGCTCGCAGATCACTTTCTCCGCCCTCGGCCAGAAGGCCCCCGTATCGGCCAAGAGCGCGTGGGATCCGACGGGTGAGAAGAAGAACACGCTCCGGGCCGCGGTCGCCGCCCTCCTCCCCGACCTCGAGGTGCGCTCCGGCGGCTCGACGTCTGTCGACATCACCGAGCAGGGCATCGACAAGGCCTACGGCATGCGCCAGCTGTCGGAGCAGACCGGCATCCCGCTCGACGACATGCTGTTCGTCGGCGACCGCCTCGACCCCGACGGCAACGACTACCCCGTGCTCGCGATGGGTGTGGCCTGCCACGCAGTCGAGGGCTGGGAAGACACCGCCGCGTACCTCGAGCAGCTCATCCCCACGCTCCCCGTCCGCGTCTGACGGCTGATCTGGCGCTCGCGCTGCCGGTTTCGGCAACCGCGCCCGAAGCAGGGCGCAGCGAATGCCGGTTCCCATAGCGGGAAGACGGCGGGCTGTCCAGAGACACCACGGCGCAGGCGAATTGCGGCGGATCCATGCTTCGTGCACCGCGCAAGCCCGGTCGGAGCCGCGGGCCTCGGCACGCGAAGCAGCGGGCTTCGCGGAACGCGATGCCGCGGCATCCGTCGTCGCGGAGGCTGCCGCCTTCGTCGCCGAGACGAAACGGGTCAACCCTTCGCGGCAGCCTTGGTGCGCGCGGCCGTGGGCTTCGTGGAACCGGAAGCGACGCCGTTGGCCGTCACTGAGGCCTTCGGAGCCCGTGCCGCCTGGCCCGATACGGCCCGTACGCGCGGCGCTCCCCCGCCCGCAGCCTCTGCGGGAGCACCGGCCAGCGGCAGGAGCCGTGTGAGCTGCGTCACGTGCTTCGGCTCGAGCTCGGCGAGAGACGCGACTCCGAGCAGCTGCATCGTGCGCTCGATCTCGCTGCGGAGAATCGCGATCGTACGGTCGACTCCCTCGCGCCCGCCGGCCATGAGGCCGTAGAGGTAGGCACGGCCGATCAGTGTGAACTTCGCGCCCAGCGCGATCGAGGCGACGATGTCGGCGCCGTTCATGATGCCCGTGTCGACCATGACCGTCGCGTCCTTGCCGACCTCGCGCACGACCTCGGGCAGCAGCCGGAAGGGGATCGGCGCGCGGTCCAGCTGGCGTCCGCCGTGGTTCGACAGGATGATCCCGTCGACCCCGGCGTCGATCAGCCGCTTCGAGTCCTCGACGTTCTGCACGCCCTTGACGACGATCTTGCCCGGCCAGATGTCGCGGATGATCGCGAGGTCGTCGTAGCTGATCGTCGGATCCATCGCCGCGTTGAGCAGCTCGCCGACGGTACCGCCGGTCGTCGACAGCGACGCGAACTCGAGCTTGGGCGTCGTGAGGAAGTCGTACCACCACCACGGCCGGGGAATCGCGTTGATGATCGTGCCGAGGGTCAGCTGGGGAGGGATCGAGAAGCCGTTGCGCTTGTCGCGCAGGCGCGCGCCCGCGACCGGCGTGTCGACAGTGAACTGCAGCGTGTCGAAGCCGGCCTCTGCCGCGCGGCGGGCCAGGCCGTACGAGATCTCGCGATCGCGCATGACGTACAGTTGGAACCAGTTGCGCCCGTTCGGGTTCGCTTTCTTGACGTCCTCGATCGAGGTCGTGCCCAGCGTCGAGAGCGTGAACGGGATGCCGGCGGCACCGGCCGCGGCCGCGCCCGCGCTCTCCCCTTCGGTCTGCATCAGCCGCGTGAATCCGGTGGGTGCGATGCCGAACGGCAGCGCCGACGGACCGCCCAGGATCTCGGTCGACATGTCGACGCGCTCGGCCGGACGCAGGATGCTGGGGTGGAACTCGACGTCCTCGAACGCCTGGCGGGCGCGCGCGAGCGACAGCTCGCCCTCGGCGGCACCGTCGGTGTAGTCGAAGGCCGCCTTGGGCGTACGGCGCTTGGCGATCGCGCGCAGGTCGTAGATCGTGAGCGCCGACTCGAGGCGTCGCTTCTTGGCGTTCAGCTCGGGCTTCTTGAACTGCATGAGCTCGAGCAGCTCTGCGGGCTTGGGCAGCTGACGCGTGACCATGGGTGGTGCCTTTCGGTTTCAGATCTGGGTGCGGGCCAGGCCCGCGTGTGCGTAGTAGCCGGTGATGTGGGCCCGCACGAGGCTGCGGGCGCAGTCGACGTCACCGGCATCGACGGCGTCGAGGATCGCGCGGTGCTCCTGCCGTAGTCGAGAGGCTGTGGCATCCCAGTCGGTGATGCGCTCAGCTCCCGCCTGCACGTACGACTCGATCGCGGTGCGAAGCCCCGCCATCGTCGACGCGATCACGACGTTGCCGGATGCCTCGGCCAGCGCGAGGTGCAGTTGAGCGTCCAGCGACAGGAACTCGGCCGGTGTGAGATCGGACGATTCCATCGCCTCGAGCACGGCACGCGCCTCGGCCGTACCTCGATCGGGGTCGGCGGCGAGCGCCTCGACCACCGCGGACTCGAGCACGAGACGGGTCGCCACGACATCGTCGAGCGGAAAACCCTGCGCGGCGACCTGCAGGCGCAGCAGCGCCGACATGCCGCCCCGCGGAGTCGCGATGATGATCGCCCCGGATGTCGGCCCCGAGCCGGTACCGGTGCGGATGAGGCCCATCACCTCGAGGACGCGCAGCGCTTCGCGCACGCTCGAGCGCCCGACGCCGAGAGTCGCGGCGAGTTCCCGTTCAGGTGGCAGCCGGTCGCCGGGCTGCAGGGCGCCGTCGAGCAGATCGGTCTCGATCTTCTCCAGCACGACGCGCCAGGCGCGCGCGGACGACGCGGCCACTGCGGGCGCCGGCAGGTTCTCGGCCACGGTTCTCCTCATCGATGTGTGGTCTGACCACGATACTCTGTGGTCTGACCACAATCAAACGCTACTCTGGCGACATGGATCCACTCGTGCTCGTCCTCATCGTCGCGGGCGCTGCGAGCGCCTTCTGCTGGATCACGTCGCTGATCACGAACGAGACGTCCTGGGTCGACCGGCTGTGGTCGATCGTGCCGGTCGTCTACGTGTGGATCTTCGCGATCGCGGCACTCGTCGCCGGTGAGGACGCGACCCGCCTGATCGTGATGGCCGTGCTCGTGACTGCGTGGGGCGCGCGACTCACGTACAACTTCGCCCGCAAGGGCGGCTACACCGGCATGGAGGACTATCGCTGGGCGATTCTGCGAGCCCGCATGACCCGGTGGCAGTTCCAGATCTTCAATCTGCTGTTCATCGTGCTGTATCAGAACGCCCTGCTTCTGCTCATCAGCCTGCCCGCGTACATCGCGTGGCAGCATCCCACCGCGTTCAACGGCTGGGACGCCGCGTTCGCCGCCCTGTTCGCCGCCTTCCTGGTGGGCGAGACGGTTGCCGATCAGCAGCAGTGGAGGTTCCATCAGGCCAAGAAGGCCGCCGGCGGGACGCTCGAGCCGGGGTTCCTCACGTCGGGACTGTTCGCGTACAGCCGGCATCCCAACTTCTTCTTCGAGCAGGCGCAGTGGTGGGCCTTCTACGCGATCGGCGCGGTCGCGCTGGTCGCCGACGGCGGCAGCTGGCTCAACTGGACGATCGTCGGAGCCGCCCTGCTGACGCTTCTCTTCATCGGGTCCACGATCTTCACGGAGTCGATCACGGCATCCAAGTACCCCGCGTACGCCGAGTACCAGCGCACCACCTCGATGCTCGTGCCGCTCCCCCACCGCCGGCGCACGAAGGCGCCCGAGACGGCCTGAACCGGCGTGGGTCAGGCGGTCGAGTAGCCGTTCGGGTTCTTCGACTGCCAGTTCCACGAATCGCGGCACGCGTCGTCGATCGTGCGGGTCGCGGTCCAGCCGAGGTCGCGCTGCGCCTTGGAGGGGTCGCAGTATGACGCCGCGACGTCTCCCGCTCGCCGCGGCAGGATCTCGCGCGGAATCTGCTTGCCCGAAGCCCGCTCGAAAGCGGCGATGAGCTCGAGCACGCTCACGGGAGTGCCGGTTCCGAGGTTGTATACCTGGTAGCCCTCACGCGCCCGCTCGAGCGCCGCGACGTGTCCTGCCGCGAGGTCGACGACGTGGATGTAATCGCGCTGACCGGTGCCGTCGGGGGTGTCGTAATCGTCGCCGAACACGCCCACCCGATCGAGCGTGCCGACCGCGACGCGTGCGACATAGGGCATGAGATTGTTCGGGATGCCGGCAGGGTCCTCGCCGATGAGACCGCTGGGGTGCGCGCCTACCGGGTTGAAGTACCGCAGGCTCACCGCGCGCAGACGCGGATCGGCGGCCGCGGCATCCTTCAGGATCTCTTCGATGATGCGCTTGGTCTTGCCGTAGGGATTCGCCAGGTCGATACCGGTCGGCGACTCCTCCGACAAGGGCAGCGACTCGGGCTCGCCGTACACCGTGGCCGAGCTCGAGAACACGATCGTCGGGATCTCCTCGGCCGCCATCACCTTGAGGATCGCCAGGGAAGAGCCGAGGTTGACGTCGTAGTAGCGCACCGGCTCCGCGACGGATTCGCCGACGGCTTTGAGGCCGGCGAGGTGGATCACCGCGTCGACGGGGGCGTGCTCGCGTACGAATGCGGTCAGCGCATCGACGTCGCGTGCGTCGGCGCTCAACAGGGGGACGGCAGCGCCGGTGATCTGCTCCACGCGGGCCACGGCCTCAGCCGACGAGTTCGACAGATCGTCGACGACGAGGACGTCATGCCCGGCTTCGACGAGGGCGACGGCCGTGTGGGCACCGATGTATCCGGCACCGCCGGCGAGGAGAACACGCATGCCTTCAGCCTAGAGCGCAGGCCCAGATCGACCCGACCGCGGGTCGGTCCATCGCGCCTTCGTCACCGCAGGCGTCCGCCTGACTCGCGCAGGTAGTCCTCGGCACACAGCGCCTCGTAGGTGACCCGCTCGGTGCTGAGTTCGTCGATGGCGACCTGGTCTCCTTCGAAGACGAAGCGTCCGCCGACCAGACGGGCGTTGAAGAGCGCCTTGCGGCCGCAGCGGCAGATCGTCTTGAGCTCCTCGAGGCTGTGCGCGAGTTCCATGAGGCGCGCTGATCCGGGGAACGCCTGCGTCTGGAAGTCGGTCCGGATGCCGTAGGCGAGGACCGGCACGCCGTCGAGCACGACGATCCGCAGCAGATCGTCCACCTGCTCGGGGGTGAGGAACTGCGCCTCGTCGATGAGGAGGCACGCGACATCGACCTCGTGCTCGTCGGACTCGGGCACGAGCGCGGCCGCGGCATCCCGTTTCACGCGTGCACGATGCTCGGCGAACAGCGACCGAAGATCGTCGTCGGGCCCGATCAGAAAGTCGACGGAGCGTTTCATGCCCAGTCGGCTGTCGATCTGCTCGGCACCCTTGGTGTCGATCTCGGGCTTGGCCAGCAGCACGTGCTGGCCCCGCTCCTCGTAGTTGTAAGCGGCCTGCAGGAGCGACGTCGACTTGCCGGAATTCATCGCTCCGTAGCGGAAGTAGAGCTTGGCCACCCCGCGAGTCTACGGCGCAGCGCGCTCCCAGGACTCGACGCCGCCTGGCACCTCGATCAGGCTCGGCGACGCGTGCGCGACCTGCGGAAGCCGCGGCAGCCACAGCGGATCGCGCACGACGACCTTGCGCCGCAGGTGCTCGAGCTCGAGGGCGAGCTGGCCGGTGGTAACGGGAATGCCGGGATTCGGGGCCTCCGTCCTCAGGACTCGTGAGGCGTCGAACCGGTACCCCCGCGCCGTCGCCTCGGCGCGCACGCGCATCAGGTAGTGCCCGATCGCGTCGAGCGGGTCATCGACCGCGCGGAATCGTTCCAGCTGGGGGTGGTGGGTGTAGCCGCGTGTGGTGCCGGTGAGCACACGTTGGGCGAGCAGACCCTCACGCCAGCACGCGACGAGCGCGACGCGGTCCAGGACCGACGGATGAAGCGACCACAGCCTCATCGGAGGTGCAGACTCATCGACCGTGGAGCTGAACGGGCGTCTACGCCGTCAGTGCGAGCGCGTCGGCCGTCTCGGACAGCACGTCCTGCGCGGCGTCGGGGCGCGCGTTGAGGGTCTCGCCGTAGCTGGGGATCAGTTCGCGCAGTCGCGGCTCCCACGCTCCGATGCGGTCGGGGAAGCAGGTCTTCAGCAGGCCCAGCATGATCGACGCGGCCGTCGAGGCGCCGGGCGACGCACCCAGCAGTCCCGCGATGGTGCCGTCGGCACCCGTGACCACCTCGGTGCCGAACTGCAGGATGCCGCCCTTCTCGGGGTCCTTCTTCATCACCTGTGCGCGCTGGCCGGCCTGGATGAGCTCCCAGTCCCCGTCCTTCGCGGTCGGAACGAAGGTGCGCAGGCTGTCGACCTTCTTCTTGTGGTTCTTCAGCAGCTCGCCCACGAGGTACGTGATGAGGCTCGGGTTGTCGACGGCGACCTTCAGCATCGGGCCGAGATTGTGCGCACGGACCTGCGTCACGATGTCGAGCATCGAGCCGTTCTTGAGGAACTTCGGACTGAAGGTCGCGAACGGACCGAACAGCAGGGATGCCTCGCCGTCGACGACGCGCGTGTCGAGGTGCGGCACCGACATCGGCGGCGCGCCCACCGACGCCTGCGAGTACACCTTGGCCTTGTGCTGCGCGACGATCGCGGGGTTGGTGGTCTTGAGGAACTGGCCGCCGATCGGGAACACTCCGTACCCCGAGATCTCAGGTATGCCCGAACGCTGCAGCAGCTTGAGCGCCCATCCACCGGCGCCGACGAACACGAACTTCGCGCGGATTTCACCGGGAGTCCGGCCGAGGGTCCGGCGATACTTCACGCGCCATGTGCCGTCGGGAAGACGCTTGAGCTTGCGCACCTCGGTGTTGGTGCGCACGTCGGCGCCGTTCTCTGCGAGGTGCGCGAACAGCTGACGGGTCAAGGCGCCGAAGTCGACGTCGGTGCCCGCCGGCACGCGAGTGGCGGCGAACGGCTCGCCCTTGCGGCGCTTCTGCATCAGCAGCGGCGCCCACTGGTTGATGACACGCGAGTCGTCGCTGTACTCGATGCCCGCGAACAGGGGCTGGTCCTTCAGCGCCTCGTAGCGCTTCTTGAGGAATGCGACATCCTTCTCACCGCGCACGAAGGTCATGTGCGGCGTGGAGTTGATGAACGTCGACGGAGCGTCGAGGACGCCCGCCTCGACGAGCGATGACCACAGCTGACGGCTCTGCTGGAACTGCTCGTTGATCGAGATCGCCTTGGCGGGGTCGACGGAGCCGTCTTCGCCTTCGGGCGTGTAGTTCAGTTCGCAGAGCGCGGCGTGCCCGGTGCCGGCGTTGTTCCACGCGTTCGAGCTCTCCAAGGCGACGTCGCTCAGCCGCTCGAACACCGCGATCTTGAGGTCGGGCTGCAACTCGTGCAGCAGGGTTCCGAGGGTCGCGCTCATGATGCCGCCGCCGATCAGCAGCACGTCGACCGTGCCGGTGGGAAGATCGCTGTCGTCGGGGTGGGGCAGGGCGTCGGAGAGCGTGTCGGTCACGTATCGATTCTATTCGCGCCCGAATCCACCCCTGACCGGGAGTGGGGCTCCCGATGGAAAGTCCCAGGGTTCTTGCGCCGGACGCAAGTGCGGCTACCTCGGCGCGGTGTTGCGGTGCAGCGGCAGCCGTGTCGGGCGTCCGTCGGAGTCGTACTCGGCCGCATCGAGATCCGGAACGTAGCCGGCCGACGAGATGGCCCCGAGCACCGCGTCCGCGAGGGCTTCTGCCAGCCGCTCCCCCGGGCAGCGGTGCGGGCCCGCCCCGAAGGGCAGGCCCGCCGCCCCGATCTCGAGGATGACTTCCTCACCCGCTGTCGCACCGTTCGCGGGCGTCGCGACACGCTTCGTGCGGGGAACGGCGGATGCCGCGGGCCCGCCGCTCGCGTCAGCCACGAGCCGTGTCGTGATCAGCGCGGCGGTCGCGTCGTGGTTCTGGTACAGCACAGAAGCTCCTTCGACGCCGTGTCGCGCGACGAGGTCCGACACGGCATCGTCAGCCTCGGGCGTGACACGCGCGCCGTGGCCGATGACCCCGACCATGGCGCTGACGGCCGCCACGACCTCTTCCCCGCTGGGCCGCGCCCGGCCGTCGGCGAGGGGCAGGCACGACGCCAATGCCGTCGTCGGGACGACCGCGGCGATATCGGCGACGGCATCGACCTCCCCGCGCCCGAGCAGCGCGTGCGTGAGGCGCGCCGCGGCGCGAGCGGCCGCATCCGGATCGATCCGCTCGATTGCGCCCACCACCGCAGCCCGGCGCACGGGATGATCCGCCGGACCGCTGAAACGCGCCATCGACGCGCGCAACTGCAGCGCGGCCCCGGCACCCGGCCGCGGCGGCGGGACGAGAGCGGGGTCTTCGAGCGCGGCGACGATCGCCGGCGCATCCCGGATCACGACGCTCATCGCGCCATCGCCGCATCGAGCTCGGCGTAGGGTGTCGCGTCGGCCTCGAAGCCGAAGGTGCCGTGGGTCTGGACCTCGTCGAGAGCGCGCTGCACTGCGCCGAACGCGACACGGGCGATCGCGCTGCCGAGCGAGATGCGCCGAACGCCCAGGCGTTCCAGCTCGGCGATCGAGGGTGTCGCGCCGCCCAGGCCGGCGACCACGTTCACCGGGCTCTGGACAGCGTCCACCACGGTGCGGATCTCGTTGCGGGTGGGCAGCCCGGGCGCGTAGACCACGTCGGCGCCGGCCGACTCGTATGCCCGCAGCCGTCGGATCGTCTCATCGAGATCGGGCTGCCCGGCCAGGAAGCACTCGCATCGCGCGGTCACGGTGAAAGGGAACGGGAGTGCATGCGCTGCGGCGACGAAGGCCTCGACCCGTTCGACGGCCTCGCCGATCGGATACAGCTCGCCGGACCGCTTCCGGTCCTCGATCGACGCCCCGACGGCGCCCGCGCCCGCGACCGCCTCCACCACCGGGCAGAGCGTGTCCGCGGTCGCGGCGAAACCGTCCTCGAGATCGACGCTGAGCGGCAGAGTGGTGGCCGCCGCCAGGTCGGAGACGTGCAGGAGCAGGGCATCCAGCGACGCGTGACCGTCGGGCATCCCCTGGGAGAACGCGTGACCGGCCGATGTCGTCGCGATGGCGGCGAAGCCGGCGCGCTCCACGAGCCGCGCTGTGCCCGCATCCCACGGGTTGGGCATGACGAACGCGCGCGGGCCGTCGTGAAGTCGACGGAAGATCCGGGCGCGGTCGGCGATGTCAGAACCTGTCATGCTTCCAGCCAACGCGACGGCGACGCATAATGAACGCGCAACTTTCTGACCCTTCCCATGCATGGGACGCATACATATGATCAGCGACGCATTCTCGACGTTCCTGGCCGTTCACGAGGCGGGCACGATCGGCGGTGCTGCCCGCGGACTCCACCTGTCGCAACCCGCTGTGTCGCGGCGCCTGCAGGCCATCGAGACAGAGATCGGCGCCCCGCTCTTCGAACGCACGCGGCGCGGCCTGCGCCTCACATCGGCGGGAGAGGTGCTGCTGCCGCACGCCGAGCGCGTGCGAGCCGCTCACCGCGACGCAGCACAGGCGCTCGCCGATCACGTCGGCGAACCGGGTGGCGCGGTGCGTCTCAGCATCGTGGGATCACTGGCCGGACGATGGTTCAGCACGGTTCTCGCGAACGTGCGCGCGGCGCATCCGCGTGTCGAGCTCATCGTTTCGACGGGGACCTCGCGCCAGGTGAACGCCCACGTCGCCCGCGGCGATGCGGTGGCGGGCATCTCGTATGTGCGGCCGGTCGGCGACGACCTTCGCAGTCGTCGTCTCTTCGACGAGCGACTGGTGCTGGTGTGCCACCCCTCGCATCCCCTGGCGGACGCGCGGGTGACCGAGATCGCCCACTTCACGGGCGAACAATGGCTGCTGTTCCCCGAGCGCGCCGACCAGTCCGAGAGCTCAGACGCGGCGGTTCGGCGGCTGCTGCGGACCCACGCGGTGCCGGAGGACAGCATCCGGCCCATCGACAGCCTCAGCGCGCAGCGGGCGCTGGCCGCGGCAGGATACGGGCTTGCGTTCCTCCCGCCCGAGGCCGCCGCCGACGCCGTCGAGGCAGGGCAGCTGCGCACCATCGCGTGGGCCGGCGAGCCGGTCGGCGCAGCGGTGCATCTGGTGACCCGCCGATCCGGATACCTCGGGCCGGCCGCGCAGGCCGCCATCGAGAGCCTGACCCGGACTCCCCCGCCGGAATGAATCGAGCGGATGCCCCGGGCCGGGGCATCCGCTCGATTCTGTGCTCTTGCGGCTGCGCGTCAGGCACTCTTCTGAACAGCACCGACGCCCAGGCTCGCCGCCACGACCTCCGCGATCTGCACGGCGTTGAGGGCCGCGCCCTTGCGGAGATTGTCGTTCGAGATGAACAGCGCGAGGCCCTTGCCCTCGGGCGCGGACTGGTCGGCGCGGATGCGGCCCACGTAGCTGGGATCATTGCCGGCTGCCTGCAGAGGCGTCGGAACCTCTTCGAGGGAGACACCCGGGGCGGACGCCAGGAGGTCACGGGCGCGCTCGGGGGTGATATCCCGCGCGAACTCCGCGTTGATCGACAGCGAATGTCCGGTGAACACCGGCACGCGCACACAGGTGCCAGCGACGCGGAGGTCGGGCAGTTCGAGGATCTTGCGGCTCTCGTTGCGGAGTTTCTTCTCCTCGTCGGTCTCGTTCCAGCCGTCGTCGACGAGGTTGCCCGCGAACGGGATCACGTCGAACGCGATCGGAGCGACGTACTTCTCCGGCTGCGGGAAGTCCACGGCGGCACCGTCGCGCACGAGGTCGAGCGTGTGGCCCTGCGCGATCACGCCCTCGACCTGGCCGAGCAGCTCCTGCGCGCCCGCCAGCCCCGATCCCGACACCGCCTGGTACGTCGAGACGATCAGACGCTCGAGGCCGGCCTCGGCGTCGAGCACCTTCAGCACCGGCATCGCGGCCATCGTGGTGCAGTTGGGGTTGGCGATGATGCCCTTCTTCGCCTCGGCGATGGCGTGCGGGTTGACTTCGCTCACGACGAGCGGAACGTCGGGGTCCATGCGCCAGGCACTCGAGTTGTCGATCACGATCGCGCCGGCCTCGGCGAAACGCGGCGCGTGCGCACGGCTGCCGGTCGCGCCGGCGGAGAACAGGGCGACGTCGATTCCGGACGGGTCGGCGGTGGCGACATCCTCGATGATCACCGTCTGGCCGGCGAACTCGACCGCCGTGCCCGCCGAGCGGGCGGTCGCGAAGAGCCGCAGCTCGCCGATCGGGAAGTTTCGCTCCGCGAGAATCTCGCGCATGACTGTGCCGACCTGGCCGGTGGCGCCGACGACGGCGACGGAGATTCCTGAATCGGAGATGCGGGTCATGGGTGAGTCCTCAGCGTGGGCACATGCGTGGAACGGACGCGCGGGCACCGTCGGACGCGCGGGATCTGCCCGATTCTACCGCCGCGCCGTGCCGGTCCGGCCCACGGTGACGTCGAACGACCGGATGCTGCGATCACGGTATCCGCAGTCCACACGTCCAGTCGTCACGACGGCACTCCTTGCGCGATCGAATTCGGCGATCGCGCCCGTTTGCTTCGGCCGCGGATGCCGATTCGGGCAGCGTGAGCGAACGTGGCGGGTCGAGTCCGACAGCGGATGCCGATCCGGGCTGCGCGAGCGGGTCAGCGCCCGGTGCCGGCGTAGACCGTCGCTTCGGCGTCGCCGTCGAGGCCGTAGGCGCGGTGGACGACCCGCGCGGCGTCGGCCAGGTCGTCGCCGCGCACCACGACCGAGATGCGGATCTCGGACGTCGAGATCATCTCGATGTTGATGCCGGCGATGCTGAGCGCCTCGAACAGGGTCGCCGAGACCCCCGAGTGCGTGCGCATGCCCGCGCCCACGACCGACAGCTTGCCGATCTGGTCGTCGTGGACCAGGTTCTCGAACCCGATCTCGGGTTGGTCGCCCGCGAGTGCCTTGAGTGCGATCGCGGCATCGGTCTTGGGCAGCGTGAAGGAGATGTCGGTGCGCCCGGTGGTCGCGGCCGACACGTTCTGGACGATCATGTCGACGTTCGCGCCCGACTTGGCGACGACCTTGAAGATCTCGGCTGCCTTGCCCGGAACGTCGGGGACGCCGGTGACGGTGATCTTGGCCTGGCCGAGGTCGGTGGCGACCCCGGCGACGATCGGCTCTTCCATCTCTTCTCCCTCTTCGCCGTCGGGAATGCTCATCCCGGGGCCGAGCACGTAGGTCCCCACGCCCGAACTGAACGTGGAGCGGGCATGGATCAGCACGCCGTGCCGGCGGGCGTACTCGACGGCACGGATGTACAACACTTTGGCGCCGTTCGCCGAAAGCTCGAGCATCTCCTCGCTCGTGACCGCCCTCAGCTTTCGCGCGCGGGGCACGACGCGGGGATCCGCGGTGAAGACACCGTCGACGTCGCTGTAGATCTCGCACGCGTCAGCGTTGAGCGCCGCCGCCAGTGCGACAGCAGTGGTGTCGGTGCCGCCGCGCCCGAGCGTGGTGATGTCGCGGGTGTCGCGGTTGAAGCCCTGGAACCCCGCGACGATGACGATCGCGCCCTCATCGAGCGCCCCGCGCAGTCGCACCGGGGTGACGTCGACGATGCGTGCCGAGCCGTGGTCGGCCGTGGTGATCATGCCGGCCTGACTGCCGGTGAACGACCGGGCCTCGAAGCCCATCGAGTGGATCGCCATCGCGAGGAGCGCCATCGAGATGCGCTCGCCGCTCGAGAGCAGCATGTCGAGCTCGCGCGGAGCAGGGATCGGCGCGACCTGCGCAGCGAGGTCGAGCAGCTCATCGGTGGTGTCGCCCATCGCGCTCACGGCGACGACGACGTCGTGGCCGGCGCGGCGCGTGTCGACGATACGCTTCGCGACCCGCTTGATGCTCTCGGCATCCGCGACCGACGACCCACCGTATTTCTGGACGATCAGCGCCACGATCAAACTCCCGGAGGTGCCGCACGTGCGGCACGCGTGTCTGTGAGGGCCGGCGAGAACGGATGCCGCACCCGACGGTCCATCTTACGGATGAGCTCATGCGCGTCCGGCCATGTGACATATAGGGCCGGGCCGGACCCGCTAGCATCCGAGCGTGGAGCAGATCGAAGCGTGGTCGGGGTTCAACGTCGCCATGGTGGGCGCGACGGCAGCGCTCGCGGGACTCGTGATCGTGGCGGCGAGTGTGAACATCGGCGCCATCATCAAGTCCGCATCACTCACGGCCAGGCTCGCCACCGGTATCGCAGGACTCGTGCTCGCACTCGCCGGATCGGCGCTCGGCCTCGTTCCCGCGATCGGTGCAATGCCCTACGGCCTCGTGCTGATCGTGCTCGCTCTGTGTGCTGCGGTCTTCCAGGTGCAGGCGACGCGCCGGATCTTCCAGAACCGCGATCCCAAGAACCGCCTGAGGCTCGGCAAGTCGGTGGTGGGGTTCGTGGCCCCGCTGGCATATCTCGTGGGCGGCGCCCTCCTCGCGGCGGGCAGCCCGGACGGGCTGATGTGGGTTGCGGCGGGCTGCGTCCTCGCGATCATCGCGGCCCTCGTGGTGTCGTGGATCGTTCTCGTCGAGGTGCTTCGCTGAGCCCGGCCGCGACAGCGCGCGCTGTCGCGGCAGCGCGCGCTGGCAGCGGGCGCTGGCCGCGAGCGCTGAGCCGCACGGAACAGGCCGTGAACGCGCAGGTCAGCCGGGGGCGACCGGAGGCAGGTCGGACTCAGCCGGTCTGCGCTCGCGGAGAGTGCCGCCGGTCGCGGCCAGCCAGCAGCCTGCGATCACGAGCGGGAAGCCCACCAGCAGCCCCGGGGTGAGCGGCTCACCGAGCACGATCAGGCCGAGCACGATCGCGACCACAGGATTGACGTACGTGAACAACGGTGCGCGAACCGGGCCGACGCGGGCGATGAGCGCGAAGAACACGATGAATGCGAGTGCGGTGCACAGCACGGCCAGCGCCACCAGCGCGACCGTGCTCGACACCGTCGGCACCTCGTGCTGCGTGAGGAAGGCGATGGGGGTGTAGAAGATCCCGACCGCGAACAGCGCGAGCGTGATCGAGCCGAGCGCGGGCACATCACGCAGCTTGGTCGCGATCACGAACGGCGCGATCGCGTAGAGCAGTGCTACCAGGAGCACCTCCCCGGCCGCGATGATCCCGCCGCCACCCTCTATGGCCAGGCCCGGGCCGGCGACGATGATCGCGACACCGGCGAACCCGACGAACAGCCCGATCGCCCTGGAGGGCTTGAGAACCGAACGATCGCCGCCGCCGAACGCGATGAGGGCCGCGAACAGCGGAACGGTCGCCACCAGCAGGCCGGTCAGGCCGGACGGCAACGTCTGCTCCGCGTGGCTGAGCAGGAGGAACGGCCCCGCCATCTCGATCGCACCGAACGCGAGCACCCAGCCGATCTTGGCGAACGCCGGTCGGAGTGCCTTGCTGCGCAGCGCGAAGGGCAGCAGGATCACGGCGCCCAGCAACGTGCGGCCCGCCACCACGGCCGCCGGCGAATACGAATCGACGGCCTGCTTGATGAACAGATACGGGATGCCCCACAGCAGTGCCATCGCCGCGAAGAGCAGCCACGCTCGGGCGTCGAAACGCTGCACGGGGTTCATGCCCGGGCCCTCATACCGACCGTCGGCCTTCGAAGGCGCGGCCGAGCGTCACCTCGTCGGCGTACTCGAGGTCACCGCCGACCGGCAGGCCGGAGGCGAGGCGGGTGACCGAGATCTCGAGCGTGTGCAGGAGCCGGCTGAGGTAGGTCGCGGTGGCCTCGCCCTCCAGATTGGGGTTCGTCGCGAGGATCACCTCCTGCACCGTGCCGTCCGCGAGGCGCTGCATCAGCTGCGTGATGCGCAAGTCGTCGGGTCCGACGCCCGCGATCGGGCTGATGGCGCCGCCGAGGACGTGATAGAGGCCGCGGAACTCCCGCGTTCGCTCGATCGCGGCAACGTCCTTGGCGTCCTCCACGACGCAGATGAGGGTCTGATTACGCCGGGGATCGCGGCAGATCGAGCAACGGTCCTGCTCCGTGACGTTGCCGCAAACCTCGCAGAAGCGCACCTTCTCGCGCACGACGCTGAGCAGCTCGGCGAGGTGGGACACGTCGAAGTTCGGGGTCTGGAGTATGTGGAACGCGATGCGCTGCGCCGACTTCGGGCCGATGCCGGGGAGGCGGCCGAACTCGTCGATGAGGTCCTGAACGATGCCGTCGTACATGCTCAGCTGAACCTCGTCGGGGGCTCGTACGGCTCCTCACGCACGAAGGTCGCGTGGAGCATCTGGCGCACCACGGCCTCACCGTACCTCTGCACGCCGTTGGTCCGTGGGGCCGGCGCCGGGCGGGACGAGGCGTCCGTTCCGGTCGCCGCGATCGGGTTCAGAGGCGGGGCGACGGTCGGGGGCACCGGCGCATCGCGCCCGATATCCGCGGGCACGTCGAGGTCTTCCTCGTCATCGCTGTCCTGGGTGATCGACGGCGCGATGTCGGCCTCGCTCAGCACCTCGCCCTCGCGGACGGGCGCGAGAGTCGCCACCCGGACGGAAGCCGACGAGGTCGCATCCTCCGGTTCTTCGTCGACCGCGAACTGGCTGGGCGCGGGCGGAACCGCCGGCCCGCCCGGATCGTCGGGCACCGCGGCCGGGCCGGGGTCGGGCGGCGGAGCGTCGGCATCCGACGGGATGCGTGCGACCGCCCATTCCGTCACGGGCGCCGCTGAGGCGGCCGCGGTCGGGGCCGGCGGTCGCGACGCCGAGGTAGTTGCGCGCGGCGCCGCGGATGCGGGAGCCGCCGAAGTACCACCGGCACGTGCCGACGGCGCCGCGCTCGAGGCAGCGGGCGATGTGCCGGGAGCGGATGCCGCACCCGCCGCATCCACCGTGGTCTTCGCCGGTACCGGTCGGGCACCGGCTCCGCCGTCTCCCGGGCGGACTCCTCCGTCGGGGTCGGGGACACCTCCGCCATGGCCGCCGCCGGCATCGTGGCGGGCGATGTACTTCACGCGGATGCCGAGCACGGCCAGGATCGCCTGGCGGAGGTCTTCGCTCGGGCCCTTGCCGGCCGCCAGCTGCTTGAACTTGCCGACATCGGCCTGGCTGGCGAACGCGAGCGTGAGCACGTCGCCGTCGAGCGAGACGATGCGCGCGCCCGACGCCAGCATCCACGACGACCGGCTGATCTCCTCGAGCCGCGCGAGGATCTGCTGCCACGCCTCGTGCATGCGCTCGAGCGTGACCGGACCCGACGGCACGGGCGTGAATGCAGGTGCCTCGGCAGCGGGCGATTCGTCACGCCGCGGCGCGCCCGTGTCGGGGGCGGTCGCGCGTTCAGTGACCGGGCTCGGGGCCCCGGACGGAGTGGACGCAGCAGCCGGCGCCGGAGCAGGCGCGGGTTGGGGGGGAACCGCTGCGGACCGGGTCTGCGTCGCCGTGGCCGGCGTCGCAGCATCCTGCGCGGACGACATGCCGAGGGCGGCGGCATCCGTCCCCCGCGCGAGCACGCGAGCGACCATCAGTTCGAGCTGCAACCGGGGCGAAGTGGCGCCGGTCATGTCGTCGAGCGTCGCGATCACCAGGTCCGCGATGCGCGAGAGCCGTGCCGTGCCGAACAGGTCTGCCTGGCCCTGCATACGCGCGAGGTCCTCGGCCGAGACACCGCGCAGCACAGCTGCCGCACCCTGACCCGTCGCGGACACGACGATGAGGTCGCGCAGCCGCTCGAGCAGGTCATCGACGAACCGGCGCGGATCCTGACCCGTCTGCACCACGCGGTCGACGGCGGCGAAGGCTGCCGCCGCGTCGGTCGCGGCGAAGGCGTCGACCACCTCGTCGAGCAGCTCGGCGTGCGTGTACCCCAGGAGGGCGACGGCGCGCGCGTATCGCACGATGACGGCGCCCGCCGTCCCGTCGGCGGGCACGACGGCCGAGTCGGAGCCGGCGATCAGCTGATCCAGGAGCGACAGCGTGTCTCGAGGTGAGCCGCCACCGGCGCGCACGACGAGCGGAAGCACGCCGGGCTCGACCTCGACCCGCTCCTGCTCGCACAACTGCTCGACGTATTCGAGCATCGCCGCGGGAGGCACCAGCCGGAACGGGTAGTGGTGGGTGCGCGACCGGATGGTGCCGATGACCTTCTCGGGCTCGGTCGTGGCGAAGATGAACTTGACGTGCTCGGGCGGCTCTTCGACGAGCTTGAGCAGGGCGTTGAACCCCTGCGGCGTCACCATGTGCGCCTCGTCGAGGATGAAGATCTTGAAGCGGTCGCGTGCCGGCGCGAACACGGCTCGCTCGCGCAGGTCGCGGGCGTCGTCGACGCCGTTGTGGCTCGCCGCGTCGATCTCGACGACGTCGAGCGATCCGCCGCCACCGCGCCCGAGCTCGATGCAGCTGTCGCACTTGCCGCACGGGGTGTCGGTCGGCCCTTCGGCGCAGTTGAGGCAACGGGCGAGAATCCGCGCCGACGTGGTCTTTCCGCAGCCACGCGGACCTGAGAACAGGTAAGCGTGGCCGACGCGATCGCTCCGCAATGCGGTCATGAGCGGCTCGGTGACCTGCGACTGGCCGATCATCTCGCCGAACGACTCGGGCCGGTAGCGGCGATAGAGGGCGGTGGTCACCCCCACAGCCTACGGCGTGGCTGTGACATCAGACTCGGCCGTCCGGCCGGCCGCCGGAGTCGTCCGCGACGACCACGGGCATGGCACTCGCTACCCATCGGCGCCGTACTCAGTATCCGCCCCGCCCACGATGATCGGGATGGAGGAGGTGACCGTCGGCACCGACGCGGACAGCAGCGATCCGTCCTCGCGGCGGGCTTCGCCCAGCTCCTGCAGGCTCGGCCGCCCCGCGATGACGGGACCCTGCCCGTCGAGGGCGACCACGACCTCCTCGCCCGGTCCGACGATGTAGCCGATGCCGCGCACGCTGAAGCCCACCGGGTCGCCGTCCGCGTCCGCGCGCAGCCGGAGCTGGTCGCGCGTGATCGTGATCTCGAGCCGGGTGCCGTGCCAGTGCAGCACGTACTCGAGCGACGGCCACGAGACCGGCAGGCGCGGGTCGAACGACAACTCGCCGAAGTGGTCTCGCATGCCGCCGAAGCCCGACACCAGCGCCGTCCACACCCCACCGGCCGATGCGACGTGGACGCCGTCGGCGGCGTTGTGGTGCAGGTCGGCGAGGTCCACGAAGATCGACTGCCGGAAATACGCCAGAGCGAGGTCCTGATACCCCACCTCCGCGGCGAGGATCGCCTGCACCACGGCCGACAGCGTCGAGTCGCCCGTCGTCAGCGCGTCGTAGTACTCGAAGTCGGCGAGCTTGTCCTCGTCCGAGAAGTGGTTGCCCTGCAGGAACAGCGCCAGCACGACGTCGGCCTGCTTGAGCACCTGGTAGCGGTAGATGACCAGCGGGTGGAAATGCAGCAGCAGCGGGCGCTTGTCGGGCGGAGTGTTCTCCAGATCCCAGATCTCGCGCTCGAGGAACACGTGATCCTGCGGATGGATGCCCAGGGCCGGGCTGAACGGGATGTGCATCGCCTCCGCGGCACGCTCCCAGCCCTCTTCCTCACCCGGCTCGAGACCGAGCCGATCCACCATCTCCCGGTAGGCCTCGCCGTCGGCCTCGGCCATGTCGCGGACGGTCCGCGCCGCGAAGCGCAGATTGAACCGGGCCATCACGTTGGTGAACAGGTTGTCGTTGACGACGGTGGTGTACTCGTCGGGACCCGTCACGCCATGAATGTGGAACGATTCGCCCTCGCCGTCGACCACACCGTCGCTGGAGCGCCAGAATCCCAGCGTCGCCCACAGCCGCGCCGTCTCCACGGCGATGTCGACGCCCTCCCGGAAGAGGAACTCGTCATCGCCGGTGGCGCGCACGTACTTCGCGAGCGCATAGCTGACGTCGGCGTTGATGTGGTACTGCGCCGTGCCGGCGGCGTAGTAGGCGGATGCTTCTTCGCCGTTGATCGTGCGCCATGGGAAGAGCGCGCCCGCCTCGTTCAGCTGGAACGCGCGACGGCGGGCGGCCGGCAGCATGAGGTACCGCATCCGCAGCGCGTTGCGCGCCCACAGCGGGGTCGTGTACGCCAGGAACGGGAGCACGTAGATCTCGGTGTCCCAGAAGTAGTGACCCGAGTATCCCGATCCCGTCATGCCCTTCGCCGGGACGCCCATGCCGTCGGCGCGCGCAGTCGCCTGCGCGAGCTGGAAGAGGCACCAGCGCGTCGCCTGCTGCAGGTCGTCGTGGCCGCCGATGCGCACGTCGGAGCGCTTCCAGAAGCCGTCCAGCCACACCCGCTGCCGCTCGTAGAGACGTGCCACGCCCTCGCTCATCGCGCGATCGAGGGTGCGACGACCCCGATCGACGAGCTCGCGAGCGGGCACGCCGCGCGAGGTGTGATAGCTCACCAGCTTCGTGACACGGACGGGCACCCCGGACTTCGCCTGCACTCGGAAGACGTTCTTGGCGATGTCGGGCTCGACCAGGGTGCGCGCGGTGTACTCGTTGTCGGTCTCGACGATGTGATCGGCGACCACCGCGAGCGTCATCCCGGATTCGGTCACCCGGTACGACAACGCCGAACGCAGCTTGTCCTGCCAGTACTCCTGCGGCTGCAGCACCCGCTCCTCCAGCTTCTCCCGCTTGCGCGGATCGAAGCCGGCCTTGCGCGGCACGCTGGGCGTGCCGCCGTAGACGTCCTCACCGTCCTGCCGGTTGATCATCTGGCAGTTGACGGTCACCGGCGCATCGGCATTGAGCACCGTCACCTCCACCGACATCAGCGCGAGGTGCTTCTCCTCGAACGACACCAGGCGCTCGAAATCGATGCGCACATGCTTGCCCGACGGCGTGACCCACAGGATGCGGCGGCGCAGCACGCCATCGCGCATGTCGAGGACCCGCTCGTACTCCCGCACATCCGCGACATCCAGCGACAGCGGCTCGTCGTCCACGTACACGCGCATCACCTTCGCGTCCGGCGCGTTGATGATCGTCTGCCCGACCTCGGCGAACCCGTACGCCTGTTCGGCGTGACGGATCGGGAAGGTCTCGTGGAAGCCGTTGATGAACGTGCCGTGCTCATGCGCGAACCGCCCTTCCGGGTGATTGCCGCGCAACCCGAGATAGCCGTTGCCGACGGCGAACAACGTCTCGGTGACGCCGGCATCGTCCAGACCGAACGACGTCTCGACAAGACGCCACGGGTCGACGGGGAAACGGTCGCGATCGATCATCGTACGAAGTCCTCCAGGTCCTTCACCACCACATGGGCTCCCGCGTCCACGAGATCCTGTTCGCCGACTCCGCGATCGACGCCCACGACGAGCCCGAAACCACCTGCGGCTGCCGAGCGCACGCCGCTGATGGCATCCTCCACCGCCGCGCTGGCCGCCGGATCCACCTGAAGCATGCGCGCCGCCTCGACGAACACGTCCGGCGCCGGCTTGGACGCGAGATGGTCGCGCTCGGCGATCACGCCGTCCATCACGACCGTGAAGCGGTCCCGGATGCCGGCTGCCGCGAGCACCTCCTCCGCGTTCTTCGAACTCGACACGACCGCGACGGGGGTCCCGGCCGCGGCGAGCACGTCGAGCAGGCGGAGCGATCCCGGATACGGCGCGATGCCCTCGGCCCGCAGGACGCGCTCGAACACCGCGTTCTTGCGATTGCCGATGCCGCAGACGGTGTCTGCGGTGAGCGGGTCGGAGGGGTCACCCCAGGGCACCTCGACATCCCGCGAGCGCAGCAGGCTCGCGACGCCGTCGTAGCGCTTCTTGCCGTCGAGATGGTCGAAGTAGTCGCGCTCGGTATAGGGCGGCGCGATGTCCCACGCCGCGAAGAGCTCTTCGAACATCGACTGCCACGCGTGCATGTGCACTTCGGCGGTCGGGGTCAGAACGCCGTCGAGGTCGAACAGCACAGCGTCATACGAGCTGAGATCGGGCAGGGCGTCGGGTGCCACAGAACCTCCGGGGAACGAGTACGGGTCGTGGGTCGGCTCGCCTTCGTGCCGCCAGGCAAGCGTAATGTCATGAGGCGCCGGGTCGACACCCCGCAGCCGGTTACGGGCGTGCGACGCTCAATGTCTGCCGAGCGATCTCGAGCTCCTCCTCGGTCGGGACCACGAGCACCGTCACGGTGGAGGCATCCGTCGAGATGATCCGGATGCCGCGCGCCCGCGCTGCGTTGCGCTCGGGGTCGAGCTGCACGCCGGCGAAGCCCAGCGTCTCGAGCGCGGCGGCACGCACCAGCGGCGCGTTCTCGCCGACGCCGGCGGTGAACGAGATGACGTCGGCGCCGCCGAGCTGCGCGAGGTAGGCGCCCGCATACGCGCGCAGCCGGTGAACGTACACGTCGAACGCGAGCTGTGCGTCCTCGTCGCCTCGATCGATGCCCGCCTGGATGTCGCGCAGGTCGTTGGAGCCGGCGAGCCCCAGCAGCCCGCTGCGCTTGTTGAGCAGGTCGTCGAGATCGTCGATCGACATGCCGGCCCGCCGCGCGAGGTGGAACAGCGCTGCCGGATCGATGTCGCCCGATCGCGTGCCCATCACGAGGCCCTCGAGCGGCGTGAAGCCCATCGAGGTCTCGACCGATCGGCCGCCGTCGACCGCGGTCACCGACGCTCCGTTTCCGAGGTGGAAGACGATCTGCTTCAGCTCATCGAGCGGACGGCCGAGGAAGGCCGCCGCCTCCTCGGCGACGAACTTGTGCGACGTGCCGTGGAATCCGTAGCGGCGGATGCGGTGGGATGCCGCCACCTCGCGATCGATCGCATACGTGTAGGCCGCCGGGGGCAGGGTCTGGTGGTACGCGGTGTCGAACACCGCCACGTGGGGGACGTCGGGGAACGCCTTCTTCGCGGCGACGATGCCAGCGAGGTTCGCCGGATTGTGCAGCGGCGCCAGTACCGACAGCTCGTCGATGTTGATCTCGACGAGCGGGGTGATCAGCGTCGGCTCGAAGAACCGCGCGCCGCCGTGCACCACACGGTGGCCGACGGCGATGGGAGCGTGCTCAGCGAGGGACGGACCGTCGGAGGCGAACGCGTCGAGCATCACCTGAAAGCCGGCGGTGTGGTCGGGGATCGGGAGCTCGCGCGAGCGCGTCGCGTCGAGGAAGGTCGGCGTCGGACCGTCGGAGGGCTGCGCGTACACGGTGTGACTGGCGATGCCGTCCGGGGCGCCGATGCGCTCGACGAGTCCCGACGCGAGGGTCGACGCGGTATCCATGTCGAGCAGCTGGTACTTGAACGACGACGACCCGCTGTTGATCACCAGGACCGGTGTCATACGACGGTCACTCCCCCTGCGCCTGGATCGCCGTGATGGCGATCGTGTTGACGATGTCGTCGACGAGAGCGCCGCGCGACAGGTCGTTGATGGGCTTGTTGAGCCCCTGCAGCACGGGGCCGATCGCCACGGCTCCCGCCGAACGCTGCACCGCCTTGTAGGTGTTGTTGCCGGTGTTGAGGTCGGGGAAGACGAACACCGTCGCGCGCCCTGCGACCTCGGATCCGGGCATCTTCGCCGCGGCCACCGCGGCGTCGGCAGCAGCGTCGTACTGGATCGGCCCCTCGACGAGCAGCTCGGGCGCCCGCGTGCGGACGAGGGCCGTGGCATCCCGCACCTTCTCGACATCGGCGCCGGACCCGGACTCGCCCGTCGAATACGACAGCATCGCGATGCGCGGTTCGATGCCGAACTGAGTCGCCGTCGCCGCCGACGAGACGGCGATGTCGGCGAGCTGGTCGCTCGTCGGGTCGGGGATCACCGCGCAGTCGCCGTACACCAGCACGCGGTCGGCGAGCGCCATGAGGAACACGCTCGAGACGACGGAGACGCCCGGCTTGGTCTTGATGATCTCGAAAGCCGGCCGGATCGTGTGGGCGGTCGTGTGCGCCGCACCCGACACCATGCCGTCCGCGAGTCCGAGGTGCACCATGAGCGTGCCGAAGTACGACCCGTCGGTGACGGTATCGGCCGCCTGGGCGAGGGTCACGCCCTTGTGGGCCCGCAGGCGCGCGTACTCCTCGGCGAACTTGGCGACGTGAACGGCATCCAGTGGCGAGAGCACCTCAGCGGCCTGGATGTCGATGCCGAGCTCGATCGCACGGGCACGCACCTCGAACGGCTCGCCCAGGATCACCAGGTCCGCGATTCCCCGCTTGAGCACCGTGGCGGCGGCACGCAGCACCCGGTCGTCGTCCCCCTCAGGAAGGACGATCTTCTTGCGCTCGGCACGCGCCCGTTCGATGAGCTGGAACTCGAACATGAGCGGGGTCACGACCGTCGCCCGCGCGACGCCGAAAGCCTGCAGCAGCTCGTCGGTGTCGACGCTCTGCTCGAAGAGGGCGAGCGCGGTGTCGTAGCGGCGCTGCGAGTCGGCGGCGAGGCGCCCGCGCGTGCCCATGACACGCACGGCCGTCTCGAACGTGCCCAGATCGGTCGTGATGATGGGCACGTTCGAGCCGAGACCGTCCAGGAGTCGCGTGACGGGCTCGGGAAGCTCGAATCCGCCGTTGAGCACGATGCCGGAGATCGAAGGGAACGTTCCCGAGGCGTTGGCCATGAGCGTTGCGAGGAGCACCTCGGAGCGGTCGGCCGGGATCACCACGACCGCACCCTCGAGCAGGCGCGGCAGCACATTGACCATCGACATGCCGGCGACGACGATCGCCAGCGCCTCGCGCGTCAGCCGGTCGGGGTCGCCCGCGAGGAGCCTGCCGCCGACCGAGCGCATGATGCCGCGGATCGACGGAGCGACGAGGTAACGGTCTTCAGGGATCGCCCAGACCGGAACCGTCGTCTGCGGGCCGGCGGCGGCCACCACGGCGGCGCGGCCGAGCGCGGACTGCACCGAGGCGCGGACCGCGGCGATCGTCTCATCGGCGCGGTCCGGGTCGGCACGGTTGGCGACCACTGCGAACAGCTGCGCGCGGCCGTGCTCCAGCTCGGTGAGAGCGAGATCGGCGATCTGCCCCATCTCGGCCGGCGTGCGCGCCAGCGACGATCCGAGCTGCTCCGGCTGCGTCTGACCCTGAGCCGAGCGACCGCCGAGCACCAGCAGCACGGGCGCCCCGAGGTTGGCAGCGATCCGGGCGTTGTACGCCAGCTCCGCCGGGCTGCCGACATCCGTGTAGTCGCTTCCGACGATCACGACCGCGTCGCACTGGGCCTCGACAGCCTTGTACCGTTCGACGATCGTCGCGAGCGCGGCATCCGGATCCCGCCGCACGTCGTCGTAGGTCACGCCGATGCACTCGTCGTAGGGCAGATCGACGCCATCGTGATCGAGCAGCATCTCGAGGACATAGTCGGGCTCGACCGTCGAGCGGGCGATTGCGCGGAACACCCCGACACGCGCTGCCGCGTGACTCAGGGCGTCCAGCACGCCCAGCGCGACCGTGGACTTGCCGGAGTGACCTTCCGCCGACGTGATGTAGATGCTCCGAGCCACGCACCCAGCCTATGGGCGGGCCGGACGCCGTCACCAGGCCGCCGGTGCTGCACAGCAGATCCATGGGAACCGCGTGGGTACACTCCGGACCATGACAAGCCCCCGTCCCGGCATCGATGTTCCCGACCACCGCGGCCGCACCGGCCTCGATCGTGCCGGACGCGATCTCGACGGCAATCCGGACGTGCGGGTGACCGACGTCGAACTGCTCGCCGCCGGCTGGCATGTGATGCGCCGCACCACCCTGCAGGTCCGGGGGCCGTCTGGCGAGTGGGAGACCCAGCAGCGCGAGACCTACGATCGCGGCAACGGCGCGACAGTCCTCCTCTACGACCCGCGACGACGGACGGTGCTGCTCACGCGCCAGTTCCGCTACCCCGTCTATGTCAACGGCCACCCCGACGGCATGCTGATCGAGACCGCGGCCGGCCTGCTGGACGACGACGACCCCGCCACGGCGATCCGCCGCGAGGCGGCCGAAGAGACCGGCGTCGACATCGGCGAGCTCGAGCACGTCTGGGACGTCTATATGAGCCCCGGATCGGTGACGGAGCGGATCCACTTCTTCGCTGCGCCGTTCGACGGCTCCACACGGCGCGCCGACCATGGCGGCCTGGCAGAAGAAGGCGAGCACATCGAGCTGCTCGAACTCGGCATCGAGGAGGCCCTCGCGATGGCGCGGGACGGTCGCATCCAAGACGCCAAGACGATCATGCTGCTGCAGTGGGCGGTGCTGGACGGCCCGTTCGCCGCGTCAACGGCGGAAAAGTAAGACTCTCCGCGAACCCGGCAGAGCCCGGTTACCCTTGCTACGTTTCCGTCCTGGGGGATTTGGCCTGGATGCCGCCTCGCGGAGAGCTGTGTCTATTCTAACCCGCTCGCGCGGGCGCCGTCGTCCCCAGGGTTCTCCCAGTGCCGCCCTTGCACCGCCGCGGTTAGGATCGAGCCGTGGGGCGAGGAAGCCCCCGCCACCCGCCACCCATCCGCGCGAGCGGGCGGAACAGGAGGCCTCGATGGTCGATACAGCGATGACGGATGCCGAGCCCGGCGTTCCCGAGACGTCGAGGGCGCTCACCGCCGAGAGCTTCGCCCGCGTCACGGACGCGATCCTCGACTCGGTCGGCAAGGTCATCGACGGCAAGCCCGAGGCTGTGCGAAGCGCCCTGGTGTGTCTGCTGGCCGAGGGGCATCTGCTGATCGAGGACGTTCCGGGCGTCGGCAAGACGATGCTCGCGCGGGCGCTGGCCACCTCGGTCGACGCCACGGTGCGCCGCATCCAGTTCACCCCGGATCTCCTGCCGGGCGATGTCACCGGCGTGAGCGTCTTCAATCCCGTCGAGCGCGAGTTCGAGTTCAAGCCCGGCGCGATCTTCGCGAACATCGTCATCGCCGACGAGATCAACCGGTCCTCCCCCAAGACGCAGTCGGCGCTGCTGGAGGCCATGGAGGAGCGCCAGGTCACCGTCGACGGGCGCACCCACTTCGTGCCCGAGCCCTTCCTCGTGGTCGCGACGCAGAACCCGCTCGAGATGGAGGGCACGTACGCGCTGCCCGAGGCCCAGCGCGACCGATTCATGATGCGCATCTCGATGGGCTATCCGGATGCCCGTTCCGAAGCGCTCATGCTGCGCCAGCGCGACACGGTGAACCCGCTGGATCAACTCCGTGCCGTGGTCTCGGCCGAGCAAGTGTCGAACCTCATCGCGTGGGCGCGTGCGGTGCACGTCGCCCCGGCCATCGAGGACTACGCCGTGGCGCTGTCACAGGCCACCCGCGTGCACACCGACCTGCGACTCGGGGCCAGCCCCCGGGCGACCCTGCAGCTGGTGCGCGCCGCCAAAGTCTGGGCCGCACTCGACGGGCGTGCGTTCGTCATCCCCGACGACGTCACCGCACTGCTCGTGCCCGTCTTCGCCCATCGCCTCATCCCGACCCGCTCGGCGGGAGGTGCTCGGGCCCGCACCGCGGCCGACGCGATCACGACGATCCTGGAACGCATCGCGGCGAGCGTCCGCGTGCCCATCGCCGCCCGTCAGTGAGACCGCGATGAGACGACTGTGGCCGCTGACCGTCCGGGGAACGGGCGCGGTCGTGCTCGCGGTGCTCTGCTTCATCGTGGCGAACGAGGTCGGCATCGGCGAGCTGATGTATTTCGGCATCCTGCTGCTCGCCGTCGTGGCCGCGAGTGTCTGCTCGCTGTACGTGGGGCGCCGCTCCGACGTCGTGACCCGTTCGCTGGTGCCCGATGTCGTGGCCGTGGGTCGCGAGACGACCGTATCGGTGCGCGTCGGCGTGCGCACGGCGGTTCCCACCCCGCCCGGTCTCTGGCAGGACACTCTGCCGGCGGGGCTGCGAGGGAGGGCCGAGGGCGCGTTCCCGGCGCTGGGCTCGGGGCTGCGCGGCGGCGAGCGCGTGGTCGATCTCACGTACTCGGTCACGGGGGCGCGGCGCGGCGTGCACCCGCTCGGCCCGTTGACCGTGCGCTCCACCGACCCGTTCGGTCTCGCGCGGCGCACGATGGTGTTCGGCCGGCGGACTCCGGTCACGGTCGCACCGGCCGTCGCCGAGCTGTCGCCGCTGGTCGACTACGCCGGCGCGACGGGTGGCACGCTGCACGCCACGACGAACCATCTCGGCCAGGGCGCCGACAATCTCGTGGCCCGGCCGTACGCCCCCGGCGACTCGATGAGACGTATCCATTGGCGGGCGACGGCGCACCGCGACGCGCTCATGGTGCGCCAGGAGGAGCAGGAGTCCACGCCCGAGGCGACGGTGATCCTCGATCGGGCGGCGCTGCGCTGGTCGATCGACGCGCTGCAGACGCCGGGCGCCGACCCGGGATTCGAGGCGGGTGTCTCGGCGTGCGTGTCCGCAGTCTCCCGGCTCGTCCGCGACGGATACGCCGTCGAGGTGATCGACAGTGATGGGACCCACCTGTACGGCGCGCCCGGGATCGCCGAGCGCATCGACGGCGGCGACATGACCGAGGTCGAGGCGATGCTGGTGCAGTTCGCAACCGTGACGGCGCGACGCGACGACAGCCTGCCGCGCCTGTCGCGCCTGTTCGCGGGAGTGTCCACCGGCCCGATCGTGCTCGTCGTCGGGAGGCTCGACCCGGCCGACGCCGACGCCATCGGTCCCGTCGCCCACCACAGCACGCTCCCGCTGGTGCTCGCCGCGGCGCCGGTCGGCGACGCACTGGACCGCGCCGCGGACCACGGCTGGAACATCGCCGCGATCGACGCCGACGCCGACCTCGGCGTCGCGTGGGCGAACGCCGTCGGGCGAGGAACGCGTCATGTCCTCTCTTAGCACCGGGGCCGTGCGCGCCGTCCGGGCCGACCGCCGCGTGCCTTCCCGGACCAGGCGCGGCGGTGAGCGCCTGCTCGCGTCGGCGGTGCTCGCAGCGCTCCTGGCCGCCCTGCTGCCGGTCACTCGCGTCGTGGAGTCCGGCGCGTGGCTGATCGGAGCCCTCATCCTCTCCGTCCTGGTGCTCGGCGCCGGGTACAACGCACGCCGGTTCCGTCTGCCCGCCGTCGCCGTCACCCTCATCGAGGCGGCCATCTGGGTCGTGTTCATGACGGTGGTGTTCCTGCGCGACACCGCCCTGCTGTGGATCATCCCGAGTCTTGACACCTTCCGCGCCGTCCCGCTGCTGGTCGAGGGCGCGATGCAGGAGATCACGCTCGGCGCCGCGCCGCTCGAGCCGTCGACGTCTCTCGCGTTCGTCGTGGTGGGCGCCATGGGCCTCCTCACGATCGTCATCGACCACGTGGTCGTGACTGCGCGGATGCCGCTGCTCGCGTCTGTCGGCATCGTCGCCGTGTCGCTCATCCCGGCGATCGCGGTGCCCAGCGAGGTGGACCTCATGGGGTTCGTGTTCCTGGCCATCACGATCCTCTTCCTCATCCGCGCCGAGACCCGCTCGCGTGAGAAGCCCGTCGAGCAGGAGGCGGAGCGCAGCGCCGGCGTGCCGGCGACCGCGCTCGGTATCGCCGCGATCGCCATCGTGGTGGCCGTCGTGGCGACCCCCATGCTGCCGCAGCCCGTCGCCCGAGCGGGCTCGGGTGTGGGTCCGGGCCCGGGCATCGACGCGACGCTCCAGCTCGGCGACGACCTGCGCCGCCCGCAGGAGGTCGAGGTGCTGCGGCTGCGCACCGATTCCCCCACGGTGCCCTACCTTCGGGCGACGACCCTGTCGCGGTTCGACGGCGGCACGTGGGAGCCCGACGGCGGCCAGACCGTCGCGCTCGACAGCGATCGTGCCCTCGGCGATGTCGCCGCCGACCCCGACATCCGCATCGCCGAATACACCACCTCGGTCGACGTCGTGAACCTCGAATCGCCCTGGGCGCCGGTTCCGTTCCCCGCGGTGACCATCTCCGGCCTCGATGGCGCGTGGAGCGCGGTGCCCTACAACCGCACCGTCATCGCACGCGCGAGCTCGACCCAGGGCCAGTCGTACGACGTGGTCTCGACCCTTCCGCGACCCACGCTCGAGCAGATCCGGGCGCGCTCCGCCGGCGGCGGCGACCAGGTCCGCGACGAGACGACCGAGCTGCCCCCCGACACTCCGCCGATCATCGCCGAGCTCGCCGCGCAGGTGACCGCGGGGGCGTCGAACGACTACGACCGCCTCACCGCCTTGCAGCGGTGGTTCCGCGGCAGCGACTTCCGTTACTCCCTAGAGGCGCCGGTCGAAGACGGGTTCGATGGCAGCGGCGCCGAAGCGGTCGCCCGCTTCCTCGAGCAGCGCGAGGGATACTGCGTCCACTTCGCCTCGGCGTTCGCCCTCATGGCCCGGACGCTGAACATGCCGTCGCGGATCGTCGTCGGCTACCTTCCGGGCGAGCCGACGACCGACGCCGTCGACTCGCAGCCGGTCTACTCGGTCGGCAGCTCACAGCTGCACGCGTGGCCGGAGGTTCACTTCAACGGAATCGGGTGGGTGGCTTTCGAGCCGACGTCGGGGCTCGGCGTACCGACATCCTTCTCCCCCGCAGCCTCCCTTCCCGGTCAGGCCGACAACCCGGGTGCCACGTCCCCCCAGTCCACGCCCACGCCGTCGACGCCCGCCGGGCTCGAGGAAGAGAGCCCCGAGGCCCGGCGCGGCGGCACAGCGAGCGGGCAGAACGGCTCTCCCGCCGACGCCCTGCCCCTTGCGGGCGTGGCACTGCTGGTCCTGGTCGTGCTGTCACTCCCGCTGCTGTTCCGCGAACTGCGCCGCCGCCAGCTCGACACGGCCGCGCGACGAGGCGATGCCGCCGCGGCGTGGCAATCGGTTCAGGATGCCGCGATCGACGTGGGCATCCCGGTCCCGTCGAGCGAGTCGCCGCGCGCGTTCGCCCAGCGCCTGATCACCGAACACGGTGTGCCGGCGTCCGACATGAACGTGGTCCTCATCGCCATCGAGCGCGTCAGCTATTCGCGTGCGGGCACCCGGTCGTATTGGATCGGGGATGCCGCGGCCGAGGCCGCGGCATCCGTCCGGGTCGCCCTTCTGGCGTCGGTACCGCCCGCCCGCCGGGTGCTGGCGCTGCTCGCGCCGCGCTCGCTCGTGATCCGGCCGGGCAGCGTGTATGCGGGCAATGCGCCCGTGAAGGCGCAGTAGTCGCGTCGGGTAGGATGGTCGCTGGCCCTCCGGGGCTGCTGGAGGATTCGCCTAGTGGCCTATGGCGCACGCTTGGAAAGCGTGTTGGGTGCAAGCCCTCAGGGGTTCGAATCCCCTATCCTCCGCCACTGCGATCCCAATGTTCTCAAGGGATCGCGCGCTGGTATCGATGGCGTGGCGCCCCGATCAGCGGGGATGGCGATGATGACGGATGCTGGAGCCACGCCGCGCGCCTAGGAACCGCTTGACCTTCGAGCGACTTCAATGCCTACCGTCGAGCGCATGACCAAGACGACCTGGGCGCCTGACGCTTGCACACTCCCCACCGTCGACCGCCCGCTCCGGGAACGTGAGTTCGCCGAGCTGTTCCGCGCCGCACTCCGCACCACCGCCCGGCCGACGCCTACGCGGGCCGAGCTGGTCCTCGACGCCCGCAGCGAAGCCATCGCACGCGAGCTCGCCGAACGCGAGACATCCTGCTGCTCGTTCTTCGAGTTCACGTTCACCACCGAGAACGACACCGTGACGATGGCGATCGAGGTGCCTGCCGCGCAGTCCGCCGTGCTTGCTGCCCTTGCCGAGTCCGCACGCCGAGATGCGCGTCTCCCACCGCGGGAGGGTGGCGCATGAGTGCACGCATGAGGACTCGAGCCGCCGGACAGGGCTCGACCTGATCACGTTCGGCGTGCTCGCGCATGGCCTGCTGCGCCGGTCCGCTGATCGCGCTGGTGAGCAGCATCGGCGGGCGGTTCGACCGGTTGGACGACCGAGCCGCCCCCGAGGGCCGCATGGGCGCAGGCGTCCGAACACGTCCCGGTCGGCGCCTCCCCCGCCAGCCGGTGCTCCGTCCGGCGAAGTTCGTCGGCCAGTCCGGTGAGCTCCGCGATCTGCGCTTCGATCTCCTCGAGCCGATGCCGCACGACGGCGCGCATGTCGCCCTGGACGTGCATGCACAGGTCCGACTCCCGCGCGCCTACGAGCTGGCGCATCTCGGGCAGGCTCAAGTGCAGTCGCTTGGCCCCAGCCAGGAAGGTCAGTCGCGCGAGATCGGCCTCCCTGTAGACCCGGTAGCCGTTCGGCTCGCGGACGGCCGGGCTAAGGAGCCCTTCAGCCTCATAGAACCGGATCGTGCTCGTCGGCAGTCCCGACCTCTTCGCCGCCTCGGCGATGCGTATTCCTGACACGCGCCAAGGCTAAACCTTCAAGCCGCTTGAAACTCCAGTCGCACAGGCACGACGTGATGGTCGCCGGGCGGGCAGGTGACGGGAACACCGCCAGGTTCTCAGCGAGCTCGACGGGGAGCCAGAGATCGTGGAGCGCGGGACCGGCGCCCTCGGCGCGGCTTGCCACGATGGAGGGGCCCGGTCGCAGCCGCCAGGGATGCGACGGGAACCACACTGCGGCCATCCACTCAGGGATGGCGCCGACGGGGTGAGGGGACGCGTCACGGACGATCACCCAGTCGCCCCCGGGAACGTCCAGGACTCCGAGGCCGTCGGGCGGCGGTGTGTGAGCGCTTGCCGCGACGCCGCACATGAACTCGAATTCGGTGCCCGCGGCATAGTCGGCGTCGACGCCGGAGCTCACCTGAAGCACGCCGGCCGGCTCGCTTCCACCCAGTCTCATCAACTCGATGTTCTCAGCCGGACGCACCGACTCGATATGCGTCTGCACGTACGGATTGATGAGTCCAGGGACCACGGTCACGCGAGTCGAGTAGCCGATCAATCGAAAAGCCGGGCGGTGTGCGATCCGGATGTCCATTCGTCGTCCTTCCGGTCAGGATGCGGAGTCGAGCGCCCACTGTCGCGGATCGATCCTCACGCTCGCCCGACAATTTCCGTCCGATCTGATCGGGAAGGCACGCGCGGCACAGTGAGAGCCTGAACCGCTTGCTTCGGGACCAAGGAGGCTGCGAGTGGGTACTGACTTGCGCATCTCGCGCCCTAACGCGCGATTCCAGCAGTGGGAGGCCTTGCTTCGCAATCGGAACAAGCGCCGGAGAGCGGGAGAGTTCCTGGTGCAAGGGGTCCGCCCCATCAGCCTCGCGATCGAGCATGGCTGGCGGATAAACGCACTGATCTTCGACTCCGAGCGATCACTCTCACCATGGGCCGCGCGGATGCTGAGGCACGCCGCGGGTGAGCGCGTCGCGATGGCAACGGATCTGGTCCGAGAACTGGGCGAGAAGGAACGTGACGCGCCAGAACTCGTTGCCGTCGTTGCCCTACCGCCCGACGACCTGTCGCGCGTACCGGTCACGCCGGCATTCCTGGGGGTGGTTTTCGACCGCCCCTCGGTGCCCGGGAACATCGGCTCCATCGTGCGGTCGGTGGATGCGTTCGGCGGTGCGGGGCTGATCATCACAGGACATGCTGCTGATCCGTACGATCCCAAGGCAGTGCGCGCGTCCACGGGGTCACTGTTCGCCGTGCCGACGGTTCGAGTGCGCTCGCATCAGGATGTCCTGGCATGGGTGCAATCGAATCGATCGGCAGGCTTTGACCTCACCGTCATCGGGACCGACGAAAACGGTGCCGTCGATATTGCGGATCTCGATCTGACCCGCCCGACGCTTCTCGTCGTCGGCAATGAGACATCCGGCTTGAGTTCGGGTTGGAGAGCGGGATGCGACGCGATTGCCCGCATCCCGATGGGCGGTGCGGCCAGTTCACTGAACGCCGCCAGCGCCGCGACTGTCACTCTCTACGAGGCCGCACGCCAACGCGCCCGCTCCCGGTGAGGTTCCGTGGGATACCGCTTCGCGCTCAGCCGTGAAAATCACGAGGATCTGTCAGCCGGTGGCGTCCTGTTCTCCGCACCGGGCTTCCCCGCATTTCCGGTGCGGCTGGCCAGCGAGATGTTTCTACGTGCGATGACGTCGGTGCCGGACGGCCCGACGATCGTCTGGGATCCGTGTTGCGGCAGCGGCTACCTGCTGACTGTCCTCTCGCTCCTCCACCGAGACCAGATCGCTGGCATCATCGGCTCGGACGTGGACGATGCAGCGCTGGAACTGGCGAGGCAGAACCTGGACCTTCTGAGCGAAAGCGGATTGGCGCTCAGGTCAGCCGAACTTCGTGAACGGGCGCTGCAGCTCGACAAACCCTCGTACGCCTGGGCCGCCGACGCGGCCCAACGACTCGCCGATCAGCTGACAGCACGAGGCGGTCCATTGCCTCATTCGGTCGCCAGAGCAGATGCGTTCGATCTTGATCAGCTCGAAACGGCACTCAACGGTCAGCGTCCCCGGATGGTGATCACCGACATTCCCTACGGTGAACAGACGACGTGGAGGGGCCCGAGCGCGGATCAGGGGCTCACCGGCATGCTTCGTTCTCTCTCCGCCGTGCTGGACGACGACGCGGTGATCGCAGTTGCGACCCGGGGTCGCAAGGTGCTGCTGGATGAACGAGTACCACGACTCACGAGATTCAAGGTCGGCACTCGAGCAGTCACGCTGTTGAACCCCGTCCGATGACATGAGGCCATGACGGCATGGAATCACCGAGCGGGGATCCGTGCCGCACTGACCCAGCGTTGGACTCTTCGGATCTCCCGACCTGAAATCTGGATCGAGTCTGAATTCCCGTGTGCTGTTTCACGGCCGATTTCCAGTGTCGGGCGCTCGCATCTCGTGATGATCGGGCGTAGGTTTCCAGAATCGGTTTGCTCTGGGGTGCACCCGGGTGGATTCGGGCATCCAGGGTGGAGAACGTATGCGACAAGACACCGTCAGGATCGGCAACGACAGGTTCGTGCTCGCGCAGGGCCACAGCATCGACGACGTGAAAGCCGCCACCGTCGCCGCGATGCGCGCGAACGGAGACCTGGTGAACCTAGTGCTCTACGGGAACAAGGAAGTATCGGTGCTCGTCTCGCCGGGCGTGCCGGTGATCTTCACTTCCGAGTTCCTCGACGCAGACGACGAAGACGACCGCAATACCGGAGACGTCAAGAACCCGTTCGACACCATCGCCGACCTCGAGTACATATAACGCCGCCGCGGCAAGGTATACGGTGTGGCTGTCTCCGGAGACCGTGAGGGACAACCCGACCGTCTGGGCTCATCGGTCCTCACGCTGCTCCCTTCAGCGGGCGTCGTGCCGGTGCTCGTCATGATCGCCCTCGTCGTCGAGCAGCATCCCGACGGACGTGGCGCATGCGTCGCCTCGCCAGGCCTCGACGCCTTCCCGGATCGCGAATGCTGCGATCACCAGGCCGGCGACCGCGTCGGCCCACCACCAGCCGAACCCGGTGTTGAGGAGCAGTCCGATGAGGACTGCGGCAGACAGATAGGTGCAGATCAACGTCTGCTTCGAATCGGCGACCGCGGTCGCCGAGCCCAGCTCCCGGCCGGTACGCCGTTCCGCGAGCGAGAGGAACGGCATGACGATGACGCTGATCGCGGTGATGACGATTCCCAGCGTGCTGTGCTCAGCCTCCACACGCCCGGCGAGCGCCAGCACCGAGCCCGCGACCACGTACATGGCGAGGGCGAAGAAGGCGAGGGCGATGACCCGCAGCGTGCCCTTCTCCCAACGTTCCGGGTCGCGGCGGGTGAACTGCCAGGCGACCGCCGCCGCGGAGAGGACTTCGATCGTGGAGTCCAGCCCGAAGGCGATGAGCGCGCCCGAGGATGCGATCGTGCCGGCGGTGATGGCGACGACGGCCTCGATGAGGTTGTAGCCGATGGTGGCGGCGACGATCCACCGGATCCGGCGCTGCAATGTCGCCCGACGCGGCGGGGTGAGTGTCGTCGTCATGCGCAACGGCAGCTCTCGCCCGTGCAGCACTCGGGATCGACCGACAGCACGACCTGAAGGAGCTCGTTCAGGGCGGGCGCCAGGTGCTCGTCGGCGAGACGGTAGGAGGACCGGCGGCCTTCCCGGACGGCCTCGACGAGGCCGCAGCCGCGCAGACAGGCGAGCTGGTTCGACATCACCTGGCGTGAGACACCGAGCGCGTCGGCAAGGTCGGAGGGGTACGCGGGTCCGTTGCGCAGTTCGAGCAGCACGCCAGTGCGGGTGGCGTCCGACAGCGCATAGCCGAGCCTCGCGAGTGCGCCGGTGTGGGTTGCGGTCGCTGTCGTCATGATCGCGATGATACATGATCGCGTGAATTAACCAGATGATGAACCCACGCGGGAGGCGCGATGCCGCACCGGATGCGAGCCACGCAGGCGGTCAGGCGGCGGTCAGTTCGCCCAGAAGCTGTTCGACGCGCTCCCGGATCTCGTCGCGCACGCGCCGCACTCCGTCGAGGTCGAGTTCGGCCGGATCGTCGAGCTGCCAGTCCAGATAGCGCTTGCCGGGGTAGAGGGGGCAGGCGTCACCGCAGCCCATCGTCACGACGGCATCCGCCGCTCGCACCACATCGTCGGTCAGCGGCTTGGGGAACTCGTCGGTGACGTCCAGACCGATCTCGGCGAGTACGAGAGCCACCTCCGGCAGGATGCGTTCACCCGGCTGCGACCCTGCTGATCGCACGTGGACCTGATCGCCCGCGGCCTGGCGAGTGAGGGCGGCTGCCATCTGCGACCTGCCGGAGTTCTGCACGCACACGAAGAGCACCTCGGGCATCTGCTTCACGATCAGACCCTTGGACTGCGCGAGCGCGGTCAGCCGATCTTGCGCGAACTTCTCGGCCAGGCTCGCGAGGTGGGTCTGCACAGCCGCCGTGCGGGCGAGTGCCGTATAGGACTCGAACACGACACGCTCCACGGTCTCTTCGTTGACCATCCCGACGAATTGACGTGCCAGGCGCTCGGCGGCGCGATGAAGAACGGAGTCCGGCGAGAGCAGCGCGCCCTGGCCCATTGGGCTGGTCACGCTGCACCGCGTGTGGGCAGCAGGTCGGCTAGGAGCGCCTCGATGCGCGTGCGGATCTCGTCGCGGATCGGGCGGACGGCTTCGATGCCCTGACCGGCCGGGTCGTCCAGCTCCCAATCCTCGTAGCGCTTGCCCGGGAAGATCGGGCACGCGTCTCCGCAGCCCATCGTGATGACGACATCCGACTCGCGGACCGCGTCGACGGTCAGCACCTTGGGGGTGTTGTCGCCGATGTCGATCCCCTCCTCGGCCATCGCCTCGACCGCGACCGGATTGATCGTGTCTTTCGGCGCGGATCCGGCGGAGAGCACCTCCACGGCATCGCCGCCGAGGGCGCGGAGGTATCCCGCAGCCATCTGCGACCGGCCCGCGTTGTGCACGCACACGAACAATACGGTGGGCTTGTCAGTCATATCCCTCTCACTTCCTGTTGCTCAGAAGCATAGACACACGTCTATGCATTGGCAAACAACACGAAGTGAACACCCGGTGTCATCCTTTCGCCGAGTTCTCCTGCTGCCCCGATACCGCTGTTCTCTCGTCTCGGACCGCGCGCTGTTCAGACCACGTCGACGAAGATCACCTCGACGGCGTTGTTGCCGTAGCCGAGGCGGTTCCACGGTGGGACCTCGGGCTGGATGTTTCCGTTGGCGTCGGTGGCTCTGGCGCGGAGAGTGTGTCGTCCGACGGAGCTCGCGTCCCAGCCGAACGACCACTCCTGCCAGTGGTACGACCCGGTCGGCGGCTCCAGGCGGACCTCGTGCCACTCGCCCTGGCCGGTGAGGCTCACCTCGACGCGCGTCACGGGGCCGGTTCCAGACCAGGCCTTGCCGCGCACGGTGGCCATGCCGGCCGGGATGCTCGAGCCGGCGGCGGGTGCCGTGATGCGCGCCGAGGAGGTGAGTAAGTGCGGGGGCCACCGCGATGCGCGCGTCCGGAGCGAGGCGGCGCGAGGCGGCGCGGCGCGCGCCGCCCCATGTGAGCATGGCTAGGAGTTGATCTGCTCCACCACGTCGTCGGCAGATTCCTGAATTGCCTTCCGCAGCTTGTCGTAGTCGTCCGAGTCGATCGCCTTGCTGATGCGCTTGTCCGCTCGCAGAAGCGCCTTCTCGACCTTGTCTGCCGACTTGTCGTCGACGACCGCGACGACCGCCGACGTCCCGGGCGCGAGGTATTCGTCGACATCCACACCGAGCTTCTTCTCCTCGCGACCTTTCTTGATCGCCCCGAGGACCGCGCCGATGCCGGCGCCGACCGCTGTTGCCGCCAGCAAAGGCGGCGCGAACAGCCCGACCACCACACCCGCACCGGCACCCCAAGCCGCACCGTGACCGACCGACTTGTCGCCGTGCTCCTTGACTCGGACCTTGCCGTTCTCGTCACGGACCAGCACGACGGCACCGATGACTTCATAGCCGCCGGCATCCTGACCGCTCCGCAGCGCCTGGTAATCGTGAGTAGCTGCCACCGCATCGTCATACGAACCGACCACCAGCGCGAGGTTATGCGTGCCCATCGATCTCTCCTTCGATTCATCCGAAGCGATCACCGACCGCTTCGGAGTGCTGCTCCATGACCCATGGATGTGTGCCTCCACCGGGGATGCACCTGCTGGCCCATGGATGGTGCGATTGTCCCAACATTCGCGGGTGCAGCCCTCACCCGCGCTGGGTGAATCGGACCGCGTGAGAACCACGTGTCCTCGCGGACCGCTCGTACGGTTTCACGGCCCGCGGCGGCGCACGCAGATCCGCGCACAGTCACGATTCGCATCACCCTCAGACGATCGACGCGTCCCGGTTCGTCGCGGAATCGGGGTCGGGGAGGCGCCGCATCCGCACAGCGTTTGCAATGCCGCCCAGCGCGGCGACGATGGGCACTGCCAGTGCGACCTGCAAGGCGAACGGCGCAGCCTCGGTGTTGATGCGGACGACCTCGGCCGCGGCAGCTTCCGGTTCGTCGGCGAGGAGTTCCTCCAGTCCGCTGTTCGACATCAGCTGCGCGTCCTCTTCCAGAACGGTCGACACCTCCGTCTTCTGCTCCGCGGACAGCACCGGGCTCGCATCGGAGAGCGCGGTGAACGCGGAAGCGAGGGCGGCGAGCATGATCGCGCCACCGAACGCGAGACCGAATGAGAGGCCGAACGAACCCGCTGCGGAGTTCACGCCGGCGGCTTCACTGACTCGCTCCTCGGAGATGGGAGAAAGCGTGTAGTTGTTCAGCTGCGACACGAGCAGGCCGAGCCCTGATCCGCTGATGATCAGCGGCACAGTCAGGTACCAGCCGCTGTCGGCCACGGGCACCAGCGGAACGAGCACGATCAATCCGACTGTGGCCAGGACGAAGCCGAGCAGGATGAGTGTGGCGGGTCGCCCCTTTGCCCGGCGGCCGGCGAGGAGCGCGATGACGAACATGCTGAGTGAGAGCGGCGCAATCGACAGCCCTGCTTCGAATGCGTCGTATTCGAGCACCATCTGCAGGTAGAGGGGAAGCACGATCATCGTGCCGCCGAGAGTGATCTGCTGCAGCAGCTGACCGGTCGCTCCGGTTCGGAACGGCTTCGACCTCAGGAGATCGGGGTCCAGGAGAGTGGCCCTGCCGCGCCGTTTTCGCGCCACGAGCCAGAAAGCGAGGCCGAGCAGGCAGAGCACACCGATCGCGATGGTCATGCCGACATAGGCCTCGCCTTCCTGCCACAGCAGGATCCCGAGCACGACCCCGCCCATCCCGACGACCGAAAACGCGGCCCCGACGAGATCGACCGAGCGGTCGCCGGTGAAAGGGACGTCCTTGACCAGCGGGGCACCGATGAGCACGACCGCGATGATGAGCGCTTCGAGCAGGAAGCCGACTCGCCACGAGAGGAAGGTGGTGATCGCGCCCCCCAGCAGCGGTCCGACCGCAGCGGCGATGGCGGCCGATGCGCCCACCAGCGCGTAGACGCGCTTCTGATGTGCGCCGGCGAAGTTGCCATGGATGAGCGATTGCATCGCGGGAAGCAGGAGAGACGCCCCCAGTCCCCCGATCACGGCCCAGAAGATGATGACCGCGGTGATGCTCTGCGCGAGAGTCATCGCGACCGCACCGATGGCGTAGCCGACCAGCCCCAAGATGTAGGCGAGCTTGCGGCCGATCAGGTCTCCGGTCTTTCCACCGATGAGGATGAACGCGGCCGAGACCAGCGCCTCGAGGGCGATCGCACTCTGCACATCGCTTGCTGTCGCACCCAGCTCCTGCACCACTGCCGAGATGGAGACGTTCATCAGTGACGTGTCGACCACGAGTACGAACATCGCCATGGCCAACAGGATGGCCAGGCGACCATTGAAGCGCTGGGCCGCATCCCCGCCGGTCATAGCGGAAGCAAAGCACAGAGCGTTCCGGCCCGTCACCGAGCCACCGGCATATCACCTCCGGAGGATGAGGGCGGCGGCCGTACACTGCCGCCATGGACATGCCAGCAGTCACCTTCGGGCAGGCCATCGATACCCACTCGCCTCGCGGAACGGAGTCCGAAGCGGTCTATTGGGCGATGGCGGCCGGTCTCGTTGGCGCGGGCTACGGGTGGGTGGTGTCATTCCTCGCATCCTCGCTCGCGCTCGCGGGCGAGGATCCCTTCGCGGTGTGGGCGGCAGTCGGTGCGGCGGTCGTCGCCGCAATCTCCTCGACCGCGGCCTACTGGCGGGCGCGTGGCAGCGCTGGGCAGGAGTGGCGCCGCCGCCTCCCGGCGTGGGCGTTCACGGTCAACACGATCTCGGTGGTCATCGCCCATACCGTGCTCGCGTTCCTGGCGACCTATGCGCTGTACCGCGTGCTCGCGATGGGGTTCGTGGGGCTGCCGGTCATCGCGTTCTGGTCGGTCGTGCTGATGGCAGTGACTCTCGGACTATCCACCTACCTCACCTTCCTTTCGTCCTCGACGGTGACGACGCAGCGAATGTCGTCGCTGCTCATGGCGTTCATCGTCATCGGCACGCTGACCGCGATGGTCACCACGCCCGATCCCGAGTGGTGGATGGTGCACTTCAGCCAGCTGGGGACGTTCGACGATCTGTCGAGCTGGGTCTTCAACGGCACGCTGATCGCGGGCGGACTGCTCGTCACGACTTTCGCTGTGTACATCGCTAATGACATGACGGCTCTCACCGCATCTGGCGTGCTGGAGGGTCACACAGGGCCACGCGTCGTCCCTGCGTTGTTCGTGGTGATGGGCGTCATGCTCGCGTGCGTCGGCGTCTTCCCTGTGGACGTGAACCTCTTGCTTCACAACGTCTCGGCCTCGGGGATGGCAGCCGTGTTCCTGGTGCTCCTGATCAGCGGGCCGCGCCTTCTGCGGGGGATGCCGAGGAGCTATTTCGTCGCCTCCTGGGTGTTTCTTGCGGCGACGGTGGCCTCCGTCGTCCTCTTCATCGTGAGGTACTTCTCCCTGACAGCGTTCGAGATCCTCGTCTTCGCCCTGATCTTCGGATGGATCGCGGTATTCATCCGGTTCCTTGGTGCGGCCGGCCGACCCACCCGCGCCCGCGGCGCACACGTTCGATCGGCGTGAATCGCCGGGCCGGCCATGCGGCTGGGGGCGGGTCTCCACTTCCCGCGGACGCGTGAAGCGCCCCCTCTCGACGCGTCCTCGTCCAAGTGCGATGATCGGGTCATTCGGGCCCTCGATCACCCGGGGAGGCGGTAGACGTGAAGGAGCCGCGCCGCATTCCCGCCCACGCAATCGATCGGCCGGCCCTTCGTGCGCGGCTCGACGCCGGGCTCGACTCCCCACTGTCCGTGGTCGTCGCCCCGGCAGGGGCGGGAAAGACCGTGTTGCTGGCTCAATGGGCGTTGTCACGTGCGGGCCAGTCAACGGCATGGGTCGACGTGGGCGCCGGCGATGCGGGCGCCGCCGCGCTCGCTGAACGAATCGCCCGTGCGGTCGCGGACGTCGACCCGTCCTTTCGCGCGCCGACGGCGCTGGTCAGCGGAACGAGGGACGCGTGGGGTGAGCCGTACCTCGAAGACCTCACCGCCGCACTTGCCGATGTCAGTCCGATCGTGGTCGTGTTCGATGACCTCGATCGCCTGACGGGATCACCCCTGCTCACCGATCTGTGGCGGATGGTCGACCTGTTGCCGTCGACGGTGCACTTCGTCTTCGCCTCTCGTGTCGATCTGCAGCTGGGGTGGAGCCGGCAGCGCGTGCAGCACGGACTCGTCGAGCTGCGGCAGGAACAGCTCGCGTTCGACGAGCGGACGACCTCGCTCGTCATTCAGGCGATCACCGGCCGACCCGTGTCCGTCGAGACCGCTCAGACGGTCGCGTCCCGCACCGAGGGATGGGCAGCCGGTGTCCAGCTGACCGCGCTGAGCCTGCGCTTCGCAGCGGATCCGTCGCGAGTGGTGGGCGCCCTCAAGGACACGGACCGGCTGGTGGTGGATTACCTCAGCGAAGAGGTGCTCGATGCCCTCGATGAACCCCGCCGCATGGCGCTCAAGCAGCTTGCTGTGCTCGACCAGTTCAGCGCGCCACTCGTCGAGGCGGTTCTTGATGTTCCCGGCATGTCGTTCATCGACGAGCTCGAGCGCGACTCCCTGTTCGTGGTGCCGGTGCCCGGGGAGCCGGGGTGGTATCGATATCATCGATTGTTCCGTGACCTCCTTCTCCTTCGGCTCCGCGCCCACGCGCCCGACGTGGAGGCCACGGTGCTGCGCAGGGCGGCGGTGTGGTGCGCCGCCGCGGACCGCGAGGACGAGGCGATCGAATATCTGCTTCGTGCGCAAGACTTCGAGCAAGCCCTTGATCGGCTGATCTCCCTCGGGCGGGAGGTCTACGAGCAGCGGCGCACGCTCGCCGTCGCCCATTGGCTTGCTGAGATTCCCGAGCACCTGCGACTGCGGCGTCCTGAAGCGGAGATCCTGCTGGCGATGACGAACGGCATGAGCGGTCGCGGGACCGACGCCGTCGACGCGTTACGTGCGCTCATCGCTGAGGGAGAGCTCAGCGTCGGGCAGCGCCAGGTTGCGCTGACCTACCTGGCCGCTTGCGTGCAGCTCCATCCGCACGCCGAGATCTTCCTCGACGTCGGGCGACGCGCGGTCGCCGCATTGAACGACGCGCCCGAAGCCGATCGCCCTTCGCTACTCGGGCTGACGTCCGGGTCGATGCTCCGCGTCGTCGCCCAGGTCTCTCTCGGCAGGGCACATCTCTTCCGCGGTGAGCTCGCTGCGGCCCGCGCGGCGATCACGACCGCACTCCAGCTCGACGGCATCGCCTATCGCCTCTATCGCGTGCACGCGCTCGGCTCGCTGGCGCTCGTAGAAGCGCTTGCCGGGCGCTTGACGGAATCGGCTGCCCTGAGCAATGAGGCCCTCGCGATCGCCCACGAGTTCGGCCTGCTCGATCATCCGGGGCCCGCCGATGCCTTCCTGGCGCGCGCCTTCGTGGCGATACAGCGCGGCGAGCCGGAGATCGGCGCTCTCGCCCTCGCCGAGGGAACGGTGCGCGCATCGTCCAATCAACGAACCCAGCTGATGTGGCTCGCACGACTGGCATCCATGATCATCGATCGCGAGGAAGCTGAGCTGCTTGCCGAGCCGGACGGTCCGCCACCGGAGATCGTGCGCGTCACCGCCACGGCGCTGGCCGTCCGCCGCGCGCGTCTGCTCGGTTCGTCTTCGCCGCCGCCGACGCCGCCGCCGGGCGGAACGTGGTCCGCCCTTGCGTTCGAAGACGTCGCCACCCAGCTGACGCTCGGGCGCCCGGAGGCAGCACGAGCGTGCCTTGCGCGCATCCGCTTCGATCTCGATCCGCTGGCAACGACGACGCTCGTGGAGCGCGACCTGCTGCTGGGCTGGCTCCACGCGCTCGAAGGCCGGCGCGTGCTGTCACGCGAGCACCTGTCGGAAGCCCTGGGCAGGGCGGAGCTGGAGTGGCTTGTGCACCCGTTCGTGCGCGCTGGGCCTCTTGTGGCCGACCTCGTCGACGAGATCCCCGGCCAGGGCGACACCTTCCGACGCGTCGTGGTGAGCAAGGCGAGGGCCGAGGCAGCCCCCGGTCGACACGCCGTCGCCGATGATCTGACGCCACGCGAGCGCGAACTGCTCGCGTACCTGCCGAGCCGCCTCACGATCGCGGAGATCGCGGGAAGGTGCTTCGTGTCCACGAACACCGTCAAGACACATCTGGGGCACATCTACCGGAAGCTCGGTGTGGCGGGCAGGGATGCCGCGATCAGCAGTGCGATCGAGCGGGGGATGCTCGCTGAGCTCGAGGTTGCCCATCCCGTGGGCTGAAGCTCAGGCGCCGAAATACTGATTCCCGAGCGCTTTGCTTTTGAGGGCGTCGAACTCCCCCTGCGTGATGATCCCCGCTTCGAGGAGTTCCTGCGCCTTGGAGATGTCCTCTGCCGGACTCGAAGACGCGGCCGGGCGGTAGTCGTCGCGTTCGGGGACGACGCTTCCCCGCGCCGCCTGCGCGCGCTGAGCCATCCCTCGGCCGCGGGCGATCACGTAGATGAGCGCCGTGAGAAACGGCACGAAGACGAGAGCGATGATCCACAGCGCCTTCAGCCAGCCGTTGAGGTGCTCGTCCCGGAAGAGGTCGGCGATGATGACGATCACCACATACAGGTATGCGACGAAGTAGAAACTCCATAGCAAGAACCAGATGAAGTCGTTGAACAGCATGGTTCACCCCTTCGGTGATGGTTCGCTCAATGTAGCCAGGTGGTGCGTGGCCTCTCCATCACCCCTGCGGGGTGATCTCACGCTCACACCCGGGTGCAGCCGCCCGCCGGCCTGAACATGGCGGCCCAGCGCGGTCGAATCATCCGGGAGGGGTGACGCGGTCGCGAAGGCTAGGCAACAGGCTGACCGCAGTCGACCCGCGCACTGCCGCTCGCCGGCCGTGGAAGGACAGCGGATGGACTCCCAGATCACCGAGATCGTCGTCCAGGGCACGCTCGGGCCCGAGTTCATGGCCGCTCTCCCCGACTACGCGTTCTCGACCGGACGAGGCGGCCGCACCCGCATCGTCGGACCCGTCGCCGATCAGGCGAAGCTCTTCGGCATCCTCGACATGCTCGAGCAATTCCACATCGAGGTGATCTCCGTGAACCCCGTCGACTCCGGATGACCAGCCTCATCCTGATCGGGTGACGACCCACGACTCGAGCGGTGGCACACTCGGCCAATGTCGACGACCTCAGATCGCCCGACGACAGTGGAGGCGTGGACGGCTCCACCGTCGCTGGCCGAGCATCTCGCGCTGGGCCGAGCGGAACGTACCCGCGTGCCGCGGGAGTCGCTCGCCGAGGTAGATCCCGCGGGTCGCGACCCCCTGGCGATCCTCGACGCGCAGGACTCGACGCGAGTGCCGGAACTCGTTCCGCTGCGTGCTGAGCGAATGGCCGCGAGTCCGTTCGCGTTCTATCGAGGCACGGCGGCGCTCATGGCCGCCGATCTCTCCCGCTCACCCGCGACCGGACTGCACGTCGGGTCGTGCGGAGACGCACATGTCTCGAACTTCGGCCTCTATGCCTCGCCGCAGCGCACCCTCGTGTTCGATCTCAATGACTTCGACGAGGCCGCGTGGGCGCCTTGGGAGTGGGATCTCAAACGGCTCGCGACCAGCGTCGTGATCGCCGGGCAATCGACCTCCCGCGACGAGACGGTGGTGAGGGATGCCGCGCTCGGCGCCGTCCGGACGTACGTGCGTGCAATGGGCAGCCGTGCCCGCCGCGACCCGCTCGAGCGGTACTTCGAGCATTTCGACGCCAATGCCACTTCGAAGGCGGAGGACCGGGAGTCGCGCGAGGCGCTGCGCAAGGCGATCAAGGACGCCGAGAAGCGCACCGCGGTCAGGGCAGCGCGCCGACTCACGACGCGGGATGCTCGCGGCCGCGTCAGATTCCTCGATCAGCCGCCGACGATGACTCACGTCGATCCCACGATCGAGGGCCGGATCGCCGAAGTGCTCGAGGGGTACACCCGGTCGGCGAACGTCGACATCCGGGTGCTGCTTCAGAACTACGTCGTGTCGGATGTCGCCCAGCGCGTCGTCGGGGTCGGGAGTGTCGGCACCCGCTGCTACCTGATCGCGATGATGGACGGCGACGGCAACGTGCTCCTTCTCCAGGTCAAGGAGGCCAACGCGAGCGTCCTGATCGAGCACGGCGGCGTGACGCAGCCGGCGAGCGTCTCGCGCTACATCAACGATCACGGCGACGGCGGCCGCGTCGTCGCGATGCAGCGGATCCTCCAGGGCGTCTCGGACCCCTTCCTCGGCCATCTTCGCGGGACGGCCGCCGGCGGCGGAGCCTCCCGAGCGTTCTACCTCCGGCAGTTCCATGACAAGAAGGGCGGGTTCGACACGGACACGCTCGAGGACGCGGCGTTCCGCTGGTATGCCGAGGCCTGCGGGGCGACGCTCGCTCGCGCCCATGGGCAATCCCCCGGAGCGTCCTCCGTCGTGGGATACGTCGGAGGCGGACGCGTCGTCGGCGAGGCGATCCTTGAGTGGGCATACAGCTATGCGGACCTGTCGCGCGGCGACTGGCGGAGCTTCCGCCGGCACCGCGGTATTGATCGCGCCGGCTGACCCGGATCCATCAATCAGGGGAAGTGTGAGCTGAACCCTCGGCCGCCAGTTCACGCAACAGCCCGCGGACCCGCGCTTCGATGTCGTCGCGAATGGCACGCACCTGCTCGATCGGCTTGCCGACCGGATCTTCGAGGTCCCAGTCGAGATACCGGCGCCCCGGATAGATCGGGCACGCATCGCCGCAGCCCATCGTGACGACGACATCCGCGGCCCGGACAGCCTCATCCGTGAGGGGCTTGGGAAACTCTCCGCCCAGCGGCACGCCGATCTCGTCGAGCGCTGAGGTGACCGTCTGACGCACGTCACCCGCCGGTTGCGAGCCGGCGGTCAGCACGCGGACTCGCTCGCCGCCGAGCTGGCGGAGAATCCCCGCGGCCAGCTGTGATCGCCCGGCGTTCTGCACGCAGACGAACAGCACGGTCGGGATGCCGTCGGGCAGGGCCGCGGCCCGGCTCATGGCATCGAGCCGCGTTGCCGCGAACGCCGCAGTCCGGCTCGCGAGCATGGGCGACGCGGACCCCTGCGCGAGGAGTTCGTAACTCTCGACCACCTTCGCACGTATCGACTCAGGGCTGAACGTCCCTCGAAAGCGGACGGCGAGATCGCTCGTGATGCGATCCAGGTCGGGCTCCGCGCCCGAGGCAGGCAGCCCTCCCAAGAGGGCATCGATCCGTTCGAGGTGATCCGGAGCTATCGAGTACCAGACCCGCCGGCCATCGGGCTCACGCACCACGATGCCCTCGTCGTGCAGCGCCTTCATGTGGTGACTGACCGTGGGCTGCCGCAGCTCGAGGGTCTCGGCAAGTCGGCCGACAAGCATCCGCCCATCATCGGACTCGCGGATCAGGCGCAGGATGCGGGCGCGCGTCGGGTCGGCGAGGGTCGTGAGATCCCGCGCAGGAGCCGTCCGATCCATAGACGAAAGCCTATGCCTCGCGTCACGGGGTGCGGCGCTCGATCAGAATCGTGTCTCGCCACTGGCCCGAGTGGGGACCGATCTGGGCCTGCGCGATGCGCTCGCGTCGACCGACGACGCGGAAGCCGACCGCTTCGTGGAGTCTCAGACTGGCGGTGTTCTCGGGGAAGATGCTGGACTGGACGGTCCAGATCTCCGCCGCGTCCGCCGCGGCGATGAACGCGTCCAGGAGGAGCCGGCCGAGGCCCCGGCCGCGCGCTTCTCTGTCGACGTACACCGAATGCTCGACCACGCCCCGGTACGCGGGCCGAGACGACACCGGCGACGCCGCGACCCAGCCGCGCACAGCATCCGATTCATCCACGGCGACGATTCTTCCCACGGGCAGCTTGCCCGCGTCGAAGACCTCCCGCGACGGCGTGGCGATCTCGAACGTCGCCTCGCCGTCCTGGATGCCCTGCGCATAGATCCTCTCGACCGACGGCCAGTCCTCCGGGGTCATCGCACGACGGTGGATCACGAGCAGCAGCCGCCGCCCTGGCCGAGGTTCGTCGAGCACACTCCCGTCGCCGGAAGGACCAGTTCGACGTTCGAGGCCGACGCGGCGTCGCCCGCGAGCCATGCGGTCACCGACCGAACCTGCTCGTAGCCGGTCGCGAGCAAGAATGTCGGCGCCCGTCCGTACGACTTCATGCCGACGATGAAGAACCCCTGCTCAGGATGCTGCAGCTCACGGAACCCGTGAGGCTCGACGGTGCCGCACGAGTGCACGTTCGGATCGATGAGCGGGGCCAGCCGCTTGGGTGCTTCGACGATCTCGTCCAGTTCGAGGCGGATCTCTCGCAGCATGTCGAGGTCAGGGCGGAAGCCGGTCGCATTGACGACGACGTCGGTGCGGTGGGCGACGACGTCACCGCCGCGGTGACCGACCAGTTCGACGCCATCGACGGCGCGGCGGCCGCGAATGATCTCGAATCCGTCGAGTACCGTGATCCGGCCGTCGGCGACGGCGCGGTCCACACGGCTGCCCAAGCGGGCGCGATCGGCCAGCTCGTCATCGGCGGCGGACGAGACGCGCACCGCCTGGGCGTTGCGGATCAGCCACGTCACGGTGGTGCCCTGCTCCTCGCGAGCCAGCTCGACGAGCCCCAGCAGCGTGTTCGCCGCCGAGTGACCGGCGCCGACGACCGTCGTGTGGCGCCCGGCGAATCGTGCGCGGTCGCGGCCCAGCACATCCGGGAGGGCCGGCGCGACGGCATCCGCGATCTCGCTCATCCCCAACAGCTCCAATCCGCTCGAGGAGAGCGAATTCGGGGAGCGAAAGGTCCCCGAGGCATCGATCACGGCGCGCGCGGCGATCTCTTCGATCTCGCCGCCGGAGGTGCGGATCCGCACGGCGAACGGCGTGGTGGCGTGCGCCCGGGTGCGCGTGCGATCCATCCCCTCTCGGGTCACTCCCCCGACTTCGACGCCGAGCCGGAACCGCGCGGCGATCTCTTCGATCTCGCCGCCGGAGGTGCGGATCCGCACGGCGAACGGCGTGGTGGCGCGCGCCCGGGTGCGCGTGCGATCCATCCCCTCTCGGGTCACTCCCACGACTTCGACGCCGAGCCGGACCCGCGCGGCGATCTCTTCCACCTCCGCGAGAGGCGCGACGTAGCGCTCGACGAGCTCGGCGCCCGTCGGTGCGCGCTCGGGTTCAGGCTGGGCCCAGCCGCCCGCTTCGAGAAGCCGACGGGATGCCGGGTCGACGAGGTGCTTCCACGGCGAGAACAGCGTCGTGTGACCCCACGCGCGGACACTGGCCGCTACCTCGTCGCCCGCTTCGAAGACGACGAAGTCGATGCCCCGCTCGACCAGATTCGCGGCCGCGGCGAGCCCGATCGGACCAGCGCCGATGATCGCGACGGGAAGGGTCGACAGACGGTCGGTGGTCACGACACGGGGCGTCAGATCGAGCAAGGTCACAGCATCCTCCGAGCGATATCGATGATCTTCGATGCCTGATTCTGCAACGGTCTATCGACGCCTGTCAATATCTACTACCATCAATATATGACCACGATGCTCGACGTGACCGACATCTCTGCCGGCAGCTGCTGTGCACCGCTCGTTCGCGAGCCGCTGAGCGCCGCGGAGGCGGAGCAACTCGCAACGACCATGAAAGCACTCGCGGACCCGGCGCGGTTGCGTCTGCTGTCCATCGTGGCCGCCTCGGAGGGCGCGGAAGCGTGCGTGTGCGATCTGATCGAGCCGGTCGGCCTGAGCCAGCCGACCGTGTCGCATCACCTGAAGGTCCTGACGAACGCGGGCTTCCTCACCCGCAGCAAGCGCGGGACGTGGGCGTACTTCAAGCTCGTGCCCGGCGCGCTGGACCGGGTCTCGCAGCTCTTCGTCGGCTCGTGAGCCAGACCGTGCGCGCTGCCGCGGGCGAGCTCGTCGGCAGCGCAGGCCTCGCCGCGGTCGTCGTCGGCTCCGGGATCGCCGCGCAGCGTCTCTCCCCTGCCGACACCGGACTGCAGCTCTTCGAGAACGCGTTCGCGACGGCTCTCGGGCTGGCCGTCCTGATCCTGGTCTTCGCCCCCGTCTCGGGCGCGCACTTCAATCCCGTGGTCACGCTCGCCGACATCGCGCTGCATCGCCGCCGGTGGTCGACGGCGGCGATCTACCTGCCCGTCCAGGTGCTCGGGTGCATCGCCGGTGCGGTGCTGGCGAACGCCATGTTCTCCGAGCCGGCCGTGGCCTGGAGCACGACGAATCGCTTCTCGTGGCCACTGCTGCTGTCGGAGGTGGTCGCGACCGCAGGTCTGGTCCTGGTCGTCTTCGCTCTGGTCCGCACCGGCCGGTCCCACCTGGCTGCGCCGGCCGTCGGGGCCTATATCGGCGCCGCCTACTTCTTCACCTCGTCGACGAGCTTCGCCAATCCCGCGATCACGATCGGACGCATGTTCAGCGACACGTTCGCCGGCATCGCCCCGGCATCCGTCTTGCCGTTCATCGCCGCGCAGCTGATCGGTGCCGCACTCGGCTGGGTTGCGGTCCGCTCCTTCTTCCCCGTCGCGGCGCCGGAGCCGGCGGTCATCGGCGGATGACACCGGCGACTGACCCCGCCCTGACTGTAGGACATCACCCGGTGGGGACCGGGGAGACCGACCGCCTGAGTGGCGCTGTGCACAGGCATCGCGAAGCTGGCACCTCGGTGGCCTAGTGTCATGTCATGGCGACGACCGCGACGGCGTACCTCACCGGCTTCGGTCGATATCTCCCCGGCGATCCGGTCGACAACGACGGCATCGCGTCGCGGCTCGGCGGCGACGACGCCGTGACGGAACGAATCCGGCGCCGTGTGCTCGATGCCAACGGCATCCGGCAGCGGCACTACGCACTCGACGAGCACGGCGAGCCGACCGAGCTCAACGAGGAGCTGGCCGTCAAGGCATTGCGGGCGGCGCTGGCGGATCGAGGCATCGACGCCGCGGATCTGCGGATGCTGGCCTGCGCCACGACGATGGGCGACGTGCTCGTGCCCGGGTTCGCCTCGATGGTGCACGGCCGCCTCGGGGGTGGGCCGATGCAGCTGCTGTCGGCGTCCGGAGTGTGCGCCTCGAGTCTTGCCGCACTGGATGCCGCGGTCAGCAAGATCCGTCTGGGGGACCACCCGCGGGCTGCGGTCGTCGGCTCGGAGCTGGCCAGCCGCAGTCTGCGTCAGCGCCACTATGACGGCATCCGTGCGGGTATGGATTCCCACTTCCTCCGCTGGATGCTCTCGGACGGCGCGGGCGCCGTCGTCGTCGAGTTCCAGCCGCATCCGACGAAACCATCGCTGCGCGTCGACTGGGTGCGGCAGGTATCGGTGGCGCACGAGTACGACGTCTGCATGCGGGCCGGGATGAGCGGCGTCGATCCTGTCGTCGGCCGCACGTGGCAGGACGTCGACATCGCCGAGGCGGAGGCTGCGGGCATGTTCCTGCTGCGGCAGGACGTGAGCGTCCTGGACGATCTCGCGGATGCCGGCATCCGTCAGTTCGAGGAGCTCGTCGACATCGGCCTCGTCGACGTCCGCCACCTCGACCACGTCATCTGCCACTACAGCACGAACGCGTTCCGGGACGTCGCGTTCGATGCGCTGCGCCGTCGCGTGCCCACCCTCGACACCGACCGGTGGTTCTCGAACCTCGAGACCCGCGGCAACACCGGGTCGGCGAGCATCTTCATCGCTCTCGAAGAGGCCTGGAGCAGCGGCCGCTTCGCGCCCGGCGACACCGTGCTGCTGGCGGTGCCGGAATCGGGCCGGTTCTCGTTCGCCTTCGCCCACCTGACGGTGGTCGCCCCACCCTCATCGCAAGGAGCCCTCACGTGACGATCAGCTCGAGCACGACCACCGACGACGCCCCGACCTCCGGTGCCGACACGCTGTTCGAGCGGCTCGCCGAGGTCTGGAGCGAGCTCGAGGAACACCTGGACCGCGTGCCGGTGCTGAACCGGCTCGCCGAGGGCACCGTGACCCTCGACGACTACATGCGGCTGCTGTTCAACCTGCGTCAGCAGGTGGTCGACGGCTCGCCATGGATCTCGAGGGCGGCATCCAACTTCGACATCGATCACTTCGAACTCCGCGCGGCAGCCATCCGCCACGCCGAGGAGGAGCACCGCGACTTCCTCATGATCGAGCGCGACTACGTCGCCGTCGGCGGCTCGCTCGACGAGCTGCGCGCCGGCCGCAAGAACATCGGGTCTGAAGCGCTCTCGGGCTTCATGTTCCACTACGCCGACCGGCCCAATCCGGTCGGACTGCTCGGGGCGATGTTCATCATCGAGGGACTGGGCGCTCAGCGCGCGGCGGGATGGGCCGCCCGATTCCAGGAAGTGCTCGGACTCGCCGACAACCAGGTGCATTTCATGACGTACCACCAGGAGGCCGACAGCGCGCACACCGGCGACCTCGAGGCCATCCTGACCTCGGGCCTCATCGACGACGACGCAGCCGACGAGATCGTCCGCTGCGCGCAGGTGGTCGCGCGGCTGTACGCGCTGCAGCTGGAAGAACTGGATCGCTGACATGCCGGCGCCGCGACCGACGGTCCCGGAGTTCGTCCGCTCCGACCCGAGCATGTGGGAGGCGATCTACGCCGATCCATCGGTGCCGCTGGACCGCGCCCTCGTGCGGCAGATCATCGACGACCAGCGACGGATGTCGCGGCGCTGGCTGTATCCGATCGCCCGCGTCTTGTCCCGCGTGCTCGTCGCACTCATCTCGATCGTCAAGCGCGTGCTCCCGTTCCGCTGGATGCCGCTGCCGGTCATGGACCGGCTGTGCGTGTGGTTCCTGCGGCGATTCGTGTCGCCCGATGCCGTCGAGCTGCTGATCCGGCACTTCGTCGTCGAGACGAATCTCGTCAACTTCATCATCCGCAACACCCAGGTCGAGATGGACCCGGTGACGCTGCGCCCCGAGACCCTCGCAGGCCTCGGCGACCAAGCGGTCGTCGAGCACGACGTCAACGTCTACGACGTGCTCATCGCGCTGGACGGCGTGCCGCTGACCCCGCCCGAGACACTCGACTTCGCGCAGCTGGACATCCCCCGGCTGGACGCCGAGCGCGGGCGCCGCAGGCTGCTGCGGCTCGACATCCAGACCGCGCTGTGCTTCATGAACATCCCGTTCTCGATGGCGCTCACCGTCGAGGAGTACCGGCGTGCGGTGCATTCGATCCGGTTCGACGACTCGTTCCTCGAGATCCTCGCCCTCGTGTGCGACGACGACACGTTCCGCCATTGGAAGCTCGCCGGCATGAGCCTGTGGATGGACTCGAACGTCGACGTGCCGCGGATGGTCTACCGCCACGCACTGGTGTGCGAGTACGCCCACGCGCAGCTGGTCAAGCTCGCCGGCGGAGCGTACCCGCGCCACACCAGCGTCGAGTTCGACTGACCGACCGGCGCCCCGCGTCAGGGCTCGAAATCCTCGGGCTCGACGTCATCCAGGAAGCGCTTGAACTCATCGAGCTTCTCGGCGGCATCCGTCTCTGTCAGCACGTCCGGTACGCCCGCCTCGGCCATCACGGCCTCGGCCACCCAGATGCTGGCGCCGACGCGCGAAGCGAGGGCGACGGCATCCGAGGGCCTCGCGTCGACGACGTGGTCGCCGAGCGCGGTGCTCAGCGTGATCTCGGCGAAGAATGTGCCCTGGTCGATGCGGGTCACCTCCACGCGCGTCACCTCGGCTCCGAGAGTCTCGAGGAGTGAGCGCATCAGGTCGTGCGCGAGCGGCCTCGGCACCGGCGCCTTCTCCACGGCGACCAGGATCGAGGTCGCCTCGAGCTGACCGATCCAGATGGGCAGCACCATCCCGTCGCCGGGGATCTCGTCCACGGGCTTCAGGAGCAGCACGTGCTGCCCTGTCGCGTCGAGCGCGACGCCGGCCACGCGAACCTGGACCATCGTGCTCCTCTCGACCGCAGTGCTGCGATTGCCTCTGCTGCCATCGTAAGCACGGCTCGAGGCCACGGGACAGGGGTTGCGCCTACCGCGGGACGATGAGCTCGTAGCGGTGGCACGACACCGTCACCACGCCGCCGTCGACCTGAGCGGCGTAGGCGATGTGCCCGGCATCATGCCAGCCCTCGCGCTCGTAGAAATGCCGCGCCCGCGCGTTGCCCGTCGCGACGGCGAGCCACGGATGCGCGTGCCCGTCCGTGAGAAGCCGCCGCGCTCCCTCGGCAAGGAGCTCGCGCGCGACCCCGGTGCCCCGTGCCGACGCATCGACGAAGAGCTGCTCGAGTTCGTCGCCCTTGAGCGTGACGAACCCGATGACCAGGCCGTCGACCTCGGCGACCACCGTCCGCTCGATCATGTCGGCCGCGCGCGTGCGGAACGAGTCCGAGCCACGATGGGCGACCAGCTCGTCCGGAACGTGTCCGAGGTGCCCGTCCAGCCACGCGGACTCCCACACCTCGGCGATGCGCGGTGCGTCGTGCGGCACAGCCGGCCGGATCGTCGTCACGGCGTCAGACTAGCGGCGGTCGTCTGGGCGAACAGAGGACTCATTCACCGGAATGGATGCCGGGGGCGTACGGTTGCACGCAGGTATGCAGCGCTTCGGAACCCTCTCTTTCGGACACTACGGCCCCTTGGGCGGCGGCCGGCAGCTCACCGCTGCCGATTCGATGCTCCAGGCCATCGATCTGGCCCAGGGCATGGACGAGCTCGGGGTGAACGGTGCGTACTTCCGAGTGCACCACTTCGCGCGTCAGCAGTCCTCGCCGATGCCGCTGCTCGCCGCGATCGCAGCGCGGACCAGGCGGATCGAGGTGGGGACCGGAGTCATCGACATGCGCTACGAGAATCCGCTGTATCTGGCGGAGGAGGCGGCATCCGTCGATCTCATCTCAGGCGGACGGCTCGCGCTCGGCGTCAGCCGTGGCTCACCCGAGTCGGTCGTACGCGGGTTCGAGGCGTTCGGCTACACCGGCTCGCGCGACCCCCGCGGCGCCGACCTGGCCCGTGAGCACTTCGAGCTGTTCCTGCGCGCCGTCGAGGGCGAGGGCCTGGCCGAGCGCGACCTGGCATCCCCGTTCGGCGGCGGCACCGGGCTGCAGCGTGTGGAGCCGCACTCCCCCGGTTTGCGCTCGCGCATCTGGTGGGGCGCGGGCAACCGCGACTCTGCCGAATGGGCCGGTCGCCGCGGCGTGAACCTCATGTCGTCGACACTTCTCACCGAGGCCGACGGCACGCCCTTCGACCTGCTGCAGGCGCAGCAGATCGACGCGTTCCGTGCCGCCTGGCGAGAGGCCGGTCACGACGGTGAGCCCCGCGTGTCGGTGAGCCGCTCGATCTTCCCGATCACGACCGCCGAAGACGAGATGTACTTCGGCGGCCGCCAGGACGGCGATCAGATCGGCGTGATCGACGGCATCCGCTCGACCTTCGGCAAGACGTACGCGGCCGAGCCCGACGTACTCGTGGAGCAGTTGAAGGAGGATGCCGCGATCGCGAGCGCCGACACGCTCATGCTCACGATCCCCAGTCAGCTGGGCGTCGAGTTCAACCTGCGCGTCATCGAGTCCTTTGCCAAGCTCGTGGCCCCGAGCCTCGGGTGGGAGCCGACGGTCGCCTGAGCCCGTCGCGTCAATCCTCCGTCCGGAACATCTCCACATAGCTCTGCGCCTCGGCGCCACGTGAGAAGACCGGGATGCGGTCGAGGGGCGTCGGCACGGTGATCGTCCGGCCGCCGGAGATGCGCTCTGCTGTCCAGACATCCGTCCATTCACCCTTGGGCAGGTACACCGACGACTCCGCCACCCCGGGCTCCAGCACCGGTGCGATCAGCAGGTCGTCGCCGAGCAGCCACTGCGTCTCGCCGGTCCAGACGGCCGGGTCGTCGGGCCACTCGAAGAAGAGTGGACGCATGAGCGGTGCGTCCGTCGCGATCGCGTGGGCCGCAGAGCGCTCGAGATACGGCACGAGGCGCTCGCGCAGCTTGGTGTACCGACGGAACAGCGGGATCACCGACTCGTCGCCGGTGCGCTCGGCGATGTTCCACGGCGTGCGGTCGCGCGACGGCGATCGGTGGTGGTTGAACTCGGAGTGGTACTGCATGATCGGCACGAACGCTGAGGCCTGCGTCGCCCGGATGAACAGCTCGGCCGTCGGGATCTCGCCGGAGAACCCCGCGATGTCCCAGCCCCAGTAGACGATGCCCGAGGCCGCTGCGGTGAGACCGGCGTTCATCGACCAGCGGAACGCCTCCCACGTCGAGTTCTCGTCGCCCGCCCAGAACGCCCCGTGCGCCTGCGAGCCGGTGAAGCCGGCCCGGCTGAAGGTCACGGGCGCCTTGCCCGCCGACTCCAGCAGCCGGCCGTAGGCGTGAGCGTAGGCGACCGGGAAGGTGTTGTTCTTCTCGTCGCCGCGCCGTCCGTCGAGGTACACCAGCTCCGAGCCCCATGCGTGCTCACCGCCGTCGGTCTTGAAGCCGTCGATGCCGACCTCTTCCACGAGGTAGCGGCGCTTCTCGGTCCACCAGGCCGCCGCCCGCTCATCGGTGAGATCCGGCATGAGGCCCAGCGGGAACCACCAGCCGCGATTGCGGTACGGACGCGTGCCGCCCTTGGGGTCGGGCTCTCGGATCAGCACGTCTTCACGGATCGCCGCGCGCGCGTCGGCAGCGACCTGCCCCTGCGGGTGCGGACGCATCTTGACGAGCGGGATCTGCCACAGATGCAGACGGATGCCGCGGGCATGCAGGTCGTCGGTCATGCCCTTGGGATCGGGCCAGGCACCGCCGGCCGGGAAGGTGAAGTCCGAAAGCCGGTGAGGCGAGCCATCTTCGTTCACGCGATACTCCGCGTCGCGGAACACGGTGAAGGTCGACTCGTCGCTCCACGCCTCGATCACGATGGAGCCGAAGGGGATGTCGTGGCGACGGTGAAGCTCGGCCTGTCGCATGACCTCCTGCTGCGTGTTCCACTCGTTGCCGCTGGCCCAGAGCCGGAACACCCACGCCGGCAGCTCGGTCGCGCGGCCGGCACGGTCGAGGAACGCCCCGAGCACCTCGACCGGCGTGCCGTCGAACGTGCGCAGGGCGAGCGGCTCGCCCTCTCCGACCTCGGCCTCGACGGCAAGCCGAGACGGGTCGGACCGGCCCACGTCGAACCAGACGCGCCGGGACGTATCGACGTGGAAGCCCCAGCCCCCGCCACCGATCACATGGGCGAACGGCATCGGCAGGTACGTCTTGCGCTCGGCGCCCTGGCGCTTGTACTGCTCGAACACGACCGAGTCCAGTTCGGCGCCGGTCTGGTCGACGGCGTCGTAGCGCTCGCCGAATCCGGTCACATGCTCGCTCGCGCCCAACGGCAGCGCGAACCGCACGCGCCACGCGCGCCGGCCATCGTGCAGCTGCTCGACCGAGCCCGGAATCACGCGGTCCCGGCCGTGCTCGACGAGCGCCTCGGGAGCGGCTGACCATCGGGCGGCGCGGAACTCGAACCACCGCGTGCGCTCGATCCTGCCGTCGCCGTGGGTGCCGGTGAAGCGGTAGCGGTAGGTGCCGCCGAACCGCAACGACGGCGTCCTCGCCTGCCACCCGCCGACGGCACGCGCCAGTCTGCTCGCCGCCGACGCAAGGTGGCCGCCGTCGGTCACGCGGCCGCGCGAGGTGGTCGCCACTCGGGCGAGCGGCAGCTTGACCGTCTCTGCTTCGGCGGAGGCGGCATCCGGCCGCCATTCGATGGTGCAGCTCGCCGAGACGACATCGGCGTCCGCTCGCAGTCCCAGCGTGGCCGTCCCGCCCTCGAGCGGGACGACGGGCCATCGCTGCTCGGTGTCGACCGAATACGGGTGGCCCGAGCCGGCGGGGCGGTGGCGGATCATCGGCTGAAGCCTTCCTGCGGGCGGGCGGTGGGCGAAGAGAGGTCTTGGGCGCGAAGACGTCCGAGCTCCAGCCCGAGCCGCAAGAACATGGCATGGCTCCACAGGAGGGGGGTCGCGACGGTGCCCCACCGGTCGATCCACGGCTGCTGCATGCGCGGGGCGATGAGGTGGTGCGTCACCTGCTCGGGCAGGTGCAGGTCGGCCGTCGCCGTCCCCGCGACCCAGTCGAAGTACTCGGCTGCACGGTCTCGATCACCGGCGGCGATGTGCGCGAGCCCGAGAAAGCAGGTGAGCAGCGGCCACTGGCCGCCCCCGAAGAACGTGTCGCCCAGGTAGCGGTGCACTCCCCCGTCGACCGCGAGGTGCGCTTCGAGCACGTCGATCGTGGCCCGGCCGAGATCCGTTCCGGCGCCCACGAACCCCAGCGGCGCGATCGCCGCGGCCAGGCTGCCGTCGACGGCCGTGCTGCCGAGCCACTTGATGAGGTGCCCGTCCGCCGTGCCACGAGTGGCCACGAGCTCGCGGATCTCAGCGGTGGTGGAGGCGATGGTCGCCGACCGCGCGTCGTCGACCAGCCCGGCACGCGCGACTGCGTCAAGGCCGGCGGCGATGCAGGCCAGCGTCGAGACGTGCACGTGCTGGGCGTGCTCCTCCCACCAGTCGTAGCAGGGGCGCTGCCAGGAGACGAGCAGGTAGTCGGCCGTGAGCGCCACGGCCTCGCGGTAGCGGTCGCCTTCCAGACCGTGACGCTCGAGGTGCTCCACGAGCGCCCACAGCCACGTGCCGTAGCCGTCGAGCTGGAAGTCCCACCACTCGTCGGCGCCATCCTCGCCCGCGAAGGTGAAGCGCGCCGGCAGCATGTGCTCGGCCGCGGGCGGCCGGCCCTCGCGCGTCTCGGCGACGATCCAGCGGATGTGGTCCGCCCGGCGCATCAGCACGTCGGCGCACCAGTCGTAGAACCGGCTCGCCGAGTCCACCTCACCGGCAGTCGACGCGGCGTCCGCGATGAACGCTCCGTCACGCAGCCAGCTGTACCCGACGTACGCCGAGAACGTGGGGCTGGCAGGGTACGCACCCTCGGGTGTCTGCAGTTCGGTGATGAGGCGGATGCTGCGGGCGGCGAGCTGCTCGACGGTGGCAGGCGCGGAGGGCATCGGCGAGGGCGCGGCGGGAAGTGTGTCAGTCACGGGGGTCCTTCGGAACGGGTCGCGTCCGCGGCGGGAATGCCGCCGCGGACGCGACCGGGGTGCTACGGGAGAAGTGCGCCGACCTCTTCGGCGAGTGCGGCGATGGCCTCGTCGGTGGTCGCGCGTCCCGCCGCGATCTCGCCGAGCGCGTTGGTGACGGCATCCTGGATCTGCTGTGCGTTCGCGCCCAGCTCAGGTGCCACAGCCACCGCTTCGAGCGAGTCGAACACGGCCTGCCGGTTGGCCGGCGGCGTCTTCTCGAGGTACGGCGCGAGCAGCGCCTCGTCGCTGATCGCCGGAAGCTCCCAGCCCGCCTCGAGACGCACGTCGACCATCTCCTTGGAGCTGCTGAGGTACTCGGCCCACTTCTGCGCGGCCTCCTTGTGCTCGGAGTCGCCCGAGACCACGACGGCGTTCGAGAAGGTGGCGCTGGCCTTCTGCGCGTCACCGGGCTCGACGGCGATGTCCCACTCGAACGGCAGCTCGCCGACGAGACCGATCATCCAGATGCCGGTGTGCCACATCGCCAGCTTCCCGTCCTTGAACAGGTTGAGGTCGAAGTCGGGCGTTCCGGCACCGTCGGCGGCGGTCGGCATGACCGTCCCCGACTTGCCCGCGAGCCAGTCCGCGGCGGCGATGCCGGCCTCGGAGTCGAACGCGACGGCGCCGTCCTCGACGAACTGGCCTCCGGCCTGCTGCACCGTCTTGTAGTACTCGTGGTAAGAGATCGGCTGGTAGTCGCCCCACACGCCGGCTGCGGCATCCGTCAGCTGCTCGGCCGCGGCCTGCTCATCGGCCCACGTCCAGTCGGCGGTCGGGTACTCGACGCCGGCCGCGTCGAAGAGCTCCTGGTTGTAGAACAGCACGACGTTCGAGAACGACGTCGGCAGGCCGTACTGCGCGCCGTCGACGTTGTAGGCGTCGAGCACCGACGTGCGGTAGACCGCGTCATCCACGCCCTCCAGCTCGGCGAGCACGCCGCTGGCCTGGATGTTCGCGAAGCTGCCGGCGTCGACGTCGAAGACGTCCGCTGCCGTGCCCGCCGCGAGGTCGGTCTGCAGCTTCGTGAAGTAGTCCGCGTATGCGGAGGTCGTCACATCGACGGTGATGTCGGGGTTCTCCTTCTCGAACGCGTCGACGATCGTCTGCAGGTTCTCCTCGTTCCCGCCGTTGGCGATGAAGTTGGAGTACGTGATGGTGACGCCGTCACCGTCACCGGCGTCGCCCCCGGAGGTCGAGCAGCCGGTGAGGCCGATCGCGGCGAGTGTCGCGACGGTCGTCGTCGCGATGAGTGTCTTCTTCATGTGAGTGCAATCTCCTTCGATCTGTGTGGTGCGGGTCGGGTGTTGAATCAGAGGGCGGATGACGGAGGTCCTACTTGAGTCCGGTGCCCGCGACGCCCTGCACGATGTACTTCTGTGCGAAGACGTAGAGGGCGAACATCGGGATGATGCTGATGACGGAGCCCGCCATGAGCACGTCCCACTCGGTGGAGTACTGGCCTTGCAGGCTGGACAGGGCGACCGGCAGGGTCTGCATGAGCGGGTCGCGCAGGATGATGAGCGGCCACAGGAAGCTGTTCCACGTGTTGAGGAACGCGAAGACGGCGAGGGTGGCGAGCGCCGGCCGCACCAGGGGCAGCACGATCTGGAAGAACACGCGGAAATGTCCTGCGCCGTCCAGCGTCGCGGCCTGGTCGAGGTCGCGGGGCACGGTGTTCATCGCCTGCCTCAGCAGGAAGACGCCGAACGCCGACGCGATGGTGGGGAGGATCGCACCGAGGTAGGTGTTGATGAGCCCGAGCGCCTTCATCTCGGCGAACAGCGGCACGATGAGCACCTGGAACGGGATCATCATCGTCGCCAGGTACAGCACGAAGATCGCGCCACGGCCGGGGAACGGCATCCGGGAGAAGACGTATGCCGCCATCGCGCTCGTCACCAGCTGCAGCACCGTGCTCACGACCGCGATGAGCAGCGAGTTGACGATCACCTGGCCGAACGGCACGCGATCGAACAGTTCGAGGTAGGGGGCGAGCGACGGATTGTCGGGGATGAGCGTGGGCGTCGTCGTGAGTGACGCCCCGGGCGTGATCGAGGTGACGATCGTCCACACGAACGGGAAGACCATGATGAGGGCCCCGACGATGAGCACCGCGTACAGGAGGCCGCGGCGGACGGACGGCCTGCGCGAGACCGCGCCGCGGGAGGTGCGCGTGTCAGTCATAGTTCACCCACCGGCGCTGGCCGTAGAACTGGATGAGCGTGACGACGAGGATCACGAAGAACAGCAGCCACGACAGCGCCGAAGCCATGCCCGCCTGCCCGTAGCGGAAGGTGAGGTCGTACACCTGCTGCACGACGACCTGGCTGGAGTTGTTGGGACCTCCCCCGGTCATCACGAACACCTGGTCGAAGACCTGGAAGCCGTTGATGAGCGACAGCACGATCACGAAGAACGTCGACGGCGAGAGCATCGGCAGCGTGATGCCGAAAAGGCGCCGCCACCATCCCGCGCCGTCGATCTCGGCGGCCTCGTACAGGTCTGGGTTGATCGCCTGCAGCCCGGCGAGCAGGATCACCATGACGAACCCGAGGTCTTTCCACGCCGATGCCAGGATGATCGAGGGCATCGCCCACGCCGGGTCGGCCCACCAGCCGGGACCCTCGATCCCGAACCACGCGAGCACTGTGTTGACCACGCCTGTGCTCGGGTTGAGCAGCCAGCGCCAGACGAGGGCGACCACGACCCAGCTCGTGATCACCGGGAGGAAGTACACGCCGCGCAGGAAGGCGCGCCCGCGCAGTCGCGTGTTCAGCGCCAGCGCGAGAGCAAGTCCGCCGATGTACACCAGCGGCAGGTAGCCGACGATGTAATACACGGTGTGCAGGAACGCCTGGTGCATCGCGGGATCTGTCAGAAGGTGGGCGTAGTTGTCGAGCCCGACCCACTGCATCGGGCCGATGAGGTTCCACGAGTGCAGGCTCGTCCACGCCGCCGAGATCATGGGACCGATGACGAACGCCAGCAGTGGGATGAGGCTCGGAAGCAGGAAGACCGCAACGGTGAGTGCGTAGGCGGTCCGGCGGCGCCGCGAGCGAGGGCGAGGTGCGGGGGCGACGTCGGTGGGCGGGGAGTCGGATGCCTCGGCCACGACGGCGAGCGTCGTCATGGCTTGGCCTCGATCGAGGCCACGAGCCGCTCGCGCACGAGGCGACCCTGATCGCCGGCGACACCCTGCGCGTCGAACGGGGTCGCGAGCACGAGGGCCGCGGCCCCTTGCGCCCACCGGTCGTCCTGCCACCGTTCGACCACGACGGGCGTTCCGCGCTTGCCGGGGACCAGGGCGCTGCGCAGCGCGCGGTCGAACGACGAGGCCCAGTGGTTCCACGCCTCGACGCCTTCGCCGAGCAACACGACGATCTCGGGGTCGAGGAGGTTCACCGCGCCCGCGAGGGCACGGCCCAGCTGGTGCCCGGCGTGCGCGAAGATCTCGCGTGCGTCGGCATTCCCGGCATCCGCGAGGGCGCGCAGCTCGTCGATGCCCTCATCGGCGCCTACGAGACGGATCGACCGGGCGTCGTTGACCAGGGCGGCTTGGCCGATGATCGCTTCGAGGCATCCGCGATTGCCGCATTGGCACAACGGGCCGTCCTCGCGCACCGGGACGTGGCCGAGATCGCCTGCTCCCCCGGCCCGCCCGCGCACCATCGCTCCGTCCGAGACGAGACCGGCGCCCACACCGTTGCCGATCGTGACCACGAGCACGTTGCGGAACGAGCGGCCCTGGCCGAAGAGCTGCTCGGCCACGCTGAGCGCGTTGACGTTGTTCTCGACGACGACGGGCAGGTCGAGAGCACGACGCAGGAGCTCACCGAGCGGCACCTGATTCCAGCTCAGCTGGGTCGAGTCCACGATGCCGATGCCGCGCTCGGCGACCGTGCCGGGCAGCCCGACGCCCACGCCCAGGATGCTGCCGGCCCCCTCGGCATCGACGAAGGTCCGCACCAGCTCGACGAGGGCGGAGGTAGCCAGCGGAGACACGGCGTCGAACGGGCTGGTCCCGGAGCGACGGACGGTGCCGTCGATGCCCACTTCGACCAGGGCGACATGATCGGGGGCGACCTTGACGCCGACCGCCGTGAGGTCCTGAGACACGAGCCCGAGCATGCGGGCCGGGCGTCCGCCGTTGCTGCTGGCCTGTTCGAGTTCTTCGAGCAGGCCGTCCGCGAGGAGGTCGCGCGTCAGCTGGGTGACCAATGCCGGCGAGACGTCGAGCGCGCGCGCCAGGTCGGCCCGCGAAGCCGGCCCATGCGCTCCCAGGTGGGCGAGGATCGCCGTGCGGTGCACGTCGGCCTGTCGCGCTGGCGTCATTACTTCACTCCTTTGTTAAGTCGTGAACAAAGGGTACGAACGACCGCGACGATCTGTCAAGCCGCGATTCGAATCACGCATCATTCGACGCTGGAGCCGGCGGAGGAGGATGCGGAAGTGCGCACACCCCGCGCCGACGCTATCGCCGCGATAGACTCCGGCCACCGACCGACGGAGGACGGATGAACAGCACCGATCTGGCCGATCTCACGGAAGAGCTCATGGCGAAGGCGCTCGTGACGTCCAGCGGGCGCGCGGCGCGCACGATCCGTGGTGGACACGAGCACGCACTGCGCGAGACGGTGATCGCTCTCCGCGCCGAACACGAACTCGCCGAGCACGCCGCGCCACACGAGGCGACACTGCAGGTGCTCCGCGGCCGAGTTCGGCTCATCGCGGGTGCGGATGCGTGGGAAGGGGCATCCGGAGACCACCTCACCATCCCGCCCCAGCGGCACAGCCTCTTCGCGATCGAGGACTCGGTCGTTCTCCTCACCGTCTCGAACGACGTGCCTTGAGTCAGTCGCCCCCGCTCACGGCAGGCCCGTGACGGCGACGCCGAGCCACTCCGCGAGGTCGGAGACCTCGGCACGCACCATCTCGGATTCCTCGTCCTCGAACGGGAGGAACTCGTGGATCGCGTTGATCTGCAGCACGTCGCGCTTGCGATCGACCTCGGCGTCCAGCATCCCGACGAACCGATCCCCCATCAGGATCGGATGCGCGAAATACCCGTACCTGCGCTGCGGCTTCGGTTTGAACTGCTCGAGCACGTAGTCGAACTCGAAGATCTCCGACAGGCGCGGCCGATCGAAGAGGATGCCGTCGTACGGGTTGAGGAGCGCCACACGGCCGCCTTCTTCCTCCCCCAGAGCGGCGAGTGCGGCCGGGTCGACGCGGAACTTCCATTTGCTGCCCTCGACAGTCGCCGGCTCGCCGGCCTCGCCGACGGGCGTCCACGGCGACTTCTGCTTCACGATGCCGGCTGCCTGGAGTCGCCGCTCATCCAGCAGGCGTGCCGCCTCGGCCTGGTCATACTGGGGCAGATCCTGCGGATAGACGCGCTCGGCGAGATCCCAGATACGGTTGCGGCCCTCACGACCGGCCACGGCGACCTCGCCCTGCCGCATGAGGAACTCGAGCATGTGAGGCACCTGGTTCGTGCCGTACCAGCCGTCGGGCGCCCGACTGACCTGCGCCGTGTCGGGGATCGCGCTCGTGAGCAGCGGGCCTTCGGCGCGCAGGCGTGCGAGCACATCGACGCGGAACCGCGCGTTCGCCTCGAGCCATTGCCTGCTGCTCTCGCGCTGCGGCCAGCGCCGCATGCCGGGAAGCATGAGCGGCAGCAGGCTCACCGGGCGGAAGGCGCCCTCGAACTCGAACAGCAGCCGGTCGAGCTCCACGGCCTTGGTGAGCTGACCCGGTTCGTACGACCAGCCGATCCGCGACCACAGCACGGTCTGCTCGCACGGCGCGATCGTCGCCGTCGGGTCGATCTTGACATAGCCGAGTTGTTCCGCGACCTCGACCACATCCCCGGGTCGGTCGGCGTCGAGCAGCTGCGCGCGCACGATGAGCCGACGCGCGTCGTCGCGGGTGAGCCGGTGCGCAGTCATCCCGACGAGGCTATGCCACGCGACGCACGAAGTCCCGAAGGAGGAGGTTCACCCGCACCGGATCACGCGCTTGCGGAAGATGCCCGCCGCCGTCGATGACGACGTGCTCGCCGCGCGTGATCTCTGCCAGGCGCCTGCCCCGCTGTGGATTCTGGCAGCGGTCGAGCGAACCGGTGATGACGAGCACCGCACATCGGACCGCTTCGGCGATCGCGACCGTCTTCGCCTCGTCGCCGGGATAGGGCGGCGAATAGCCGGCCAGGATCATGGCCTCGGGGGTCGTCTGCAGCGCCCACCCGACGCAGTCCTCGCGCTGCTTGGTCGAATGCGGCTCCGGGAACATCTCGGTGAAGAAGAACCGGGCGAAGTCCGGCCAATCCTGCAGCCAGTAGTGGCGATTCATCTTCTGCCAGCCCTCGTAGCGCTCGCGCGGCGCGTCGAAGTCGAACGCGACTTTGTGGGGCAGCGGCGCTCCGAGCTGCAGTCCGGGGTTGATCGCGCAGACGCCGAGCACGCGTTCCGGTCTCTCTGCTGCCATGAGCACGGCGTACCCGGCACCCGTGCAGAGCCCGACCAGCACCGCCTGCTCGGCGCCGACTGCATCCAGCACCGCCCACGCGTCGCCGATCATGAGCCGGTCGTCGAACCCGTCGCGGGTCGGAGGCGTGCCGCTCCCCCCGTTTCCGCGCGGATCGCTCACGACGACGCGGAAGTGACGCGCCAGGAAGGGGACCTGTGCCTTCCAGCCTCGGCTCTCCACGATCGTGTCGGGCATGAGCAGGTACACCGTCGGCGAGCCGTCGCCGTAAACCTCGTAATGGATCGAGACATCGCCCCGGTCGACGTAGCCGGTTTCGCGAGGCTCCAGGACACGCATCAGATCAGCTCCGCGAGTAACTCGGCGGCGCGACTGGCGCCGTTCGTCTCGACGGGGCGGTAACGCACCTCGCGCGATGCCTCGGCGACGAGCGCTGCGGCGAGCGCGTCAGGGTCGACCGCCTCGGCGTAGCGCATGCAGGTGCCCGCGCCGTACCGCTCCAGGCGGTGGCGCACGTGGAGGTTCTGCTCGAAGTGGTTCTCGAGCGGAACGTACACGAAGGGTCGCCGCGCCGCCGCGAGCTCCATGCACGTCGTCAATCCCCCCTGGACGAGGGCGACATCGCAGGCTGCGAGCGTGCGGTAGAGATCGGGGACGAATCCGCGGATGGATGCGGCGCGCCGGCGCGGCATCGACGCCGGATCGATCCGCGGGCCTGTGACGACCAAGAAGCGCAGTCCCGGCAGCATCCGTCGCGCCGCCGGCACGGCATCCATCACACGACGCAGGAGTGCGCCGCCGACACCCGATCCTCCGACGGTCACCACGCACAGCAGTTCGCCGGGTCTGATGCCGAGCCTTGCACGGACCGCGGCACGCTCCTCCTCGGACGGCGGCGTGAACCCGGTGACGTAGCCGGCGAAGTCGTAGTTCTCCTCCGTCCACTCACGGATCCGCGGCAATCCGGGGCCGAACGAGGCTTCGACGATGTCGTCGGGATTGCCGACGAAGACCGACCGATCGCGAAGACGACGGTAGCGGGCTCGCTGCTCGATCATCTCGGCGTTGTAGTCGGCGGTGAGCTCGGCTTCGGCATCCCCTCCTGCCGGCATCGGCAGCCATCCGACGAAGTCGGTCATCCACGCGAACGCGAACCGCTTCAGCTCCGGGTTCTCGTGCAGGAAGTAGTCGACGTCCCACGCCTCGTCGCCGATCACCAGGTCGTAGTAGGTCTCGTCGACGACGTCGTTGAAGACCATGAAGTTGTTCACCAGGATCTCGTCCATCCGCCGGATCGCCTGGAACGCGTGCAGGTCGTGGTCGGCGGACTCGTCTTCGATGTGCGCCGACTCATTGGCGAGGAAGGCGGATGCCGGATGCACAGGTTCTCCGGCATCCGCCAGCACGCGCGTGACCGGATGCTGCGCCAGCCACTCGATCTGCAGGCCGGGGTGGATTCTGCGCAGCTCCTGGGCGACCGCGACATCGCGCCGCGCGTGACCGAGCCCGATCGGGGACGAGAGGAACAGGGCCTTCTTCGGACGGCGCTGCGCCCGCACCCAGGTATGGCTCTTCCCCATGGTCGCCATCCCACACTCCTCTGACGGGTCCAGTGTGCCCCTCTCGCCCCCCGGTGTCAGGGCCTTGCCTCGATCACGCGGTTGAACGGCGTCTCGGCGACACTGCGGAACCGGGTGAATCCTCCGGCGGCGGTCACATCGCGGATGCGCGCCGGACCGGCTTGCGTGCCGAGCGCGAGTCCGACCTCCTGGGACAGCGACGAGGGCGTGCACAGCAGCGTCGAGAACCCGTAATAGGCGCGTCCGACCGGGTTGAGGTTGTCTTCGACGTGGTCACCGGCCATCGGCTCGACGATCATCCACGTGCCGTCCTGCGCGATGACCTCCCGCACGCGTTGTGCGGCGCCGACGGGGTCGCCCATGTCATGCAAGCAATCGAACATCGCCACCAGGTCGAACCGCTGTCCTCCCGGCGCGGCTCCGAAGTCCTGCGCTGAGGCGACCTCGAAGCTCACGTTGTCGACACCGGCCTCGGCGGCGCGTGCCCGAGCCGTGCGGATGGACTCGGCGTGGTAGTCCGAGCCGACGAACGTCGAATTGGGGAACGCCTTCGCGAGCAGGATCGTGGACGCCCCGTGCCCGCAGCCGACGTCGGCCACGAGCGCCCCTGCCTCGAGCTTGGGCTGCACCCCCTCGAGCGCCGGGATCCACGAACCGACGAGGTTCGCGTGGTAGCTGGGACGGAAGAACCGCTCGCAGCCGACGTGCACGTCGGAGTCGTGCTGGTGCCAGCCGTAGCCGGCACCGCTGCGGGCAGCATCGACGATGTGCTGCGTGTCGTGCACCGTGCCGAGCGCGATCTGGAAGAAGCCGGGGAGGAACGCCGGGCTGTCGGCATCCGTCATCGCAAGCGCGTGCTCGGGCGGCAGCGTGTAACGCTTGGTGGACGGGTCGTACGTGACGTAGGCGCCCGCGGCCTGCGCGTTCAGCCACTCGCGGGCGTACGGCTCGGCGGTCTGCGTGCGCTCCGCGAGCTGAGCAGGCGTCGTGGGGCCGTGCGCGGCGAGGTCGCGGTAGTAGCCCAGTTTGTCGCCCATGACGACGAGCGCGGCGTTGAGTGTGGCCCCCACCTCATCGACGGCCCTGAAGACGAAGCCCATGAGCTTGTCGGTGTCGATCGCGGGAGCATCCGCCGATATGCCGGCGGTGGTTTCGGTGGTGGACATCATCGTCTCCTTCGTGGAATGTCCGGATGCCTCGACCGTAGGAATCGCCCGTTGCACACCGCATCCGGGAACCCCCCTAGTCGTTTTCGGCCGGGTGCCTAGACTCAGGGCATGCTGGTGGGTCGGCAGGCCGAGCAGCAGGCGATCGATCAGGTCTTGGCGGCCGCGCGCCTGGGTACGAGCGGCGTGCTCGCGATCACCGGTGAGGCGGGTGTCGGCAAGACCGCGCTGCTCGACGCCGCCATGGGCGGCGCGACCGAGATGCGGATGCTGCGGGCGACGGGCATCGAGTCCGAGCGCGAGATCCCGTTCGCAATGCTGCTGCAACTGCTGCGCCCCGCACTCGGCGCGCTCGAAGGCATCCCCACCGCCCAGGCCGACGCTCTGGCGACCGCACTCGCGCTTCCGGGGCCCGACGCCGCCGCCGTCCCGGGAGGACGCGACCGGTTCACGATCGGAGCGGCGGCGTTGAGCCTGATCTGCCGTTTCGCGGAGGACGGGCCGGTGGCAGTGGTCGTGGACGACCTTCACCTGGCCGACACGCCGTCCGTCGACGCGCTCTTGTTCGCCGCCCGCCGGCTGGCTGCCGACCCGGTCGTCGTGCTCGTCGGCGTCCGCAGCCCCGAGGGCGATGAACTGGTCGCCGGTGTCCAGGTGCTGCGGGTGAGCGGCCTCGACCTCGAGGCCGCCCGGCTGCTCATCGAGCAGGAGAGCGGGCGCGCAGAGTCCGACGATCACGTTCGCCTGCTCCACCGCGCGACCGCGGGCAACCCGCTCGCCCTCCTCGAGCTCGGCAGCGACCGCGTTGTCGTCGAGAGCCTCGAGACCGAGTTTCCGCTGCGGGTTCCGCCGGCGCTCGTGGCAGCGTTCGGCCGCCGGCTGGAGCGAGTGGGTGCCGAGTGCCGCGCAGCGCTGCTGGTCGCGGCGGTGTGCGGCGGAGGCATCCGGCTGATCACCGACGCGTGCGAGGTCCTCGGGATCGATGTGAGCCGTCTCGGCGAGGCCGAGGACGGTGGACTGGTCGCCCTGACGCAAGGACGGGTCGAGTTCCGGCATCCGCTCGTGCGGTCCGCCGTCTACTCGGGTGCCTCGGTGCAGGCGCGGCGGGCCGCGCATCGTGCGGCGGCCGATGCGCTACCGACGGCGGACGTGGACCGACGGGCGTGGCACCTGTCAGAGGCGGTGTGGTACGCCGACGAACACGTCGCCGCCCTGCTTGCGCAGGCGGGCGATCACGCCGTCGCCCGTGCCGCGTACTCGGTCGCCGCCAGCGCGTTCGAGCGATCGGCGAGCTTGACTCCTGAGGCGCACGAGCGCCGCACCCGGTTGCTGCGCGCCGCGGACGCGGCGTGGACAGCCGGCGACGGGGCGCGCTCACTGACACTGCTGGATCAGCGCAGCGCGGTCGGATCGTCGCCCGTGGAGGACGGTGATGTGCGTGAGATCGAGCTGCGGGCGTCGATCGCTGCGCGCAGCGGCTCGTTGCGCGAGGCGCTCGAACTGCTGGTCTCCGCCGCGGACCGCGCTCCGTCGGCGGATGCCGAGGCTCTCGCGCTGGCCGACGCGGTGCACGCGACGTTCTACCTCGGCGACGCACGCACCGCGGCCGCCCTCGCGGACCGGATCGATGCGCTCCAGCCGCGGATCGCCGGCACCCGCGCTCGGGCACTCGGGCTGATGGCGATCGGCATGGCCCGCACGCTGGCCGGTTCAGGCGGCGCGGCGGAGATCCGCGCCGCTGTTCCGCTCCTCGAAGCCGACCCCGAACTGCGACACGACCCGCGTCGCCTGTCGTGGCTGCTTCTTGCACCCCTGTTCCTGCGCGATGCGACCGGAGGCGGGCACCTGCGTGGACTCGTCGAAGAGGTGCGCGGCGCGGCCGGGGTCGGGGCGCTGCCGGCCGTGCTCTTCCATGTCGCCCGTGATCAGTCGACCACGGGCGCATCGTGGGCGCGGGCCGAGGCGAACTACGCCGAGGCGATCCGGCTGGCGACCGAGACCGGCCAGGAGACCGAGCTCGCGATGTCGCTCGCCGGGGCGGCCTGGCTCGACTCGCGCGCAGGACGGCCCGCTGCCTGCCGCGCGCACGCAGCCGAGGCTCGCGCACTCTGCGCGGCGCGCGACATCCACGTCGGAGAGGCGTGGGTCTCTCACGCCGTCGGTGACCTCGAGCTCTCACTCGGACGCACCCAGGCAGCCGTCGACCACTTGTCGGAGCTCGTCGCGCTCCTGCAGCGACTGAGCCTCGACGACGTCGACCTCTCGCCGGCACCCGAACTGGTCGACGCCCTGCTTCGCGTGAACCGAAGATCGGATGCCGCGGCTGCCGCGTCGGACTACCACGAGCGCGCCGCGCGCAAAGGGCAGCCCTGGGCGCTCGCCCGTGCCGACCGCGCGCGAGGGCTGGTTGCAGAGGTCGACTTCGATTCGCTCTTCCACTCGGCGCTGGCGTCGCACGAAGCGACGCTGGACAGATTCGAGACCGCGCGCACGCGCCTCGCTTTCGGCTCCCGGCTGCGGCGTGCCGGGCGGCGCGTCGACGCGCGGACACAGCTGCGCGAGGCGCTCGACACCTTCGACGAGCTCGGCGCTGCGCTGTGGCGCGACCACGCGGCCACTGAGCTCAGGGCGACCGGCGAGCGCGTCCGCGCCGCGGGCGCGAGCGTGCTCGACGCCCTGACGCCGCAGGAACTGCAGGTGAGCCTGGTGCTCGCCGAAGGCAGGACCACGCGCGAGGCCGCCGCGGCACTGTTCCTGAGCCCGAAGACGATCGAGTATCACCTGCGCAAGGTGTACACGAAACTCGGGATCGGCTCGCGGTCCGAGCTTGCCGATCTGCTGGCGCCCACTGATCGCACGCAGCGAGAGGACCCGCGCGCCCCGTGACGCCGGTCAGTGACCGGGACGCCGCCCAGGCCGGTCCGGCGTGCGCGGGATCCTCACGATCCGCCTTCTCCGTCCTCGTGCCGGGCATGCCGCAACGGGGATGCGACGGCGACGACTCCCGCCGCGATGAAGACGACCACAACCCCCACGAGGGCGGGCGCGATCCCTGCGGCCGCCACGACCACTCCGGCGACCAGCGCGCCGAGAGCGGCCATCGTGCGGTTCGCCGAGCGCATGGTCGCATTCGTCCGTCCGAGAAGCGCGTCGGGGGTCACCGCCTGGCGATACGCCATCTCGTTCGGATTCTCCAGGCCCGCGACGAAGCCCTGCAGGGCCATCGCCACGAAGAGCGCGACCAGGGCGCCGGTGCCGCCGATGCCTGTGAGTGCGGCCGCGGCGATCAGCAGCCATGCCACGGGGTACACCATGCGGGCGATCACGATCGAGCGACCGGCGCCGATCGCGCGGCCGGCCCACGGCGCCACCACTGCGCCGACGAGCGTCGTGATGCCGGCGACGGCGAACAGCAGTCCGTAGGCCGCCGGCGAAAGCGCGAGGTCGCGCAGCGCGAACAGTGCAAGGACGGTCAGCGCGCCCGCGTTCGCGGAGAACCACAAGTGAGTCGAGATCGCGAGCGGCGCGAGAGAGACGTGCCGGTAGGTCCAGCGCAGACCCTGCCCGATCTCGCGCCGCACGCTTCGCCGCTGCGGCGGCCCATCGACTGCGGTGACACGCGCGGGCTCGGTCAGCCGCAGCCGCGCAATCAGGGCGGCCTCCACGAGATAGCTCACCGCGTCGATCGCGATCGTGACCGGAGCACCCAGCAGCCCGACGAGGCCGCCACCCAGCGCAGGGCCCGCGGTCTGGGCCGCCGCATCCGTCTGATCCAGTCGCGAGTTCGCAGAGAGCAGGCGCGCACGCGGCACGATCTGCGGAAGGAGGGACTGGGATGCGGCGAGCCCGAACACCGCGAGTGATCCGAAGATCAGCAGCAGCGCCACGAGCGACCAGATCTGCAGCGCGCCCGCGAGCCACAGCACCGGGATGAGTCCCAGAGCCACACCGCGGCCGACGCTCGCCCGCACCAGTACGCGCGCGCGACGCCAGCGATCCACGTATACGCCCGCCAGCAGTCCGAGCACCGCGTACGGCACGAACTGCGCCGCGTTCACGATCCCGACCTCGACGGGCGACGCACCCAGCACCTGGACCACGAGCACGGGCATCGCGACAGCCGTGATAGCGGTGCCGAACGAGCTGATGGTGGCTGCGACCCAGTAACGGGTGAAGGACCTGCCGGACCCGGATCGTGCCGCTGCCATCGAGACGTGCTCCTCCCCTGCGCTCACTCCACCCTAGGCAGTGCCCTCGCTGGCGAACGCCTCGCGCAGCACACGCACCCATTCGGAATGGAACGCACGGGTCACGCCGGCGTTGCGGAACACCGCGTCGAACCCGTGGAACGCGCCTGGCACAACCAGCACCTCGCACGGCACGCCGGCCTCCTCGAGACGCCGCGCGTACTCGAGGTCCTCGTCGTGGAAGAGGTCGAGCGTGCCCACGCCGATCCACGCCGGGGGCAGGCCGCTGAGGTCCTCCCGGCGTGCCGGAACAAGGGATGAGGGGATGCCGGGGGCTCCGGCATCCGTCCCCAGATACGCCGACCACGCGAACCGGTTGCTCTCAGGAGACCACATGCGCATGTGACGCCGGTCGACGTCGTCGCGGAGCACGGTGCGGTCGTCGAGCATGGGGTAGACGAGCAGCTGAAACACCGGCTGGGTGCCGCCTTCGTCGTGCAGTCGCTGGGCGAGCGCCGCCGCCAGTCCGCCACCCGCGCTCGCGCCGCCGATCGCGATGCGAGACCGGTCGATGCCGAACTCATCGGCCCGTGCGACGAGCGCCCGGAAGCCGGCGACGAGATCGTCGAGCGCGGCAGGGGCGGGATGGTCGGGGGCGAGGCGGTACGCCGCCGAGAACACTGCGATGTCGAGCTCGCGCGCGAGAGCGAGATTCGAGGCGTCGTCCTGCTGCGGTGTGCCCAGGATCAGCCCGCCACCGTGGATCCACAGCAGCGCCGGAGTGGGAGTCGGGGAGTCGACCGGGCGGAACACGCGGTACGGCAGCTCCCCCGCGGGACCGTCGAAGGGCACGGTCTTGACGTCCATGTCGGGGATGGGTCGGATGCCAGGTGGGCTCAACCGGAACATCCACAGCGTCCGAGGTGCGGCGCTCACCAGCGGCAGCCAGCGCGCGAGGCGCAGGTCGGGATGGAACGGCTCGGGTTTCGTCCTCGTCGGCACCGGACGATGCTATCCGGGATCCCGGATGCTCTGGTCGGCTCTGGTCGCTGCGCGGATCGCCGATACGATCGGGCACCATGACGACGCACCTCGCCGGTTTGCCTGCCCTCGATTGGACGAACGGCGAGGGGCATCTCACGGTGCACGACGACGGCAGTATTCAGCTGACCGCCACGGCAGGCGTGGACTGGACGAACGACGCGTCGGGTGCCGACCCTCAGCATGGAGCCACGAGCCTGGCATTCACCGTGAACGACGACTTCCAGCTCTCGGCCCGCGTTCGCGTCGAGCACCCGCGCACCACATTCGATGCCGGAGCGCTGTCGCTGTGGGCGGACGAGGACCACTGGGCGAAGCTGTGCTTCGAATGGTCGCCGCAGGACGCCGCGATGGTGGTCAGCGTTGTCACCAACCAGTACTCCGACGATGCGAACGCCATCGACATCGACACGGCGGAGGTCTGGCTGAGGGTGTCGAAGATCGGTCCGGCGTTCGCCTTCCATTCATCGCCGGATGGCCGCGCCTGGCGGTTCGTGCGTCTCTTCCGGCTCTGCACCGACAAGCCGGTGCAGGCCGGATTCCTCGCGCAGGCACCCCTCGGCGACACCGCGACGGCGACCTTCTCCGATATCCGCTTCATGAGCGAGAGGCTCACCCAACTGCGCTGACCTGTTCCGGGCGGATCGAACTACGCTCTGACCATGACCACGCACGCCGACCCCGGGTGGTACGACGACGGCACCGGCAAGCAGCGATGGTGGGATGGCGCGCGCTGGACCGAGGAGTACATCGACCTACGCGAACACGACGTGGAGCTGCACCGTGATGCCGCTCCCGCCGTGGGCGCGGCCGCTGCCGGATGGTACGACGACCAGCGCGGGCGGCTCCGCTGGTGGGACGGCCGGCAATGGACGACCGCGGTGCGGTACAGCGGCGAGGAGCAGGAGTTCGCCGGCGTGATCATCGACGGCCGCTGGATCCATTTCGGCGAGTCGAGCCAGCCCGTGGCCGGAGCGCAGGCATCCGTCGAGACGGGCGATGCCCTGCTGCGACGGCCGGCATTCACCCGCAACGCCGTCGACCGTCGCCTCGTCGGCCGGGCCGGCGCGATCACTCCGCGAACCCTGAACCGCATCATCCAGCGGCCGCTCCTGTACCTGGTCATCACAGGCACGGAACAGGTGTGGGTGACGGCCGTACCCCAGGGGCACGATGCCGAAGCAGGGCGCTTCGCAAGCTGGGTCAACACCAGCGCCGAGCACTACCGCTACCGCTGAACAGGGACGCCCGACCGGGCGGCCGAGAGCCGCTGATCGGCCGTTTTCAGCGACCGCACTCTCACCAGACGTTCAGGAAACACACGGGAACCGTCCAGACAACCCCGGCAGACTCGCTGACTTGTGCCCGCCGGAGCGGTTGCACGGCGCCGTACCCGACGGCGTGGATATATACGGAACTCAGGTTTTCATGCGCTCGATCACGTCCTCCGCCCCCATCCGCCGCCTGCGCCGACAGGCCGCCCGCCGCTCCCGCCGCCGCCCCGCGATCCTCGCGACCGGACTGGCTTTCGCCGTCCTCGTGACCGTCGGCGTGACCGCGACTGCCCCGACCGCGCAGGCCGAGGCATCCGGATCCTTCGGGAATTTCGCACTCGCGTCGCTCAGCACCCCGATCGCTTCGGACGGAGCGGCCGCGGCCATCGGCGCCGACGAGATCTCGACCGCCGCGCGCGACGCGCTGGTCGCCGCAGACGCCTCGGTCACGGCCGCCGCGACCGTCGCCGCCGACATCGCGACCTCCGGCCTCGACATCGGCCGGCCCGACACGTCCGTCGACACCGCGGCGCTCGAAGCAGCCGCCGAGCGCCTCGAGGCGGGCGACCTTCTGCCTGCACCGCTGGTGCCCGACCTGACCGAGGATGTGACCACGCTCATCGCATCGGTCGACGAGCATGTTGCAGCTCTTCGCGGCAGCCTCGACGCCGCCATCGCGCTGAAGGCCGAGCAGGAGGCCGCAGAGAAGGCCCGGCTCGAGGCCGAGGCCGCAGCAACGGCCGCCGCTGCCGCAGAGGCCGCCGAGGCGAAGCAGTCCGCCTCGTCGAGTTCGTCGGGTTCGTCCGCGCCCTCGCCCGTCTACGCCGCCGCCGGCACGAGCGCCGCCGACGCCCAGGCCATCGCGCGCACCATGATCGCCGGCTACGGCTGGGGCGACGACCAGTTCGCGTGCCTCGTGTCGCTGTGGCAGAAGGAATCGGGCTGGAACACGCTCGCGCACAACCGCTCGAGCGGGGCCTACGGCATCCCGCAAGCACTCCCCGGCAGCAAGATGGCCACTGCCGGTGCCGACTGGCAGACCAACGCCGCCACGCAGATCTCGTGGGGCCTGGGCTACATCTCGGGCCGCTACGGCACGCCGTGCGGTGCCTGGTCGCACTCGCAGTCCGTCGGCTGGTACTGATCCCGGGCGGCGGGCTCAGCCCGCGGGACCCTGGTATCCGAGGCCGGAGCTGATCCGGTCCGCGGTCTCGACGACGGTGCGACCGAGCTCCGCCTCGCGGCTCTCGAGATCGATGGTCGTGCGCGGCCCCGAGATGGACACCGCCGCGGTGATTCTGCCGAACTGATCGAGGATGGGGGCAGCGACCGACGCGCGCCCCAGAACGAACTCCTCAACCTCGGTCGCGTAGCCGCGACGCGAGATCAGTGCCACCTCGCGGTCGAGCGCCTCGTGCGACGTGATGGTCGCCTCGGTGAAGCGAACGAGCTCGGGCATGAGCTTCGTCCGCTTGTCGCGCGACGTGCCGACGAGGGTTGACTTGCCGATGCTCGTCGCGTGCAGCGGCACGCGCTGGCCCATCAGCGTGTGCGACTTGGGCGACAACGGACCCTCGAAGTTGCAGAGGTAGACGAGCTCGGCGTCGCGCAAGAGTGCGATGTTCACTCCCAAGCCCAGCTGGCCGGCGAGGTTCTGCGCGATCTGCCGGCCCGCACGGTGGACGCGGTTCTGGTTGATCGCCACGCCGGCGAGAGTCAGCAGCTCGGAGCCCAGAAAGTACAGGGTCGTCTGCGGATCGCGTTCGACGAGGCCACCGGACTCCAGGGTGGCGAGCAAGCGGGATGCCGTGGACTGGCCGATGCCGGCCGCGCGAGCGACCTCACCCACCCGCATCGGCTCACCGCCGGCGAATGACTCCAGTACCGAGATCGCCTTCTCTACGCTCTGGTTCGCACCGTTCTCCGCGGGCATCGTGCCTCCGTAATTCGCGCGCCCCTTCGTCGGGACGCCTCCAGTATGCACCATCTTGTGCACATAATGCATGGCACTTGCATCTATTGCGCATGTCGTGCACTCTGATCTCGGCGCTGAACGGTGGCGCCGGATCCGCGGCTCACAGCTGAGCCCCGAACCCGAGTTCCGAAGGACGACGATGACCTCATCCAGCGTGGTGCATCCCGACACCGCCGCTCGGCGCAAGCGAGGTGCGCCCCTCAGCGAGCGCACCTTCCTGACCTTCCTGCTGCTTCCCGGCGTGGTGCTGCTGTGCGCCATCGTGCTGTATCCGCTCATCCGGTCGCTCGCCTCGGCGTTCTTCGACGAGAGCCTGCTCTACCCGGGCATGACCTTCGTCGGGCTCGACAACATCGTCGCGGTGCTCGCGGACGATTTCGGTCGCCTCGTGGAGCAGACCCTCATCTTCACCGTCGGTGCGACGGTCGCCCCGTTCCTGATCGGGCTCGCGCTCGCACTCGTGCTGAACCAGCGCTTCCCGGGTCAGCGATTCCTCCGCGGGGCATTCCTCATCCCGTGGCTCATCCCGGGCGTTGTCGTGTCGTTCCTGTGGATGTGGATCTTCGACGCGAATTACGGCGTCCTCAACGGCATGCTCATCACGCTCGGCGCGATCGACAGCCCGGTCGCGTGGCTCTTCCAGACCGACACCGCGCGGGCGGCGCTCATCGTCGCGAAGACCTGGAACACCTTCCCGTGGATCATGGTGATGATGCTCGCGGCGCTGCAGACCGTGCCGGGCGAGCTGCACGAAGCGGCCGCAATGGACGGCGCCGGAACCGTCCGCCGCTTCTTCGCCGTCACGTGGCCGCACATCCGCGGCGTCGCGGGGCTCGTCATCCTGCTCGAGTTCATCTGGAACTTCCAGCATTTCGACACCATTTTCGTGCTCACCGGCGGTGGCCCGGCCGGCACGACGAGCACGTTCGCCACCGAGGTGTACGACACCGCATTCAAGGGCTACGACCTCGGGCACGCCGGCGCGCTCGGCATCCTCTGGATGGCGCTGCTCACGATCCTCGTGGTGCTGTACGTCTGGCTCTCCGAGCGTGGCGAGAAGGGAGCCCGCCGATGACCGCCGTCGCCCCCGCACCCCCGGTCCTCCGCTCCGAGGACGCCCCACCCGAGACCGTGCGGCGCCGCCGCGGCCGCGTCCGGTGGGGCATGTGGATCTCACTCGCGGTCATCGCGCTGTTCGGGTTCGCTCCGGTGTACTGGCTGCTCGTCACGTCGCTCACCCCGACGAACATGGTCTTCACGTTCCCGCCGACGCTGTTCCCGCGCGAGATCACCTTCGACCATTATGCGACCGTGCTCGGCAACCCCGTGATCTTCGGATACCTGCGCAACAGCGTGATCGTCTCGGTGATCACCGCCGTGCTTGCGGTCGCGGTCTCCATGTACATGGGATACGCGTTCTCGAAGTACCGCTTCGCCGGCCGCAAGTCGCTCATGTACTTCGTGCTGTCGAGCCAGATGTTCCCGCAGGCGCTGCTGCTGGTGACGCTCTACCTCGTCTTCGCCCAGTTCGGCCTGCTCAACACCTACCTCGCACTGATCCTGTCGTTCACGACGTTCACGCTGCCGCTGTGCGTGTGGATGCTGAAGGGCTTCTTCGACGCGCTGCCCGACGACCTCATCGAGGCCGCGCGCATCGACGGAGCGGGTCCGTGGCGGATCTTCCACTCCGTCGTGTTCCCGCTCGCTGCGCCGGGACTCGTCGCTGCAGGGCTGTTCGCGTTCGTCCGCGGCTGGAACGACTTCATCTTCGCGCTCACGCTCGCGGGGCCTGACCGGCAGACGCTTCCTCCGGGCCTCGTGAACACGTTCATCTCGGAGGCCAGCACCTCGTGGCCGGCGCTCATGGCCGCGTCGCTCATCGTGTCGGTGCCGGTGTGCGTGGCCTTCATCTTCCTCCAGCGCTACCTCGTCGGCGGCATCACCGCAGGCGCGGTCAAGGGCTGATCCCGTCCTGCATCACCTCCCATCCGATTCGAAGGAGAACTCATGGCAACGGAAATCTCGCGGCGCTCGCTGCTGCGGTACTCGGTGTTCGGGCTCGGCGGCGCTGCCGTGCTCGGCCTGGTCGGCTGCGCACCGGACGGCTCATCCGGTCCTGCCGCGACGCTTGGCGGCGCCGGCACCCCGACCGACTTCGCATTTGCGTCGTGGAGCCTGTCGGAAGAGGCGGCCAAGCCCGCCGTGCAGTCGGCGCTCGACACCTTCGCCAAAGCGGACGGGATCTCGATCGACACCAGCACGTACCCCTACAACGAATACCTGAACCAGCTCACGCTCCAGGTGCGAGGCGGCCAGTTCGCCGGCGCGGCACAGCTCGACGTGGCGTGGCTGTCGGCGCTGGCCGCGCTCGGCAAGCTGACCGACCTCTCGGCCCTCGCCGACGGCCGAGGCTACACCGACGCCGCGCTGGGCGCCGGCGCGCTCGATGGCAAGCAGCTGGGGCTGCCGTGGACGATCGGCGCGATCGGCCTGATCGGAAACGCCGAGCTGTTCGACAAGGCTGGCGCCTCGCTCACGCCGAAGACGATCGAGGAGTTCGAGGAGGGTCTTCGCGCGCTCAAGGGCATCGGCGTCATCCCGTACGCCGCGAGCACGAAGGCCGCCCAGCTCAAGGACATCGTCGTCTGGATGCAGACCTTCGGCTCCCCGATCATCGAGGGCGGCGAGTCGACGATCGGGGACGAGGCGTCCGTCAAGGCCGTCGAGTGGTACAAGAAGCTGTACGACGACGGACTGATCGCTCCCGACGTCGACCGCGCCGCCGCCCGCACCTTGTTCGCGCAGGGGGCGACCGCGCTCTATGACGACGCGCCGGTCGGCAAGTCGTCGGTCGTCTCGCAGTCGCCCGACGCGGGCCTCGGCGACAAGATGACGCCCATCGCGCGCCCCGTGCTGAAGTCCGGCGACACGCCGCAGCACGTGCTCTGGGGACACCTCGTCGTCGTGGTGGACGGCGAGGGCGCCGGCACCGCCGCCGACTTCGCACAGTGGCTCACGAGCGACCCGCAGCAGAGCGAGGCGTACTTCACCGAGCTCGGCCTGCCGCCGACCACCGAGGAGGCGCTCGCCTCCGACGCGGTTGCGCAGAACGCGTTCGTCGAGGCGTTCACCTCGACGATCACGTCGACTGCGAAGCCCAGCCCGCTGTGGACATACCCCTCGTACGCACAGATGGAGACCGCCATCGCCGAGCAGGTCCAGGCGGTCCTGATCGGGCAGGCATCGGCATCCGCCGCCATGAAGACCGCGGGAGACACCATCTCGGGCCTTCTCTGACGATCATTCCGCTCTCCGGCCCGGGGAGCTCGTTCCCCGGGCCGGACAGCGACCCTGCCCTTTGCTGCCCTCACCCTCCCCGTCCCTCCGAAGGAATCATGCGCACTCGTCACGTCGAATCCGATATCACCGTCGTCGGCGGTGGCCTCGCCGGAGTCTGCGCCGCCATCAGCGCGGCGCGGCTCGGAAAGCGCGTCGCGCTCATCGGGAATCGGCCGGTCCTCGGCGGCAACTCGTCGTCGGAGGTGCGCGTGTGGGTCGTGGGTGCCACCGCCCACGGCGTGCAGCGCTTCGCACGCGAGAGCGGTGTGATCGGCGAGCTCTACGTCGAAAACCAGTACCGCAACCCCGAGGGCAACCCGATCATCTGGGACGAGGTCGTGCACGACGCCGTGCGCGCCGAGCCCAACATCACGGTGTTCCTCAACACCGACGTGCGCGAGGTCGACGCCGCCGGCATCGACGGCGAGCGCGTCGTGACCGCGGTGCACGGCTGGACGATGGGCTCCGAGACCCTCACGACCTTCACGAGCCCCTACTTCCTGGACTGCACGGGCGACGGCCTCGTCGGCCACCTCGCCGGCGCCGACTACCGCATCGGACGCGAGGCATCGCGCGAGTTCGGCGAGTCGTGGGCACCCGACGAGGCCGACGACGAACTGCTCGGCTCGACGATCCTCTTCTACACGAAAGACCTGGGGCGCCCCGTCGACTTCGTCGCGCCCGACTCCGCGAAGGACATCACGCAGACCCCGATCCCGACGTCACGCATCCTGCGGTCGGGCGACAAGGGCGCGCACTATTGGTGGATCGAGTGGGGCGGCCACCTCGACACTGTGCACGACAACGAGATCATCCGCGACGAGCTGCGCTCGGTCATCTTCGGCATCTGGGACTACATCAAGAACTCGGGCCGCTTCGACGCCGCGAACCTCGATCTCGAATGGGTGGGTGCGCTCCCGGGCAAGCGCGAGTACCGGCGCTTCCTCGGCGATCACGTGCTGACCCAGAACGACATCCTCGACCAGGTCGATCACCCCGATGCCGTCGCGTTCGGCGGATGGTCGATCGACCTGCACCCCGTCGACGGGATGTACGCCACCGTGGCCGGCGCGCATCAGCGCTACTCGAACGGCATCTACGGCATCCCATTCCGCAGCTACTACTCGCGCAACGTCGCCAACCTGCTGCTGGCGGGCCGCGACATCTCGGCGACGCATGTCGCGTTCGGCTCGACGCGCGTCATGGCCACGTGCGGGGCGGGCGGCGAGGCGGCCGGCACCGGGGCGGCTCTCGCCCTCGACCTCGGCGTGCGTCCGCGCGAGCTCGCGACAGGTCACAACGAGACGCTCCGCCAGACGATGCTGCGACAGGATGCCTCGGTCTTCGGCATCCGCAACTCCGATCCCGACGACCTCGCGCGCCGGGCCGTCGTCACCGCGTCGAGCACCGCCCGCACCCTCGACGCGGCGGAGCTCGTACCCGGCGCCGACGAGGCGCCGTTCGCCCTCGAACGGGATCTCGGCATCCTGCTGCCCGTCGATCCCCGCCTCGACCACGTCGACGTGCTACTGCAGGTCGAGCGCGACACGACCGTCGCCGCGTCGCTGTGGACGACAGGCCACCGGCAGAACGCGGTGCCCGTCGACGAGCGCGCGCGCGTCGAGGTCGCCGTCGAAACAGCCGCCGAGCCGCAGTGGGTGCGGCTTCCGCTCTCGTGGACGCCGGCTGAGTCGTCCGCGCCCGAGAGCGTCGTGATCGTGCTCGAAGCAGCCGCGGGCGTGTCGGTCGTGTTGAGCGCCGCCCAGATCCCGGGCGTGCTCGCGCTCCCTCACCGGCCGCAGGCCGACGGTGACGCGAACGTCGCCGTCGAGGAGTCCGAGAGCGTCATCGCGTGGCCCGCGATCGCGCTCCGCGGACGCACGCCGCGCGTGCGCGTGAGCCCCGCGACCGAGGCGTTCGACGAGTCGAAGGCGGTCGGCGGTTACCACCGCTTCTACGGCGGACCGAACCTCTGGATGTCGCAGCCGGGAGGCGCCGATGCCGAGTCGCTCACGCTCGAGTGGTCCGAGCCGCAGCGGGTGCGCAGCATCCGTCTGGTGTTCGACGACGACACGGACGTCGAGCTGAACACGCTCCACCACCACCGCACACCCGACCGCATCTTCCCCGAGCTCGTGCGCGACTACGCGCTCGACGTCCAGGAGGGCGGCGCGTGGCGCGAAGTGGTGCGCGTGGAGGCCAACCGCCGCCGGCAGCGCGTGCACGCGACGGATGCCGCGACCGCGACCGCGCTGCGGCTGCGGGTGCTCGCGACCAACGGCGTCCCCCAAGCGCGCGTGGTGTCGATCCGCGTGTACTGACCGGCGCGGACCGCCGCGCGAGAACCCGATCGAAGGAGATCCGGATGTCCCCGACAGCAGCTCGCCCGGTGTCGCGCCGCGCCCGCAGGCGCGGCCTCGCGGCCGTCGCCACGGTCGCGATCGCAGCCCTCACGGTGATCGTCGCCCCCGCTGCCACCGCGGCGCCGACCGCAGTCACCGTGCCGGTGACCGCGACGACGCCTCGCACCGATGGGTCGGTGCCCTTCTCGACGACGGGCACGTGGCATTCGAGCGCCGTGACGGGTCCGGATGCGGCCCCGACCCTCTACAGCACCAGCGCCGGCGCGGCCGCGACCTGGACGCTGCCCGTCTCCGAGGCGGGCACCTACCGGGTCGAGGCGGGCATGCCGGATGCCGGCAACTCCGAGACCACCGCCGTGTACACGGTGTCGGGCGGCAGCGGCGCGCCGGTCACGGCGACGGTGGACCAGACCGCCGAGCGCGGGGCGTGGGCGGCGCTCGGATCGGTCGAGCTGTCGGCGGGCGAGACCGCGACCGTGAGGCTGAGCCGCCAGGCCACGACGACCGCGATCAACACGCGCGCGGCGAGCGTGCGGCTCGTGCCGCACGAGACCGGCACTCCCGGATCGACCGGTCTGCCCTTCTCCGAGACGTGGTCGAGCGGCACCGGCGGCTGGACGCCGCTCGCGGGCGCGCTCGGCTCGTGGAGCGTACAAGGCGGCGAGGTCGACGCCGTGACGATCGACAACCTCACGGCGTCCTCGGGCAGCTACCTGCGGCCGACCGCCCAGATCGACCTGCCTGACGCGTACACGCTGCGCACCTCGGTGCGTACGGACCAGCTCGCGGCGAACGGCACCGTGTCGCTGCTCGTCGACGCGGCCTCGCCCTACAGCCACATCGCTCGCAACACGGCGATCCAGCTCACGGCCACCGGCATCAAGCTTGCGAGGCCCAACGGCGGCACGGTGCTCTGCACGGGTCGTGCGCCGGTGGAGCTCGGCGAATGGGCGAACATCGAGGTCACCCGCGCGAACCGAATCCTCGCGGTATGGGTCGACAGTGCACTCGTCGCTGCGGTCCCCGCAGGGGAAGCCGGCGGCACGATCGGCATCGGGGCCTACCAGGCCGATGCGCGCATCGGCGGCATCGGCGTGGAGCAGCTCGACGCGTCGCCCACGGGCCACCCGACCACGGCATCCGGGTGCGCGTGGACGCCGTCCACCGGCACCGGCGCCCCGCAGCCGGTGGTGATCAACCAGTCCGGATACGACCTCGGGGGTCCGAAGCGGTTCACCGCCCCGAACGCAATCGACGGGGAGGCGTTCCAGGTCGTCGATAAGTCCGGCGCCGCCGTCTACGAGGGCACCGTCCAGGGCAAGGTCGGCGACTTCGGCGACTTCGACCCGGCCGGCACCGGCCCGTATCGCATCCTCGTCCACGGCGTAGCGGGCGAGGGCGACTCGTACGAGTTCGGCATCGGGGCGAACTGGACCGAGCGCGTCAGTTACGACCACGCCATCGCCTTCATGAGCGACGTGCGATGCTTCTTCGGCGACCTGACCGGCAAGCCGCTCAACGGAACGCATCCGCAGTGCATGCGCGGCCTCGGATGGCGCGACTCGCACCAGATGTCCTTCGAGCTCTCGAGCCTCGTCGACCTGTACGTGGCGAACCCGACCCCCATCGCTGCGATCCGGATGCCCGACGCCGTCTACGAGGGCCTCGAGTATCCGACCGCGGAGGGTAGCCCCGAGATCGCACGACTGCTCGCGTGGGGCGCCGAGATCTACCTCCGCGGCCAGTACGACCACGCCCTCGTCAAGGAGCAGCTGGCGTCGTTCCTGTGGGCGTACCCGGAGTTCGCGGAGTGGATCCCCCGGTCGCTGTACGAGGACGTCCGCGACTACCTGTTCCCGATCTGGTCGAAGGCCGAGTACAACCGGTACTTCTGGCACGACTACACGCCGCATACGGCGGACCTGCTGCAGGTGTACACGCAGATCGGCACCGGCAAGGGTGAGTTCCCGCCCGGGCACTCGATCGTCCCGAACCTGCGGATGTGGGAGGTCGCCGTACGCGAGGGGCGGGGCGACGCGGAGTCGTACCGCGATGCCGCACTCGCACAGGCGCAGTGGCTCATCGACAACGTCGACCTCGCCGACCCCGGAACGACGAAGGGTCAGCGGCAGGGCGAGTACCACCTGATGACGTCGCTTGCGACGCTGGCGGCGATGCTGCCGGCCGAGGCACTGGAGGGCATTGCGGCGTTCGCGGAGGAGTGGGCGGGCGTCGCCGTCGCCCGGTCGGCGAACATGTGGGACTTCCGGCGGTATAGCGACGATCGCTGGACGATCCCGAGCTTCACCGGCGGCGGGTCCGGCGAGGACCCGAACGAGTCGGGCAACGTGCTGGGGTTCCCCGCTGCCGCGCTGGCGGCGACGACACTCATCGACGACCCCGCGACCGACGCTCGCCTGACCGAGATCGCCCAGGCCCACGTCGACAACGTCTTCGGGCGCAACCCGACCGGCCGCGCGGCGCAGTACCGGATCAACGACCTGGAGCTGGCGTTCGAGGGCCTCGACCTCGGCTGGTTCTCGGAGTACCAGGGCGGCTACGGCCTGCTCCAGGGCGCGCACGGCGTGTTCGACGGCAGCCCTAAGAACGGCCACTACCCGTTCAAACCCGGCGTCGCGAACATCGGCCACACCGAAGGCTGGGTCACGTTCACGACCGCGTGGATCGAATCGCTCGCGTGGCGGGCCTTCACGTCGAGCTCGATCACCCTCGACCGCGCCGAGGCGCCTGCCGACGGATCGGCGGTCGTCACGCTACGAGCGCCGCTGAACCTGGATGCCGAGGGCGGCAACACCGGCGAGGTGCGCGTGACCGTCGACGGCACGCCGGCCGCCCCGGTGACGGTCTCGCAGACGGGCGTCAACGCGCTCGACTACACCGCCGAGCTCGACCTGGCCGCGCTCGGCGCGCGGCCTGGCGACATCGTCGCAGTCAGTCACGGCGTCGGGTCCTTCGCCCGCACCGCGTCGCTCGTGGTCACCGCTCCGGCCGACGACACGCCGCCCGTGATCGCGGGGCTCCCCGCCGACGCCGCGCTGCTGAAGGACAGCGACATTCTGCGCCTCGCGATCGGCGCCTCGGATCCCGAGTCGGGCGTCGACAGTCTCGAGGTCGCGTTCGACGGCGAGGCCGTGACACCCGATGCCGCGATCGACCTCACTGGGAAGGCCGGGAGCCACACCGTGAGCGTGCGGGCCGTGAACGGGGCGGATGCCGCGACCGAGGCATCCATCACCGTCTACGTCTACGCCGACACGAGCCCGGTCTCGGCGCCCGGCCGCGGCACGCTGTCGAACACCAGCGGGCACGCGTACGGACTGCACGACGGTGCCTATGACGTCGTGATGAATCTCTGGTGGGGCACGCCCGGCGCGGCGTTCCGGCTCTACGAGAACGGCGTGCTGATCGCGACCGAGGTGCTGGAACCTGCCGTGATGTCGCAGACCACCGGTGCGAGCTTCACCGGCAAGCCGAATGGCACCTACGTCTACACGGCTGAGGTCATCAACGCCCGCGGCGTGACGGCCACCACGTCGACGACCGTCAAGGTCGTGCACGCGGCGCCCGCAACGCCCGTGGTGAGCCACGACGACTGGGACCGCGACGGCACGTTCACCGCGATGGCGAACCTCTGGTGGGGCACGAACGCGACGTCGTACCGGTTCGAACTGGACGGCGCGGTCGTCGGATCGGGAGACCTCGCGGCGAACACTCCGGACGCGCAGCGCGCCTGGGTCGCGCTGCGCGGCGTGGCCCCCGGCACGCACACGCTCGTCGCCGTGTTCGCCAACGCGAACGGCGAGACCGCGTCGAAGCCCGTGACCGTCACGGTGCGCTGAGGCTCACACGACCCGCAGAACGACCGGACGAAGGAGAGGGAAACGATGACGAAGAACCGATGGCGATCTTCGATCGCCGCTGCCGTGGCGATCGCGCTGGTGGGGTTCGCTCCTCCGGTGATGGCGCAGGCCGACGAGGCGACGACGTTCGGCGACGGGTTCGACACGCTGTCGAGCGCGTGGGCGCAGGCGGCCGGCAGCTGGCAGGCGTCCGGCGGCGCGGCTCGCGTCGTGACGCCGGGGTCGACGCGCGGCTCGGTGCTCGCGCTCGTCGACTACGGGCTCGAGCCGACGAGCTCTGCCACCGCCACGTTCCGCACCGAAGGCGGCGGCGAGTCCGCGTGGGCCGGGTTCACCGTGCACCGTGCAGGCACGACCGACGACTACACGCAGTCGGGTTACACGATCCTCGTGCGCAACAACGGCGAGCTCGCCGTTATCGAGGCGGCCGGCAACTCAGCGGTCACCTATCACGGACGCACCGCCACCGACGCCCGTCCCGGTGCAGACTGGGTGACCGTCACAGCGCGGCTCGACGGGGAGCAGCTGAGCGTGAGCCTCGGCAATGCGGTCGCGCCGACGCTCACCGTGACCGACGGCACGTTCGCATCGGGAGGCTTCTCGCTCGCCGCTCATCGCGACGTGCGGATGGTGGTGGACGACGTCGAGCTGACAGGCGTCAGCGAGCGCGAAGAGCCCGCTCCGGCCGACTGCGTCGCGTGGTCCGGGGAGCCGTCCGCCGAGAGCGCCCGCGGAACGGTGCTCAACGACGACGCACGGCTCGACACCGTCGCCGAGCGGGTCCGCAAGGGCATCGAGCCTCAGGCGTCGGCGTTCCCGCGGCTGATCGACGAGGCGGACGCCGGGCTGCAGCGCGCCCCCGCACCGCCCGAGACGTTCTTCGTGCCGTTCTTCTACAACAACCCGACGGCGCACCGCGCCGCGCGGGACGGCCTGCAGAACGACGCCAACACGGCCTACCAGCTCGCCCTGGCCTACCGGCTCACCGGCGATGCGCGCTACGGCGCGCACGCGGCCGCCTTCATCGACGCGTGGACGGGGACGGTCGAGTGCGTTCGCACGAGCGAGGACTCCGCCCTCGCCTTCAGTTACCACTTCCCCGCGTTCGTGCTCGCGGCCGAGTTGCTGCGCGGAACGGACGCCTGGCCGGCCGAGAGCGAGGCGGCGTTTGCGGGGTTCCTGCGCGAGACGGCGCTGCCGATCGCCAGCTCGATCCTGCATCGCACGAACAACTGGGGCAGCTGGGCGCTCGAGCTCACCACCGTCGGCGCCGCCTACCTCGGCGACGCCGCGGGCGTGCAGGCGGCCTACGACCGGGCCGTCGAGCTCGTCGAGCATCAGATCGACGCGAACGGCCACATGCCGGAGGAGGTCACGCGCAACAACGGCGTCGGCGACTACGGCATCTGGTACACCCACTTCTCGCTTCTGCCGCTCATGCTCGTCGCCGAGACGCTCGACCTGCACGGCTACGACCTGCACTCGTACGTCAACGCTCACGGCACGGGACTGCAGGATGCCGTGGAGCAGGTGAGCGGATGGGTCGCCGACCCCGCATCCTTCCCCTACTACGCGGGGGATGTCGCGAAGCTGGCGAACGTCCGGACTATCGACTACCTGCGGGCGACCGGTGTGATCGCGCACAGCATGAGCTACTTAGAGCTGGCACAAAACCGGTATCCATCGGACGCGCTCGAGCAGCTGCTCGCCGAAGAGGGTGCCATGACGACGATCCACTCTGCGCCGTACCTGAGCCTCACGCACGGCGGACTGCTGGATCCCGACAAGGCGCACCCCGGCAAACCAGGGGTCCCCGGCAAGCCAGAGCACCCTGGCAGACCGGGAGGGTCGGCCCATCCGGGCGGTCACCCCGGGAACGGCGGTCCCGGGGGCCATCGAACGCGCTGATCAGCGGGGCCGACGAGGGAGCGGATGCCGCGGGTCGCGGCATCCGCTCGTTCGTTCTCTGGACTACTGCGTGGTCGCGCGCTCGATCGACATGACGAGGATCACGCGGTCGGCCTTGTCGCGCGGCGGCGTCGTGCTCGGATTGCCGTAGAGATTCTGCAGCCGGACGTAGAAGGCGCCCTCGGGATCGGGGATCACCTCGACCAGCTTTCCGGCGACCTCGAGATAGTGGAACGGGTTGTCGGGGTCGAGGATCGACAGCGACATGGAGGGGTTGTGCTGCAGGTTGCGGTACTTCTGGCGGTAGTTCGTGTGCGTGAAGCGGATGTGTTCACCGTCGAACTCGAACCACATCGGGTTCACCTGCACGGTGTCGTTCGGGCGGACGGTGCCGAGGTGCCCGTACACAGCGAGGTCGAGCAGATGGCGGCGGCTGGCGGGGACGATCTCGTCAACAGAAGGCATGAACCCATCCTGCCGTGGCTCGCGGGTCAGTCGGGCAGCGCAAGAGGCAGCTCGCGGGTGTCGTCCCACGGCTCGGTCCAGCCGAGGCGGTCGAACAGGCCGTCGAGCACCATCCCGGTGAATCCCCACACGAGGTGCTCGCCCACCCTGGTGCCTTGCGCATCGAAGCGCGGCACGAAGAAGCCCGGACCCCGCCATTCCTGCCCGTCCCTGCGGATCACGGTCGCACCGCGATTCGCAGGGTTCAACAGGTCGGCGACAGGAGCCCGGAACACGTCGGCGGACTCGGCCTCGTCGACGACGCGGACGGGTGACGGATGCCGCCACCACGCCAGCACTGGAGTGACCAGGTGCAACGAGTACTCGAGGGGGATGTTCTCGAGCGTGCCGAGCACGTCGACGCCGGACGTGTCCAGCCCGGTCTCTTCCCACGCCTCGCGCAGTGCGGCCGCCACCGGCCCGTCATCTCCGGGGTCGAGTCGTCCTCCGGGGAAGGCGACCTGACCGGCGTGAGACCGCAGAGTCGTCGCGCGCGCGAGCAGGAGCACGTCGAGGTCACGTGAGACCGCGGTGGCTTGCGCGTCGTGGTCGCTCGGCAGCGAGTCGAGCACGCCGAAGAGGATCAGGACGGCCGCGGGCCTGGCATCGGCCGGCGTGGGCAGTCCGGCGAACGCCTCGAAGCCGTGGGTGCCGGGCGCCGACGCGGCCTGGACCACCGCCGTCAGCTGGTCCCGGGCACTGCGCTGATCCCGGGCGGTCTGAGGACGAGCATCGGCGGGCACCCGTTCAGGCTAGCCCCGGTCGCAGACACCCCGGGCGGCACGGCGGCTCGGAGTCCGCGCATCCGTCATCTGAGGAACTCGGCGGGATCGAACTGGTCGATCGGAATGACGCGCACCCGCGGCAGCGGGGCGTCGAAGGCTTCGGCGTCGTACTCGATGTCGAAGAACTCGACGCCCGGCAGCCCCGCGAACTCGCTGCTGCGGAACTCGTGGAACGCGATCAGTCCGACGCGACGCTCGCCGTCGGCGAGTCGTGCGACATCTTCGACGAAGTCACGGTCATGACTGACGAGTACGACGTCGCCCTCGCGTCCCGCGAGCTCACGAAGCGTGCGCTGGATGGCGATGTCGACGATCTTCTCGTCGGCGGGGCCCGACAGCGGCACCGGCTGGTAGCCGAGCGCGAGCAGTGCCTGCACGAACGGCATCGGCAGGTGCGAGCTGGCATTGAGGAAGAACAGCCCGCGCGCCGGCTGGTTCCACCGGTCGGTGACGAAGCTGAGCAGCCGATCCCAGCGAGGCCGTTCCTCGGGCTGCGGCCGGCGGCCGAGGATCTGCCCGCCAAGCGTCGCGTCGATGTTCTCGCCGTCGACGAGTACCCAGCTGATCCGCTCCGCCATGTTCCGCCCCGCCCTGCGCCGACTCGCTCGCCGGTGCGTTCCCGACGGTATCAGCACGGGTTCAGGCGGCGCGCAGCACCTTCTCCATCGCCTTGCCCTTGGCGAGCTCGTCGACCAGCTTGTCGAGGTAGCGGATCTTCTGCATGAGCGGATCCTCGATCTCTTGCACACGCACCCCGCACACGACGCCCGTGATGAGCGAGGCGTTCGGGTTGAGGTGCGCATCGGCGAAGAAGTCCTCGAATGTGGTCCGCTCGGCGATGTGGCGCTGCAGCTCGGCCTCATCGAAGCCCGTCAGCCACTCGATCACCTGGTCGAGCTCTTCCTTCGAGCGCCCCTTGCGTTCCACCTTCTCGATGTAGAGCGGGTAGACCGAGGCGAAGCTGATGCCGAAGATGCGGTGCACGCGGCAAGCGTACTTCGCAGCGCGGACGATCTCACCTGCCCTACCTCGCTCCCGCGCCTGCCCCGACCGTCGCCCACAGCGCGGCCCACTGCTCCGGCCGCAGGTCACGGGGCAACGCATGGTCGGGGACTCCGATCTCTCGCAGCGCCGCCCGCGCCCGTGCCCGGCTGATGGCGTTGCGCTGCTGCACGATCGATGCCAGTCCGCTCCCCCGGCCGGTGAACATCTCGCGCACGAACCCGTCATAGGCTCGCCGCTGGCGCGGGTCGATCAGCGGCGAGCCCCGCCGCGTGATGCTCAGGATGCCGCCGTCCACACTGGGCATCGGGGTGAAATGACGTGCCGGCACGCGTCCGTGGAGAACGAACTCGAACCACGGCGCGGCTTGCGCGGTCATCATCGTGCCACCGCCGACGCCCGCGCGCTTGCGCGCCACCTCCCACTGCGTCAGCAGAATGGCGTGACACCACGCTCCGTGCGACAGCAGGCGCCGCATGATCGGTGTCGTGAGGTGATACGGCACGTTGCCGACGACGACGGGGCGGTCCAGCGGATGCCGCAGCGCATCGCCGTGCTGCACGCGAGCGTGCGGGAGCCGCTGCCGAAGCCGCTGCACGCGGCGCTCGTCGATGTCGATCGCCTCGAGGTCGCGTCCGAGGCGGGCCAGCGGGATGGTCAGCGCACCGTCGCCCGCGCCGATCTCGAGGATCGGCCCACGGGTCGCGGCGACGAGGTCGACGATCCCGTGGATCGTCGAGCGGTGAGTGAGGAAGTTCTGGCCGAGTTCGTGTCGGCCGCCGTGAGAGGAACGGTGACGCATGAGGGCGCTCCAGAGAAGAAGGATGGAGCACCCCGGCGCACGCTGCGTGCGGCGGTGGTTCGGGACGGACGATCGTCAGAGGACCGTGGATCCCGACCATGTCGGAGGGGCGCGCGACCCGGGGTGCGAGGACTCCCGGGACGACGGCGCGCTGCGCGGGTTACCGCGAGGTCGCCGTCAGGCGCGGCGGTCGCGGATGTACCAGGCGCACGCCATCATCGGCGCGCTGCACAGAGTTCCCATGCCCACGATTCTAGAGGAAGGTCTGGCGAGCGTCCGACCCCCGGAGTAGAACCGAGGCATGACCAAGGCAAGCGACTGGCTGAACGGCTACATCACCGCCTGGACCTCGAAGGACGAGACCGATGTTCGTGCGATCTTCAGCGACGACGCGGAGTACTGGTTCCGGCCCGACGACGACTCCCCCGTGATCGGCATCGACGCGATCGTCGAGATGTGGCGTGACCCCGAGCCGACCGAGCCGGTGCACGACCTCGATGTGCTCATCGAGAACGATGAGCTCGCCATCATCAAGGGCAGCGTCGACTACCCCGGTCACGAGCGCTACTCGAACATGTGGGAGGTGTGGTTCGCCCCGGATGGGCGCGCGAAGAAGTTCGTGGAATGGTTCATGACTCCCCGCAAGACGGAGTGACCGCAGCCGTCACCGGTCATTCCGCCTCGGGCACGGGCGTCTGCTGGTACAGCGCGAGCCGCCACTGGTCGCCCTGGCGCACGTACACGCTCGTCATCGCGCCGACGAACGCGGGGCCGCCGGCCGCACGGAACGCGCGCCCCGTGTAGACGAGGGCTGCGGTATCCGGCGCCATCTCGACCACGCGTTCGTCCGTCATCTCGAAACTGTTCCACGACGGGGCGTCACGCAGCGACGCCACGACGCCGTCGCGGTCGCGGATCGAGCCGTCGGCGAGCACCATCACGCCGTTCTCGGTCATGATCCTGCCGTAGAAGGCGTCGCCGGTGCCGTCGCACAATGACGTCCAGCCTGCTTGCTCGAGGCGCAGCAGTTCGGTGATGTCGATGGTCATACTCCAGGGTCGACCGATCGAGCGCCGCCCCGCAAGGGGTTGACGGATGCCCGGCCGATCGGCTCAACGGTCGCGGTGATCGAGTTGATGGTCCCGGTGGGAAGCCCGCCCACCGGGACCATCGCGCGGTGACAGGAGGCTGCCAGCGACCCGAACGCCGATGCTCGACCGTCCCGCGTGTGTTGCTCTGCAAGCGTACGGAGGGGACGCAGGAACGGTCCGACCATTGACTTGCGCCCGCGCGAACTGCTAGGCCGCTGCGTGCACGATGCCGATCAGACGCGAGGATCCTTCAACGACGCCATCGCCTCCACGAGTGTCGAGTGGATGTAGTCGAGCTCGGGACTCGTGAAGGACTCCCAGGACTCGCCTTCGTCCACCTCCTCTTCCCCTTCCGCGTCTCCCCATGCCTCGGCGCCATCGGTGACGGCGGCATGGCGGTAGACCCACCAGAGGTTGGCCTGCGGGTCCTGGAATCGGGAGAAGACGTCTCCGAAGAACTCCGTGGGCTTTGTGATCACTTGCGCGCCGAGCGCTTGCGCGCGGCTCAGTGTCGCTTCGACATCGTCGACATAGACCCGATTGAACGCCGGGGTGAAGGGCCAGTCCTGCTTGCGGTCCGCGATCGTGATCATCGAGTCGCCGATGTGGAGCTCGGAGTGCAGGACCAGCCCGTCTGTGTCGAGGGTGCGTGCCTCGGATGCTTCAGTGGCACCGAAGACCTCGGTGACGAACGCGATCAGGGCGGTGGCGTCTTCGGTCATTATGAACGGGCTGACGGTGTTGGATCCGGCGGGGGCGGCGGGCACAGCGGTCACGACTTCTCTCCTTCGTCGGCGTGTACGTTCACCCTGGCGGTGAACCCGGTCATCGGCTGTCCGCGTTCCGCGCGAACTGCTGCGTGCCGAGCACACCGAGGAGCCGGATCTTGTCCTCGTCCTCGCTTCGCGGCTCCGGCGTGAGGACGAGGAGCGCCTGCGCACGGTCCTCGGTGAAGAGCACCTGACAGTCGACCTCGATCGCGCCCACTTCGGGGTGGATCAGGACCTTGTGGTCGGCGAAGCGCTGGGCGACCTCCTGCCGGTCCCACAACTCGCGGAACTCGGCACTGCGTTGGATCAATTCGGCGACCAGTTCGCCCGCGCGCGACTGCGGGCCCATCACTCCGATGGCGGCGCGCAGGCCCGCGACCTGCGCGCGGCTGTGCCGCGAGTGATCGTTCTCGGGGTACCGGCGCCGCTCGGTGCCGGGGTGCACGAACCAGCGGTACGGCTCGTACCGGTCCCATCCGGTCGCGCCGACGTTGTCGCCGAGCAGGGCCGCGGCGAGCGCGTTCTGCACGAGGGTCTCGCCGAGGTTCGAGATCACGAGCGCCGGAGTGTCCGAGAGCCGATCGAACACACGCCGCAGAGCCGGTGCCACGTGGCCGGACGAGCTGAGGCGGTCGGGAACCGCGTGGCCGGCCATTCGATAGAGATAGTCGCGCTCGTCCGCGGTGAGCCGCAGCGCCCGGGCCAGCGAGGCCAGCATCTGCGTGCTCGGCTGAGGACCGCGCTGCTGCTCGAGCCGCGTGTAGTAGTCGGTCGACATCAGCGCCAGCTGCGCCACTTCCTCGCGGCGCAGGCCCGGCGCGCGCCGTCGCGGTCCGGCGGCGAGCCCGACGTCAGCGGGCTGCAGCTGTTCGCGGCGCGTGCGCAGGAAGTCGGCGAGGGCTTCGCGATCCATAGGTCCATCATGGCCGCGCCGAGGCGCGGCATCCAGGGACTCCCGCTCCCCCGATAAGCGCTCTCTGCCACGCGGCGCGCGAGAGCCGAACACTCGAAGCATGCGAATCAACGGAAACACCATCTTCATCCCGGGAGCCACCAGCGGAATCGGCCTTGCACTGGCCGAGCGCCTTCACGATGCCGGCAACACCGTCATCGTCGGCGGCCGTCGCCGTGAACTGCTCGCCGAGATCGCGCAGCAGCATTCCGGCATCGACACGATCCAGATCGACACGACGGATGCCGCCTCCATCGCGGCGGCCTCGGCCGAGGTGATCGCGCGCCACCCCCAGCTCAACGTGCTCGTGACGATGGCGGGCATCATGCGCCTGGAGGATTGGACCGCTCCCGCCGGCTTCGTCGAGACCGCCGAGGCGACGGTGACGACGAACCTGCTCGGCCCGATCCGGCTGATCGGCGCCTTCATCGAGCATCTGCGTGCGCAGCCGGATGCCACGATCATGACGGTCTCGTCGGGGCTCGCTTTCGCGCCGCTGCGTGTCACGCCGACCTACAACGCCACGAAGGCCGCCATCCACATGCTCAGCGAGTCGGTGCGGCTGCAGCTGGCGGGAACGTCGGTGCGAGTGGTCGAGCTCGAGCCGCCGTCGGTGGCCACCGATCTCATGGCCGGTCAGCGCGAGAGCGCGTTCGCGATGCCGCTCGACGAGTTCGCCGACGAGGTCATGCAGATCCTGCGCGACGAGCCCGACGCGACCGAGGTGCAGGTGGAACGCGTCAAGTTCCTGCGCTACGGCGAGGCTCGCGGCGACTACGCGAACGTGGTCGCGACGCTCAATGCCCACGACCCGCACGCCGCAGCGTGAGAGCACAATGAGACACAAACGAGAGGACCGATCATGACGGCACCCGATCTTCCAGACCCGGTCCAGCAGTTCGTGGACGCGATCAACTCCGCCGACACCGACGGCTTCGTCGCGGCGTTCACCGAGGACGGCTTCGTCGACGACTGGGGTCGCGTGCTGCGTGGCCACGACGGCGTGCGCAGCTGGGCGGGTTCGGATGCGATCGGCGCAGGCGCGCGCATGGCCGTGCTCTCGGCATCCGTCGACGGCAGCACCGTGCGCATCCACTTCGACTGGCGCAGCGACGTCTTCAACGGCGAGTCGGACGGGATCTTCGAACTCGACGGCGACCGCATCGGCGGATTCACGATCCCACCCGTGCACTGAAAGTGGCGGGCCCGCCGCGCCACCCGCGGAGGGCCCACACTCAACTGAGCACGCCGGCTGGGGTCGTGCCCGTCAGCGGGCCCGCGTACGTCCTCGGCTCAGGATCTCGGATGGCCCCCAGAGTGGACCCCTGCCAGCCCGGCGGCTCGAACGAACGGTAGAGCGCGGGTAGGGCCTCGCGCAGCGCACGCTCGTACTCATGCGGATCGTCCCGCACGAAGACGGTCGCATTGGGCTGTGTCTCGGTCGCGTCGAACGTGTAAAGGCCCGTCTGGTGCGAGCGCACGCGACAGGGCACCTGCTCGTTGCGGATCCGAACCTCCCCCTCGACGACGGCTTCCTCGCCGACGATCGCGAATGATCCGTCGACACGACGCACCAGTGCCGAATCCGAGACCTCGATCCAGGCCGCCGTCTCCCACACGGCGTGCCGGCGCCCGTACACGCGCTCCGCAACCTCGAGCGGCGGGTCCTCGTCAAGCGCACGGAGGAAGTCGATCCGGGTCGAGACTCCGAGCCCGTAGAGCAGGTAGCGGCGCAGCGCGGGATGCAGCTCGGCGATCCACTCGAGGTCGTCGAACCACCACAGCGTGTTGTGGGCGCCGTACGAGAAGCAGTCGACCTCGGTCGCACAGGGATACAGCGCGAGGGGCAGCCCGGCGTCGACGAGTCGGATCACCGCGATCGGATCAAGATAGACGTTCCACTCGAGGTAGTCGAGCGAAGTCGAACCCGCGCTCAGGTGGATCTTCGCCACCCTGCTGTGGAAGAGATCGGGATCGCGGTTGAACGCCACCGCGATCGGCCGCGCCGAGCCGAAAGACATGATGTGCACGGGCTCGTCCGAGAGACGCAGTGTCTCGAGCAGCAGCTCGGGTCCCGCCTGCTGGAATGCCGGGACATCCCGCATCTGGTCTTCCGCGAAGCGCATGCGGGCGAACGGCGAGATCCCGTATGGCACACTGCGCCCGAAGAGCGCGTTCAGCTGCGCGATCGGAATGACGCCCGGCTCGCGCGGTCCCGGGTAACCGGGCACGCCCTCGCGCACCGATTCCCGCTTCTCAATCGAGACGTCGAGGACGATCGCGCGCAGGTCGATGCGGTCATAGCCGAACGGCAGCAGCAGGTCGAAGTTGTCGCCCGGGTCCTCCGGTGGCTGGTACAGATCGGTCACTACGATCACGGGAGTAGGCATGAGGGTAATCTACTCGAATAGAATGGCTCCGTGAGAGCCCCGATCCGGCGAAGAGAGGACCGCGAAATGACGACAGACGCTGCACGCGACACGGTCCGCCGGGCGGCCACGCGCTCCGACGTGGCGCGGCTGGCCGGCGTGAGCACCGCCGTCGTGAGCTACGTCATGAACGACGGCCCGAGGCCCGTCGCGGCGGCCACGAAGGAGAAGGTCCTCGCGGCGATGAAGGAGCTCGATTACCGGCCCAACGCGGTGGCGCGTGCGCTACGGCTTCGCCGCGCCCAAGCCGTCGGCCTGGTCGTTCCGGACGTGAGCAACACCTATTTCGGCGCGCTCGCGCGGGAGCTTTCGGATCGCGCCTTCACTGCGGGCTACGCACTGCTCCTCGGCGATTCCGACAACGACATCGTGCGAGAGCGCGCTCAGATCGAATCGCTCGTGAGCCACCAGATCGACGGGCTCATCGTCGTGAGCCTCGAGCCCGACTCCGACGCCGACGTCGAAGGCACCCCGATCGTCTATCTCGACCAGCGCAGTCAGCCGGGGCAGCGTTCTGTGATCGTCGACAACGAAGGGGGCGCGCGCGCAGCCGTCGAGCATCTCATCGGTCACGGGCGCCGTCGCATCGCCCACCTCGGCGGTCTCTCGGGCGCTCCGGGCGCCGACGAGCGCCGACAGGGGTGGGAGGCGGCGTTGACAGAGGCCGGCCTTCCCGCGGACGACAGCCTGCTCGCACACAGCGACTACAGTCGCAGCGCCGGACGTGAGGCCGCCCTCGGGCTTCTCTCTACGGAAGAGCTCCCTGACGCCGTGTTCGTCGCTTCGGACGCCCAGGCCCTGGGCCTGCTCGCGGCCGCGCGCGAGCGCGGTCTGCACGTGCCCGACGATCTCGCCCTCGTCTCATTCGACGGCACGGACGACGCCGTCTTCAGCGACCCGCCGTTGACAGCGGTCGAGCAGCCGATCCACGACATCGCCAAGACCGCGTTGCGCGCAGTCCTGCAACCCGAGGCGGGACCGCTCCACGAGCGCGTCGGAGTGCGCCTTGTGATCCGCGAGTCCTGCGGCCCTCACAACGCCTGATCGGCGCCTTCCGGCATGGCGGCGACGCGCGGCCCGGCGGCCGCCGCTCGCGCTGCACGCCAGTCCGCGAGCTCGGCCGACGTGGGGTAAGACGACTGCGTTCCCCGGCGGGTCGCTGCGAACGCGCCGACGTCTGCGGCGTTCTCCGCCGCCTCGCGTAGCGAGGCCCCGCGCGCAAGCGACGCGACGAGCGCCCCCGTGAACGCATCGCCGCACCCGCTCGTGTCGACGGCTTCGACGACGGGGGCGGCCACGTCGAAGGTCTCTCCCGTCGTGGCGTCGTAGGCCAGTGCGCCACGAGCGCCCCGCGTCACGACGAGATCGCTCCCACCCAGGGCATCGCTCGCCGGGGCCAACGCGTGGGGGGTCGCCGCTGCGCCTGCAGCCAGCATGACCAGCTCGCCTTCGTTCACCACGAGAAGCGAGCGTGGAGCGAGCATCGTGGGCCGCAGCCGGCGCACCGGTGACGGATTGAGCACGAGCAGCGCGCCCGCGGTCTGCGCGAGACGTGCTGCGGCCTCGACGACCGCGTCGGCGACCTCGAAGCCGGTCACCACGACGCGCGGACCGTCGGCGGCCCGATCCACGGCGTCCGGCGTCAACGCGAGGTTGGCTCCGCCGCTCACGACGATCACGTTCTCGCCCGCGCCGTCGACGAGGATGATCGCCTCGCCCGTCGGCTCATCCGTGCGCACGATCGCCGATACGTCGACGCCGTCCGCCTCGACCGCGCGCAGCACGCTGTCTGCGGCGGCATCGCGCCCGACCGCACCGATAAGCTGCACCGCGGCACCCAGCCGCGCCGCCGCTACCGCCTGGTTGGCACCCTTTCCACCGGGCGAGCGGAGGAACCCGGCTGCGTGAACCGTGACACCCGCCGCCGGCAGCTCCGGAACGTCGTAGGTGCCGTCGAGGTTGAGCGAGCCGACCACACAGATCCGCCCGACCGCTGCTGCGGCATCCGTCGTCATCCCTTGAGTCCTGTCGTCGAAAGCGACTCGGTGTACTGCTTCTGGAAGAAGAGGAGCAGCACCATCGGGATGATACTGAGCACGAACGAGCCGGCAAGGATCTGCCCGAGATCCACCGTGAACAGCGTGCTGAGATTGGCGAGTGCGATCGGCGCGAGCTGTCGCTCCGGGGAGGTGCCGATCAGCAGCGGCCACAGGTACGCCTGCCATTGCGAGAGGAAGAGCATCATCCCGGCACCGATCAACGCCGGCTTCGACAGCGGCAGAGTGATGCGCCACAGCGTGCCGAACCGCCCGAGCCCGTCGACCTCGGCTGCGTCCATCAGCTCCGACGGAATGCCCATGAAGAACTGACGGAGCACGAAGATCGCGAACCCGTTCGCGAGGGCGGGAAGCACGAGACCCGCATACGAGTCGGTGAGGCCCCACCCCTGGAACAGCCCCGACAGCGGGATCGCGACGGCGTCGAAGGGAATCATGGCTACCAGGATGACGAAGCTGAAGACCAGACCCCTGCCGCGGAACTCCATCGTGGCGAGTGCGTAGCCCGCCGGGATCGCGATCGCCAGACCGAACAGGATGGTGAGCCCCGCGACGAGGAAGCTGTTGAACAGGCCGACCAAGAAGGGCCCCGAAAGCAGCGCCTCGTAGTTCGTCGCGTCGCCAGCCACCGGCACGAAGGCCATCCACGACAGCGGCGCCATGTAGTCGACATACGTGTTGCCAGGCCGGGTCGACGAGACGAAGACCCACCACAGGGGCAGGAACACCGAGATCGCGGCCAGCGCGGCGGCGAGCGTCAGCAGCGCTGTCGCGCCTCGCGAGCGCTTCATCCCTTCTCCTCCCTGAGCAGTCGGAACTGGATGACGACGATGATCGACAGGATCAACATGAGCACCACGACCTCCGCCTGTCCGACGCCCACATCGCCCAGCAGGTACGTGCGGTTGTAGATGTCGTACATCATGAGATTCGTCGACCCGTTCGGACCGCCCTTGGTGAGGAGCTGAACCGGTGCGAACAGCAGGAAGGAGCCGACTGTGCATGCGATCAGCACGAATGCCATAGGTCGCTTCAGCAGAGGCAGCGTGATGGAGAACAGCCGACGCCACCACCCGGCGCCGTCGAGTGCGGCGGCTTCGTACAGCGAGCTCGGGATGTCTTTGAGGCCGGCGATGATGAAGATCATCCAGTAGCCGAGCGCGCCCCACGTGACCATGATGCCGATCGAGAAGGCCGCCTGATTCGCCGACGTGAGGAACGGCTGCGGTGGCAGCCCGACGAGTTCGAGCAATGCGTTGACGAGTCCGTCCGGCTGCAGCGCTGTACTCCAGATGAGCGCGACGACGGCGCCCGGGACGGCAGCCGGAACGAAGATCATCGAGCGCCAGAGTCCGACCAGAGGCAGCTGCTGCACCGTGAGCAGCGCGAGGGCCGTCGACAGCACCACGATCACGGGGTTCAGGATGAGGTTGAACACCAGTGTGACCACCAGGACCGAGTAGAAGCCCGGGTCGGTGAAGAGGTAGACGTAGTTCGCGAGTCCGTCGAAGCTGGACTCGCCGGTCGCGAGCGAGACGTGCTGGAAGCTCTGCGACACCGCGCTCACGAGCGGCACGATCCGCATCGTGATGAGCGCAATGAGCGCAGGTGCGAGCATCGCGAACGCGACCAGAGTCGTGCGGCGACGCCGTCGCCTGCGCTTCGCGGCGACCGCGGCGGCGGGCTGCTTCTCGCCCACTGCCGCGGTCTCGGTCCTCTCGAGATGTGCGGTCATCGTCACTTCAATCGCGCGATCTGCGCCGAGATCTCCTCGTCCGCCTGGGCCGCGCGGGTTGCGGGGTCGGATCCGTTGCGAATGTCGGAGAACAACTGACCCGCGCCCGGCTCGAAGACGCTGTAGCCGACGACCGCCGGCCGGTGCACCGCGTTGTTCTCGAGCTGATACTGCATGATGTCGCCGAACGGAGCTGTTGCCTCGCCGGCCGATGCGCTCATCTGCTCGACGTAGTCGGCGAACGCCTCCTTGTTGGTCGGGGTGATCCCGGCCACCTCAGCCGACAGCGCGTTGCCGGTGGGGTCGATCGTCATGTACCGCAGCAACTCCTTCGCCGCCTCGACGTTCGCGGACTTCGCCGAGATACCCACCGACCACGAGTCGGTCGACGTGGCCGGTTCTCCGCCCTCGAAGTACGGCGCAGGTGCCACGCCGTAGTCGATGTCGCCGGCGTTCGCGACGCTCACCCCCCATGGACCCGAGATGATGAACGCCGCCTTTCCGGTCTGGAAGAGCGCGCCGTTCTTGTCGTTCGTGATTCCGCGCGGCGCCAGTCCGTCCTCGAAAAGGTCGTGGTACCAGGTCAGCGCCTTCTGCCAGCCTTCGTTCGAGAAGTCCACGTTGCCCTCGGCGTCGATCCCATCACCGCCGCCGGCCGACGCGCCCACCATCTGCAACTGGTAGTAGGTGTCCCACTGGTCGAACAAGAATGGGTACTCGGCGGCGCCGGCGTCCTTGACTTGCTGCGCGGCTTCCGTCAGCTGCTCGTATGTCCAGGGCTGGCTGGGATCGCTGCTCGGCGGCTCCACGCCGGCCGCCGCGAGCAGATCAGTGTTGTAGTAGAGAAACTGCGAGGTGGTCCACGGCTCGAGCGCGTAGAGCTTGCTGTCGACCTCGCGCGCAGTGACCATGTCTTCGCTGACGGCCGCGGCGACGGCATCCTCTCTGAGATCGCTGATGTCGGCGAGATAGCCCCGGTTCTGCCAGTCGAGCACGGCCCCGCCGGCATCGACGACCATGAGGTCGATGTCGCCGCCACCCTGCCCCATGCGCTGGTTGATCGTGCTGGTGTACTGGGCGTACGGGATGTTCAGCTGCTTGACCGTGATGTCGGGGTTCTCCTTCTCGAAGCCCTCGATCAACTTCGCCCACGTCTCGGATGGGTCGGCATTGGCGAAGGTCAGCGTGATCTTGCCGCCGTCGCTGCCGCTGCTCCCGCCTGCGGCGCATCCGGCGAGCGCCGCCAGGGTGACGGCCGCCGCGCTGACCACCGCTGCTGCGCGTGTCATGCGATTCATGTGTCTCTCCTCTTTGAGTGGTACGGGATTCGGGTGAGTTCAGGTCGGGGGTTCAGCCCGCGATCGCGGGTGAGGCAGCGGCCCCGGCGAGAATCCGCTGCCTGATCTGAGACGCGACGGCGGGCACGTCCATGTCGGTCACGATGCAGTGCCGGCCATCGGTCGACGGCGTGAACGACGTGACGCCGTCGTCCGCGACGGTGATCGTGCCGGTCTCGAACGCGAACAGCTCCGGACGCAGCACCGCCAGGACGGCAAGCGGATCGTGCGGCACGTTGTAGTCCTGCGCGGCGAACTCCCAGAACCGCTGCATCTCGGCGGCGAGGAGCTCACCCAACGCGCCGGCCGACGCGATGAGGTCGAGATCCGCGTGCTCGAGGCGGACGCGCTCGGTCTGCTCCAGTCCGATGACGGTGACAGTCGCGGTCGATCCGAACGTGAGTTGCGCAGCGGTGACGTCGCAGCGGATGTTGTGCTCCACGATGCCGCGGGTGAACTCTCCGCCCATCAGGATGATCTCTGCGATGCGTGCACCCGGCTCCTGCACCGCGGTTGCGACGTTGGTCAGCGGCCCGATCGCCACGACGCGGTCCGTCGCGGCGAGCTCACGGACGGCGTCGCCGCCAGCGGTGAACGCGTGGAGGTCGAGGTCGTCGATCGTCGAGCCTTCGTGTCCGGGCCACCACACCTCGCGACCCGACAGCGTTTCGGCGAGCCCGGGAACGATCCGCGGCGCGGGTCGTCCCGCTGACGCGTACGCCTTGGAGGCGATGCGCGCGCGCAACTCGACATCGCCGTAGACCGTCGTGACCAGCGGCACCTCCGCCTCGTCCGATCCCAGGATCAGAGCCAGGGCGAGCAGGTCGTCGACATCCGTGCCGATGTCGGTGTCCAGCGCGAAAGAGGTCGTCCGGAGCGGTGCGGGATCGCTGAGCAAGATGGCCTCGGTTTTCTCGACCCGAAGGTCGTCGTGAAGTGCGGTCTTCCGGCACACTACTCGTGTAGATCGTCATAGTGCAACCAAAAATCTACTCGAATAGAGAACGACTTCCGTCGTCGAGTTTACTCGTGTAGATTTCGCCCAAACCCACCGCCGAAGGAGGCCGAGGATGAAGTTCCCGAAGAAGCACGCCGTGACGTTCGCCGTGAGCGTCACCGCGCTCGCGATTCTTGCCACGGGTAACGCTGCCGTTGCGCAGGACGCACGTACCCCACCGCCAGAGCTGCAGTGGGATGCGTCGTCGCTCGCAGCTGTCTACGACCCGCCCGCAGGGTTCTACGCCTACGCGCCGTCCATCATCCGCGAGGGAAATACGGAGTGGATATGGACGTGCCACAACCACGAAGAGCGCGTGATCGAAGATCACATCTATATGACCAAGCGGGTGGACGGGGTCGTGACGGAGTCGCGATCGGTGCTCCAGGCCTCTCCCGCTCCCGCGTGGGACAGCTTCCACGCGTGCGATCCCAGCGTCGTCGCCGGCAGGTTCGAATACGGCGACACGGTGTATCGGTACGCGATGTTCTACCTCGGCAACGACCTCGACGCGAGCGCGCACAACCAGGTGGGCGTCGCGTTCGCCACCTCACCCGCGGGTCCGTGGGTGAAGTACCCCGAGCCGCTCGTGACGTCTGCCCGAGTCGACCAGTGGGGCGCCGGCCAGCCGACCGCCATCGCGATGCCGGGCCAGCCCGGAAAGGTCCTGCTCGGCTATACGCGCGGAGACACCTCGACACGCGCCTACGTCAGCACCGTGGACCTGAGTGACGTCGATGGGCTCAGCGTCTCGGAGCCCGTCCTGGTGCCCACCGCCGGGCTCACCGGCGCCGACGGCAGCGACGACTACCTCAACGGCTTCGACATGGCACTGACCCGCAACGCCAAGGACGTCGTCGTGGTCCGCGAGCAGCACCCCTACCCACTGGACAATCCGTGGTGGATCGGGCCTGCCGTGCAGGTCGACCTGCTCTCCCTCGAGAACGTGCTGGCCGGCATGGGTACGTGGAAGCCGCTGGGCGACATCGACGAAGCCCTCACCGGGTTCGCGCGGAACCACAACGCGGGCCTCGTGCGCGACCGCTCCGGACGCCTCGTGAGCCCGCACGGGGTCGAGGTCGTCTTCACCGACTCGTGTTCAAGCCTGCCGACCGTCGACAACCCCGACTGGTCGCAGGCGACGTGTGACTCCCTGTACTCGTATGACCTCTGGTCGATCTCGGCCGAATGGGACCGCGGTCGCGGACATTAGCCTCCGCCGATGGCTTCGCTGCGGGGCACGCGGCCTCGGAGCGAAGCCGCTGTCGGTCCCGCCGGGTACCGTCGGGGCATGCGCTGCGTCGCGTTCCTTCGAAACGTCAACCAGGGTCAGCGGGGTCACCCTTCAACCGCCGACATTCTGGCGGGGTTCGCCGATGCCGAATGCCCCGACGCGGTGCCGTTCCAGAGCAACGGCACCGTCGTGTTCGAGGCCGACGACCCCGACGAGGTGATCGAGACCGTGGTGGCAGCGATCGCCGCCCGGGCGGGGCTGGAGCGTGACGGGTTCTGGCTGCCGCTCGAGGAGCTCATCCGCGTCGTCGACGCTCACGGGGCGGCCGGCGACCCACGCCGGTTCGAGTTCACGGTCCACGGCGGCGGCATCATCGACATCGGAGATCCCGGAGTCGTCGAGGCCGCCGCCTACCGGCGCTGCGAGATCGTCGACTCGGGCTCCGGCTGGACCCTCACACGCAACCAGCGCGAGGGGGAGGGCAATGCCACCCCGGTGATCGAGCAGCTGACCGGCGGCCGGGCGTCATCCCGCGGCCTTCCGACGCTCGTGCGTCTCGTGGACCGCTTCGCACCGGAATCGTGAGATCGCGGAGAAGATTCTCGACGCCATGTCGATTTCGCTCTCGCCCGTTCGACGCGATAGTGAGAAGGAGCGAACGGTTCCTTCAGCGGGAACCGGAACAAGGAGCGAACAATGAAGCACATGCTGATCATGCGGGCGACGGAGCAGGCCGTCGAGGACTACGAGAACATGGATTTCGAGGCCATCATCAACGCGATGGGCGCCTACAACGAGTCCATGATCAAGGCCGGCGTCCTCGTCGCCGGCGAGGGGCTCGCTCAGGAGGCCGGCTACGTCGTCGACTTCGCCGGCGAGACGCCGATCGTGAGCGACGGCCCTTACGGCGAGGTCCACGAGCTGTTCAACGGGTTCTGGATCATCCAGACCGCAACACCCGAAGAGGCGCTCGAGTGGGCCAAGCGCGCGCCGCTCACCGCCGGCAACAAGCTCGAGGTGCGCCGAGTGACCGACGAAACCGACTTCGCCGGCTTCGAAGGCAACGAGTACATCGAGAAGGAGAAGGGCTGGCGGGCCGAGCTCGGCACCGAGTGAGCTCCGACCGGAACGGGTAGGAATCATGAACGACACCCGGCGCACGGTCGAGGCCGTCTGGCGCATCGAAGGACTTCGGATCGTGGCATCCGTCGCCAAGATGACCGGCGACCTCGGCCTCGCCGAGGATGTCGCCCAAGAGGCGCTGCTCGAAGCTCTCGGCTCGTGGCCGAGGGACGGCATCCCCTCCAATCCGGGGGCGTGGCTGACCGCGGTCGCAAAGCGTCGCGTGATCGACGCGTGGCGGCGCCGCGAGAAGCTGGACGACCGCTACGCGGCGATCGCGCACACGCTCGACGAGGCGACCGACGACGAGTGGCAGCCGATCGACGACGACGTCATGCGCCTCATCTTCACCGCGTGTCACCCGGCGCTGTCGCGTGAATCGCAGGTCGCGCTGACCCTGCGGGTCGTCGCCGGTCTGTCGACGGAAGAGATCGCCCGGATGCTGCTGACCACGGTCCCGACCGTGCAGGCCCGCATCACCCGGGCCAAGAAGTCTCTCGCCGCCGCGCGCGTGCCGTTCGAGACGCCCGATCCGGCCGAGTGGAAGGCTCGCCTGTCGGCAGTGCTCGGGGTGGTGTACCTCGTGTTCACAGAGGGTTACGCCGCCACCGGCGGCGACCGGTGGGTGCGTCCGGACCTGGCCGACGAGGCTCTGCGCCTCGGCCGGATCGTCGCAGGCCTCCTCCCGCGCGAGCCCGAGCCCTTCGCGCTCGTGGCGCTCATGGAGTTCCAACGCTCGCGCTTCGCCGCGCGCGAGACCCGGACGGGCGAACCGGTGCTGCTCGCCGACCAGGACCGCTCACGATGGGATCGCGGTCAGATCCTGCGGGGCGTCGAAGTCTTGAAGAAGGCGGATGCCGCAGCCGCCGCACGCGGCATCGGACGCGGCTCGTACGCGCTGCAGGCCGCGATCGCTCAGTGCCACGCGGTGGCGCCGAGCGTCGAAGAGACCGACTGGCATCGCATCGTGCTGCACTACGAAGTGCTGGGCCGCCTCGCTCCCAGCCCGATCGTCGAGCTGAACCGCGCGGTTGCGGTGTCGATGGCGTACGGCCCAGCCGATGCCCTGCCGATGGTCGATGCTCTCGAGGCCTCCGGCGAACTGCGGGGCTCGCACCTCGTACCGAGCGTGCGCGGCGAACTGCTCGCGCAGCTCGGCCGGGTGGACGAGGCTCGCTCGGAGCTGCTGACGGCGGCCGGCCTGACCGCGAACACCGCTCAGCAGAAGGTGCTGCGCGCGAAGGCCGACGCGCTGCGCTGAGCGCGGGCATTCGGCGCCGCACGTACGCTTGCGTGCCATGGGCACCAACGACCGCGACTACGACATCGTCCTTCTGGGCGCGTCCGGGTTCGTCGGCAAATTCACCGCTCGGCACCTGGCGCAGTCCGCACCCGAGGGCGCGCGGATTGCGATCGCCGGCCGCTCCACCGCACGCCTGAAGGACGTGAAGCGCGACCTCCGTGCCGACTGGCCGATCTTCGAGGTCGACACGGCAGACGACGCGGCCGTCGCCCGCCTGGCGGCGTCGACGTCGGTCGTCGCCACGACCGTCGGCCCGTACCTGCGCTACGGCATGGGCGTCGCCTCCGCGTGCGCTCGCGCGGGCACGTCATACGCCGACCTCTCAGGCGAGAGCATCTTCGTCGCGCGCAGCATCGAGCGCAATCACGACGATGCCGAGATGAGCGGCGCCAGGATCGTCCATTCCTGCGGCTTCGACGCGGTCCCCTCCGACCTCGGCCTCGGTCTGGCTCACCAGGCAGCCGGCGGTGTGCCGATCGTCGCCGCGACCCTGCGGGTGCGGTCGCTGCGCGGCGGCGTCAGCGGAGGGACCATCGACTCCCTGCGCCAGCAGATGAAGGAGGCGAAGACGGATGCCTCGGCTCGCAGCCTCATCGGCAACCCTTACGCCCTCACGCCGGGGCCGTCGGTCCGCCTTCCCCGCCTCAGCGGCACCGGTTGGGGCAGGGCGCGGGGTACGTGGCAGGTGCCGTTCGTCATGGGCGCGTACAACCAGCAGATCGTGCAGCGCAGTAACTACCTGAGCGGCTGGAGCTACGGCCAACTGATGCAATATCGCGAGGTCATGGCGACCGGCCGGGGGCTGGCCGGGTTCGCACGAGCGGGAGCAATCAACGTCGGGACGGCGGCCCTTGTCGCCGGGTTGGCGTTCCCGCCGACTCGGGCGCTCCTCGACCGGGTTCTGCCCGCGCCGGGCACCGGGCCGAGCGCCGACGCGATCGATCATGGCAGTTTCGTTCTCGACATCGACGTCTACCCCGTCGAGGGTCTGCCGGTTCGCACGCGGATCGCGGCTCCGTTCGACCCCGGGTACGGCGGAACGGGCGTCATGCTCGCCGAGTCGGCGCTGAGCCTCGCGTTCGACGACCTCCCCGACCGCGCAGGGGTGCTGACCCCGATGGTCGCGATGGGCCGGTCACTGGCGGAGCGCCTGCGTGCGCACCGCTTCACGCTGGACGTCACCGTCCTGAACTGATCAGCGCGAGCGAGCCGGCGGAGGGCAACGTGTCAGGCGGGCGGCGAGCCGGAGTCAGAGCGCGACGAGCTCCAAGGGAGCGACATCCTCCTCAGCGGTTGTCGCCCGAGACATCGATGAGCACCTTGCCGACGGCACCGTTCTGTACAGCGTCGTGAGCCGCCGCCGCCTGCTCCAGCGGGAACCACGTCAGCGGCAGCCCCGCCTGCTCCCCGACCTGAAGTGCGCCGTCGCCCAACGCGGCGGTGATGTCTTCGGCCGCGGCCGACAGGGCCGCTTCCCCCACGGTGTACATCAGCAGCCCCTGCATCCGCACGTTCTTCGAGATGGTCGGCCACACCGGGATGGCGGCATCCCCGCCGCCATCGGTGGCGTAGTAAGCGATCGAGCCGTGGTTGGCGACGACCTGTCCGTCGAGATCGGCGTTCTGCGCGATCGACACCTCGACGATGTGGTCCACGCCGTCGGGCGCGAGCGCGGCGATCTGGTCGGCGGCATCCGTGTCGCGGTAGTTCACGATGTGGTGCGCACCCGCGGCTCGTGCGAGAGCCGCCTTGTCGTCGCTCGAGATCGTCGCGACGACGGTCGCACCGGCCCAGACCGCGAGCTGGATCGCGGCGTGCCCGACGGCTCCCGCTCCCCCGGCGACCAGCACGACGCGTCCGTCCAGCGACCCGGGCGACAGCCGCGCGGGCCCGAACTCGTGAACCGTGAGCGCGCGGTGGGCCGTCATCGCCGGCACGCCCAAGCTCGCGGCGACGTCGAACTCGGTCCTCTCGGGCAGCTTCACGGCCCGCTCGGCAGGAACCACCGTGTACTCCTGCGCGGTGCCGGTAGGGCGCTGATGCTGGGCCAGGTACAGCCATACGCGGTCGCCGACCGCGAGTTCACTCACGCCGTCGCCGACAGCGTCCACCACGCCTGCGCCGTCCTGATTCGGCACGATCTCGTCGAATGCCAGGGCGGCCCCGGTTCTTGCCCGCGCCTTCCAGTCCGTCGGGTTGACACCTGAGACGGTGACCTTCACGCGCACCTCCCCAGGACCCGGGTTCGCGGGCACACGCTCCTCGAGAGAGAGGACGGAGGAGCTGCCGGCGCGGGAGTAGACGATCGATCGCATACGAGTGACCAACTCGTCCGCCGCTGCCGGCATTTCCGATCAAGGTCGAACACGTCACATCGGCGCGCGATCGGCATCCCACGCAGCGCCGAGCAGACCGGGCCGAACGAGACCGGGGCCGGCCTCCGCATCCGTCCCATCAGATCGCGACGTCGCGCACGGCGAGTGGCAGCTCCCGCGCCAACTCCCGCGCAAGGAATCCCAGGCCGAGGCGCGCGCCCAGCAGCCGTCCCGCGCGCCCGTGCGCCCACGCACCCCAAACTGCAGCCTGCGCCGGCTCGACTCCTCGAGCGGCGAACCCGGCGATCGCGCCGGCGAGCACGTCTCCGCTTCCGGACGTCGCCAAGCCTGCGTCACCCTCGTCGACGCGCCATGTGCGCGCGTCCGGATCGGCGATCATCCCGTAGCAGTTCACCACCGCGTCGAAACGGCGTGCGATCTCGCGCACGTCGTCCTCATGGTCGTCGAGGGGGCGCCCGAGCAGGATGCCGGCCTCCTCCTTGTTCGGGTTCAGTACGAGGGTCTCCGGCAGAGCGCTACGATCCACGTCGCCGAGGATTCCCAGGGCGAACGCGTCGAGGACGAGGAGCCGGGGACCCACTGCGGCGACGGCGAGCAGCGTGGCGCGGGTCTCGGCGGCGTCGGAGAATCCGGGGCCCACGAGCACGGCGTCCGCTGACGCGATCTTCTCGGCCAGCTCGCCGTCGAGCGGATCGTCGGCATCGTCGGGGAGGGCCACGATTCCCGCCTCGGGCAGCGCGATGCCGACGTGGGCGTCGATCGACTGCGGCACGGCGAGCGCCACCCGTCCGGCGCCCACGCGAAGCGCGGCTTCGCCCGCCAGCAGCACCGCGCCGGGCGACGCGCGCGAGCCGCCGACCACGACCAGATCGCCGCGCGACTTCTTGGAGTCGCCGGGATCGGGCAGACCCCAGCCCCGCAGGAGCGCCCCGGTGACGCGCTCAGGCCGGCTCGACATCGGGACTCCCCGGGTGCGCGGTGACGTCGGCACCTTCGCGCTGGAGGTGTGCCACGTCGGAGAATTCGACGAGCTCCCAGCCGGCGTCCGCCCGCACCAGGTGTGTGACCGACGCGTTGAGCACGGTGTGCTCGCCGGCGAACGCCAGCAGCTCCTCTTCGCCCAGCGGAAGCAGCACATACAGCAGCAGCATCACTACTGCGTCGTGCGCGACCATCATCGTGCTCTCGCCAGGGCCTTCGAGCACCTCACGCAAGAAGGAGCGCAGCCGAAGCGCCACATCGGCCCAGGATTCGCCGCCGGGCGGGCGGTGGTAGAACTTGCCGAGATGTTTGCGCCGCGCCATCTCGTCGGGGTGACGGCGTGCGACGCCCGTCCGGGTGAGCAGATCCAGGATGCCGAGCTCGCGGTCGCGCAGACGCTCGTCCACGAGCACGGTCGTCTCGCCGGATGCGGCGAGGGCGAGGGCCAGCGTTTCGCGCGCACGCAGATACGGCGACGCCCAGTACGTGTCGATCGTTCCCCGCCGGCCTGCCAGCCACTCGCCGAGTGCGGCCGCCTGCTCGCGGCCGGTGTCGGAGAGCGGAACGTCCGCATCGCGCGCGTCGAGAGGAATGACCTCCAGCCCTTCGATCTCGGCTCTCGTCGCGGCGACGTTGCCGTTGCTCTCTCCGTGCCGCACCAACCACAGTTCTCTGACCGCCATCCCCTCAGGCTATGGAGTTCCGGTGCCGCAGGCACCCGGTTGACACGGGTGTCCCCGGCCCGACAACGCGGGCGACTCGGGATGACTCGTCGCGGGCGCTTCGCGGCACGCGGCGTCTGAGCGAGATCTTGCGCTGTTCTTGCGCTTCGGATGGAACCGCTCCCATACCCCCGCTGATCTTGTCGTGATCTTGCGCCAGCCCTGTCTGTGACTCGACGGAGCGTTGCGGTGGGGGTCCAAGACTGAGAACGTGCCCGGCGCCACCCCAGCAGCCTTCTCGTCGGCACCTCCGTACTCCCACCACAGCGGGCTGTGCCCGCGGAAGGACATCACCATGAAGAAGATCGTCAAGGCCTCGATCGCCACCACCGCCGGCGTCATCCTGCTGCTCGGCGGCGCAGGGACGTTCGCCACCTGGAACTCGTCCGCAACCGCGGAGGGCGCGTCCATCGTGGCGGGCAACCTCGTCGTCGAGAACTCGGCCACCCCGGCCACCTGGACGGCCAACGGCGCACCGGTCTCGATCGCCTCCTACCGCGTCGCCCCCGGCGACGTCCTCACCTACACCACGACCATGAAGGTCGGTGCGGAGGGCGACAGCCTGCAGGCGACCCTCGCGCTCAGCGAGGCGTCGATCGCGCCGGCCGACGCGACCGAGCCCGCGGACGTCGCGCTGGCCGGCTACCTGACCGAGTCCGCCGTCCTCACCGCGTCGGGAACCGGCATCACCGGCACTGGCCCCACGTTCACGGTCGCCCCCGGCGCCGGTGCGGTGAGCCAGGACGTCACCGTGACCGTCACGATCACCTTCCCCTACGGCGACACCGTGGGCGGCAACAACGACGCGATGAACGGCGCCGTCACTCTCGACGCCCTCACCGTCAGCCTCACCCAGAACACCAAGTGACGACGAAGGGCTCGCCTCCCACGGGGCGAGCCCTTCCCACGCACACCACAGAAGGGGAACCCGCATGAGCCGCCGCGACCGCCGCCACGCTGCACAGCGCGAACCACGCCGCACCTCGGCGCCGGTACGACTGCTGCTCGGCGCGCTCGGCACCGCCGGTGCGATCGTCCTGGGCGTCCTGGCCGGCGGGGGAACCTTCGCCGCCTGGAGCGTGGCGGCACCTGCCGCGGCGGCGACCACACTGCACACAGGATCGGCGAGCCTCACCACGACCGGCCTGCAGTTGAACGCGACCGGGCTCTACCCGGGCCTCACCACATACGCCCCGACGACCGTGCGCAACACCGGCACGACGCCGCTCGCCTTGGCTCTCGACCCCGCCGTGGGCCCCGCGACCCCGACCCCGTTCTCAGCCTCGGTCGTCATCTCGGCGGCACAGGTCGCCTCGGCCGGCGATTGCACAGCCGGACGCGTTCCCCCCGGCGTTACGACGCGCGTGGGCGCAGGTGCCGCCGCCGACCTCCGCGTGACTCTGAGCCCCGGGGCGTCCGCCCTCCTGTGTATCGGCATCGGGATGCCGCACGACGCACCCGCCACGGCGGCCGGCGCCGCGGCATCCGCTCTCGCCCTCACCATCTCGGGAACGCAGGTCCGGCCATGATGCGCCCTCGGATCCCCGCAGCGGTCGCCGCCCTCGTCACCCTTGCGGTGCTCGGCGGCTCGGGCGCCGCTGTCGCCGGGTGGACGGCGAGCGCCTCAGTCTCGGCGTCGGCCTCGTCGACCACGATCGCCACCGCCATCGAGCAGACCGGTGCGCTCAGCACGAGCTACCGCTACGGCGGCACGACGTCCACCGCTGCGGCCGGCCAGCTGACGATCCGAAACAACGGCGGGGCCCCCCTGTCGTACACCCTCACGGGCAGCGTCGCCGGGCACGCGACACTCGCCCAGAAGACCACCCTCCGACTGTGGACGGGCACGTGCGGCGCGACCGCGCCATCGGGAGCAGTCGTCACGACTCTCGCCGACACGGCGCCCGCGTTGCCGGCCGCCGCCCGCACGCTCGCTCCCGGCGCTTCTGTCGTGGTGTGTGTGTCGACGCAGGTCGAGGGAGCCTCCAACGCCACGCTGCAAGGGCAGAGCGTCACGGCGAAGTTCGCTGTGACGGGCGCCGTCGGCACCAGCTGGACGACGTCGGCGACCGCCACGGCGGTGACCCAGTCCGTGTACCGCCTGGCTGCGGCCGGCACCCCGACCTGCGCCGCTGTTCCTTTCACCAACGACGTCAGGCTGACGTGGAGCGCCCCCGCCAATCGAGCGGATACGACGACATCCCTGTCATACCGCGTGTACGACACCGCGTCGGGGGCGACCATCGCCACGGTGAGCAGTGCCGGCACGACCGTCTCGGCGGTGCTGAGCGGCCACTCCATCGGCTCGAACGGTCCTCATGCCCTCGCCGTCGAGGCGAAGGAGACGACCGGCTCCGGCACCACCGCCCCCGGCAGCGCCACCGTCAGTGTGACGCGCTCCACCGGCCTTCTCGATCCTCTTCAGCTCTTCCCCCGGTACCACTGCTCATGACTGCCTCCACTCCAATGACAACCACCGCCGGCGTTCTGATTCCCGCCGCCCCCCGCCTTCGCGCAGAGCTGCGTCGTCGCAACGAGGGCCAGAGCCTCCTGCACTACCTCGCCGTCTCGCTCAGCGCATCCGTACTGGTGCTGCTTCTCGGGATCGCCGTGGGCGTCATCGGGCTCCCCACACTCGTCGGGGGCAGTGCCATGACCGTGCTCACGCAGTCGATGGAGCCGGGGCTCCCACCGGGGACCCTCGTCGTCATCCGTCCGACTCCCGTCGACGACATCCGGGTGGGCGATGTCGTCACCTACCAGATCCGCTCCGGCGAGTCGGCCGTCGTGAGCCACCGCGTCACCGCCAAGACCTACACCGACGGCGAGCTGACGTTCGTGACGAAGGGCGACAACAACGACGCCGTCGATCCGGAGCCGGTACGCGAGGTGCAGATCCGCGGAACGCTCTGGTACAGCCTCCCGCTGCTGGGCTGGGTCAACAGCATCCTCAACGGCGCGAACCGCACCGTCGTCCTCGCGATCGTCGCGGGTGGACTCTTCCTGTACGCCGCCGTGTCGGTGGCCGGGGCGATCCGGGATCGGCGCCGGGCTACCGCGTCTGCTCCAGCAGCGGACGGATAGCCTCGCCGAGAACGTCCGCGAGGTCGGCGCTGAACTCCGCCGTCATGTGGTGCGAGTCGCGGTAGACCAGCGTGTTGCCGATGATCGGCGGACACCAGTCGTCGTCGCACAGATACTCGTTCAGGTCGATCAGCGGGATTCCCCGGCTCGCGGTCGCTGAGACCTGGGCCTCGCGCGACGCACCCTCGAGCGCCCGATCGCGCGGTTGACCGCATGCTTCGGCTGCCGACAGGTTCGCTGACAGGCACGGCGCAGGGTCTTCGAGCATGTCGGGAGTGTCGGCGAGCACTGTCACCGGCGCCTCGATCGCATCGATCGTGCGCCCCCACGCGGCATCCCACATCGCCGGTTCATCCTCCACGTCGGGTGCGAGCTCCGCGTCCGAGAACGTCGCGAGCAGCACCAGGGCCGGCTGAGAATCGTTGATGCGCTCGATCACGGCCTCACGCCATTCCGGGCATTGCGGATACGGACTGCCCTGCCGCAGCGTCTCGATGTCGGCGGCCGGACACGAGCTCTTGGTGTGCACCTCGACGGCATACCCGGCCTCGGCCGCGAAGCCCTCGACCGCGGGGAACCAGTGCGCCGCGTGGGAATCGCCGAACAGCACGATGCGCGGAGCGTCGACGTCGCCGTAGACGCAGCCTTCGGCATCCGTCACCCCCGTGCCGCGGTTGCACCCGTCGTCATAGATCTCGGGAAGGCTCTCGCGCGCCTCGCGCAGCTCGGGCGCGAGATTCTCGGGCACGTAGTCGGTACCGCGCGGCGAGTCCACGATGACCGTCTCGGATGCCGCCCGCTCGACGTTCAGCGGACGGGTGTCGGCGAGCGCGTACGCACCGGTGGCGATGCCGAGGCACGCCACCGACCCGGCAGCGGCGCCGATGAGGGTCAACCGCGCACGGGCTCGTGTGAGCACGGGCGCTTTGCGCACCGGATCCTCGACGTACCGGTGCAGCAGCCACGCCGCCGGCACGCACACGGCGGCGATGAGGAGTGTCGCCCACAGCGGAAGGCGGCCCGGCATCGCCGCCTCGGGCAGCACGAGCGCAGGCCAGTGCACGAGATAGAGCGAGTACGAGATCGCCCCGACGAACACCATCGAGCGCGTCGACAGCATGCGGGTGGGTCCGCCGGCCGTCTCGCCGGCCGCGATGACGGCGGCCGTTCCCAGCACCGGCAGCGCCGCGGCGGCACCGGGGAAGAGCGTCTCACCCGAGAAGAAGACGACGGATGCCGCGACCGCCGTGATTCCCGCCCACCCGAGCAGCGGCGCGAACCGCTCGGGCACCGCACGTGCCCGATGCTGCAGGACGACCGCGACGATGCCTCCGACGCCGAGCTCCCACGCGCGCGTCGGCAGCGAGAAGAACGCCCACGGCTGCGACTGGAACGTCAGCCACACGCACAGGGCGAAGGAGGTCACGACAACGGCGACCAGCACGCCCGTGAGGGCCCGCCGAGTGCGGATCAGCGCCCACGTCAGCGCGAGCAGCGCCGGCCACAGCAGGTAGAACTGCTCCTCGACGCCGAGCGACCAGTAGTGCTGGAAGAGCGAGGGTGTCGACACCTCAGCGAGATAGTCGGCGTCCGCCGCTGCGAAGAAGTAGTTGGGCACGTACAGCGCCGTCGCCACCGCCCCCGCCCACACGTCGCGCATGAGCAGCGGCGGATACCAGATGAGCGCCGCGATGACCGACAGGATCAGCACCACGAACGACGCGGGAAGGATGCGGCGGGCCCGGCGCGCGTAGAACTCGCCGAAGCGCAGCTTGCCGTGCCGCTGCAACTGGTCGAGCAGGTGCGAGGTGATCAGGAAGCCCGAGATCACGAAGAAGACGTCCACGCCCACGTAGCCGCCGGGCAGGAACGGGACCCCGGCGTGGTAGAGCAGCACCGCTCCGACCGCGACCGCGCGCAGTCCCTGAATGTCGGCCCGGAAGCCCGAGTGGTCGGGCTGGGCACCTACTCGCTCTCCCACGACAGCCAGGGTAGGCGGGCAAGGTTAATTCCGGGATCCCCTTGACGAGAAGGCCCCGAGACGCCAGGGTCGGCGGTCAGGCCGCGGCATCCGGCTTCATGACCGGGCACACTCCGCCCGGCTGAGTCGCGAGTTCGAAATGCCAGCGCTCGTTCGCGTAGGTCTGGCAGATTCCGTACCGCGCACCGTGCTCGATGAGCCACAGCTGCGCGTCGAGCGGCACGATGTCGACGGCGTCGCCGGTGACGTGGCGAGACTTGTCCGGCCTGGCGACGTACTGGCCGGCGATGTCCTCGTCGCCGTAACGCTCGACGGCATCCTCGAGCAGCCACAGCTGGTACTCCGCGCTGCGCCAGCCGCTCGTCACCTGGAACGACGGGATGCCGTCGGCCACGGCATCCGCCTCCGCCTGACGCAGCGCGGCCAGGAGCGCGGGGTGCAGTCGTGCGATCGCCGGGACGTGGTCGTCGGCGAGCGTGACGACCGTGCCCTCGGGGATATGCCCCGCTTGGGTGGTGAGCGCCGACGTGGTTCCCGCCGAGGCGGTACTCACCTGCACGAGCACGGTGGCCAGGGCGGCCAGAAGCGCTGCGACGCACACGCCGAGCGCGACGACGGTGAGGCGACGAGCTCGGGACGACGACTGCCGGGTCGGCAGGACAGGTGCGGGCGAGTCGAGGACGGGATGCGACATGCTTCCCATCCCACGCGGGCGCACGTTGCCGCACCGTACGCGAAAACTCATATCTCGGCGATATGCCGTGCCGCCTAGGCTGGGCGCATGCGCGTGCTGATCGTCGAGGACGAGCTCTACCTCGCCGAGGCGATCCGCGACGGGCTGCGCCTCGAGGCGATCGCGGCCGACATCGCGGGCGACGGCGATATGGCGCTGGAGCAGCTGTCGATCAACAGCTACGACGTCGTCGTGCTCGATCGCGACATCCCCGGGCCGAACGGCGATGCGATCGCCCGTCACCTCGCGGGCGAAGCGGAGAGCCCCCGGGTGCTGATGCTCACCGCGGCCGACCGGCTCGACGACAAGGCAACCGGGTTCGAGAGCGGTGCCGACGACTATCTCACCAAGCCTTTCGCACTGCGCGAGCTCGTGCTGCGACTGCGCGCCCTCGGCAGAAGGCCGGCGGCCGGGACGCCTCCGATCGTCGAGGTCGCCGGCGTGCGCCTGGACCGGTTCCGCCGCGAGGTGTTCCGCGGCGGTCGCTACGTCGCCCTCACGCGCAAGCAGTTCGCGGTGCTCGACGTGCTCATGACCGCCGGTGGCGGTGTCGTGAGCGCCGAGGACCTGCTCGAGCGGGCGTGGGACGAGAACGCCGATCCGTTCACCAACGCCGTCCGCATCACGATCTCGACGCTGCGCAAGCGCCTCGGCGAACCGTGGGTCATCGAGACCGTGCCGGGCGTCGGATATCGGATGAGCGCGTGACGACGCCTGGGCAGGAGCGCCAGTCGGGTCTGTCGGTACGGATCAAGCTCACCCTGAGCTACGCCGGGTTTCTGGTGGTCGCCGGCTTCGCGCTCTTCGCCGTCGGGTTCCTGCTGCTGCGCTTCGTACCCGAAGGCGCCGTCTACGTCGTCGGCGGCGGCGCGGCACCCAACCGTACGAACCTGCTCGAGGTGTTCATCCGCTACACCTGGTGGGCGATCGGCGGGCTCCTCGTGTTCGGACTCGTCGGCGGCTGGCTGCTCGCCGGCGTGATGCTCCGCCCGCTCGACCGCATCACGGATGTCGCCCGCCGCGCCCGCGACGGGCAGCTGGCACAGCGGGTCGGTCTCCCTGGACCGCGCAACGAGCTCACCGAACTCGCCGACACCTTCGACGCGATGCTCGATCGCGTGCAGCACACCATCGACGAGGAGCGGCGCTTCGCCGCGAATGCCTCGCACGAGCTGCGGACCCCGCACTCGATCATCCGCACGATGGTCGAGGTGGCTCAAGCCGACCCCGAGGGCCGCGACGTCGATGTCGTGCTGCAGCGCATCGGCACCACCAACGATCGCGCGATCGCGCTGACCGAGGCCCTGCTCATGCTTGCCCGGGTGGGCCGGGGGTCGGCGCTGGAGACCGACTCGGTGGATCTCGCGGCGGTCGTGGCCGAGTGCGTGGACGACGAGCGGGCGGATGCCGAGGCCCGCGGCATCCGTCTCGACACGGCGCTGGCGCCCGCTGTCGTGACCGGCAATCGCGCACTGCTGGCGCAGCTGGCGGCGAACCTCGTACACAACGCGGTCGTCCACAACAGCGCCGTTCAGAACAGCGCCGGCGGCTGGGTGCGTGTCTCGGTCTCGGCCTCGCCCGCCGCGCTCGTCGTCGCGAACAGCGGGGCCGTGCTCGACCGCAGCGTCGTGGCGACGCTGACCGAGCCCTTCGTCCGCGCCGCAGGGCGCACCCGCAGCGGTGACGGCCGCGACGGGGCGGGCTTGGGCCTTGCAATCGTGGCCTCGATCACGCGCGCCCACGGCGGATCGCTCGACCTCACCGCTCTCCCCGAGGGCGGCCTTCAAGCGCGCGTCACACTCCCGCGCTGACGCGCTCATCGACGCGTGCACTCGATCGACGGCGAGCACGCAGCACGGCGGCGCCGATCAGCCGCGGGACCGTGACGAGCAGCACACCGATGGCGCCGCCGACGGTGTTCCACAGCACGTCTGCGGGGTCGGGCACTCGGCCGGGGATGGAGGCCTGCGCGTACTCGACCGACGCCGACAGTGCGAAGCCGGCGAGGATCGCGATCGGCCATAGCCTGCGGCTCAGCAGCAGCGCGATCGTGGCGCCGAGGGGTACGAACAGCAGCGTGTTGAGCACTTGCTCCGAGTCGCCTGCCGGGATCCACCTCACGACTGGCTCGGCGACCGCAACCGCGACCTGCAGGAACGCGCGACGCGCGGGCGCGGCGATCGACGGCGGGGCGAGCGTGAGGATGGTGATGACGGCGGCGACCAGCCCGGCGACGAGAAACCGGATGCCGGTACGACGGGTCGTGGTGATGTCGGTCATGAGAGGCCCTTCCGGACGGCGTCGGGTACAGCCGGCCTGGGTCCAGTCCACGCGAGGCGATGTTGCGTCAGCGTATGCGCACCGGCTGCGCGGATGGCCCGGGTGAGCGCACTCAGTCCGATCTCACCGCGACGACGACCTTGCCGAGCGCCCTGCCCTCACCGTGCCAGGTGAGCGCGGCGGGCACCTCGTCCAGACCGAAGACGCGGTCGATCCGCACGGTGATCTCACCGCTCGCGCACTTGTCCGCCACCGACGCGAAGTGGACCGGCCCCTGATGAACGAACAGCACGCCCAGATGCGCGCCCGTCGCCGCCCCCAGGAGCGGGCCGACCGTGAGCATGCGCACGAGGGTCCGCGCCGTTCCGCCGACCATGACGCAGCGCCCGTGCTTCGCGAGCGCACGCCGATACGCGAAGATCGAACGCCGCGCGACCAGATCGACGATCACGTCGTAACGGCCGCTGCGAGTGAAGTCCTCACGCCGATAGTCGATGACCCTCTGCGCACCGAGCTCGCGCAGATAGTCGAGCTTGCCGGCGTTGTCGACCGCGGTGACCGCCACACCCTTCGCCACGGCGAGCTGGATCGCCAGCGAACCCGAACCTCCGCCGGCGCCGTTGAGCAGCATCCGCGATCCTGCTTCTGCGAGGGCTACTGCACGACCGGCGATGGCTCCCGCCTGCGGGATCGCGGATGCCTCGGCGAAAGACAGCCGCGAGGGCTTGGCAGCGAGCGCGGTCTCGGGCACGGCGACGAACTCCGCGAACCCACCGCTGCCGGTCGACAGAGTGTCGCCGAACACCTCGTCACCGATCGCGAAGCGAGTCGCTCCTGGCCCGAGGGCGACGACGCGGCCCGCGATGTCGGAACCCAGGACCTGTTGGCGCGGACGCCGAAGCCCACCAATGCGCGCGTACGCGGGCGAGCCGTGGAGGTTCTCCCAGTCCGAGAGATTGATCGACGTCGCGACGACCTCGACGAGCACCTCACCAGGGCCTGCGACAGGTGTCGGCAGGTTGCGCAGCTCGAGCACCTCCGGGCCGCCGTAGCGCTCATACACAACGGCTCGCACGCGTTCACCTTACGAACACGCTGACCCGGGCGCCAGCCCGTCGAGAAATCGGCTCAGAGCGGGAGCAGCTGCACGTCCCGGAGGGCACCGTCGTCGGTGAGCGCGGTCATCATCGTGTGGACGGGCTGCCTGCGGCGGTCGGTGGGCGAGCCCGGGTTGAGCAGTCGCATGCCCCGCGGCGTCGTGGTGTCCCACGGGATGTGGCTGTGGCCGAACACGAGCACGTCGATGCCCGGGAACGCGGCATCCATCCTCATCTCCCGGCGCTGGGCAGGACCGGTCTCGTGGATCACCGCGAACCGCACGCCCTCGATCGTTCTCTCCGCGATCTCGGGCAGCCGTGCGCGAACATCGGCGCCGTCGTTGTTGCCGTGCACGCCGAGAACCGGCGCGTGCTCCTCGAGTTCATCGAGAACGGATGCCGCGACCCAGTCGCCCGCGTGGATGACGAGATCTGCGGCATCCGCCTCGCGGAGCACCGCCGCAGGAAGGCGCCGCGCGCGCCCGGGGATATGAGTGTCGGAGATCAGGAGCAGCCGCGTCGCCATGCCCTGATTCTCGTCGCTGACAGCGCTGGACCGACAGGCGTACGTTCAGCTCATGTCAGCGGCGCGACGTCGGGGACGCACCGCGGCGATTGTCCGGCGAGCAATCGCCCGACGTCTCGCCCCCTGCGGGTCAGCCTCGCCGAGACGCCGGCCGTACGATCGCGCGGCCGGCCTTGAAGACGAGGACGCCCGCCAAGACCCAGGGACCGACCACCAGGATCGGGTCCAGCCACGCGTGCTTCAGGTCCACTCGGCCACGACCGAAACGTGACGCGAACGGATGGCGGCCACGCTCCCCCAGCACTCCGGACTGGGTGATGGGATCATCCGGTCGCCTCGTGAACAACGATTTCACGTGCGCGCTCGCGGCGTCGATCCGGTCCCCCGCCACGAGCAGCAGCCAATGCGCGGCTTGACCCTCGCTGTACTTCTCGTAGGCGTAGCGACGCACCTTGCCGGCTACACCTCGAAGCGGCTGCGCCGTGCCGAACACGGGTGTGAGGCGCTCGTGTTCGAGCGAGCGCTCGCGCGGGCGGTAGGTGTTCTGCTGCTGGGGAAGCGCCCAGTGCGCACCGGTCGAGATGCCCGGCTGCTCGCGCGGAAAGGCAGGTCGATCGGCGGCGTCGAGGTCGGCGCCCCAGCCCGGGATGCGGGCTCGGAGTTCCTCCGAGCTCGGCGTTCGTCCGGGTTTGTTCGCGGTGTACGGCATGGGTTCTCTCCTTCACCAGGTCGTCAGGCCGCCGGTGTGATGACCGGCTTGATGATGTCGTCGAGCTTCGACGAGAACACGTGATAGCCCTCGGCGATCTCGTCGAGGGGGAAGCGGTGGGTGATCAGCTCGCTCGGCTTCACGTATCCGGCACGGATGTGCTCCAGCAGCCGCGGCCACTGCCGCTTGACCGGTGCCTGATTCATGCGCAGCGTGAGCCCCTTGTTCATCGCATCCCCGAACTTCACGGCACTGAACAGCGGGCCGTAGGCACCCATCACCGAGACCGTACCGCCCTTGCGAACGGAGTCGATCGCCCAGTTCAGCGCGACGGGTGAACCGCCCTGCATCTTGAGCTTCGCCGAGGTCACGTGCTGGAGAACATGGCCGTCGGCCTCCGCACCGACCGCATCGATGGCGACATCCGCCCCCAGTCCGTCCGTCATCTTCTTGAGCTCGCGCACCACGTCGCCCACCTGCCCGAACGCGACGGTCTCGGCGAACGCGAACTCCTCGGCCTTGCGCAGTCGGTAGTCGAGGTGATCGACGACGATCACGCGTCCGGCACCCATCAGCCAGCACGACCGCGCCGCCGCAAGGCCGACCGGACCCGCGCCGAACACCACCGCCGTATCGCCCTCGACGATGTCGGCGAGCTGCGCCCCGAAGTATCCGGTCGAGAACGCATCAGTGAGCAGCAGCGCATCCTCGTCCTCGATGTCGTCGGGGATCACGGCGGGCCCGACATCCGCGAACGGCACGCGCACCATCTCGGCCTGGCCCCCGTCGTAGCCTCCTGTCGAGTGCGAATAGCCGTAGATGCCTCCGATCGCCGTGGCGTTCGGGTTGACGTTGTGGCAGTTGGAGAACAGCCCGCGCGCGCAGAAGAAGCACGAGCCGCAGTAGATGTTGAACGGCACCATCACTCGATCGCCGACCTTGAGGTTCTGCACCGAGCCGCCCACCTCCTCCACGGTCCCGATGAACTCGTGCCCGAACGTGTGCCCGATCCGGGTATCGGGCATCATGCCGTGGTAAAGGTGCAGATCCGACCCGCAGATCGCCGCGAGCTCGACCCGAACGACCGCGTCATTCGGGTGCTCGATCTTCGGCTCGGGCTTGCTCTCGACGCGGAGCTTGTACGGTCCGCGGTACGTCATCGCTTTCATCCATGCCTCCAAATGGTGTCCACGACACCATCGCCGCGCGACGCGAGATCGAGGAGGGGGTTGCGCACGGCGTCACGACCTGTCACGCCTGCCGTGGTCCACGAGAACTCAGAGCGCGCTCCCAGGTTCGCGGGACCAAATGGGAACCGGCATCCGTTCTCTCCTATGACGCCGCAGCCAGCGTCGTCGCCTGAGGAGGAATCCCGAAGTGAAGAGCACCGACTACCGCACCACCCCTGAGGCGCTGAGCCGCCTCACCGATCTCCAGTTCAGCGTCACGCAGGAGGACGGCACCGAGCCTCCCTTCCGCAACGCGTACTGGAACAACCACGAGCCCGGCATCTACGTCGACGTCGTCTCGGGGCAGCCCCTGTTCTCGTCGCTGGACAAGTACGACAGCGGCACCGGGTGGCCGAGCTTCACCAAGCCCATCGACACAGATGCCGTCGCCACCAAGACCGACTGGAAGCTGCTCTTGCCCCGCACCGAGGTGCGGTCATCGGGCGCCGACAGTCATCTCGGCCACGTCTTCCGTGACGGACCGCGGGATGCCGGAGGACTGCGCTATTGCATGAACTCGGCCGCCCTGCGCTTCATCCCCGCCACCGACCTCGTCACCGAGGGTTACGGTGAATACCGCGGACTCTTCGAGCCCACCACGAACGACCAGGAGCACGCATCATGACGAGTGGACCCACCGACACCGGAGCCATCACCCAGAACCCCGACACCGAGACCGCCGTCCTGGCTGGCGGCTGTTTCTGGGGAATGGAGGATCTCATCCGCCGCCAGCCCGGCGTGCTCGACACGCGCGTGGGCTACACCGGTGGCCAGAACGACCACGCCACCTACCGCAATCACCCCGGCCACGCCGAGGCCGTGGAGATCGTGTTCGACCCGACCCAGACGTCGTACCGCGACATCCTGGCGTTCTTCTTCCAGATCCACGACCCCTCGACCCTGAACCGTCAGGGCAACGACATCGGCACCAGCTACCGCTCGGCGATCTTCCCGCTCTCGCCCGAGCAGGAGCGGGTCGCGCGCGACACCATCGCCGACGTCGACGCGTCGGGGCTGTGGCCGGGCAAGGCCGTCACCACGATCGAGCCCGCCGGCCCGTTCTGGGAGGCCGAGCCCGAGCACCAGGACTACCTGATCACATACCCCAACGGCTACACCTGCCACTTCCCGCGCGCGGGATGGGTGCTGCCCAAGCGCGAGGACGCCTCCGCGACGGCGTAAGGACGCAAGAGAACGGATGCCGCGACGCTGCCGGGTCGCGGCATCCTTCGCATATGCACTCCGTCACCTCACCGAGGACCGTTCGCCGCCCTCACCGGCGGCGGTGTTGCGGCTTGTCGCCTGGGACCGCCGGCGGTCCGTCGCACCGACCCCGGACGCGACCGCTACTCGCCCGCCGTCTTGGACTGTCCGTGTGAGGACGACTCGGCCTTCTCGCCACCGGCCTCGAGCACGTCGCCCGCCGGGAGCTCCTGGTGCCCGCCGAACTGCAGGCGCATCGCCGACAGGATCTGGTTCGCGAACTGGTCCTCGTCGCGCGAGGCGAACCGTTCGAAGAGGGCTGCCGCAAGCACCGGCGCCGGCACGCCGGTGTCGACTGCGGCCTTGACGGTCCATCGGCCCTCGCCCGAGTCCGACACCCGACCGGCGAGCCCCTCGAGCGTCGGGTTGCCCTGAAGAGCGGCAGCGGTGAGGTCGAGCAGCCACGATGAGATCACCGAACCACGCCGCCAGAGCTCGGCGACCTTCGGCGTGTCGATCGTGAACTGGTAGAACTCGGGTTCCTCCAGCGGGGCGATCTCGGCGGAGTGCTCGGCCTGCGTGATGCCGGCGTCGGCATGCTCGAGGATGTTGAAACCCTCGGCGAGAGCCGCCATCACGCCGTACTCGATGCCGTTGTGCACCATCTTCACGAAGTGCCCAGCCCCCGAGGGGCCGCAGTGGAGGTACCCGAGCTCTTCCGGCGCCGGATCGCCGGATCGACCCGGCGTGCGCGGCACGTCGCCGCCACCCGGTGCGATCGTCTTCAGAATCGGCTCGATGCGCGTGAACGCCTCGTCCGGTCCGCCGACCATCAGGCAATAGCCGCGTTCGAGCCCGAAGACGCCGCCACTCGTGCCGATGTCGACGTAGTGGATGCCGGTGTTCTTGAGTTTCGCCGCCCGCCGCACGTCGTCGCGGTAGTTGGAGTTGCCGCCGTCGATGAGGATGTCGCCGGGATCGAGCACGGCCGAAACTTCGTCGACCACCGTTCCGGTGAGTCCGGCCGGGATCATGAGCCAGATCGCCCGCGGCGCCTCGAGCTTCGCAACCATGTCGGCCAGGCTCGTCGCGCCCACCGCGCCCTCGCCGGCCAGGGTGGCCACGGCATCCGGATTCACGTCGAAGACGACGCATTCGTGACCGTCTCGCATCAAGCGCCGCACGATGTTGGCGCCCATCCGGCCCAGTCCCACCATTGCCAGTTGCATCTAAACCGCTCCTCGTCTCACTCGGCTTCCGTTGCGCGCACGTCGCCGCGCAGGCCCACGGTCGCAGTCTAGGGAGCGGAAGCGTTCCGGCGGCGGGCTCCGGGCGACGGCTGGAGACTCGTCAGGCCGGGAGGCGCCCACCCGAGGCGCGAACGAGGGCCTGCAGCCCCCACGCGATCAGGCCGCAGACGACGCCGGTGGCGAGGCCCGTCGCGAGGCTGCTGATCGTGCCCGCGCCGCGCAGCACGGCCTCTTCGAGACCGGGAGCGAGCACGCCTTCCAGCGCACCGCCGAGACTCGGCGGATCGTCGCCGAAGACGGCGCCCCACGAGAGGTTGTGGATGAGAGCGAGGGCGACACCCAGCAGACCGCCGGCGACGAAGAGCGACACCAGCGGGCGACGAGACCAAAGCATCGCGACGACGACCCAGATGACCAGCGGCAGCACTGCGAGCGCCGTGTTCGCCAATGACCCGGGCTCGACCAGGCCGATGTCGTGCGCGATGATGCGGGGCACGGCGAGCGCTGTCAGACCCATGATCACGACGAGCGGCAGGCCCAGCCCGCGGGAGGAACGGCGCACGCCGGTCGTCGGCGCGGGTCCCGTTGCGCGGGCTGCCGGTGCGGAGGCAGAGGGATGCTGCGGAGAAGACATGCCTCCGACGCTAAGAGTCCCGCGGGCCACGCCCCAGCCCGCTGACCCGAAAGCTCGACGGGGGATTTCCCCCGTGTCGGGTCTGGGATCGCGCTCTCAGCCGAGAGGGCCGCGCCGTGCGGCCCAGCCCGCGAACAGCGCGTGCAGCAGCGGGATCACCGAGCCCGCCATCAGCACCGTGCCGAGGACCTGCTCGTCGGCTCGCAGCACCGTGCCGCCGATCAGCAGCCCGGCGAAGAGCACTGCCGAGATCACGCGGCGACCCGTCCGTTCCAGGCCGCGGATGCGCTGATCGAGCCGAGGGGTGTCGACGGTGAGCCGACCCTCCTCGATGCGCGTCACGACGTCGTCCAGGCGGCGCGGCAGTCGCACCATGACCCCCGCGATCGAGAGCGCCTCGCGCGCGAACGCCCTGACCGTGTTGCCGCTCTCGTCGCGCAGCAGCTGATCGGCGTACGGCTCGACGGCATCCCACATGTTGAAGGCCGGATCGAGCGAGCTGCACATGCCCGATGTCAACGACACGGTGCGCACGATGAGGAGGAAGTTGTCGGGCAGCTGGAAGGGCATCGCCCGCACCACATCGCCGAACTCGATGGCGAAATCGCGGAACTCGCGAGGATCCACCTTCTGAAGCTCGGCGAATCCCATGCCCCCGAAACGGGCGAAGAGGGCGGTCATGGCACGTTCGAGCTCGACGGTGTCGGCGGAGGGCAGCAGCAGTCCGACCTCGCGGATGCTCTCGACGAGCTGGCGGCCGTTGCGCGCCGCGACCGCGATGATGAGCTGCCGCAGACCCTGGCGCAGCGAGTCGGGCACCTCGCCCATCATCCCGAAGTCGATGAACGTCAGGGTCCACGGCCGGGCCGCGGCATCCGTCCCTGCTGCCCGCGGCGTGACGAAGATGTTCCCGGGATGCGGGTCGGCGTGGAAGAAGCCGTCGACGAAGAGCTGGTCGAACATGACCTTGGCGAACTCGGCCGCCACCTCGGACGGGTCGATGCCCGCGGCCCGCAGCCCGGCGAGGTCGTTGATCTTGATCGCGGTCACATCAGAGAGGGTCAGCACGCGCTTTGTGGTGCGCTCCCACGCGATCTCAGGAACGGTCACGCGTGCGTCGTCCGCGAAGTTCTCGGCGAACCGCTCGGCGTTGCGTGCCTCGTGGAGGTAGTCGATCTCGAGCATGCTGGTGTGGGCGAACTCCTCGATGAGCGCCGGCAGATCGACGTGCTCCCGCACCACCGCGACGCGGCTGAGCCAGCGCGCCACCTTGCGCAGCGCGGCGAGATCGACATCGACGATCTCGTCGATCCCCGGTCGCTGCACCTTCATGACGACGTCGGCGAATCCGGCTTCCGCTGCGTCTGCGGCCGACAACCGGGCGCGGTGGGCTTGACCGAGGGATGCCGCGGCAAGCGGCGTCGGGTCGACCCACTCGTAGGCGACGTCCAGCGGGACGCCGAGCTCGGACTCCGCGAGCCTACGGATGGCGCCGAACTCGACGGGCGGAACCTCGTCCTGCAGGCCCTCGAGCTCTTTCGTGATCTCGGGAGGCAGCACATCCAGCCGCGACGACATGTACTGGCCGACCTTGATCATGAGGCCGCCGAGCGATACCGCGAGCGTATGGAAGCTGCGCGCGACGCCCCGCAACCGGCGGGCTCGGCCCCGCGCCGCGAGTCCCGAGAGTCCGATGCGCGGCAGGAAGAGCTCGAACCACCACGCCTGCGCCATGTACAGCGCCGCGAAGCGCAGGATGCGGCGGTAGCGGGCGCGCGAACTGCCGACGTCGGGCATCGAATCTCCTAGATCCCCAGGGGACCGCGCCGACGTGCCTGGCGCATCCGGTCAGTCCTGAGCGAGGATCGAGTAGAGCTTACGACGGGCTTCGTCCAGCACGTCGACGGCCTGCTGCACCTGCTCGGGGCTGCCGCTGCTCGCCACCTGAGCCGTGGCCTGTGCGAGCTTCGCCCCCGCCTTGGGCAGCGCTGTGGCGCGCGCGGAGTCCCGCGCACCGGCCGCCTCCCACGGAGCGGAGGTCCCTTCGGCTGCGGCAGCTTCGGCACGACCAGCCTCGGTCAGGGAGTAGGTCTTCTTGCCGGCGGACTCCTCGGCGACGATGAGTCCCTCGTCGGCGAGCATCTGAAGTGTCGGATACACCGAGCCGGGGCTCGGCTTCCAGGCGCCCGCGCTGCGCGTCTCGATCTCTTGGATGATCTGGTAGCCGTGCATGGGCTTTTCGGCGAGGATCGCCAGAACCGCCGCCCGGACATCGCCGCGGGCCATGCGCGGCGAGAACTTCTGCTCGAACGTCTCGCGCAGCTGATCCATCGCCTCCCACAGGCCACCGGGCAGCCCGGACCCCTGTCCCCTGTGGCGCGGACCGAACTGATCTCCTGTGAAACCGCTCATGACGACCTCCTTGAACGAGTGCCTGCCGATACCTCGACGATACATAGCGATATATCGTTCGGCAAGGATCTCGGCGAACTGTCAGGTGACGGCATCCTCCACCGGCTGCCGCAGGATGGTCCGCAGCTTCGCGGGATCGGTGCGCCGGATATCACTGAGATAGATCTCATGGTGCTTGCCGGTCATTCGCAACCCGTTGGTCGGGATGAACGCGTCGTGCATCTCGGCGAGCACGGGCCCCTCGTCGTCGAACGGCCCGAGATGGAGAGTCTGCACGCAGCGCCCCTCGTCGAGAGTGCTGAGCCGGACCCGTTCGATCGCCGGCGCCTCCGACGCTGCGGCGACGGCGCGATCGAAGAGCTCGTCGGTGATCCAGTCGGGCACCATATTCAGCGCCGTCCAGTCCCACTGCGATTTGTCGCGATCGGTGGTGAACGACGACATGTCGGCGGACCACCACAGCGCCTCGAGCGGCATCACGACGTAGTCGCGGTCGAGTTCCCGTTTGCTGAGGAACTTGAGCTTGTATGCCACCGGGAAGATCGTCGAGATGGCATCCCCATAGGTCTGCGTGTTCGGGTCGCCGTGACCGTCGATCATGAGGTATCGCAGCGGCGGAACGTCGATGATGTCGAACACGCCGCGGCGGGCGGAGTACGCGGCGAGCTCTTTCTTGAAGTCGGTCTTCATCACCACCGCCCCCTCGTCATTCGCCGGCGAGGTCGTCGTTGAGCTCGGACTCGCTGAGCGCGTCACCGGGCACCGGAGGACGGAACACCTCATTGGCGGGGAACTCTGGCACCTCGACCTCCTCGGGCTCATGCCCAGTGCGCTCGAGAATGTCGACATCGTGATCGAGGTCGATCTCGGCAGCCTCGGTGTCGCGAGATGCAGGCAGATGAACGGGCATGAATGGCTCAGCAGTCGACATGCGCGCATTCTCGCATCCGCCTCGAGCGCATGGGTGAACGCCACGGCGGACCGCCGTCGCAACCGTGTCACGCCGCTCGCGCGCAACGCGGCGCATCCGGCCATGGTGGTGAAGGAGGGGCCCTATCCGGCGCCGCCTGCGTGACGCAGCCTGCGGCTCAGCGGCCCCAGGCCTCGAGCCAGCGCACCCACACCTCGCTGAGCGTCGGGTACGAGGGCACGGCGTGCCACAGCCGATCGATCGGCACTTCGCCGACGATCGCGATGGTCGCGGCGTGCAGCAGCTCGGCGACATCAGGTCCCACGAAGGTGGCACCGATCAGCACTCTGCGCTCCTCGTCGACGATCGCACGCGCCTGGCCGCGGTAGTGATCGGCGTGCGTGCTCGCCCCCGCGACCCAGGACAGGTCGTAATCGAGGACGCGGATGCCGATGCCGGCGGCGCGAGCGGACGCCTCGGTGCGGCCCACCGCTGCCACTTCGGGGTCGGTGAACACCACCTGCGGCACCGCGGAGTGGTCCGCCGTGGCGACATGCGCACCCCACGGAGCATCGTCGACCTCGCGTCCGAGCGCCCGTGCCGCGATGACATCGCCCGCGGCCCGCGCCTGGTACTTGCCCTGGTGCGTCAGCAGTGCCCGATGATTGACGTCGCCGACGGCGTAGAGCCAATCGACGCCACGCACCCGCAGGGTGTCGTCCACCTCGAGCCAGGCTCCGGGCTCGAGCCCGACCGCCTCGACGCCGAGATCCTGGGTGCGGGGCACGCGCCCGGTCGCGACGAGCAGCTCGGCCGCGCGCACCTCGGTTCCGTCCGACAGCGACACCACCACATCACCGGTGGCCGTGCGCTCGACGCGCGCGACCTCGACGCCCGTGCGGACGTCGGCTCCGGCATCCGTCAGCGCCTGCTTCACGGCCTCACCCGCGAACGCCTCGACACCGCCCAGCAGCCCCGAGCGGGCGATCAGGGTCACGTCGGTGCCGAACGACGCGAAGAGTGTCGCCATCTCGCTGCCCACGACGCCGCCCCCCAGGATGGCGAGGGACGCGGGCACGTTGCGCACGCCCGTCGCGTCGCGGCTCGTCCAGGGCTGCGCCTCGCGAAGGCCTGGCACATCAGGAAGAAGCGCGGCGGAGCCGGTGCTCACAGCGACCGCGTGCCGGGCGATCAGTATGGTCTCACCGCCGTCGGCGTCGGTCACCGTGACTTTCCGCTCACCCGAGATCCGGCCGTGGCCACGCACGAGATCGATCCCCGCGGACTGGAGCCACTCGACCTGCGACGCGTCGTTCCACTCATGCACGATCGCATCGCGCCGCTTCAGCGCGGCAGCGATATCGAGCCGACCGGTCACCGCCTGCGCCGCTCCCCCGACATCGCGCGCAGCGCGAAGCGCGGACCCGGCTCGCAGCAGGGCCTTCGACGGCATGCACGCCCAATACGAGCACTCCCCTCCGACGAGCTCGCTCTCGACGATCGCGACCGACAGGCCTCCTTGTACCGCCCTGTCGGCGACGTTCTCACCGACGGGGCCTGCTCCGATGACGACGAGATCGTACTCGCGGGTGCTCATAGGCCAACGGTAGCGGGACGTGCAGACCCCGAGGGCGGTGCTCGCAATCCGTCACGCGGACTGCCACGAACCATCTCAGGGGCGTCACGATGCGTCGATTCCGGCCCGATGTCGGCGACCTGTGGTTTTCTGGAATCCCGCCGAAAGGACAGCATGGCGATCGAATTCCGGGCGGTCTCGAAGCGATTCGGCGACGGAACCCTCGCTGTCGACGACTTCAGCCTCGTCATCCCCGCCCACAAGACGACCGTCTTCGTCGGCTCCTCAGGATGCGGCAAGACAACGCTCCTGCGCATGATCAACCGCCTCGTCGAGCCCACGAGCGGGCACATCACCATCGACGACGAGCCGATCGCCGACCGTGACCCGGTCAAGCTGCGACGGGGCATCGGGTACGTGCTGCAGAACGCGGGCCTGCTGCCCCACTTCTCGGTGATCGACAACATCGCCACCGTCCCGGTCCTCTCGGGCGTGCCCCGCTCCCGGGCGCGGGAGCGAGCTCTCGAATTGATGGATGTCGTCGGCCTCGACCGCGCGCTAGCCCCGCGCTACCCCAGCCAGCTGTCCGGCGGCCAGCAGCAGCGCGTCGGTGTCGCACGCGCACTCGCGGTCGATCCCAACATCCTGCTGATGGACGAGCCGTTCGGCGCCGTCGATCCGATCGTGCGCAAAGAGCTGCAGACCGAGACGCTGCGGCTGCAAGAGGAGCTCGACAAGACGGTGGTGTTCGTCACGCACGACATCGACGAGGCGTTCCTGCTCGGCGACCAGGTGGTGATCCTGGAGAAGGGTGCGCACATCGCGCAGGTCGGCTCACCGAGCGAGATCATCGAGAACCCGGCGAGCGCCTTCGTGGCGGAATTCATCGGCGCCGAGCGCGGCGCGCGCGCCCTGCATCGCAAGCAGACGGCACGCGGCACCGTGCTGGTCGACGCAGCAGGACGCACGCAGGGGGTGCTCGTGGAGGACTCCGCGTGAACTGGGTTCTCGACAACCTCGATCTGATCGGCGCGCTGACGGTGGACCACCTCCGTCAGAGCAGCATCGCGATCGTGCTGGGGTTCATCGTCTCGCTGCCGATCGGCTGGGCGGCCTTCCGCTACACGAAACTGCGGGGAACCGTGCTCGGGATCGTCGGGCTGCTCTTCACGATCCCCTCCTTCGCGCTGCTGCCGGTGGTGGCCACGGTCATCGGGATCCCGCTCCGGGCGGAGCTCACGCTCATCGTCGCGCTCGCGATCTATGCCGTCGCAATCATGACGCGATCCGTCACGGAAGGCCTCGCCTCCGTCGACGAGACCGCACGCGGCGCCGCGATCGCGATCGGCTATGGACCGTGGCGGCGCTTCTGGACGGTCGATTTCCCCCTGGCCGGACCGGTGATCCTCTCGGGGCTGCGCGTCACGGCGGTCTCCACGATCTCGCTCGCCACGGTCGGCGTTCTCGTCGGTGTGCAGAACCTGGGCTACCTCTTCACCAACGGATACCAGCGCCGCATCCTGGCCGAGGTGCTCGCCGGCGTCGTCGCCGTCGTGATCATCGCCCTCGTCATCGACCTGCTGCTCATCATGCTGGGCCGTGCGCTCATGCCGTGGGCACGGCGCACGCGAGTACCGCCGGCGCGACGACCGCGGGCGGTGACTGCATGAACCTGTTCGCCGACGCCCTGGCGTGGATCTTCTCCCCCCAACGGCTGACCGGATCGCTGCCTCTTCCCGAGGCGATCCTGCAGCATCTGGCGTTCACCTTCTTCTCGGTCCTCATCGCAGCCGTGATCGCCGTCCCCGTCGGCTGGCTCATCGGGCACAGCGGTCGCGGTCGCGAGATCGCGGTGTTCCTATCGGGCGCCGCCCGCGCCCTGCCCGCACTGGGGCTGGTCACCCTGCTCGTGATGCTCATCGGGGTGACGCTCAAGACCGAGGCCGCGATGGCTGCCTTCGTGCTGCTCGCGATCCCCTCGATCCTCGCCGGCGCGTATGCCGGAATCGAAGCGATCGACCGTTCCGTCATCGACGCCGGGCGCGCGATGGGAATGACCGAGTGGCAGATCCTCTTCAAGATAGAGGTGCCTCTTGGACTCTCTCTTCTCATCGGCGGTTTCCGTTCGGCCACGCTGCAAGTGGTCGCGACGGTGACTATCGCCGCCTATGTCGGTCTCGGCGGCCTCGGTTTCTACATGATCCAGGGCATCAACACGAGAAACTTCCCCGAGGTTTTGGGCGCCTCCATCATCGTCGTCGTGCTGGCGCTCGTGCTCGATGGGATCTTCGCGCTGCTCGCACGGTTCGCCGTTCCGCGCACCGACGGCCCTCGCCTGCGGAGCCCCGCCCCTGACCTTGCTCCCGCGCTCGTCACCGAGCCGGCCACCTGACCCCCACCACAACACCGGAGGATCCGAAATGCTCACCACACGCACACGACTGTCGCTCGCGCTGAGCGCGACCGCCGTCGCAGCGCTGGCCCTCGCCGGCTGCGCATCGAGTGACCCGCTCGCGGGCGACGCCGGCGGCGAAACCGGCGATTCGTCGACGATCGTCATCGGCTCGCAGGCCTACTACTCCAACGAGATCATCGCCGAGATCTACGCGCAGGCACTCGAGGGGGCCGGCTTCGAGGTCGACCGCCAGTTCAACATCGGTCAGCGGGATGTCTACATGCCCGACATCGAAGATGGCTCGATCGATCTCTTCCCCGAGTACACCGGCAACCTGCTGCAGTACTTCGACAAGGATGCCACCGCGACGACCTCGGAAGACGTGTACGCCGCGCTGCAGGAGGCTCTGCCTGAGGGCCTGGCGGTGCTCGATCAGTCGTCGGCCACCGACCAGGACTCGTATAACGTCACCGCCGAGTTCGCAGAGCAGAACAGCCTGACCTCGATCGGCGACCTCGCCGGTATCGAAGGACTGGTGCTGGGCGGCGCACCCGAGCTCGAAGAGCGCCCCTACGGGCCGACCGGCCTCGAGGAGGTCTACGGCGTGACCGTCGCGTTCGAGGCGACGGCCGACACCACCGTCGACGAGCTCGTCGCCGGAAACATCCAGGTGGCGAACGTCTACAGCGCCGACCCGCGAATCGAGACCGAGGACCTCGTCACGCTCGAGGACCCCGACGGGCTCTTCCTCGCCTCCAACGTGGTGCCGGTCGTGAACGCCGACATCGCCGACGAGATCGCCGATGTCATCAACGCCGTCAGTGCATCGCTCACCCCTGAGGGTCTCGTTGCGCTGAACGTCCAGTCGACCGTCGACGAGCGCTCCGCCGAGGACATCGCGACCGATTGGCTGGCCGAGAACGGCCTGGACTGATCAGCAATCGCTCTCGCGAGGGTGCAGGGACACCCGTCCCTGCACCCTCGCGGTGCAGAGGGCGACGTGTGCACGGCTCGGCATGCTACGCTGTCGATTGCCCTATCGGGTCACCGCGTCGAAAAGCCTCTGCCTCACTGTGGAGAAGCAGACCGCCTGACGCCCGACCGCCGCAGCACAACCGGCTCCCATCCTCTCGACTTCCGCGCACGAGCATCTGAAGCCGGCGCATCTCCCCGAAAGACTTCTTGACCTTCGTCACCAGACTCGCCGCGTCGCACCCTTCCGCACGCGTGCACCCACTGTCCGTTCCGAACACGTTGGAACGGCACCCCTGGTCGCTCACGCGGCCCGAAAAGTAAAAGGAAAGACACGATGGCCACTGGCACCGTGAAATGGTTCAACTCCGAGAAGGGCTACGGCTTCATCGCTCCCGATGACGGCTCGGCCGATCTCTTCGCACACTTCAGCGCGATCACCGGCGAGGGCTTCAAGGAGCTCCGCGAAGACCAGAAGGTCGAATTCGACGCCGAGCGCGGTCCGAAGGGCATGCAGGCAGCCAACATCCGGCCGCTCTGATCCCCTGATCTCTCGTCAGCCCGGGATGGCATCGCCATCCCGGGCTGACGTGCGTCTGGAAGATGTACGGGGCCTGTCGAGTGCCTGGGAGTCGGGACGTATTCCCGTCGCCCCATGTGAGGGCGCGTAGCCTGGCATAAGCGATCGGCAATTGCCTTTGGCTTCCCGAGGCCAACGCGGTCCCCGATCGAAACCAGGTCCCGTCATCTCCTCCACCACCCTCGAGCCCCGGCTCGGTCCCATTCGTCAGACATACGCCGGAACAGCGGAGTTCCCCCCCATCGCCCGCGCCTACACCGACGTCTCGCAGATCGTGCGCGAGACCGGGCTGCTGCGACGCACCCCCTGGTTCTACGGCATGGTGGGCACCGTCATCGCCCTTGCCTTCGCCGGCTGCGTCGCCGGATTCATCCTGCTGGGCGACAGCTGGTTCCAGCTGCTCATCGCCGCGGCCCTCGGCATCCTGTTCACGCAGGTCGCGTTCCTCTCTCACGAGGCCGCGCACCGGCAGATCCTGTCCTCAGGACCGGCCAACGACCGCCTCGCCCGCATCCTCGGCAACGGCATCGTCGGCATGAGCTACTCGTGGTGGGCCACGAAGCACACGCGGCACCACGCGAACCCCAACCGGGTCGACAAGGACCCCGACATCGAGATCGACACCATCTCATTCCTCGAGACGGATGCCGCGAGCGCCCGCGGGCTGCGCAGGTTCATCACGCAACGACAGGGCTGGCTCTTCTTCCCCCTCCTCATGCTCGAGGGACTGAACCTCCACTTCATCGCGTTCCGCCATCTGTTCGGCCGCGAGCCCGTGAAGGGTCGCTGGATCGAGCTCGGCATGCTGGCCGTGCGCTTCGGCGTCATCTGGACGCCCGTCTTCCTCTTCCTCCCGCTCGGGATGGCATTCGCCTTCCTCGGCGTCCAGCTGGCCGTCTTCGGCGTGTACATGGGAGCGTCCTTCGCTCCCAACCACAAGGGCATGCCGATCATCGCCAAGGACGCCAAGCTCGACTTCTTCAGCAAGCAGGTGCGCACCTCACGCAACGTCTCGGGCGGCTGGTGGGCCACGTGGATGATGGGCGGGCTCAACTACCAGATCGAGCATCACCTGTTCCCGAACATGCCGCGCCCGCATCTGGCCCGCGCACGTGAGATCGTGCGTGATCACTGCGAGACCCTCGAGGTACCCTACGTCGAGACCACCATGTGGAAGTCCTACGGCATCGTGATCGACTACCTCAACCGCGTCGGTCTCGCCGCCCGCGATCCGTTCGACTGCCCGATGGCAGCGACCTACCGCCGCGCCTGACCCCGGCCGGTCTTGCGGCCTGGAAGCAGCAGCCCGGCGATGACGCGCAGGTCGTCTTCGTCCTCGTCGTCCTCGCGCAGATCGGTCAGCAGCGCCCGCACGAGTCCCGCATAGTCGGGGAATCTGTGGCTCGGCCACGCGTCCTCTGCCGACCACATGAGGAACGTGCCGTCCTGGTCGGCGAAAGCGCTGTCGATGCCGCACGACCACAGCGGCACGAGCCCCGGCGACCGCTCGACGAGCGACCACGCAGCGGGATGCACGGACTGTGCTCGATACCGCAAGGCAGGGTGCACCGCCGTGCCTCCCTCGGTCGCGATCGTGGCGATCACGGGAGGCAGCTCCAGTTCGCGGATGGTCGCGGCGAGGGGCTCGTCGATGGCGGACATGCCGACACCCTACGTACCGCGCTGACCCGGGCCGAGCGCAACGGGCGCCGCGACCTGAAACGTCATCGGATGTTCCGGGCCGCGACATCCGTTATCCCGAAGACCCCTCCGCGGTCAAGGGGGTGGGGTCGGACTGCGCCGCCGGAGATGCTGGAGCTCACCGCACGAAGCCCATCCGACGCCCGGCGTCCGGGCGAGAGGAGAGAGCCATGACTCAGATCATCGAGAGCATCGACGTCGACGTTCCCGTGACGATGGCGTACAACCAGTGGACTCAGTTCGAGAGCTTCCCGAACTTCCTCGATGAGGTCGAGTCGATCACGCAGATCGACGACACTCACCTTCGGTGGAAGGTGCGGGTCGGCATGTTCACGCGCGAGTTCGATGCCGAGATCACCGAGCAGCACCCCGACGAGCGCGTCGCGTGGCGCAGCATCGGGGGCGACACCGCTCACGCCGGGGTCGTGACGTTCCACAAGCTCTCCGACACCAGTTCGCGCGTCACGGTTCAGATCGACTGGACGCCCTCCGACGCCCTCGAGCACCTCGGATCCCTCGTCGGCGCCGGCAGCCACGCCGTCAAGAAGGACCTGCGCAACTTCAAGGAGTTCATCGAGAACACCGACCGCGAGACCGGTGCGTGGCGCGGCGACGTCGAGCGCTGATCGCGACCCGCGCAGCTTGAGATTGAGCGGATGCCCCGGACCGGGGCATCCGCTCAATCTCTGTCAGCCGTCGGCGCGACCCTTTCGCGCCAGCTCGAGGAAGACATCGAACGACGCGTTGCGTACACGGTCGAGCGACTGATCGGCTCCACGCACCAGATCCACCAGACCGAACTCGCGGAACCACGCGTCCGGCGACTGGCTGTCGAAGCGATACAGCCAGTCCACGAGCGTGAAGAACGGGAACCACGTGAAGGCCACGATCTCGTGCCCTTCGGAACGCAGCGCCGTGAGCTCGGCAGCCGACTGCTGCAGCCACTCGATCTTCTCTTCCGGTGTGCCCACGAGCGACGACTCGGTGATTGCGATCGGCAGCTGATAGCGAGCGGAGTACGCCTCGACCAGCTCGCGTAGGCCCCCGGCATCCGCACGGACAGGGTCCACGACACCGTCGCGGATCTTCGCCTTCGAGAACCTCGGGTAGTAGTTGACTCCGACCACGTCGGGCGTCAAGGCGTTGTCGCGGAACCACTGCAGCTCCGCGTCGGTGACGCCGTGCGAGGTGAGCCATCCCGTGATCGGGGACTCGGCGGCCACGCGGCCCATGATCAGATCGAGCGCCACGAACCGCCGCTCCTCGAGCAGCTCGCGCGGAAGCGGCGACGTTTCACCCTCGAAGAGGAAGCCGGCGTCCACGTGGACAAAGGTCGGATCGGGATGGACCGCGGCGGTCTCCTGCTGTGTGCGCACCATGCCCCGCGCGAGCTGCATGATGATCTTGACGAAACCGTCCTGCCCCTCCAGGTACGGCGGCCAGGCCGCGTTCTGACCGCACCATTCGGCGTTGACGACCGGTTCATTGAGCGGCGTGAAGTCCGCCCAGACCGCCTGATAGCGTTCCGCGACGGCGCGTGCGTACGACGCCACGCGCTCGGGGTACTCGGCGTTCAGGAAGGAGTTCTCGAGCCACAGTGGCGTCCCATAGTGCATGAGATCGACGATGCAGCGCAGCCCCAGCTGGTGCATGCGTTCAGCGACCCGATCGATCCACGACCAGTCGAACTGTCCGGGCGCGGGTTCGACGAGGTACCACGGGATGCCCCAGCGCAGGAACTCGGCACCGCTCGCGGCGACGAGATCCAGGTCCTCCTCCCAGCGGGAGTAGTGCTGCGTCAGCTCGTACTCGTCGAGCTTGCGGTGCCCGACCCGCTCGTGCGGGATGAATGTGTCTTCGATACCGACGCCGTAGTGCAATCGGTCGTCACCGTACCAGCGGCTGCTGCTCATCACGCGTCCTCGTCTCCGTTCTGTTTGGATACGCCCCGTTCCCGGGCGTAGGGAGTCATTTCAGCCCTGTCGTCGCGATGCCCGCGACGAAGCTGCGCTGGATCAGCAGGAAGAACAGGATCACCGGCACCAACGCGAGGAGCGAACCGGCCATCAACAGGCCGTACTCGACGACATGCTGCCCCATGAACAGGGCGAGTCCAGCCGGCAGCGTCGAGGTCTCGACCTCCGACGACATCACGAGCGGCCACAGCAGGTCGTTCCAGTTGTACTGGAAGTGGAAGAGCCCGAGCGTCAGCAGGGCAGGGCGCGCGAGGGGCATGATGATGCCCCAATAGATGCGCCATTCGGATGCCCCGTCGACGCGGGCAGCCTCTTCCAGATCCTTCGGCAGCGAAAGGAAGAACTGCGTCAGGAAGAAGATGCCGAAGGCGTTCGTCATCCTGGGCACGATGAGTCCCGGGAGCGTGTTCGTCAGCCCCATCCCGTTCAGCATGTCGTAGAGCGGGATCAGCGTGACCTGGAACGGCAGCATGAGCAGGAGCAGGATTCCGACGAAGACGATCCCGCGCCCCTTGAACGGGATGCGGGCCAGGGCATAGGCCGCCATCGAATCGAAGAGGAGCGAGATGACGGTCACGCCGCCCGCGAAGATGATGGTGTTCACGTAGAGACGCGCGAACGGGATTCGATTCCACACGTCGATGAAGTGCTCGATGGTGAGTTCGCGCGGCCACAGCGTCGGCGGATAGGTGACGATGTCAGCCTCGGGCTTGAACGCCGTGAACAGCATCCAGATGATCGGCAGAAGCATCATCAGCCCGACGAGGATCGCCGTCACGGCGAGAAGCCAGGTCGCAGCGCGGTGGGCGGAGGCCCGCGGCGGCCGCTTCGCCGAACGGCCGTTGCCTGCCGGCACCTCGACGTTGCTGGTTCCGGGGAGAGTCGTCACGGCCATCAGTAGGTCACCTGCTTCCGCCGGAGGTAGCCGAATTGGATCATCGAGAGGATGAACACGAAGACGAGCAGCACGAACGATATGGCCGAGGCGTAACCGAAGCGCAGCTCCTGGAAGCCCTCTCGGTAGATGAGCATCACGAGCGTCTCCGTGCGGAAGAACGGTCCTCCGTGCGTCATCACGTAGATCTGGTCGAACGCCTGGAGTGTCGCGATGAGCGCCAGCACGGTGACCAGGAGCGTCTGGTTCGACAGGAGCGGAAGTGTGATGCTGCGGAAGCGCTGCCAGGCACCGGCTCCGTCGAGGCGCGCCGCCTCGTACATGTCGACAGGGATCGATTGCAGCCCCGCCAGGTAGATCACCATGTAAAAGCCGACGTTCTTCCACACGCCGACGACCATGACCGCTGCCATGGCGTAGCGGGGGTCGCTCAGCCATCCCTGCTCGGGAACGATCCCGACGAAGCTCAGCCAATACGACAGCAGACCGATGTTCGGGTCGAGCAGGAATGCCCACGCGATCGCGATGATCCCGAGCGACACGATGAACGGCAGGAAGATCGCCGTCCGCGCGAACGCCCGACCCACGAAGGCCTGATTGAGCATCACGGCGAACAGCAGCGCGAGGATCACCGTCGCCGGGGTCACGACCGCGGCGTACAGCACCGTGTTGCTGAACGCATTCCAGAATGATGGGTCCTGAAACAGCTCGATGTAGTTCTCGAGGCCGATGAACTCGGCTGCCCGGATGAGGTTGTAGTCGGTGAGCGACAGGTACACGGCCTGGATCATCGGGTAGAGCGTGAAGGCGACGAGGATGATCAGCGCCGGTGTCAGGAAGAGCCACGCAGTCAGTGCACGGCGCCCGTTCGCTCGCAGACCGCGCGATCGGCGTGGTTCGACCCCCGGCAATGCGGCGGCCGCGACGGTATCGGTAGTCATCGGGACCCTTTCGCGGGTCGACGGGCGGGCGACCGGGTCACCCGCCCGTCGACGGCGTCACTTGTCGAGCTCAGCCTGGACCTGGGCGGATGCCTCGGAGAAGATGTCCGCCACGGTGCCCTCTCCGTTCAGCGCTCGCTGCAGCGCGGGTGTGAACACCGTCTCGAGGATGGGTCCGCCGGCAGCGATCCCCGGCATCAGCACGCGTGCGCTGTCCGCCACATCGGGAGCGCCGAAGATCGCGGGATACGGGCTCTCGGTCACCTGGTCCGCGACGTCCGCGCGCGTGGGCGGAAATCCGGAGCCGTTGGCCCACGTGATCTGACCCTCGGGCGAATTCCAGAAGGCGAAGAACTCGTAGGCAGCGTTCTTGACATCCTCACTTGCATTCGACGGCACTCCCATCGAGACCACGTCTGCCAGCACGGCGTCGTCGCTGGGGCCGGCGAACGGCTTCGCGAGACCGTAGTTGAGCCCTGCCTCGTCGAATCCGGTCGTCATCCACGGGCCCACGATCTCGATCGCCGCCTTCCCGGTCTGGAAGAGCTTGTCGGCGTCCGCGCCTGACAGCCCGATGGGGCTGGCCTGCTGCTCGGTGACGAGCGAAACCCAGAACTCCAGTGCCTCGATCGTCTCGGGGTCTCCGAGGGTGGATGTCGAGCCGTCCTCCGACACGATGCCGCCTCCGGTGCCCCACAGCAGCGACGGGAAGATCGGCACGGTCTCGTGGTCCGCGAGCGCGATGGCGTACTGCTCGGGCTTGCCGTCGCCGTTCTCGTCCTTCGACAGCTGCGGCACCATCGCGGCGAACTCGTCCCAGGTGGCGGGCGGCGCCTCCGGATCCAGGCCAGCGGCCGTGAACAGATCCTTGTTGTAATACATCATCATCGGTGCGTAGTTCACCGGGACGCCGTAGTTCTGACCGTCGTAGATCGACGCCTCGACAGCGGCCTCGGCGAGAGCGGCCGAATCGTTGTCGGCGTTCTCGTAATAGTCGTCGACGGGCATGAAGAGGCCTTCGTCCGCGAATTGCGGAATACGGGATGCCGACATCGCGATGATGTCGGGGCCACCGTCGCTGGCCACCGAGGTGAGCACCTTCTGGTACAGGGTGTCCCACGGCATGATGTTGGTCTTGACCTCGATGTTGTCCTGAGACGCGTTGAAGTCATCGACCACCTGCTGGAGCGCCGGGCCGTCGGGGCCGGTGAAGCCGTTCCAGAAGTCGAGCACGATCTTGCCGTCGGCGTCGGTGTCGTCACCGCCCCCGGCGCCCTGACCGGCGCAGCCGGCGATCGTCAAGCCGACGAGCGCGAGGCCCGCCGTCGTTTCCAAGAGAATGCGGGCGCGGCCGCGCCGTGCGACCCGGGGCCCATGCTGTGTCGTCATCGATCTTTCCCCTTCGAAGTACCGTTCAACGTTGAACGAACGGATCGATTACTGTTATACATGACCGGTAATCGTTGAACAAGACACGAAGTCGTGACATTGTGAGCGACGCGATGACGCGAAGGGAAGGACGACGATGGCTCGCACCACGTTGAAGGATGTCGCGGCCCGCGTCGGGGTCTCGGCCAAGACGGTGTCGAACGTGGTCAACGGAACCGGCTGGGTCACCGAGGAGCTTGCGACTCGCGTACGGGAGGCCCTGGTCGAACTCGGATACCGGCCGAACGCCGCGGCACGGCAGCTGCGCAGCGGCCGCAGCGGGATGATCGCGCTCGCTCTGCCCGAGCTCAGCCAGCCGTACTTCGCCGAATTGGCGTCGGAGCTCGTCCGAGCGGCGCAGGAACGGTCGATCACCGTGCTGATCAACCAGACGGACGGGCGAGCCGACGCGGAGCGTCGCATCAGCGACGGCATCGACGCCCCGGTGATGGACGGTCTCATCCTCAGCCCCTTGGCACTGAGCGCCCGGGATCTCGAGGGCCGACTCGACTCGACTCCGCTCGTTCTCCTCGGCGAGCACATCGGCGACGGAGTGTTCCCTCACGTCACCGTCGACAACACGGCCGCGGCCAAGAGCGCGGTCGAGCACCTGCTGTCGCTCGGCAGGACCCGCATCGCGGCGGTCGGCGCGCAGCATTCCGGGCCCAACGAGACATCACAGCTCCGCCTCGCGGGCTACCGGTCCGCGCTCGAGGAAGCCGGGATCGAGGTCGACGAGCGCCTGATCTTCTCGGTCGACGAGTTCCATCGCGGTGACGGGGCGCGGGCAGCGGAGTTGATCCTCGAGTCCGGCGTACGTCCCGACGCCGTCTTCGCCTTCAACGACCTGCTCGCACTCGGAGCGATGCATGTGCTGGTGACGGCCGGGGTGCACGTGCCGGACGACGTGGCCGTGATCGGCTTCGACGACATCGAGGAAGCCCGGTACAGCACGCCGGCGCTGAGTTCTGTTTCGCCGGACACCGCCGCGCTGGCGCGCAAGGCGATCGACCTTGTATTCGAGCAGCCGCCTGCCCCCGGCATCCATACTGTCGGCTTCACCATCGCGCATCGCGCGAGCACGAAAGGACCCACTCAATGACCTCCCTCGAAGGAGCCGTCGACGCCACCCGCCAGAATGGTGGATACCCGCGTCCGCAGATGGTGCGCGCTGCGTGGCACGACATGTCGGGGGACTGGGATTTCGCCCGTGACGACGAGATGACGGCAACACTCGGGAACGTCCACTTCGACCGGTCCATCGTCGTGCCCTACCCGCCCGAGTCGCCCGCATCCGGTATCCATGAGGCAGGCTTCCTTCCGTGTGTCTGGTACCGCCGCGTCTTCGGTGTGGACGAGCTCCGCGCCGCCGGGTTCAGCTCGGAGCGCACGCGCACGCTTCTTCACTTCGGGGCCGTCGACCACGCCGCACAGGTCTGGGTCAACGGCGAGCTCGTCGCCACGCACGTGGGCGGACAGTCGCCGTTCACCGCCGACGTGTCGAACGCGCTGCGCCCGGGATCCGACAACGTCGTCGTCGTCCGCGCGGTCGATCTGCCCGACAACGTGTCGGTGCCGCGCGGTAAACAGGACTGGCGCGAAGAGCCGCACTCGATCTGGTACCACCGCACGACGGGCATCTGGCAGCCGGTCTGGCTGGAGTGCGTGCCTCGCTGCGCGATCGACTCTGTCACCTGGAGCAGTGACATCCCGTCGGCGACGGTGGACCTCGCCGTGCGTCTGCAGGGCGACGTACCCCAGAACTCGTGGATACGTGTCGTGCTCGAGCACGAAGGCGAACTGCTCGCCGAGAGCCGAGTGCGCACGATGAGGGAAGGCTCGTGTCGAATCCGCGTCGTGATCCCGCATCAGCTCAACGGCCAGCAGTACGAGGAACTCTTGTGGTCGCCCTCGAACCCCACGCTGATCTCAGCGACGGTGGTTCTGGAACAGGCCGACGCATCACCGATCGACGTCGTATCGAGCTACCTCGGTCTGCGCAGTGTCGCCGTTTCGACAGAGCACCTGCTGCTCAACGACCGTCCCATCGCGGTGCGCGCGATTCTCGCCCAGAACTATTGGCCAGAGACCCACCTCGCAGCCTCCGACGAGATGCTGCGGCGTGAGGTCGAGCTCATCATCGAACTCGGATTCAATACGGCACGGGTTCACCAGAAGGCGGAAGACCCCCGGTTCCTGTACTGGGCCGACCGGCTGGGCCTCATGGTGTGGGCCGAGACCGCCAACGCGTACGCCTTCGACGCACAGGCCGTGAGCGCGCTGATGCAGGAATGGACCACCATCGTCCAGCGGGACCTTTCACACCCCTCCATCGTCGTGTGGGTGCCGCTCAACGAGAGCTGGGGTGTTCAGCACATCTCGCACGATGCGCGACAGCAGGCATTCAGCCGTTCGATCGCCGATCTCACCAGGGCCCTGGACGGGTCACGTCCGGTCGTCTCGAACGACGGCTGGGAACACACCGCTTCGGACATCTGGACGATCCACGATTACGAGTCCGACCCCGAGGTCCTGACCGACCGGTACCGGGACGATCGCCGGCTGCGAACGATGCTCGAGGGATTCGGGCCCGCCGGCCGCCGCATGACAGCGACCGGCCGGCCGGACATGCTGCCCGTCATGGTCACCGAGTTCGGCGGGGTGAGCCTGAGCACCGGGAGCGAGGGCGACTGGGGATACTCCACCGAGACCGACCCCGCGGCGTTCGAAGCGCGGGTCACCGCCATCATCCGAGCCGTGGGCTCGGCGCGCCCCCTCGCGGGATTCTGCTACACGCAGCTCACCGACACCGGTCAGGAGACGAACGGGCTCCTCTACGCGGATCGCACACCTAAGGTCCCCATCGAGCGGATCCGGACAGCCGTGCACGGGAGCGCGTAACCTGGCCGCCGCCCACGATCTCCGCCCTCAGGAGGATGTGGGCGTCACAACGGCCGACCCACCATGGGCGGATGGAGATCGGCGAGGTCGTGATGTGGGGGTTCCTCGCGATGCTCGTCGTGCTGCCGGTCTCGATGATGTGGATGGCCTTCGACACGCACCGCAGGCGGCGCCGTGGCGAGGAGGTGAGCCATTCGTCGGGCGGGCTCCTGGGGATGGACGAGATGTGGCATCCGAGCGCTGAGAACGCGCGCGCGGTGTGGGACGCGGAGCAGATCATCCCTGCGCCCGCGCCCCTTCCCGGCGACGGCCCCGGGGTCATCGACGGCAACCGGATCGTGATCGAGACCGGCCTGCGTCATACCGCCTAGCCTGTCGGCCGAGCGGCCGGCTCGCTCACTGCATCCACGAGGCGCTGGGGGCATCGTCCTCGTGCGGGCGAGGACCGACGCCGATCGCGATGTCGGCGACGACCGGGTAGTGGTCGGACGGCGGCATGCCGTCAGTCTCGTCGCGCACGATCCACGCGCGAGTGGCGGCGGCTCCCTCCGACCCTGGCAGGTACAGGATGTGGTCGATACGCCGGTCGTACTGGTCGTGAGCCTCCACCGGCGCAAAGCGGTTCGTCGCGCTGAGAGTTCGCGGGTCCGCACCGTCGGGCGCCGCGGTCCACGCGTCGTGCAGGTGCAGTCCGGCGAGCGGAGGCTGCGACGGGTCGTAGTTCAGATCGGCGAGCAGGATGCTTGGCCCCGGACGCAGCGAGTGCCCATCCCTGGTGAGTCGCTGCAGCTCCTGGACTTGGAGTGCCGTCTCTTCGATCCGCTCCGGTTCCCAGCTCGTCGCACCGACCACCACACGCACGGCTCCGACCGGATGGGCGATCGTCGCCACGAGGGCGGCGTTTCGCCGGCCGTCGGAGGGCAGGTCGATGCTCTCAGCCGACTCGATCGGCCAGCGGCTCACGAGTCCGAGCCCCATGACCGCTCCGCTCTGCGTCTCTTCCTCGACGGGGTCGGGCGCAGGCGGCAGTCCGACCTCGATGAAAGCCGCGTGAGCGTCGAGCGCTTCCGCGAACACGTCGGCCTGCGTGCGATCCGGCGCTCCCCAGCACTCCTGGATGCCGACGACATCGGGCGCGTTGCGCCGCAGCACCTCCAGCAGTCCTGGCTCACGCTCTCGCCAGTTGCCGCCGAACCGCCACCACACGTTCCACGTCATCGCCCGGATTCTGTCCACATCGCGAAGCTAGACGTTCCCGCCGTGACCGGACAGGGCGTTGACAACGAGGTCTTGGACGATCCCGGCCGATTGCGGTGCCACGCACAGGATCGGAGCTGCCGCGGTACGTCGGCTACGGCGTCCGTTCAGCCGCGTGCCGGGTCGGCGCTCCGATTCTCTGCACGTGCCCGGCGCGCACCCCGCACGAGCGCGGCGACGAGTCGCCAGCCCACGAGCGCGGCGAAGAGGATCACGCAGGCCACGATGACGAACGGGACCGCGGTCCCCTGGCCGGATGTCGCACGCAGGAGCATCCCGACAACAATGGTCGCCGCCCATACGCCCAGCCCGGTGCGCATCGGTGCGGCCGGAGCGCGCCACGCGAGGGTCGCCACCCAGCCGACAGCCAGTCCCACAAGGAACGGCCACGCCGTCTGCCCGAGTCCGGCCCAGATGTCGGAGTCGTGGCTGGCGCGGCCGATCGCGGCGAACGCCACCACCAGTGCGGCATCGAGGACGACGGCGAGGACGATCGCCCCGGTCGACGTGCGAGGACGAGGATCGGAGGTCATGCCGCCTCGGAGCGCGGTGACAGGTCGGGCGCGAGAGCCTCGCGCCCGTCGAACACGAAGCACTCGCCGGTCCAGTGGGCACCGCCGACCTGTTCGAAGTAGCCGAGGATGCCGCCGTCGAGCTGGAAGGCTTCGACGCCCACCTCACGCAGGTAGAGGGCGGCCTTCTCGCACCGGATTCCGCCGGTGCAGTAGCTCACGACCGTCTTGGCCCGAAGATCGGCAGCTGCTGCGGCCGCGGCATCCGGAAACTGGGTGAATCGCTCGAGACGCCAGTCGAGGGCACCGGCGAACGCGCCGTAGTCGACTTCGAACGCGTTGCGCGTGTCGAGCATCACGATCTCACGACCGTCGTCGTCGCTTCCCCGATCGAGCCAGCGCCGCAGTGTGGCGGGATCCACTGCCGGGGCGCGCCCGGCCTCCGGGCGGATCATGGGGTGGTCCATGCGGATGATCTCGCGCTTGACCCTCACGAGCATGCGCCCGAACGGCTGGCGCGGCGACCAGCTCTCCTTCGTGGAGAGCTCCGCGAACCGGGGGTCGTCCCGCAGCCCGTCGATGAATCCGCGCACCTCGGCCGGGTCACCGGCGAGAAAGAGGTTGATGCCCTCTTCCGCGAGGAGGATGGTTCCCCTCAGCCCGGCCGCAACGGCGCGCTCGCGCAGCAGCGGGCGCAGACCGTGGGGGTCCTCGACACGGGTGAACAGATACGCCGAGACGTTGAGAACGGATGCCACGGCCTCCAGCCTACGCGGGGCCCGTCACGTGCCACCTGGCCCGCTACCTCGACGCTTGAGCGGGGTCAAGGGCCTCGCGTCCGCGCGGTGATCGGCGCAGGCTCAGATCCATGACTGATCCCACCCTGCCCCAGCCCTCACCAGGCGAGATGCCTCCGGGACCCGGCACCCCCGGCGCACCCGACCTGCCCGGAACTCCCGGCACTCCTGATACGCCGACACCGGCTCCCGAACGTCCCGGCGGTCCCGACGAGCCTCTCGCCCCGTACCCCGACGAGCCGCTCGCGCCGCATCCCGAAGAACCCACCTTCCCTGCCCCACCAGAGACCCCCATCCCCTGAAGCGTCGCCGCCGAAAACACATGATGAGATCAGGTTTTGCCCAGGACTTCCTTCAGTGCGACCGAGAAGTGGCGGTTCTGAGGGGATCGAGGCGAGCGGGGCCAGGATCGGGTACTTCCCCCGAGAGATGAGAGTCCCCTAACCTGCGGTGCAGTGCTGTCCCAGCAGCCACCATCGCGGCTCCCCAGGGTCGCGAGACGCCTCTGCATTGGAGTGAGATTGCCTAATTCGCTGTGGTCATCCTCGGTAGCGCCGAATGCGAGAGGGGGTGAGAAGCAGCGGAAGCGGGGAGTCCTCCCCACTGTCGCGGCGGGAGTGACTGCAGGGCTCGTGCTCGCACTGTCGAGCGGCGGGGCCGCACTGGCGGCACTGGACGACCGGGCCGAGGCCGAGGGGCTCTTCCTCTCCGGCGGCGGACTGGTCAACCTCGACACGATCGCGGCACTGGCCGGGCCCTATGAGGACTTCCCGCCCGGTGGAGCGACAAGTTCTCCGATCGACCTCACGGCGCTCAGTCTGATCAATCTCGGGCTGGGCGTCGAGCTATTCGGCGGCAACGATGTGCTGACGCTCGGCGCTGTGGGCCAGTATGCGAGCGCAGACGCCGGCGGCGCCTTCGCGTCGTCCGGCCTCATCGGATCCGACGGCGCGATCCAGGTCGGCACCGGCGCGCCGGGCGAGAACACGACCCTCGACCTCGGTCCCGTGCTGTCGGCTCTCGACCTCGAAGAGGTGATCGAAACGTTGTCGCTCGAACTCGGTGCGGTCTCGGCCTCCGCGGAGATGACACGCGGCGACACAGTGACCCTCGCCAGCGACTACCAGATCGCCAGCGGTGAGCTGATCCTCACGTCGCCGGTGCTCGCAGACGTCGCTGCGAGCTTGGACACGACGCTCACCACCTCGAGCACCGAAGTGAATGCGCTCGCGGCCGATGGGGGACCGATCGACACCACGGTGAACGGTCTGCTTGACGGAATCGAGGACATTCTCGACAGTCTCCTGCTCGGCGCGGTGGGTCTTGACGACCCGTCCGTGACCACGACCCTGTCGCTCGACCTCGGTGCCGCGCTTGATGCCGTGTCGGATGATGAGTTCGTCTCTGGTCCCATCTCAATCACGCTCGGCACCGGACAGATCGTCATCGACCTCGATGAGCTGTACGCGCTGAACAACATGGCTCCCAACACGACACTGCTCTCGGACGGCGGGCTGAACCCGACGATCGCCGAGGCGCTCAGTGACATCCTCACCGTGCAACTGCCGGCGGCCCTCGAGACAGCCATCACGAACGTGCTCAACACCACGAGCCTCGACATCGCCATCAACGCCGGCGTCAGCGTGCTCGTTCCGCTCGGCACCCTCGCGATCGGCATCGACGGCACCGTCGGCGGATTCCTCGGCACCGCGGGCTCGACGCCGCCGACGACGTCGCTGGCCGGTACGGAGATCGCCGGCCTGCCGGTCGGAGATCTGCTGGAGCCGATCACCGACTACGTGGTCGCCAACATCCTGCCAGCCGTCGGAACACTCGTCGACGACGCACTCGACCTCGAAGCACTCGAGGCTGCGCTCACCGCGACGCTGACCGGTGCGATCACCGCCCTGCAGCCCGTTCTCGCGGCGGTCAACCAGGTCGTCACGATCACCGTCAACGTGCAGGAGAACCCGGGAGAGTTCCTCGACCCCAACGGTCTCGACACCGGATCGTTCACTCAGCGCGCGGTGAGCCTCGTGGTCGCACCCGGGGTTCCCGGAGGAGCCATAGCGCTCGACCTCGCTTCCGCGACCGTGCGCGCCGTGCCGCTTGCCGCCCCCGCGGGCCTGACCATGACCCCCGTACGCGGTCCTGTGACCGGCGGGACCGAAGTGACGATCTCGGGCGAGAACCTGACCGACGTCACCGAGATCCTGTTCGGTGCGGTTCCGGTGGGTTCATTCACGGTCGAGCCCGACGGTGACATCGTCACCACCACGCCGCCGCAGGCCGAGCCCGGGCTGGTGACCGTCACGGTGACGAACCCGGACGGGTCGAACACGACGCTGAGCTTCGAGTACTACAACGTCACGCAGGTGACCACGATCGAGCCCGACAGCGGCACCACTGCCGGCGGCGACGTCATCACGATCACCGGCGAGTGCTTCACCGGGGCGACGCAGGTGCTCTTCGACGGCGTTCCGGGCACCGGATTCACGGTCGTCAGCGACACAGAGATCGAGGTTACGACGCCCGCGGGCGCGGCGGGCCCGGTCGACGTGACGATCGTCAACCCGACCGAGTGCGGCGATGCCACCGTTCCCGACGGCTTCACCTACGTCGCTCCCGGGGCACCGGTCCTGACCGCACTGGATCCCGACCGGGGTCCTGAGACGGGCGGCACCGTGGTGACCATCACCGGTGACGACTTCACCGGTACCACGTCGGTCACCTTCGACAGTGTCGAAGCGGCTTTCGAGGTCATCAGCGACACCGAGATCCAGGCGACCACGCCGGCGCACGCCCCGGGCGTAGTCGACGTCATCGTCACGAACGGGACCGGCGCGTCCGCCCCGCTCGACTTCGAGTACTACAACATCGCCGACATCACGGGCGTCACGCCGGACTCGGGACCGGAGGCAGGCGGCAACACCGTGACCATCACGGGCGACTGCTTCACGGGCGCAACGGGTGTCCTCTTCGGGGACACCGCGGCGTCGAGCTTCACCGTCGTCTCCGACACACAGATCACCGCGGTCGTCCCCGCCGGAGCGGGCACGGTCGATGTGACGGTGCTCGGCGCAGGCGAGTGCGGCACGGCTGTGGCCGAAGACGCCTACGAGTACATCGAGGCTCCGGTGGTGACGGATCTGGATCCTACGTCGGGTCCGGAGACCGGTGGCACGGTGGTCACGATCACCGGTGAAGGGTTCACCGGTGCCACGGGTGTGGACTTCGGCGACGAGCCGGGCACCTCGTTCACGGTCGTCTCCGACACCGAGATCCAGGTCACCAGCCCGCCGGGCGTGCCCGGTGTGGTGCCGGTCACGGTGCTGCACCCGGGCGGGAACGTCGACGCGGGTGACTTCGAGTACCTCAACGTGCCGACCGTGACTGGAATCGACCCGACCCAGGGACCCGAGGACGGCGGCACGGTGGTCACCATCACCGGTGAAGGGTTCACCGGCGCGACCGCCGTCACCTTCGACGGGATCGACGGTGACGACTTCACGGTCGTGTCCGACACCGAGATCCAGGTCACCACGCCCCCACACGCTCCCGCCACCGTCCCGGTGATCGTGGAGCACCCCGTCGCGGATGCCGACGCAGGTGAGTTCACCTACCTCGCCGGCACCGAGATCGACTCCGTCGATCCCCCGGCCGGACCCGAAGCAGGCGGCAACACCGTCACCATCACCGGAGTCTGCTTCACCGGCGCCACCGGCGTGCTGTTCGGAGACACCCCCGCGACCAGCTTCACCGTCGTCTCCGACACACAGATCACCGCGGTCGTGCCCGCAGGAACCGGAACCGTCGACGTCACCGTCACCGGCTCCCCTACCTGCGGAACCGACACCCTCCCCGACGCCTACGAATACACGAATGAGCCGGTCATCAGCTCGCTTGCGCCTTCGTCGGGTCCGGAGACGGGCGGCACTGTGGTCACGATCACCGGCGCGAACTTCAGCGGAGTGACCTCGGTCACCTTCGATGGGGTCGCGGGCACCGGTCTCACCGTGGTGAGCGACACGGAGCTCACGGTGACGACGCCCCCCGGCACGCCGGGACCGGCGGTCGTCGTGGTGACCAGCCCTGACGGCGCGAGCGATCCCGGCACGTTCGAGTACCTGCCGGTGACCGACGTCGACGGCACGGACCCGGGCACAGGCCCGACCGGCGGCGGAACGGTGGTCACCATCACCGGGCAGTGCTTCACCGGCGCGACGGCGGTGCTGTTCGGCGGAGTCGCCTCGCCCGACTTCGAAGTCGTCAACGACACCACCATCCGGGCGGTGACCCCCGCGGCCGCCCGTCCCGGAGCGGTCGACGTCACGGTGGTCGGCGCCGGAACGTGCGGCACCGGCGTCCTCGACGACGGCTTCACCTACGTCGCCGGCCCGGCAGGCGGCGGGTCGCTCCCGGCGACGGGTGCGACGGTGGATGCCGCTCCGTGGACTCTGCTCGGAGCCCTGTTGCTGCTCGCAGGAGCAATGGCAGTGATCTGGCGTCGACGGATGGCCTGATCCACACCCGCGAGCGCGCGGCGTCACCCGGTGGCGTCGCGCGCTTGCGTGTGTGTCGACGCGTATCGCTCGACTCGGGTGTCACCCCAGCGGACCCGGTGCCGCCGCCGGCAGAGGCATCCGCTCCACGCGCGACTCGACGTCGCGGGCCGCGGCGAAGACGATGTTCTCACCGAACATCGGCCCGATCAGCTGCACTCCCGTGGGCATGCCGTCGCCGCCCAGGCCAGTGGGCAGGGCGAGAGCCGGCAGACCCAGGAAGTTCGCCACGACGGTCAGTCGCAGGTCATACCAGGCACGGTCTGCGGCATCCGTCCCACCCAGGTCGTAATCTGGCTCGCGCATGCGCGACGTCGAGACAGGTCCGAGGATCAGCGGAACGTCGACCTGCAGCCGTCGCCATTGGGCCGCGATCACGGCATGCCGGGCCCAGGCCGTCGCGTAGTCGCTGGCCGACTCATACGGCCTGGCAGCCGCCGTGCTGTCCCGCAGGAACCTCGTCGCCGATCGGCCGAGCGGCCGGCCCAGCGCCTTCGGGTCGAGCGAGACGAGCATGTCGGTGCACGACAGCCGCCGCCACAGCACGGCGGCCTCCTCGAGCATGGGCGGGTCGAGGTCGACGACTTCCCATCCGGCGTCGACGAGGGATGCCTCGGCGCGAGCGATCGCGGCCGTGACGTCTGCAGCGACGCTACCGCCGAGTGGGGCGCGCAGCACGCCGACGCGTCGAGGCACGTCCTCGAGCCGGACGCGCGGAGCATCGATCGACACCGGATCGTCGGCATCCCACCCCGCCATGACACGCAGCGCGAGAGCGAGGTCGTCGACGCTCCGCGCGAGGGGGCCGTTGACCGAGAACTGCTGCAGCGTGAGGGCGACCGGATGCCGCTGCACCGCCGCCCGCGGAACCCTCCCACGCGACGGGCGCAGGCCGAGGGCACCCACCGCATAGGCGGGCAGCCGCAGTGAGCCGCCGAAGTCGTTGCCGAGCCCGATCGTGCTCATGCCCGTCGCCACCGCGACGGCGTCACCCCCACTGGACCCGCCCGCACTGCGTGACAGGTCCCACGGGTTGAGGGTGCGGCCGAACAGGTCGTTGTCGGTGTCCCATCGCATGCCGAAGTCGGGCATGTTGCCGCGGCCGATCGGCACGGCTCCCGCATCGCGCACGCGCCGCACGATGGCGGCGTCGCGGGCGGGGATCGCGCCGGCCAGACCCTGCCAGCCGTTCGTCGTCGCCGACCAGGTCAGGTCGATGTTCTCCTTGACCGAGATCGGCACCCCCGCGAGCGGGCCGGGATCACGGCCGTCCGCCACCGTCGCGTCGACGAGATCGGCCGCCTCGTGCGCACGATCGGCGAAGACCACGGTGAGCGCATCGACCGTCGGATTCACTCCCGCAATCCGCGCGAGGTGGGTGTCGACCACCTCCGACGCCGTGATCTCACCACGCCGCACGGCGGTGGCGATCCCGACGGCGGAGGCAAGCGCGGCGTCTTCGTGGCGGAGGGTTCGGTCGACTGACATGACGGTCCTATCCCACCACGTCCCGCGGCCAGCAGGTCCCGGCGCCGGCATCCGTCCACAACGGCGCATCGGACTAGCACGTCGAAGACGGGAGGGCAATCCCCGGGCGCGAGACCGGCGACGTCGCTAGCCTCTGGAGCATCCCACGAAGGAGCGACAGTGGCCCCCACCACGGCGAAGAAGAGCACGGCCTCGAGCAGCAGCACGGCGACGAAGAAGACCAGCACGCGTTCACCTACGGCGAATTCCGGCATGCGCCGAGCCGCGCGCGGCGGCGCCGGCGCGGAACTGACCCGGGAGCAGAACGCCGAGCGCGGCTTCACGGCCTCCGAGACTCTCAGCGAGAACCTTCAGAAGGTGCTCGTCGATCTGATCGAGCTGTCGCTGCAGGGAAAGCAGGCCCACTGGAACGTCGTGGGCCGCAACTTCCGCGACACCCACCTGCAGCTCGATGAGATCATCGACGCCGCACGCGGGTTCGCCGACGACGTCGCCGAGCGCATGCGTGCGCTTCACGCCCTTCCTGACGGGCGCAGCGACCAGGTCGCGCAGACCACGACGCTCCCCGAATTCCCTCAGGGTGAGATCGCGACCACCGAGGTGATCGATCTCATGACCGAGAGGCTGGATGCCGTCGCCGGCACGTGCCGAGACGTGCACGACGCCGTCGACGAAGAAGACCCCACGAGTGCCGACATCCTCCACGCGATTCTCGAACGCGTCGAGCAGCTCTCGTGGATGGTGAGCGCGGAGAACCGCACCCCCAAGCGGTGATCCCTGGCGCCCTGACGCTGCCCGCCCTCCCCCCGGACCGGCGGGCAGCGCCATGTCCGGCACCGGACGGAACGCGCGCCCACTAGGCTCAGGCGCATGTCATCACGCTCGCAGCAGCGGAAGGACGAGCCACAGCTCCATGGCGGCGTCCTCTCCGGTAACGGCAGCCCGGCCCTGTGGGGTTCGCTGGTCGGACTCATCGTCTTCGCGTTCGTCGCGGTGCCGATCTCGGCAGCGGTGCGCTATGCGACCCATCCGCTGTCACAGCAGCTCTTCGGCGGACGCCTCTCCGAGGCGACGACCGCGGGCTACGTCACGTTCTGGTGGATCGTGGCGATCTTCCTCCTCGCGCTCCCGTTCCTTGTCGGCTGGGCAGTGGCGAAGCTGTCGGGCAAGACCCTCGCGATCGTCGCGGCGATCGTCGGACTGTTCTTCATCGCGACGATGGTGCTCGGGCAGCTCTTCGTCTTCTGAGGCGACGTCAGCCGGCGGCGCTTCAGACCTGGAGGCTGGGCTCTCGCACGCGGTCGGGACGCGAGTACAGGTTCATCGACGGACCTCGCACGAACCCGGCGAGGGTGAGCCCGGATGCCGTGGCCAGCTCGACCGCCAAGGACGACGGTGCAGACACCGCCGACAGGATCGGGATGCCGGCCATGACGGCCTTCTGCACGAGCTCGAAGCTTGCCCGACCCGACACCTGCAGCACCGTGCCGGTGAGGGGCAGGCGGTCCTCGAGCACGGCCCATCCGACCACCTTGTCGACGGCGTTGTGCCGGCCGACGTCTTCGCGCAAGACGAGCAATTCGCCGCTGCTGGCATCGAACAGCGCCGCCGCATGCAGTCCGCCGGTCTTGTCGAAGACCGCCTGGCCTGCGCGCAGCGCGTCGGGAAGGCCGGCGACCAGCGCGGCGTCGACCACGACCTCGTCAGCGCCGACGTCGTACTGCGACTGCTTCTCGATCGCCTCGATCGACGCCGTGCCGCACACACCGCACGAGCTCGTCGTGTAGAAGTTGCGCGCGATGTCGGTGGAGGGCGCCTCGACGCCCGGCGCGAGGCTCACGTCGAGGACGTTGTACGTGTTCTCGGTCGACGTGATCCCGATCGCGCCGGTGCCCGGACCGCCGCAGTGGATGGCGGAGCGGAAGTGCCCACCCGCCGAGATGACGCCCTCCGACACGAGGAAGCCCGCGGCGAGCTCGATGTCGTGACCGGGCGTGCGCATCGTGACCGTGAGAGGCTCCCCCGCGAGACGGATCTCGAGCGGCTCCTCCACAGCGAGCGTGTCGGCGCGGCGTCGCACTGCGGCACCGTCGTCGCCGAGCGTGATGCGCGTGACGGGACTGCGCGAGGTGATGCGCCCCATATCAGCCTCCGATCGCATTCATGCCGCGCGCAGGCTGCAGGAAGGAGGGGTCGTTGATCGCGTGGCCCGGGAGCTTGCCGCGCACGCAGGCGCGCAGCATCCCGTCGATGTCCTGCTCCCACTCGCCCGAGGTGCCGCGCAGGATCGGCAGCAGGTCGTACTCCGTGGTAGAGAACAGGCAGTTGCGCAGCTGGCCGTCGGCGGTGAGGCGCAGCCGGTCGCAGTCGCCGCAGAAGGGCGCCGTCACGGACGCGATCACGCCCACCGTGTGGGGGCCGCCGTCAAGCGTCCAGCGCGCCGCCGGCGCACCGCCGCGACCGGGGACCGGCGTCAGCTCCCAGCGCTGGGCCAGGGCGCCCAGGATCTCGTCTTGCGTGACCATGCGCGAGCGGTCCCACGTGTGGCCGGCGTCGAGCGGCATCTGCTCGATGAATCGCATCTGCGCGTCGTGCGCGATCGCGAACTCGACGAGGTCGACAAGCTCGTCGTCGTTGACGTCGCGCATCGCGACGGCATTGAGCTTGAGAGGACGAAGGCCGGATGCCGCGGCTGCGGCGATTCCCTCGAGCACATCCTCGAGCCGATCTCTGCGGGTCAGCTCGTGGAACCGGTCGCGGCGCAGCGTATCGATCGAGATGTTGAGGCGTCCGAGGCCTGCGGCGGCGAGCCCGGGAAGCACCTCGGGCAGCCGGATGCCGTTCGTGGTCATGGCGATCTCGACCGGTCGTCCGTCGGGCCCCTCGATCGCCGCCAGGCGGCGCACGATCTCCACGATGTCGGTGCGCAGCAGCGGCTCGCCGCCGGTGAGGCGGAACGTGGTGATGCCGTCGGCTGCGGCGACCCGCGCGATGAGCTCGATCTCGTCGAGGGTGAGGATGCTCGTCTTGGCCAGCCATTCGTTGCCCTGCTCCGGCATGCAGTAGGTGCAGCGCAGCGAGCAGCGATCCGTCAGCGAGATGCGCAGGTCGCGGTGCACGCGTCCGTGCGTGTCGACGAGGGGTGAGCCCGCAGGCACGGGCGTCGAGTCGAGCGACAACGCGGCGCGTCGACCGATGGTCACCGGGATCGCGCTCATGTGCGCAGCCCCGGTGCCGCTGCCGCCGCGTCGCTCGCCATGCTCTCGAGGGTAGTCGCGCCATCGGCCATCGGCTCCGCGGATGCCGTGCTCGGGTGGAAATCGACGCTGGCGCCCTGTGGTCCGACCACATGTTACTGTGGTCAGACCACAGGCATTCAGAGCGATCGGAGAACGCATCGTGGATCTGCTGGACCCTCTGCTGCTCGCCCGCTGGCAGTTCGGCCTCACGACGCTGTACCACTTCCTGTTCGTGCCGCTCACGCTCGGCATGGCGCTCACGGTCGCGATCTTCCAGACCGCATGGTTCCGCACGGGCAACGTGAAGTGGCTGCATCTCACGCGGTTCTTCGGCAAGATCTTCCTGATCAACTTCGCAATGGGCGTCGTCACGGGCATCGTGCAGGAGTTCCAGTTCGGTATGAACTGGTCGTCGTACTCCCGCTTCGTCGGCGACGTCTTCGGCGCCCCGCTCGCCTTCGAAGGGCTCATGGCCTTCTTCTTCGAGGCCACCTTCATCGGCCTGTGGATCTTCGGGTGGGACAAGCTTCCGCGCGCCCTGCACCTCGCGAGCATCTGGATCGCGACGATCGGCGCGTGGTTCTCGGCGTATTTCATCCTCGCGGCCAACGCGTTCATGCAGAACCCGGTCGGCTTCCGCATGGCAGAAGACGGCTCGCGTGCCGAGATGACCGACTTCTTCACCGTGCTGTCGAATCCGGTCGCCGTCGCCGCGCTCCCCCACACGCTGTTCGCCGCGTTCATGATGACCGCCGGGGTTATCATCTCGATCTCGGCCTGGCACCTGCTGCGCAAGCAGAACATCGAGATGATGCGCTCGTCGCTGAAGTACGGGCTGTGGGGCATGATCGTCGCGTTCGCGGGCGTCGCGCTCTCGGGCGACCAGCTGAGCCTCGTGATGGTCGCCACACAGCCGATGAAGATGGCGGCGGCCGAGGCCATGTTCGACAGTGCGTGCGGAGCGGATGCGTCGTTCTCGATCTTCACGCTCGGCACGCCCGACGGCACGAGCGAGCTGTTCTCGATCCGCGTGCCGTATCTGCTGGCGTTCCTGTCGACCCACAGCATCGACGGCTGCGTCGAGGGCATCAACGACCTCAACATGCAGTACACGACCGAACTGTTCCCGCAGTTCGCCGACCAGGTCGACGGCAACTTCGCCCCGATCGTGTGGGTGACCTACTGGGCGTTCCGCTGGATGATCGGCCTGGGTGGCGTCGCGGCCTTCACCGCCGTGGTCGGACTGTGGCTCACGCGCAAGCGTGCGAAGCGCGACGTGCCGGCGTGGGCCTGGAGTCTGGCGGTGTGGGCATGGCCCGCGTCACTGTTCGCGATCCTCGTCGGCTGGGTCTTCACCGAGATGGGGCGGCAGCCCTGGATCGTGTTCAGCCTGATGCTCACCGAGGACGGCGTCTCGCCGAGCGTCCCCGGCTGGAGCGTGCTGGTTTCGCTGCTCGCCTTCACGGCGATCTACGCCGCGCTGGCCGTGGTCGAGTTCGGCCTGATCATGAAGACGGCCAAGACGGGCCCCGACCCCCTGCCCGGCCCCGACGATCCCGATCCGCGCGACCTCGCGGTCGAGCACACCCCGACGACGGTCTACTAGGAGCTCGAGATGGACCTTGCCTACCTGTGGTTCTGGATCGTCGGATTCCTGTTCGTCGGTTACTTCGTGCTCGACGGCTTCGACTTCGGCGTTGGCATGTCGCTGCCCTTCCTGGGCAAAGACGACGTCAGCCGCCGCCAGGTGATCAACACCATCGGTCCGGTGTGGGACCTCAACGAGACGTGGATCATCGTCGCCGGCGCCTGCCTGTTCGCCGCCTTCCCGCACTGGTACGCGACGCTGTTCAGCGGCTTCTACCTCGCGCTGCTGCTGATCCTGCTGGCTCTCATCCTGCGCGGCGTCTCGTTCGAGTACCGCCACCAGCGCGACAGCGTGAAGTGGAAGCGCGGCTTCGACCGCATGATCGTGATCGGCTCGGCGCTGCCCGCGCTGCTGTGGGGCGTCGCCGTCGCGAACATCGTGCAGGGTGTCCCGATCGACGAGAACATGGAGTTCACGGGCTCGTTCCTCACGCTGCTAAACCCGTACGGCCTTCTCGGCGGCATCACGATGCTGCTGTTGTTCTTCACGCACGGGGTGTACTTCGTCGCGCTCAAGACCGACGGTCAGGTCGCCGCCGATGCCCGCCGCCTCGCCGGGCGAGCAGGGCTCCTCGCGATCGTGGCGGGTGCGGCTTTCCTGGTGTGGACGGTGGTGATGGCCTTCGCGCAGGGCAGGGATCTGGCCATGATGACCGCAGTCCTCGCGGCGGTGGCCGCCGTGCTGCTCATCGCGTCGTGGATCTCGAACGCCCGCGGGCGCGAGGGCTGGGCATTCGGATTCGGCGCATTCACGATCGTGTCCGCCGTGCTGGCGCTGTGGTTCGCGCTGTTCCCGTACGTCATGCCGTCCACGACCGCTCCTGAGTTCTCTCTGACGATCGAGAACTCCTCGAGCACCGACTACACCCTCACGATCATGTCGTGGGCCGCCCTCATCTTCCTGCCGCTCGTGCTGGCCTACCAGGGCTGGACCTACTGGATCTTCCGCAAGCGGATCACCCGCGCTCGGATCGAGGCCGCGTCGGCCGCGGTGCACGGAACGTGAGCGCCCCGCCTGCCACCGGCATCCGTCCGGTCGACACCCGGCTGCTGAGGTACGCCCGCGCCTCCCGCGGGTTCTTCGTGGCGATCGGCGCGATCTCGGTCGCGCAGACTGCAGTGGTCGTCGCGTTCGCGTGGCTGCTGACGCGCGCGATCACAGGAGCGATCGACGGGATGCCGGTACCCGAGCTGACGACCACGCTCGCCGCGCTGGCGGTCGTGGTCGCACTGCGCGCCGGGCTGGTCTGGGCGCGCGAAGCGGTCGCGATCCGTGCGGCCGCCCGCGTGCAGTCGCAGTTGCGCGCGGCGCTCGTCGAAGCCGTCGGCACGCTCGGGCCGGAGTGGCTCGATGCTCGCAATTCCGCCCAGCTGGCCGTCACCGCAGGTCGCGGGCTGGACGCGCTCGAGGCCTACTTCGGCCGGTACCTGCCGCAGCTCGTGCAGACCGTCGTCGCGACGCCCTTGATCCTTGCCGTGATGTGGTGGCAGGACTGGGTCTCGGGACTGACCGTGCTGCTCACCCTCCCCCTCATCCCGGTCTTCATGGTGCTCATCGGTCTGGCGACCCGTGCGGTGCAGCAGCGGCAGTGGCAGACGCTGCAGCGGCTGGCCGCGCGCTTCGCCGACACCGTCCGGGGCCTGGCGACCCTCAAGGTCTTCGGGCGCCAGCACCGGGCTGCGGCATCCATCGAACGCGTCACCGACGAGTACCGGCGCGAGACCATGCGCGTGCTGCGGGTCTCGTTCCTCTCGGGCTTCGCGCTGGAGTTCCTCGCGAGCATCTCGGTCGCGATCGTGGCCGTGTCGATCGGCTTCCGGTTGATCGACGGTGCGCTCACCCTCGCCGTGGGTCTGTTCGTGCTCCTGCTCGCGCCCGAGGCGTACCTTCCGCTGCGTCAGGTGGGCGTGCAGTTCCACGCCGCCGCCGAAGGCGTCGCGGCGACCGAGGACGTCTTCGCGGTGCTGGATGAGGTGCGGCCGGCGGCTCGTGCTTCGCACCCGCCGCTGCGCGGGATCGTCCTCCGGCGTGCGTACCCGGCCGCGTCGACTTCGTCGGCGGCGCCCCGCCAGTCCCGAACCCGCACGCTCTCCGGACGAGCCCGCTCCGCTGGTTCTGCGGAGGGTGCCGCGTCGGGTGTGAGGCGAGATGGGGAGCTGAAGCTGCGAGGCGTGCGGGTGCAGCGGGGAGAGCGGCTTCTCCCTGCCGTGAGCATCGCTGCGCGCCCAGGCACCGTGACCCTGCTCGAAGGGCCGAGCGGCACTGGCAAGTCGAGCGTGTTCGCGGCGCTGCGCGGCGCCGCCGCGTTCGAAGGGACCGCGATCTTCGACGGCACCGACGTGCGCGAACTCGCACCGTCGGACTGGCTCGCGTGGGCGGGCCAGCAGCCGGGACTCCTCACCGGCAGCATCGCCGACAACGTCGCGCTGGGAGACCCGGCGCCGGATGCCGCGACCGTCCGCCGCGCTCTGGACCTCGCCTGCGGCGAAGCGCTGGATCCCGTGCTCGAGCTCGGCGTGCAGGGCGCCGGCCTCTCGGGTGGGCAGGCGCAGCGGGTCGCCGTCGCCCGGGCCGTCTATCGGCACCTGCGGGGCCGCCCACGCGTGATCGCCCTCGACGAGCCCAGCTCGGCCCTCGACCCCGACACCGAGGCTCGGCTGTGGCGCGGCATCCGTCAGCTCGCCGACGCCGGCGCCACGGTTCTGCTCATCTCGCACCGCGAGTCGGCCCGCGACATCGCCGACGCCGTCGTGCGCCTCGAGGCGAGCGAGGTCCTCGCGTGACCACTTCGCGTGACGTTCGAGCCCGCGCCGGTGCGACGGCCTCCTGGACAGGCCCCGTGACGGCACGGACGGTGCTCCGGGGGGCTATGCCGCCGGCGCGGCGGTTCTGGTGGGCGCTCGCGGCGGGCTTCGCCTCGGAGGCATCCGCGGTCGCCCTGCTCGCGGTGAGCGCATGGCTCATCGTCCGAGCGAGCGAGCAGCCACCGGTGCTCTACTTGTCGGCGGCTGTCGTCGGGGTGCGCTTCTTCGCGCTCTCCCGCGCCGTCTTCCGCTATCTCGAGCGCCTCACCGGTCACGACGCCGCGCTCCGCCGGCTGGCCTCGACGCGGGCAGACCTCGTCCGGCGGCTCGTGCCGCTCGCACCCGACGGACTGGCACGCACGCGCCGGGGCTCGGTGCTCGGCGCGCTCGTCGACGACGTGGACGACCTGCAGAACCTCCCGCTGCGTGTCGTGCAGCCGCTCGTCTCGTCGGCGCTCGTGGCGATCGCTGCCGTAGTGCTCGTCGCTGTCGTGTGGTGGCCCGCCGCGCTGACCCTGCTCGTGTGCCTGGTCGCCGCGGCGGGCATCGCCACCCTGTGGGGCTGGCTCGCCGGTGCACGTGCCGAGCGATCCATCGCGCCGCTGCGCGCGCGGCTCGCCGACGCGATCCTCGACCATCTGGGCAGTCTCGACGTACTGGCCGCGTTCGGCGCAAAGGAGCAGAGCCGCGCGCGCATCGCCGACGCAGACGCGCGGCTGCGCCGCGCCGTGGTCCGTCGCGCGGGCGCACAGGCGGGGACGACCGCTCTGGTCTCGCTGCTCGCGGGTACCGCGTCGATCGTGGCCGTGCTGGCCGCGGCTCCGGGCATCGCGACCACAGGCCTCAGCGGGCCCGCTCTCGCGGTTGTGGTGCTCGTGCCGATGGCCGTGTTCGAGGTGTTCGGCGCCGTGCCCCTCGCCGCCGCCGCATGGCGTCAAGTTCGCGCATCGGCCGGGCGGATCGCGACGGCGCTCCCCTCCGATCTTCCCCCTGGACTCGTCCACGAGAGCGTCGCCCCCACCGGCATCGCACCCGTCCTCGGCGACGGCATCCGTCTGCGGGGCGCCTCCGTGCGTTGGCCGGCCACGACATCGGCGTCGCTGCACGACATCGACTTGGACATCCGCCCTGGCGAGCGGCTCCTCGTGGTCGGCTCCAGCGGCGCGGGCAAGACCACCCTCGCCCACGCACTCGTCCGCTTCCTCGAGACCGACGGGGCGTACGAGATCGGCGGACGTCCGGTGCACGAGCTCGCGGGCGATGACGTGAGGCTCACGGTCGGCCTGTGCGAACAGCATCCGATGCTCTTCGACGAGGACATCCGTCAGAACCTGCTCTTCGCGCGCGAGACGGCGACGGATGCCGAGCTCGAAGCCGTCCTCGATCGAGTCGGGCTCGGCGCCTGGCTGCGCGAGCGCGGCGGACTCGACGCGCGTGTCGGCGAGCGCGGCGCTCTCGTCTCGGGTGGTCAGGCGCAGCGCATCGCGCTCGCGCGGGCGCTGCTGCGCGGCTTCCCGGTGCTCGTGCTCGACGAGCCGACGGCGGGGGTCGACCCCGAGGCATCCGACCTGCTTCTCGCCGATCTGCTCGACGCGGTGCGCGACGACCAGGCGGTCGTGCTGATCTCTCACGTCACCGTGCCGGAGGGCCGCATCGATCGGGTGGTCCGCATCGACGAGGGGCGCATCCGGGCGTAGCCCCGTGGCCTGCTCGCTGGCAGGCTGAGCGCATGACGAGCGTGGTCCGGGTGCGGGAGGCGACGCGCGACGATGCCCGCGCGATCTCGCGCATCCGGGTCGAGACATGGCGCGCCGCATACGCCGGCCTGATCGCGCAGGAGGTGCTCGACCAGCTCGACGTCGAGTCCGAGTCCGAGCGGCGAGCGTTGAGCTGGATCCGGCGTCATGCCGACGCGCGCACGCGCGACCTGATCGCCGAGCGCGACGGCACCCCGATCGGATGGGCCGCCGCGGGCCCCTCGGACGATCGCGAGCGTCCGCACGACGGCCAGATCTACGCGCTCTACGCGCTCCCTTCGGAATGGTCGCGAGGCGTCGGCCACGCCCTGCTGCTTGCGGCAGAGGAGGCGCTCCGCGGGGCCGGCTTCCGTCACGCGCACCTCTGGGTGCTCGAGGGCAACGAACGCGCCGCCGGCTTCTACGAGCGCCACGGCTGGCACGAGGACGGCGGGGTGATGGTGGACGAGCGCGTCATCGGCGGGCACACGGCCTTCGCGCTGCATGAGCGCCGCCGTGTGCGTGACCTCGCCGAGGTGCTCCCCGAGCGGATGGAGCGGCCCGCGTAGGCTCGCCCCATGGCTCCGTCGAACGCCAAGCCCGTTCTCGAGGGCCTCGACGCGCAGCTGCGCCGCGCCGACCGGTTCCGCGACAGCGTCGACCCGGTCGCGGCACTCGTCGCGCGGCGCACCCTGTCGGACTTCCTCGCCCCGCGGGTCACCGACCTCCGCGCCGCGGCGGGCCTGCCGCAGCAAGGCACACGCGCCGACGGACGCGACATCGCCGCGCGTGACGGCGCCCGTGTCGACCGCGATGCCCTGCAGCTCTACACGTTCTGGAACTCGCCGCTCGACCAGGCGCCGCCTCTGGTGCAGGCCTGCATCGCGGACCTGCGCCGGCACCATCCGGATCTGCATGTGCTCGATGGCCGCACGGCACGCGAGTTGGTGGAGATCCCGGATGCCGTCGCCCGACCACTCGAGAAGGACCATCCTGCGCACTTCTCCGACTTCGTGCGCGTGAGCGTGCTCGATGAGCGGGGCGGCATCTGGGTGGACGCGACCTGCTGGGCGCCCCGGCCGCTTCCGGCGGCGGTCGAACCGCTGCTGTCGGCCGGCGCCCTCTATCCCCGCTGGACGCACCGCCAGATCGGCAACTGGTTCATCGCCGCGGTAGCGGGCACCCCGCTCATCCGGCTGCAGCGCCTGGCCCTGAAGGCGTGGTGGACCGAGCACGGGGGCATCCCGGACTACTTCCTCTACCACCGCATCTTCGATGTGCTGCAGGACCTCGTACCCGAGATCCGCGGGCAGTGGGACGCCGTGCCGGCACTGTCCAGCGCCGCGAGTCACCTGCTGCAGCTGGGCATGATGCAGCAGTGGAGCCCAGAAGCGATGGAGTTCGTGGCGGATGCGTCGATCGTTCAGAAGCTCAGCTACAAGTACGACCCGGATGCCGTGCCGCAGGGTTCCGTGCTGGAACGTCTGGTGTCGGACGTACCGCTGATCGGGACGTGAACGGTCAGAGCACCTTGCCGAAGGCCTGGGTGCCATCGGGTGAGGCCAGCGGCTCGAATCCCACTCTCGGGTAGAACGCGATCGCTCCGCTGTTCTCGGCGGACGCGACCAGGTGCAGTCCCCTCACGCCGGCACCGCGCAGGGCCAGCTCGAGACGCGCGATGAGCTGCCTGCCGAGCCCCATGCCCTGCGCCTCGGGGAGCAGGTCGATGTGCAGATGAGCGGGGTACTCCTCACCGAAGGGTTGCGCTTGAGCACCGCGCCGCCCGTACGCGTAGCGGAGGATGCCGGCCTGTCGCGAGTCGTCCGCGCCGGGCTCGGGCCAGCGCGCCGCGTGCCGCGGCCACCACTGCGTCTCGAACCACGCCTCGAACGCCGCGGTGTCGGGCGCGGACACGATGTAGCCGACGACCCGCCCGTGCTCAGCCTCCACCACGAATGCGAAGTCGGGATGACGCTCGACGTAGGGGAGCACGAAGATCTCGGCCCACAGATCGTCGTCGTCGAGGACGCCGCTCGCGTCGGCCCCGGCATCCGCCGTCCTCAGGCAGACCTCGGCGAGCGCCGGCTCGTCGCCGGGGTGGAACGGGCGGATGCGTGTCACCGGGCGAGTCTATTCCGACACGTGAATGGCGGGCCGGCGACGTGACGATGCGCATGTCACACGAAGCGTACGGCGCCGGGTGCGACCGAGAGCCGCACAGCGGTGCCGGGGGTCAGGTCGAGCGCGGCCGCGCGGTCCGCCGCGATGTCGGCGGCGACGTCGGGTTCGCCGGTGCGCACGCGCACGCCGGCGGGCGTCTGCTCGAGCCGCGTGACCCGCGCGATCCACTCGCCGTCCCGCCCGGGCCGGTCGTGCGGCCCGTCGTCGCCGAGAGGTGCCAGCGACACCGCACCCGGGGCGAAGACGGCGGCCGGCGAGCCCGTCGGCGGGACGGATGCCGCGTCCCCGACCGCGCGGGTCAGCGTCAGCGCACCGCTGCGCCAGCGGTCGCCCTCGAGGTGAACCTCCACACGGTTGAGTCCGGCGACGGCTGCCGCGAAGCGGGTCGCGGGAGCCGCGAGCACGTGCCGAACCGGACCTGCCTGCGTGATCCGTCCCGCCTCGAGCACGACCAGGCGAGTGGCGAGTGAGACGGCGTCCACGGCGGCGTGGGTCGCGATGACCGCAGTCGTGCCCGTCGCGACGAGCTGCTGATGCACGAGCGCGCGCACGTCGGCCGAGGTCTCGGCGTCGAGCGAGGTGAGAGGTTCGTCGAGCAGCAGCACGGCCGGGGTCGTGGCCAGCGCTCGCGCCAGCGCGACCCGCTGCTGCTGGCCGCCCGACAACCGTGCGGGGCGCCGGTCCGCCACGCCTGCGAGGCCGACGCGCCGCAGCCACTCGTGGGCGGCCGTTGCCGCCTCGGCCTTCGTGGCGCCGTGCACGTGGAGGCCGAAGGCCACATTCGCGTGCGCCGTGAGGTGGGGGAACAGTCGAGGATCCTGACCGAGCAGCACGATCCCTCGACGTGACGGCGCGACGTGCGTGCCGGCGGCATCCAGCGTCCGCCCGCCCAGCCGCACATGCCCGTCGTCGAGAGACGTCAGGCCGGCGAGCACGCCGAGCAGCGTCGACTTGCCGGCCCCGCTCGGGCCCATCAGGGCGACCACCTCTCCGCGCGACGCGCGCACCGCGGCATCCAGTCGGAATCCATGGCGCTGCACCACGACTCGAGCGTCGAGCCCTGCCGCGCCGGCCGCGCTCATCGGGGCGGCTCCGCGCGCCACGCGCGCACGAGCAGCAGCACGGCGACCGCCGTCACCAGCAGCAGCAGCGACAGGGCGACTGCGGTGCCCTGCGAGACCCCGGCGCCGTTGAACGCGGTGTAGATCGCCAGCGGCATCGTCTGCGTCACGCCGGGCGCGTTGCCGGCGAACAACGCCGTCGCCCCGAACTCGCCGATGGCCCGCGCGAAGCACAGCACCACGCCCGTGATGAGGCCCGGGGCAGCCAGCGGCAGGGTGACACGGCGCAGGATCGTCCAGCGCCCGGCACCGAGTCCGGCAGCGGTCTGCTCGTACCCGACGCCGGTCGTGCGCAGCGACCCCTCCAGCGCGAGCACGAGGAACGGCAGGGCGACGAACGTCTGCGCGAGGACGACGGCCGCCGTGGTGAACGGCACGCGGATGCCCCACTCGGCGAGCATGCCGCCCACGGGGCTCGTCCGGCCGAACAGGAACAGCATGGCCACTCCCCCGACCATCGGCGGCAGCACGAGGGGCACCGTCACGACGGCACGGAGCACGGCCGCCGTGCGGTCGGCGCTGCGCGCGATGAGGAGCGCGAGCGGCACCCCGAGCACGACGCACACCGCTGTGGCGACGAGACCGGTCGCCAGTGAGAGCCCGAGCGCCGACATCGCCTCGGGTGAGGTGACGTCCGGCCATAGGGTGTCCCACTGCACGCGGAACACCAGTGCCCCGAGGGGAAGGACCAGCAGGGCCAGTCCGAGCACCGCGGGCAGAGCGAGCAGGCGCGGGACGAAGCCGCTGCGATCCTCACGACGGCCGCGGCCCGAACGCGTCCCCGAGCCATGCGGCGCCGTGATCGCCGTCTGCGGCGCGGTCACGGCGACGCGAACCCGAGAGATGCGAGCACCGCCTGCGCCTCATCGGACCGTACGTAGGCGACGAACGCCTCGGCCGCTGCAGTGTTGGCGGCCTCGCGCATCGGGGCGATCGGATAGTGGTTGACGACACGCTCTGCCCCTGCCGCGGCGACCGTGCGGACGCCGTCGCTGGCGAGAGCGTCCGTCGCGTAGACGAGGCCGGCATCGGCCTCCCCCGCGGCGACCTTCGTCAGCACGGCCGTGACGTTCTGCTCGAGGCTCGCGGGGGCCACCGAGACGCCGTTGTCGGCGAGAAGTCTCTGGGCCGCGGCACCGCACGGCACCGCCGGCGCGCACAAGACGACGGTCGTGCCGGGCCAGCCGAGGTCTTCGATCGTCTTCACCCCGCCAGGGTTGTCTTTCGGGACGGCGATCACGAGGGTGTTGCCCGCGAACAGCACGGGCTCAGAGGCGAGTCCGGCGTCGACCACCTGCTGCATCGTCCGCTCGTCGGCCGCCGCGAACACGTCGGCGGGAGCGCCTTCGATCAGCTGGGTCGCGAGGGTGGCCGAGCCGTCATAGGCGATGGGGAGGACGTCGACGGACGGATGCCGCTGCTCGAACCGCAACGCGAGCTCGTCGAACGCAGCCGCGAGCGACGCGGCGGCGAAGATCCTCAGCTCGCCGGCCGGCTCGCCGGCGTCACCCGAAGCGGACGGGTCGGGCGCAGATGTCCCCGGGGGGCGACCGGCGGCTGCGCAGCCGCCCAGCGCAAGACAGACCGCTGCGGCGAGCGCGGCTGAGGCGAGGACGGCGTGAGCGTGCGGCATCCGTCAGCCCTTCGGTGTCTCGACGATCACGTGCGTCGCCTTCACCACCGCGGCTGCGAGCGAGCCCACCTGCAGCTCGAGGTCGTCAGCCGCCTCGGCCGACATGAGCGAGACGACGCGGTGCGGTCCGGACTGGATGTCGACCTGCGCCATGAGTCCGTCGCGCTGGATGCGGGTGACCAGTCCGACGAAGCGGTTGCGGGCGCTCGAGAGCACGTCGGCGGGATCGGCGGGCGCCGACGCGAGTTCGGCCGCGCGGGCGGCGAGCGCGTCGCCCGGGACCTCGGTCGGCGAAGCGCCCGTCGTGGGCAGGGCGCCGGCCTCGACCCAGCGCCGGACGGTGTCGTCGCTCACGCCGAGCAGGCGGGCGGCCTCGGCGATCTTGTAGCTGGGCATGCCCGCAAATCTACCACCCGCAGTTGCGGCCCGAATCGGTCAGTTTCTCCGCAGGTGCGACTTCCTGGTCGTGCTCGGGGTGCCGGCCGCCCGCGGAGCATCCGCCGAGGCGCGAAGCCTGCCCGTGTCCAGGCTGGATCCGTCCTGCCGTCTGCGTCGACCCCGGGAATCCGCGGGCTTCGCACCCCCGCTGTGCCCCCAACCTGCTGGCGGGCACGCTTCGCCGCTCGCCCCGGCGCCTCACGCCCGGCGTAGCCTGTGGGCATGGCTTTTCCCCCGCTTGTGGAGCCGGTCGCCGAACTGGCGGACGCCGAGCGCACCCGCACCGCCCGCCACCGCGCACTGGCCGGCTTCGGCGAGCCCGCACAGCGCCGCCTCGCCGCCGCCCACGTCGCCGTGGTCGGCGCCGGCGGCCTCGGATCGCCGGCCGTGCTGGCCCTCGCGGCCGCCGGGGTGGGCACCATCACCGTGATCGACGACGACGTGGTCGAGGCCTCGAACCTCCAGCGCCAGGTGATGCATCGGGTGTCCGACGTCGGCGCCCCCAAGGTCGCCTCCGCCGTGCGAGTCGCGGGCGAACTGTCGCCGACGACCGTCGTCCACGCGGTGGCGTCGCGCATCACCCCGGAATCGGCGCCGTCGCTGCTCGCGGGCGCGCACGTCGTGATCGACGGCACCGACACCTTCGAGACGCGCGCCGCCGTCGCTTCGGCGTGCGAGCAGCTCGGCGTGCCCCTCGTGTGGGGGGTCGTGCAGGAGTTCCACGCACAGGCGACCGTGTTCTGGTCCGCGCCACCCGCCGGGGTTGCGCCGATCGTCCTCGCCGACCTGTATCCCCCGGATGACGTCGGCGAAGTGCCGTCGTGCGCACAGGTCGGCGTGCTCGGCTCGCTGTGCCTGCAAGTCGGTGCCCTGCTGGCGACCGAGGCGATCAAGCTCGTCACCGGCGTGGGCGAGCCGCTGCTGGGGCGGGTGCTCGTGATCGACGCACTGCGCGGCCGCACCGACGAGGTGCCGCTGCGGCCGGCACAAGCGGCGGCGGCTACGGCGTCCGGCGCGAGAAAGCGCGACGAGGCGGCATCAGGATCGACGGATGCTGCGCCCGAAGCGGTTCCGCATCTCGACGTCGCCCAGGCGCGGACCGCACAGGCCGCCGGCGCGATCTTCCTCGATGTTCGCGAGCCGTTCGAGACCGACCTCGGTGTGATCCCCGGATCGGTGCTCGTGCCGCTGGCCGACCTCCTCGGCGATCCGTCGCAGGCGGGCGCCGGACCGGTCGTGGTCGTCTGCCAGGTCGGTGCGCGCGCGAAGCGCGCCGCTCGAGCTCTGCGCGCGGACGGGATCGAGGCATCCGTCCTCGCAGGCGGCATGGATGCCTGGAGCCGCGCCGGCGAAGTCGCAGTGGTGCCCGCGTGAGCGGCTTGCGCACCGTCGAGGAGCACCTCGACGACGTCCTGGCTGCGACCGCGGTCCTTCCCTCAGAGACCGTGCCGCTCGACCGGGCCCGCGGCCGCACGCTGCGGGAGCCGGTGCGCGCGGCGGTCGGCATCCCGGTGTTCGACAACTCGGCGATGGACGGCTTCGCGGTGCGGTTCGCTGATGTCGCCACTGCCTCGGCCTCGACCCCCGTCTCGTTGAGGGTCGTGGCGGATCTGCCCGCCGGCACCGATGCCGATCCGGCGCTGGGCGCGACGGAGGCCGCTCGCATCATGACCGGATCGCCCGTGCCTGCCGACGCCGACGCGATCGTGCCCTTCGAAGACACCGCGGGCGGGCTGGACGATTCGCTCGGCACGATCAGCGTGCTCGCAGCACCGCGCGGAGCGGGCGCCCACATCCGGCGCGCGGGCGAGGACGCTCGGCACGGTAACGAGGTCCTGCCCGCGGGGACGCTTCTCGGGCCGCTCCAGGTCGCCGCGGCTGCGGCGTGCGGGGTGGCGGACGTCGTCGTGGCGGCGCAGCCCCGCGTGGCCATCATCTCGACCGGCAGCGAGCTCGTCGAGCCCGGCGCTCCGCTGCGCCGCGGCCAGATCCCCGAATCGAACAGTCACCTGCTGGCCGGTCTCGTCGCCGAGGCGGGCGCCGTCGTGGTGCGGCGCGCGAGCGTGCGCGACGAGGGCGGCGGCCTCGAACAGCTGCTGGCGGAGGTGACAGATGCCGCGGGCCCTGACCGCGCCGACGTCGTGGTGTTCTCGGGCGGGGTCAGCGCGGGCGCCTATGAGGTGGTCAAGACGACCCTCGCCGAGTCGATGGCCTTCTCGAAGATCGCGATGCAGCCGGGCAAGCCTCAGGGGTTCGGGCGGCTCCCGGAGGGTGCCCTGCTCTTCGGTCTGCCCGGCAACCCGGTGAGCGCCGCCGTCTCGTTCGAAGCGTTCGTGCGGCCGGCTCTCTTGCGCATGCAGGGCCGCGCTGTCCTGCAGCGCCCGATCGTCGCGCTCCGGGCCGGTGCGGCCTGGCGCACGCCGCCGGGGCGCCGCCAGTATCTTCCCGTCACGATCGATCGGACCGATCCCCGCCAGTGGCGGGCGCTTCCGGCGACCGCGGGAGGATCGCACCTCGCGGGCGGACTCGGCAGGGCCGAGGCGTATGCCGTCGTTCCCGCCGAGGTCGAAACGGTGGCCGAGGGCGACGTCGTCGATGTCATGCTGATCTCATGAGCACGGCATCATCCCCCGGATTCACACATCTCGACGAGGCCGGGCACGCCCGCATGGTCGACGTCACGCACAAGCAGCCGACTGTCCGCTCGGCGACCGCGCGGGGCTTCGTCCGCTGCGCTCCGCACGTCGTGGCGGCGCTCCGGGACGGCTCCGTGCCGAAGGGCGATGTGCTGGCGGTCGCGCGTATCTCGGGCATCCAGGCGGCCAAGCGCACGCCGGATCTGCTCCCCCTCGCCCACGTCATCGGCGTCCACGGCGCCGCCGTCGACCTCGCGATCGACGACGACGGGGTGGCGATCGAGGCCACGGTGCGCACGGCGGACCGCACCGGCGTCGAGATGGAGGCCATGACGGCCGTGACGGTCGCGGCCCTGGCCGTCGTCGACATGGTGAAGGGACTCGACAAGGGCACCTCGATCGAGAACGTGCGGATCGTCGCGAAGACGGGCGGCAAGAGCGGCGACTGGCACCGTTCCGACGAGGCGTGATGGCGGGCCCACGCGTGCCTCTCGTGACCGGCGGCCTGGGCGCGATCCTGCTGGCCGGCGGTCGCGCCACGCGCGTCGACGGTGCGACCAAACCCCTCTTCGAGATCGGCGGACGGACGCTGCTGCGCACCGCGGTGGAAGCGGCGACGGATGCTGCGGCCCGGCCGATCACGGTGGTGGCGCCGATGCTCGACGACAGTCTCGAGGTCAGGTGGGTGCGTGAAGACCCGCCTTTCGGCGGCCCGGCCGCCGGGATCGTCGCGGCTCTGGAGTCGTGGGCGGACGGCGACCAGCCCGAGTGGACGCTCGTGCTCGCGTGCGACCTCCCTCGCGCCGATGCAGCGGTGCGGCGGCTGGTGGACGACATCGTGCTCCTCCCCGCCGACGCCGACGGGGTGTGCCTCGGCGATGCGTCGAGCACCCCGCAGTGGCTGACCGGCGTGTATCGCACGCGCGCGCTGCGGGCGGCAGCATCCGCTCTCCCCGATCGCGGGCGCGATGCGGCGGTGCGCGCGCTCGTCGACGACCTCGCGATCACGGTGCTCACCGTGGCCGACGATCTGACCCGCGACGTCGACACGTGGGAGGATCTGGAACAGGCGCGATCCGCCGCGCCGCCGTACAGGGCAACACCCCCGGACCGCAGAGCTGAGGAGCCGTCATGAGCGAGCAGTCCCGTACCCTTCCGCCCGAAGCCCTCGACGCGTGGGCAGCCGCGCTGCGAGAGCGCTTCGGCCTGGCCGACGACGACGTGCCGGTCGCCGCGGTGCTGGATCTGACGCGCGACGTCGCGAACGGCGTCGCCCGGCCCGCTGCGCCGCTGGGCGCCTTCGTCGCCGGCCTCGTCGCCGGGCGCGCGGGCACGGATCCTGCCGAGATCCGCGCCGCCTTGGATGCCGTCGCCGAGGCCGCCGCCGGGTGGGAGCAGTAGTGGCCGTCGTCCGCTACTTCGCGGCCGCGCAGGACGCCACCGGCCGTGACACCGAGCGACGCGCCGAATCGACCCTTGGTGAACTGCGGCGGGCCGTCTCGGACGCGTATCCCGAGCTCGGCGGCATCCTGCCGCGCTGCGCGGTGCTCGTGGCTGGCGCCCGCGTCGGCGACGCCACGCCCCTCGCCGACGATGACCTCGTCGACGTGCTGCCTCCGTTCGCCGGCGGCTGAACCGGGGGGACTCGGGGTCGCTCAGCCGCCGAGGCCGAGCCAGGTGGCCGTGCCGTCGGCCTCGACCTGCCGCTTCCACACCGGCAACTCGGTCTTGATCGTCTCGATGATCGCGCGGCACACGTCGAAAGCCTGGGCGCGGTGCGCGGCGGCCACCGCGATCACGACGGCGGCATCGCCGACCTCGAGGCGCCCGATCCGGTGCGACACGGCGACCAGCGCCCCCGATGAGCCCACGGCGCTCTCCGCGATGCGCCGCAGGGCCGCCTCGGCGTCGGGATGGGCGGAGTACTCCAGTGCGACGACGGCGGCTGCCGCATCCGGATCGTGGTCGCGCACGCGGCCCACGAACGTGGTGACGGCGCCCGCGGTCGTGTCGTCGACGGCCCGCAGGTGCGCATCGAGGTCCAGCGGCTCGGCACTGATCGCGGCGATGCGGACGGCCGCCATCAGTGATCGCCCCCGCCGAGCTGATCGAGAACGTGGCGGGCGACGGACAGGATCACCGGCATCCCGGATGCCACGGCGCCCGGCGAGCCCGGAAGATTCACGACGAGCACGCCGTGCGGGTCGACCACTCCGGCACGCCCCCGTGTCAGCATCCCGGCGGGTTTCTCGGCGGCGCCGCGACGACGCAGCTCCTCCGCGATGCCCGGCACCTCGCGTGTGATGACGCGGGCAGTGCCCTCGGGGGTCTGGTCGCGGAGAGCGACACCCGTCCCGCCGGTCGTGATGAGCAGCTTGACGCCCGCGACGATCTCGGCGGTCAGGGCACGTTCGACGTTGTCGGCGCCGTCGGGCACGACCACGGCATCCGCGCAGTCGAACCCTGCCTCGCGCAGCGCAGCGACGGCGATCGGGCCGCTCGCATCCTCGCGCTCGCCCGCGGCGGAGCGGTCCGAGACAGTCAGGACGGCAGCACGCATGGTCACCGCACCAGCCTAAGACCGCCGGGCGCAGCCGGGCACGCGGGTCTCAGCGCCGATGCTCGAGCCTCACCATGACCGACTTCGACGTCGGCGTGCCCGAGACATCGGCCACGGAGTCCAGCGGCACGAGCACGTTCGTCTCCGGGTAGTACGCCGCAGCATTGCCCCGGGGCGTCCGGTAGGCGACGATGCGGAACTCCTCCGCCCGGCGGTACTCGATCGAGCCGTCAGATCGCGTCCACTCCGAGACGAGGTCGACGATCTCGTCCTCGACGAATCCGTGGGCGGTGATGTCCTTGGCGTTCACCAGCACGACGCGGCGTCCGTTGTGGATGCCGCGATAACGGTCGTCCTTGCCGTAGATGGTGGTGTTGTACTGGTCGTGGGAGCGCAGCGTCTGCAGCAGCAGGCGTCCCTTCGGGATCACCGGATACTCCAGCGGGTTGACCGTGAACCGCGCCTTGCCGTCGGCGGTGGCGAAGCGGCGGGCATCCCGCGGACCGTTCGGCAGGAAGAACGTGCGCCCCTTCTGGATGCGCTCGTCGTAGTCCTCGAACCCTGGGATCACCCGCGCGATGTGACCGCGGATGAGCGCGTAGTCGGCTTCGAGCTCGGCCCAATCGGCGTGCGGGATGTTCGACGGATGCCGCGACCCGGCCGAGGCCAGCGCGTCGGGGGTCTCGACGGCTCCGTGCTCGGGCAGCCCTCGGTCGGACCCGCTGTGAACCTCCGTCGTCGCACCGGCCGCCACCAGATCAGGTGATTTCACCGCGGTAGGACGATTCCCACCCGAAAGGTCCTGCGTACGTGACATCACCTGATCTCGCGACGAGGCTCCGCCGCCGAACACGAGCCCACACAGCCGGGCGATGATCGCGACCTCGCTGAGCAGATCCTCCGCGGGAGGTGCCAGCCGGCCACGCGAGGCGTGCACTGCGCCCATCGAGTCCTCGACGGTCACGCGCTGCTCGCGACCGCCACGGCGGTCGCGGTCGGTGCGGCCCAGTGTCGGGAGGATCAGCGCCCGCCGACCGGTCACCACGTGCGAGCGGTTGAGCTTCGTCGACACCTGCACCGTGAGGCCGACACGGGCCATGCCGGCCTCGACCACGGCGGTGTCGGGCGTCGCCGAGACGAAGTTTCCGCCCATCCCCATGAAGAACCGGACGCCGCCGTCGCGCATCGCGCGGATCGCCTGCACGGTGTCGAAGCCGTGCTCGCGCGGTGCGGCGAACGAGAACTCGGCGTCGAGCGCGTCGAGGAACGCCGCCGACGGCTTCTCGTAGATGCCGACGGTGCGGTCGCCCTGCACGTTCGAGTGCCCGCGCACGGGGCACACGCCGGCGCCGGGCCGGCCGATGTTGCCCTGCAGCAGAAGCACGTTGACGACATCGCGCAGCGTCGCCACCGAGTGCTTGTGCTGCGTGAGTCCCATCGCCCAGCACACGATCGTCGCCTTCGAGGTGCGCACCGCCTCGCCGACGCGGCGCAGCGCCTTCTCGGGAAGACCGGTGGCGACGACGAAGTCGCGCCACGGAGCATCCGTCATCGCCTGTCGATAGGCGTCGAATCCGCTGGTGTGCTCGGCGATGAAGTCGTGATCGAGCACACCGCGGTCGGCGGCCTCGGCCTCAAGCAGGTGCTTGCCGATCGCCTGGAACAGCGCCTGGTCGCCGCCGAGACGGATCTGCACGAATCCGTCGGCCAGCTTGGTGCCGCCGAATGCGACACCGCGGATGGTCTGCGGGTTCTCGAACCGCATGAGCCCGGCCTCGGGCAGCGGGTTGACCGCGATGATCGTGGCGCCGCGCTGCTTGGCCTTCTCGAGCGCCGACAGCATGCGCGGGTGATTCGTACCCGGGTTCTGCCCCGCCACGATCAGCAGCTCGGCCTCATGGACGTCCTCGATCGAGACCGTCCCCTTGCCGATGCCGATCGTCTCGGTCAGCGCCGATCCGCTGGACTCGTGGCACATGTTCGAGCAGTCGGGCAGGTTGTTCGTGCCGAGGCCGCGCACGAGCAGCTGGTAGAGGAACGCGGCCTCGTTCGAGGTGCGGCCCGACGTGTAGAACACCGCCTCGTTCGGGTCGTCGAGAGTCTTCAGCTCGTCGGCGATCGTCCGCAGCGCGTCGTCCCACGAGATCGGGCGATAGTGCATCGCACCCTCCTCGAGGATCATCGGATGCGTCAGCCGGCCCTGTTGCCCCAGCCACCAGTCGTCGTGCCCGCGCAGCTCGTCGATCGAGTGCTCCGCGAAGAACTCGGGTCCGACGCGCCGCAGCGTCGCCTCCTCGGCGACCGCCTTCGCGCCGTTCTCGCAGAACTCCGCGATGTGCCGCTTGTCCTCCTCGGGCCACGCGCAGCCGGGACAGTCGAAGCCGTCCTTCTGGTTCACCCGCAGCAGCGTCTGCACCGAACGCGCGATGCCCATCTGCTCCTGCGAGATCTGCAGGGCGTGCAGCACAGCGGGCACGCCCACCGCGACCTTCTTCGGTCGGGTGGAGCGCACTCGGCTCTCGTCGATATCGGCTTTCGGGGGCTTCGTCGCCATGATCCCAGGCTAAGCCTCTGCCGCGAGGGGTGGCCCCGCGATTCTCAGTGGGTGGAAGTCGAGCTGTGGTGAACGGATGCCGGAGGCACCGGCATCCCGTATGTCAGCCGCCCCACCACGCACGCACGGTGCCGCGAACGTCGGCCCGGGCGACGGCACCGCGTCCGGGTTGGCTGACCGAGAGGCGCGAGTCAGCGGACTCGGACCGGTTGTCTCCCATGACCCAGATGGCCTCGTCCGGAACCGCGACGCGGAACGGGATGTCACCGCCCGGCCGGGTGCCACCGGCGTAGGCCTCGTCGACGGGTTCGTCGTTGACAAGCAGGCGCCCCGTGCCGGCTTCGCAGCAGACGACGACGTCGCCGGCCACGCCGACGACGCGCTTGACGAGCACCGCGTCTTCGTGACCCGACCAGCCCTCGCGGTCGACGAACAGCACGATGTCGCCGCGCTGCGGCGTGCTCCACCGATCGAAGACGACGATATCGCCGCCGTGGAGCGTCGGGCTCATCGACTCGTTGCGCACGGTCGCTGCGCCCAGCGCCGCGACGGTGAGCGCCGCCGCGAGGACGGGCGCGACGACGGCAAGAACCAGACGCGCCGCTGACGTGCGCCTCACGGCATGCTCGCGAGCAGGTCCGTCATCGCCCCGATCTCGCGCGCCTGTTCGACCAGGACGTGCTTGCCGGAGCTGCGGACGAACGCGTTGGACGCCTCGGTGACGGCCCGGGTGGCCATGTCGAGGGCGCCCTCGTGGTGGACGATCATGAGCTCGAGGAAGAGGCGCTCGGCCGCGACGGACTCCGCCGCGTCGAGAGCGGCGAGCTGCTCGGGCGTGGCCATTCCCCTCATCCCGGTGTGTCCGTGATCGCCGCACCCGGAAGGTACGGCACCGGATGCCGGGGCATGGTCTCCATGCCCACCCTCGGTGACGGCGGCCGCGGGGATCGCCTGCCGCCATGCGTCCTGCCACGCTCGCATCGTCTGGATCTCGGCCGACTGGTCGGCGACGATGAACTCCGCGAGAGCCCGCGTGCGCTCGCCGACTCCGCTCGCGTCGAGCACGAGGGAGCTGAGCTCGAGCGCCTGCTCATGGTGCGGGATCATCCCCTCGATGTAGCAGTGGTCCTCGACCGTCGGGTACGCGGCGGTCGCGGCATCCGTCACGGCCGGATCGACGTTCGCCGCCGCGACCGGGGCCGAAGCGGGCGGCGAGGTGAGACCCAGCGTCACGACCGTGACGCCGAGGAGTCCGATCGATGCGGCGAGCACCACCCCGATGCCGGCGACGCGACTGCGCATGAAGGTGTCCTTTCGATGCGGCGGTGGAGGGATGCCGCGGGGCGGCGCGTTCGCGACGCACCGCCCCGCGGTCGGATCAGGCGAGCGCCTTGACGTCCCGGCGCCGCAGGTGCCACGCGGTCGCGGCCAGCCCTGCGCCGGCGACCAGGAGCACGAGGCCAGACAGCGCCCAGCGGTTCGCGTCGGTGCCGGTGCTGGCGAGCGCCCCGAGGATCGCCGACGGCGAGGCCGACGCCACGGTGAAGGTGCCTTCGGCGACGAGCGACGACGTCTGGCCGGTCAGCACGAGCGTGTGCTCGCCGGCCGGTGTGCTCGAGGGCACGATGAACTGCGCGGTCACCGTTCCCTCGTCGTCGGCGACGAACGTTCCGACGTCGACCGGATCGGAGTGCAGCACGGCGCTGACGGTCTCACCGGGAGTGAATCCGCCCGCGGTCGCGGTCTGCGTCGCCCCGGGCGCGACCTCGGCGCTGCCGAACGTCACCGGCGCGGCCGTCGGCGTCTCGCCGCCGCCATTCCCGTTCCCGTTCCCGTTGCCGTTGCCGTTGCCGTTCCCGTTGCCGTTCCCGTTGCCGTTTCCGGGCGTCGTGGTCGGCGTCGGCGTGGGCTCGGCCGTCGGCTCCGTGGTCGGAGTCGCCGTCGGGGTCGGCGATGCCGTCGGGGTCGGCGATGCCGTCGGGGTGGGCGTGATGTTCGGGTTGGGCACCCCGCGCATGTCACCGTTGACCCACTTGCGTCCCTCGGGGATGTTCGGGGCCTGTGCGGCGAAATCGCGCGGGTAGAGGGTGAAGCCCTGCCAGTGGATCGGCATCGGGCTCTGGTCCTCATCGCGGTTGATGTGGTGGAACCCGACGTTGACCCACGCCACCGGGTCTTCGAGCGTCTCGCCGTCGGCGATGTAGTCCGTCACCATCTGCCCCGCCTTCGACGGAATGAGGTTGTGGCTGGCGTGGATCTCGTCCGACTTGGCCGACGTGAAGGCGATGTCGTAGTCGGTCTCGGGGTTGAGGTTGTACGCCTGGTCGCGCGGCACGATGATCTCGTACGAGCGGGCGTGCCCGTCCGCGTTGAGGCTCTCGGGGTTCACGACCCGGTACGCCTCGCGGTTCGCTCCGACGGTCTTGGTCTCGTTCGTGACCTGCGAGATCTGCGTCTCGAGGATCGCGGTGTGGCCGGTGTCACCCGTGGTGCCGTACTCCCCCGTCGGTGTCGTCGCGAACTTCTCGACCAGCTGGTTCTCACCCGCGTCGATGCCGAAGTCCACACGCCAGAACGCCGAGTGGTAGTGGTTGACCGCGAAGTCCTCCTGACCGGGCGCGAGCGGCCAGCCCTGGTTGACGACGTTGACGTAGTCGTTCGGCGACAGGTCGCCGGTCGCGCCGAGGCGCACCGAGATCTCGCCATCGTCGTGGAAGCGGTACTCCGTCTGGTACTCGTACCAGCCGATGCGCGACACGGTGTGCAGCACCAGGTCGGTGCCCTGCGCGGCGTAGAGCGCGTCGTTGCTGATGTTCGAGCGATACGCGAGACCGGAATCCTCCTCGCCGATGCAGATCGCCGGGATCTCACCTCGCGTCGCGTCGACCCACGAGGTGCGCACCTCGCCGACGGGGCAGTCCACCGCCGCGATGGCCTGAAGGCGGCGCCCGCCGACCTGGTACGTCGTGACGTCGTTGTACTCGGTGGCCCCGGTGTCGTACGGCACGTTCAGCTGCGCGAGCGCGATCGAGTCGAGCACGAGCATCGGAGCCTCGTCGTCGCGCGGCTGGTAGGCGACCTTGTCGAGCACGAGGCCGCGATACGAGTCGATGCGCCAGCACATCTGCCAGCCGGAGCCGGATTCGAGCGTCTCCGACACGAGCGAGTCGCCCGAGCAGGATGCCTCGGTGATCGTCTGGGCGGAGGCCGCCGTGGGGGCGGACAGGACCACAAGGCCCCCCGCGAGCAGGGCGACCGCGGTGGCCGCGCTGAGTGTTCGCTTCATTCGGTTTCTCTCTCTGGTCATGAGACGGTCAGGACGGTACGGGTAGACAGGTTGACGACGAACGTGCTGGTGGTGAGGAAGGCGCCGCCGTCGATCTGGGCCAGCAGCTGCACGCAGCGGTCGACGCCGCACGACTCTGCGCCGAACGAGCCGGCATCGGTGATGAACGAGTGCGCAGTGAGCAGGACCTCGGCGGATGCCGGGGTCAGGGCGGAGCCGCCGGTCAGGGCTGCGAACTCATCGACGATCGGCTGAGCGGACTCGGAATCCAGGAGCATCTCCCACGCGCGCGCGGTCTCGGCGTCGGTCGGGGCAGGCTGGGTGCCCGATGCCCTGTCGACCGCTTCGACGGCACCCGTCGTGACGTTCACGATCATGCTGACGGTCTCGTTGGTGCCGTAGTCGTAGTAGAGCGAGAGCAGGCGGCGCTGCCCGTCGCCGTATGCCTGTGGGTCAGCGACGTCGGTCGACAGGAACTGCAGCCCCGGCTCGCCGAACAGGTCGACCCCGGCCGCGAATGCCGGGTCCTGCGCTCCGACGAAGCGGACGTACTCCACCTCGGCGCCCGAGAGCTGGTCGTACGCGGCGGCGATCGCCGCCGGCTTCGCGACCTCTTCCGCCTTCTCGGGTGCGCCGTCGTCCGTGCTGTCGGCCGCGATCGGCGTGGACTCGGGCGCCTCGGGCGAGGAGGTCGCCTGCACCGCGGTCTGGGTGGCGAAGACGAGAGCGACCGCCGCCGCGCCGGCAGCGACGGCCGATCCGACGCCGAGCGTGCGGGGCGTCATGAGTCGCCGGAACTTGGAGGGGCGCCGGCCCGACGAGGGTGGCGAATCCCCCTCGGGAGAGAGCTGTGTGTCAGTCACAGGATTCCTTTCGATGGCCAGGACGCGGCTCGCGCTCACGTCGGGGCCGATTCTTCGCGGTCGCCGTTTCGCCGCGGTGTGCGCACGCGAACGCGGAACGAAATCCCGGTGAGACAGTGCCGCGGCATCCCGCCGATCCGTTCTCACCGCTCGTCACGCGCTCGAAACACGGCCGCCGGTCGCGCGCAACGCACGGTGGATACCCTCGCGACATCAAGGCCGACCGGCTCGAGGAGGACGCGTGAGCGCACTCGCGGATGCGATCAGGCAGGCACGGACGAGGACGGACCTCGGCCCGAGCTCGCCGTTCGCCGGCCTGCGGCGCCGGCATGCGCGCACCGTCGACGTCGTGGCGCAGTCCGTCGCCGCCACGGCGCCGGCCGGAGTGCTGCTCATCCATCCGGCCGCGGCATACGCCCGCAGTGGTTCGTTCGCGTTCCTCGACATCGCGATCACGATCACGCTCGTCGTTGGCGTCGCGCTCGTGATCGGCATGTTCGCGCGCCGCGTGGCGAGCACCGGCTCGCTCTACACTTTCGCAGCCCGCGGCCTCGGAACCCACGTCGGCCTCGTGACCGGCACGGCACTCGGGATCGGCTACCTCGCCGTCGCGATGAACACGCTCAGCTCAGGCGCGAGCCGGGTCGCACAACTCATGACGGGCAGCAGCGAGCCGCCGGCGTCGCTCATGTGCGCGCTCATGGTCGGTTTCGGCGCCGTCATCGCGTTCGTGGTCGCACGGGGTCTGCGCATGTCGACGCGCATCCTGCTCGTCCTGGAATCCGTGGCCGTGGTGACCGTCCTCGGCCTGTCGATCGCGGCCCTGAGCCTCACCCGGTGGGACCTCGGCCTGCTCGTGCCGCATCCCTCCGACTTTTCGCTCGAGGCGATCATCACCGGTGTCGCCTTCGCCCTCATCGGCTTCGTGGGCTTCGAGAGCGGCGCGGCGCTCGGACCGGAGACACGACGCCCTTTCGCCGCGGTGCCGCGCGCGATCCTCGTGAGCGTCGGCGCGACGGGCGTGGTCATGCTCGTCGGCACCGCGGCACAGCTGTCGATCGTCGCCGACCGGCCGGGAGCCGCGTCGCTGTCCGCGGTCACCGGCCTCGCGTCGCTCATCGACGCGATCGTCGCCGTCTCGTTCCTCGCGTGCGCGCTCGCGATGACGAACGCCGCCGCGCGCCTCGCCTTCGCGATGAGCCGCGAGGGACTGCTGCCCACGATGTTCGGACGCGCCTCTTGGCGCGGAGTGCCGGCGCTCGGCGGCATCCTGCTCGCGGCGCTCGTCACCGTCGTGCCGGTGACCGTCATCGCGCTGAGCGGCAGCAGGCAGGCCCTGCGCCTGATCACCTCGCCTGCTTCGATCATCGGCTTCGTCCTCGCCTACGCCCTGGTGTGCGCCGCGGCGCCGGTGTTCCTCGCCCGCATCGGTGAGCTGACCTTGCGGACGGCCCTGCTGTGCACGCTGCCCTTCACGGGGCTCACGGGGGTGCTGGGCTTCTACCTCGCCGCGACGCTGCGTGACAATCCCATCGGCCTGCTGTGGGCGGCCGGCGTCCTCGCGGCCTTCGTCGTCGCCGGCGCGGTGCGGCTCGCACGCCATCCGTCCGTCGCCGCGCGGATCGGCGTGCACGACTGGCCGGTGGACTCCGATTGCATCGACGGCCCGGTCCGCGGATGACCGGGCCGGCCATCGAGCGCGACGCGCGGCTTCCCGAGAGGGGGCCGCTGCCCGAGAGAGGCCTGGGCCTCGCGCTCGAGATCCTCGAGCAGGTGGCGCGGCACGACCACGGCACGACGGCAGCCGACATCGCGCGCGCCGTGGGCGCACCGCGCGCCACCGTGTACCGCGTCGTCAATTCGCTCGTCCGCGACGAGTATCTGGTGCGGCGAGCGGACTTCTCGGGCTTCATGCTGGGCGCTCGCGTGCTCGACCTCGCCGCCGTGGTGGGCGCCCACGCCCGCCCCGACTACGCAGCGGTCGTCGACCGGCTGCGTGCAGAGACGGGCGAGGCGGTGCATCTGTTCGGCTTCCACCGCGCCGGTCTCATGATCCTCGACGAGGACCCCGCCCAGCCGTTGGCCGATCGCGACCTGCTACTCGCCGACCCCGCCCGGTCGGCGAGCGGGCACCTCTGGCTCCTCGCGCATCCTGAGCGTGACCTCCCCGGCGCTCCGCACTGGCGGGTGCACCCCTCGGCAGACGAACTCCAAGGGATCCAGGACGCCTTCGCGGTCCGCGGCTATACCGAGCAGGTCGCGACGCTCGCGCCGGACCGCGGCTGCCTCGCCGTCCCCATCCACGACGAGCGATCCCGTCCGCTCGGCGCCGTGACCCTCTCCATCGCCCTCGCGCGGCTCTCGGTCGCCGCTCGCCATATCGGCGCGCTGCGGGAGGCTGCCGAAGCTCTCGCGCGGTCGGCTCCCCTCAGCCGGTGGTGACGGATGCCGCGGGTCCCGGCATCCGCGCACGCCGACGCATCCACTCGCGCTGTCGAAACCGTCACTCGCGGCCGTCCTGATCCAACCGCATCCACTCGCGCTGTCGAAACCGTCACTCGCGGCCGGCCTGATCCAACCGCATCCGCTCGCGCTGTCGAAACCGTCACTCGCGGTCGTCACATACGGGCGCGTGCGACGGTTTCGACCGCGTGAGCGTGACGAGCGCCGCGCTCATCGCAGCGCCGCGAGCAACTCCTCCAGCGTCTCGGCGTCTTCCGCCGCGCGCACCAGAACGCACTCCGCCGATTCCCGCACATCGGGGTGCGGGTCGCCGTCGAGGACCAGCGACGCGAGCGCGACCCTGCCGGTGCCCTGCGCCTCGAGGACGCCGATGAACTCGCGTTCGGCGACGGGCGGGACCGCCTCCGCGAGCGCGAGCTGACGGCTCCACGACGGCATCCCGGGCATCCGGGCGTGATCGGCTCGTTGTCCCGCGCACGGCCCGTCGGAGAGCAGCTCACCGGCCGGGCATCGGCCCACGACAACGACCGCTCGCGCAGGTGGTCGAGCTCGGCGGCATCCCGCTCCGCCATCTCGGTCGTGAACGCCCGCGGGCGGGTGGGTTCAGCGTTTGCCGGTGCCGAACATCCCGCGGATCACCCCGCCCAGTATCGTCTGGGTCGTCTTGGAGTTCAGAATCTGCTCGATCGGCGACTTCTCCGCCGCCCGCGAGCGACTCGAAGTGCGTGTGGTGCCCGAGGTCTTCTTGAGCAGCCGTTCGTACTCCTGCTGCGCCTTCTTCTCCGCGGCGGCGTTCGCCTTGTCGATCGCGGCCTGCTGTTTGGCGAGCTCGGCGTCGATCCTGGCTTTCTCGAGCGCCGCTTCCTCTGCCGCGGCCGCCTCGTCGGCCGCCTTCATCTTGGCCGTCAGGATCTCGCGAGCCGACTCACGGTCGATCGCGGTGCCGTACTTCGCCAGCAGCGGGGATGCCTTCACGGCCGCTTCGATCGCGGGATCGGGCGTCGGAGACATCAGGCCCAGCGGCGCGCGCAGACGCGTCCAGGCGACGGGCGTCGGCGCGCCCTTCTCGCTCATCACGGTGACGATCGCCTCGCCCGTGCCCAGCTCCTGCAGCACGCGCTCCAGGTCGTAGCCCGACGTCGGATATGTGCCCACGGTGGCCTTGAGCGCCTTCGCATCGTCGGGGGTGAATGCGCGCAGCGCGTGCTGCACGCGCGAGCCGAGCTGGGCCAGCACATCCGACGGAACGTCCTTGGGAGTCTGCGTCACGAAGAACACACCGACCCCCTTCGATCGGATGAGCCGCACCGTCTGCACGATCGCGGCGAGGAAGTCCTTCGACGCGTCCTTGAACAGCAGGTGCGCCTCGTCGAAGAAGAACACCAGCTTCGGCTTATCGGGATCCCCCACCTCGGGCAGCAGCTCGAACAGCTCGGCGAGCAGGTACATCAGGAACGTCGAGAACAGCGCGGGCTTGTCGATCACACCGGGCACCTCGAGCAGACTGATGACCCCGCGTCCATCCGATGCCGTGCGCAAGAAGTCGGTCACCTCGAACTCGGGCTCGCCGAAGAACACGTCGGCGCCCTGGTCGGCGAAGGTGATGAGCTCGCGCAGGATCACGCCGGCCGTCGCGGCCGACAAGCCGCCGAGGTCCTTCAGCTCGGCCTTGCCCTCATCGCTCGTGAGATGCGTCAGCACCGCGCGCAGATCGGACAGGTCGACGAGCGCGAGACCGTTGGCATCGGCGTAGTGGAACACCAGGCCCAGGCTCGACTCCTGCGTGTCGTTGAGACCCAGCACCTTGCTCAGCAGCAGCGGCCCGAATCCCGAGACCGTGGCCCGCACCGGCACGCCCTTGCCGATGCCGCCGAGCGCGAAGTACTCCGTGACGGACGCCTCGGGTTCCCAGTCCTGCCCGATGCCCTTCGTGCGCGCCAGCAACTTTTCGCTCGGCTCACCCGGGGTCGCCACCCCCGAAAGGTCGCCCTTGATGTCGGCGGCGAAGACGGGCACGCCCTTCGCAGCCAGTTGCTCGGCGAGACCCTGCAGCGTGCGGGTCTTGCCCGTGCCCGTCGCGCCGGCGACGAGCCCGTGCCGGTTCATCATGCCCAGCGGGATGCGGATCTGCGCAGACGGGACAGCGTCGCCGTTGACGAGGGCGCCGAGGTCGAGGGTCGTGGAGGTGAACGTGTATCCGGTGGTGATCTTTTCGATCTCTTCGGGGGTCAGCGGGCCGGGTTCGGTTTGAGAGGTGGCTGGTTGCGTTTGAGACGTGGCTGGTTGCGTTTGAGACGTGGCTGGTTGCGTTTGAGACGTGGCTGGTTGGGGAGTTTGTTCCTGCGTTGCTTCGAGCCCGGCGGGCGCTCCCGCGGGCCCTGACGTCGTGGCGACCGAGGTCTGCCCCGGGGCCGGCGCATCAGACGGATCTGCGGGCTCCGAGGTCGTGGCGTCCGGAGGCTGTTGGGCGGGCTGGGCGGTGGCGGCGCGGGATTTCGCGGCGGCGGCTTCGGCGGCGGCGAGGGCGGCCTTGGCCTGGGCCGCTTTCAGCTGGGCCTCGGCCGCTTCGGCCTCGGCGCGCAGACGCGTCAGTTCAGCCTCGGCGGCGGCGACAGCGCTGTCGGCGGCGGGATCGGACGATGCGGGCGACTCGGGCGCTGGGCCCACGCGCCCGGAGGCTCCGGGCGACGCGCCAGCGGCGGCTGGAGGGGGCGTGGGGATCATGCGCTCAGCCTAGCCACGGGCCTCTCGCCGGGGCATCCGTTCTCTCCCGCGTCATCGGCACCGCGAATGCCGCGGCCACCAGAAGCGCCGCGCCCGCCCCGATGAGGGCCCCGCCGAGGGTGTCGCTCAGCCAGTGCGCATGCAGGTACGTGCGGCTGAACGCCATCAGCACGACCCAGGCCGCTCCGACCACGGCGACCCAGATCCGGGGGAAGATCACCACCGCGGCCACCGCGAGCGTCGCGGCGTTGGCGACGTGACCCGACGGGTACGAGCCGTAGTCCGACACGACGAGGATCTCGTCCGGGCGCACCCGGCCGAACAGGTGCTTGAGCACTTGCACGCCGCCGGCCGACACCGCCTCCGCAGCGAGGAAGTAGGCCGCCGCCCACGGCCTTCGCAGCAGGACGAGCCCGATCGCGCCGCCGATCGGCACCACCAGCACTCCGAACCAGCCGCCGCCGACCCAGTTCATGACGCGCGAGAAGCCCAGCAGCGCCGGGTGGAACCACGCGGTGACCTGTGCGTTCCACGCGATGTCGATGCCGAACGGCTGATCGCCGCGCGCGAGGATCCACCATCCGAGCAGACACGCCAGCACGGTCAGCGCGCCGCCGACCACGAGGAACGCCGTGACGTTCCCCGCGACCCGCCGCTGCCCTTCGGTCATCGCCCCATTCTGCCTGTCGCGCCCCGCTCCCCGCCCGACCTGCATGCGAAAACACCAGTCCGTCACGGCGACACGCCGCGCCGCGGTGACGATCACGGCGTGTTGCCGTCACCGACCCGTGTTTTCGCACCGCTACCCCCGCCCGCCCCCTGTCCCGGCACCCGTCCCCCGTCCCGGCACCCGGCCACGTGTCCCGGCCGCCGTCACCGACCCGTGTTTTCGCACCGCTACCCCCGCCCGCCCCTGTCCCGGCATCCGTCACCCGTCCCGGCCGCCGTCCCCGTCCCAGCCCGAGTCACAGCCCCAGCCCCAGCCCCGAGCCCCCGGTGCGAAAACACCAGTCCGTCACGGCGACACGCCGCGCCGCGGTGACGGTCACGGCGTGTCGCCGTCACCGACCCGTGTTTTCGCACCGCCACACCGGACCGGACCCATCTGTGAGGATGAGTGCCATGACCTCCGTCGTCGATGTGGTGCGCGCCGCCATCGCGCCGCTCACCCGCACCCGCCTGTTCCGCCGCGTGCTCGGGCCCGCACTGCTCCCTCCACTCGAGCGATTCGTCACGTGGGTCTCGCGCGGACGCGTGCAGGTGAGCGCGCTGCTCGTCCCCTCGCTCGTGCTCCACACGGTCGGCGCCCGGTCGGGCGAGCCGCGCGACGCCCCGCTCATGTACACACCCGACGGTCAGGGACGCGCCATCGTGGCCGGCACGAACTTCGCCGGCGCCCGGCATCCCGCGTGGACCTCGAATCTCATCGCGAATCCGGATGCCGCGATCACGGTGCGCGGACGCCGCATGCCGGTGCGGGCGAGCCTCGTGCCCGATGACGAGCGCGACGCGGTGTGGGCGCGCATCGAGACGCAGTGGCCGGGCTACCGCAACTACGAGAGGTCGTCCGGGAGGCAGGTGCGCCTGTTCCGACTGCAGCCCGTGCGGGAATCGCAGCCCTGAGTCAGGGCGCGAGCCGCTCGACAGTGCGCGGGCGCACCACGAGCCACAGTGAGAGCACGCCGACGACGGCGCATCCCACCATCACCGTGGCCATCGTGGTCGCGGTGATGCCGGCATCCTTCGCGATCCAGCCGACCAACGGCGAGATGATGCCTGCCACGCCGAAGTTCGTCGCGCCGACGACCGACTGCGCGGTGCCGGCCGCCTTGCCGTGCCGGTCGAGAGCGAGCACCTGCACGCACGGGAACGAGAAGCCGCACGCCGTCATGAAGACGAACAGCGGCACGACCGTTCCCCACAGGCCGAGGCCGAGCTGGTCGGCGAGGATGATGACGGATGCCGCGACCAGCAGCACCGCGGTCGACCAGGCCAGCACCCATTGCGGCCCGAAGCGCGCCGCGAGGCGGGCCGCCGCCTGGACGCCGAGCACGACGCCGAGGGAGTTGACGGCGAACAGCACCCCGTACTGCTGTGGGTCGAAGGCGTACGTCACCTGGAACAGGAACGGCGAGGCCGAGAGGTACGAGAACAGTCCCGAGAAAGTCATGCCGCCGATGATGAGAACGCCGATGAAGACACGGTCGCTGAAGACGCTGCGATAGCGCTGCCAGACGGTGGTCGCGCCCCTCTCGTGCCGGCGCGCCTTCGGAAGCGTCTCGGGGAGGAAGACGATCGCCGAGACGAGCATCACCGCCCCGTAGATCGCGAGCACGACGAAGATGCCCCGCCATGACACGACGAGGAGCAGGGCCGAGCCGACCAGCGGCGCCAGGACGGGCGCGACGCCCGAGACCAGCGCGAGCCGCGAGAGCATCACGACCAGCCGGCGTCCGCCGAACAGGTCGCGCACGATCGCCGCGGCGACGACGCCGCCGGCCGCCGCGCCGGCGCCCATGAAGACGCGGGCGACCGAGAGCAGTTCGAGCGACGGGGCGAGGGCCGCCGCGACGCTCGCGACGACGTGGAGCGCGGTCACCACGAGAAGCGGCAGGCGCCGGCCGACCTTGTCACTGAGCGGACCCACGATGAGCTGACCCAGCGCGAAGCCGATCATCGTTCCGGTGAGGGTCAGCTGGATCGCCGCGGCCGTGGTCTGGAAGTCCTCCTCCAGCGCGGGGAACGCGGGCAGATAGAGGTCGATCGTGAAGGGGCCGAGGGCGGTGAGCGCTCCGAGCAGGATGATGTAGAGCACCCGGCGACGGGTCGTGATCGAGTCCCCCGGGTGCAGGACGATCGGCGCGGTGGCCGGATTGCTCCCGAGGGTGCGGATGGCGCCGGTCGCGGTCGGCGGGAGTTCGACCGGGTTACGGTCGTCGGGGCGCTGGACGGGAACGGAGGCAGTGTCGAGCAACGTATGTCGTTTCGAGAGAGGCGGCGGAGTCGAATCGATTCGAGTTTTCGATGCTATCGCACTGTCGGTCGCCTCTCAGTCGGCATCGCATGCGCTCGCATAGGATGAGGGCAGTCCGTCGCCTGCCCGCGGGCTGCCATGCCGGGCGCCCGAGCCCTTCGCCGATAGTGGAGATCACGCACACATGACCCCCGCCGACAAGCGCAACAGCGGCAACCCCGCGACCCAGGCTCAGATCAACCTGACGGTCAAGCAGCAGCGCGAGCAGAAGCGCCAGGAGAAGCTGGCCGAGTACCAGAAGCAGCTCGCCAAGCGCCGCCGCAGCAAGCTGGTCTGGTGGATCGTCGGCTCGACGGCCGCGGTGGCGATCATCGGCCTGATCGTGGCATCCATCGTCTTCGCGCCGCCGCCGCCGAAGGAGTACGAGGCAGGCAGCGATGGCGTCGAGATCGAGGGCGTCGAGACGTTCGAGAACGCCACCGAGCACGTCGAGGGCGAGGTCGACTACGAGCAGTCGCCGCCCGCCGGCGGCCCGCACAACGCCGTGTGGCTCAACTGCGGCATCTACGACCAGCCCGTCCCCGACGAGAACGCGGTGCACTCCATGGAGCACGGCGCGATCTGGGTCACCTACGACGCCGACGCCCTGTCGGACGAGGAGCTCTCGACACTCAGAGGGGAGCTTCCCTCGAGCTACGTCGTGCTCTCGCCGTACGAGGGCCTCGACTCTCCCGTCGTGCTGTCGGCCTGGAACCACCAGCTCAAGCTCGACTCTGCTGACGACGAGCGCATCGGCCAGTTCTTCGAGGAGTACTGGCGCAGCCAGAACGTGCCCGAGCCGAACGCGTCCTGCAGCGGGGCGCTCAACGCCCCCGGCAAGCAGTAACGGGCGTGAGCGACGCCGCGACGCCGAACCAGCGCCCGCTGCGCTGGTGGGCGATCGCGCTCGTGCTGCTCGCGATCGGCGCGATCGCCTTCGCCGTCGGCCGGTTCTCGACCTTCGGCGCGCAGGGGTCGGCCGCCCCCGGCACCAGCTCGCCCGAGGCGGGGTTCGCGCGCGATATGCAGGTACACCACTCGCAGGCCATCGAGATGGCCATGGAGATCTACCGCAAGACCGACGACGAGGAAATGCGCGTCCTGGCGTACGACATCGCCACCGGTCAGTCCGGCCAGCGCGGCGAGATGTACGACTGGCTGGTGCAGTGGGGGCTCTCGCAAGCCGGCTCCGAGCCGATGATGGCCTGGATGTCGGACTCCGACGCGGGCCACGCACACGGCGTGCCCGCCGACGAGCCGATGACCGACGAAGAGGCGCGCGAGGCGATGGGCATGGCGTCGGACGATGAACTCGACGCGCTCGAGGACGCGACCGGCCAGGAGGCGGACTGCCTGTTCCTCTCGCTGATGATCCGGCACCACGAGGGAGCGATCCCCATGGCAGAGGCGCTCGTCGAGCTGGGCACCGACGCCCGCGCACTCACTGTCGCCGAGAGCATCGCCGCCGGTCAGACCGCCGAGATCGACGCGATGCAGGCGGTCCAGGCGCGGCTCGGCTGCGCGAGCTGAAACGAGCCCGTTGCCTCGGCGCCAGGCCGGGCTCACGCGCCGGGAGTCCAGGCCGCTGCGGTGCCGGATGGAGCCTATGTCGGGACCGTCACCCCTTCGTACTGCCGGCGAGTAGGCCCCGTACGAAGTAGCGCTGCAACGAGAAGAACACGATCAGCGGCACGACCAACGACACGAACGCACCCGCCGTCAGGCGCTGCCAATCCTGTCCGCGGGATCCGACCATCTCGGCCAATCGCTGCGTGAGCGGTGCGACGTCCTGTGTGCCCCCGGAGAAGATCAGCGCCACGAGCAGGTCGTTCCACACCCACAAGAACTGGAAGATCGCCACCGACGCGATCGCCGGCGTCGCCAGAGGCAGGATGACGCGGAAGAAGATCTGGCTGTGGCTGGCGCCGTCGACGCGTGCCGCCTCGATCACCTCGCCGGGGATCTCCGAGATGAAGTTGTGCAGCAGGAAGATCGTCAGTGGCAGCGCGAAGATCGTGTGCGCGATCCACAGCGGAAGGTAGTTCTGCACCGGGATGATGGGAATGATGTCGTGCAGCCACTCCTGGCCCGGCCGCAGCCAGGTCGAGAAGGTCTGGAGGAGCGGAACCAGGGCCATCTGGATCGGCACGATCTGCAGCGCGAAGATGAAGACGAACAGCCAGCCCGAACCGCGGAACCGGATCCAGGCGAACGCGTAGGCGGCCATCGAGGCGAACACGAGCGGGAAGATGGTCGCCGGGATCGCGATCGCCAGCGAGTTGACGAAGTATGCGCCCAGCTGCGGCGACGACTGCGACGGCGAGAACAGCACATCGCGATAGTTGTCGAGCGTGAAGCCGGGGTTCTGGAAGATCGTCCACCAGCCGGTGGTCTGGATGAGCTCGGCCGGCCGGAACGAGGAGATGAGGAGCCCGAACGTCGGGATCGTCCACAGCACCGCGATGATCAGAGCGGCCACGGTGGCCGTCCGGGAGGTCAGGCGCGTTTTGGCCCGTCCACCCCTCGTTCCGGCGATGGCCTCCTGGTAGGCATCCTGATCCTTGTCGACGGGCAGGTCGACGGGGGCCACGCTCATCGGATCTCCCTCTGCTTGCGGAGCACATTGACGTTGTAGATGACGATCGGCAGCACGAGGACGAACAGGATCACCGCGAGCGCCGACCCTCTGCCGATCTCGCTGGCGCGGAAGGCCTGCACGTACATCTCGTTGGCCACGACGCTGGTGTTGAAGTTTCCGCCGGTCATGGTGCGGACGATGTCGAAGACCTTCAGCGTCGCGATCGAGATCGTGGTCAGCACCACGACCAGCGACCCGCGGATGCCGGGAACCGTGACGTTGCGGAACCGCTGCCAGGGATTCGTGCCGTCGAGCATGGCCGCTTCGATCTGCTCGGTCGGGATGCCCTTGATGGCAGCGCTGAGCACCACCATCGCGAACCCGGTCTGGATCCAGATCATGACGACGATGAGCAGCACGGTGTTGATCGGGTCGGACTGCATCCATTGGACCGGGTCTCCGCCGAACGCCACCACGAGTGCGTTGAGAAGGCCGATCTGCTCGCGCTCCCCCGAGCGGTACTCGTACACGAAGCGCCAGATGATGCCGGCGCCCACGAACGAGATCGCCATCGGCATGAAGACGAGCGCTTTGTAATAGCGCTCACCGCGGGACTTGTCGATCCAGACCGCGTACGCGAGGCCGAGTGCGGTGGAGAACGTCGGGACCAGCAGCACCCACACCACCGTGTTGATCAGCGTGCGGATCGCGGCAGGCTGGGTGAACATCCACACGAAGTTCGCCCAGCTGAAGTTGCCCGATGAGTCCAGGAACGCCAGCCCCGTCGTGCGGATCGCCGGCCACACCAGCCCGATGGCGAGCAGGACGAGGGCAGGAAGCAGGAACCACAGCAGCTGCCAGTAGTCCCGGCCCTTCTTGGGTGAGCGACCCATCAGCAGGATGAGCACCCCGACGATCGCGGCAAACACCGCGAGGCCCATCACCACCTGGAGGATCTTGCCCAGCAGATCGCCGGTAGTCATCGATCGCCTCTCTTGCTTCGTCTTCGAAGGGAGCACGCGACGGCCGCCGGCCGCGCGAGGGGTGGGAGTTGTCCGAGGCGGGCACGTCCCGCCTCGGACAACTCACCGGCGAGCTAGCTGGCGGGCCAGCTCGCATCGATCTCGTTGACCACCGACTGGGTGTCTGCGCCACCGACCCATTCGACGATGCCCTGCCAGAACGACGCGGCGCCCACGGCACCGGGCATCAGGTCGGATCCGTCGAACCGGAACGTGGTCTCGGGATCCTGGAGGATCTCGATCGACTGCACGAGCAGTTCGCTCGACGCGTTCTCGGGGTCGACGCCCGTGTTGGCGCTGATCACGCCGCCGAGGCTGACGCGGTTGTTCGCCCACGTGTCGCTCGACAGGTACGCGCGCACCGCCTCCACCTCTTCGGCGTCGCGGAACGCCACCGGGAACTCGCCACCGCCGGTGACGGACAGCGGGTCCCCTGCGTTGGCAGGAGGCAGGAGGAAGCCGAAGATGTCGCCGTTGGACGCCACCTCCACCTCGTCGCCACCCTCGGGGTTCCAGAACGTCTCGTAGAACGACGCCTGGTGGTGCAGCGAGCACTCGCCGTCGAGGATCGGCAGGCCGGCCGTCTGGAAGGCCTCGCTGATCTGCGTCGACACGTCGCCGATGCCGCCGTTGACCATGTCGTCGTTCTTGAGGTACTCCCCGACAGCGTCGAACGCCTCGACGACCTGCGGGTCGTTGAACGGGATGCCATGCGTGACCCACTGGTCGTACACGTCGGCCCCGTGCAGGCGGAGCATGTAGTCCTCGATCCAGTCGGTGCCGGGCCAGCCGGTGGCCTCACCGGACTCCAGACCCACGCACCACGGCTTGTGGTCGCCGGCATCGGCGATCTCCTGCGACAGCGCGGACAGATCGTCCAGCGTCGCGGGGATCTCCCAGCCGTTCTCCTCGAACTCGGTCGGCGAGTACCAGATGTACCCCTTGATGCTCGCCATCAGCGGCGCCGCGTAGAACGTGCCGTCGTACGTGCCGTAGGTCTTCCAGTCCTCGGACCAGAACTCGTCCACGTTGGCCTCGACCGCCTCGGACGCCGGGATCAGCCAGCCGCCCTGAGCGAGACGTGCCAGCAGACCGGGCTGCGGCACGATGCCGATGTCGGGCGCGTTGCCGCCCTCGGCGAGCACCGCGATCTGCGCCTCGAACTCGCTCGATCCCTGGTAGTCGATCTCGATGCCGGTGCACTCGGCGAAGTCGCTCCACGACTCCACCAGGCGGTCCGCCTCGAGGTCGAGGATCGTGCCGCCGATGGTGACGGCCGCGTCCTCGAAGGTGCCGTACTCCTCGTAATCGGAGCAGTCGGCCTCGCCGCCGCCCTCTTCCATGTCGCCGGTGCAGCCGGCGAGTGCGAGCGTCGCGATTCCCACGCCCGCCACTGCCGCAAGCACGCGACCGCGTCTGTGAATCCTCATGCGTCCTCCTCATCGAGATCGCGGAGCGTCCGTGCCGGCCTCCGCGCGTTCCTTCGGGAACCGATTCCATGCTCACGCTAGGGGATGTGCGGGAACGGCACAATCGTCTTGGATCACAACTCGGTAAACAGCGGGATCAGGGTGGCGTACCAGAAGGGCACGCGGCACAATGGGCGCTGGAACCGGTTCCATTCACCCGCGCGACGGCGGCGTCCGCGGGACCTCGAGGAGGACCCGATGGCGGGGATCGCCGACGTGGCGCGTCTGGCAGGCGTGTCGAAGTCGACGGCGTCCCGCGCACTGACCGGAGCGGGGTACGTCTCGCAGGCGACCAGGTCCCGGGTGCAGGATGCTGCGGCCGCCCTCGGCTACGTCCCCACCACCAGCGCGGTCAGCCTGGTGACCGGTCGCACCCAGACCGTCGGCGTCGTCATGCCCTCGCTCGATCGCTGGTTCTTCGCTCAGGTGCTCGAGGGCATCCAGGACGCGCTGCTGGAACGCCAGTACGACCTCGCCCTGTACGGCGCTCCCCCGGAATCGGTCGCGCGACGCCAGATGTTCGAGCACTTCCTCGCACGTAAGAGGTTCGACGGCCTCATCGCGGTGGGCATCGAGCCGAACGCCCGAGAGCTGGAACGACTGGTGGCCTTCGGCAAGCCGGTCGTGAGCGTCGGAGGCTACGACGCCGGCACCAATGCCGTCTCGATCGACGACGAAGCGGCGGGACGCATCGCCACCGACCACCTGATCGGGCTCGGGCACCGGTCCATCACGTTCCTCGGCGGCGACCCGGAGGGGCGGCGGACGAGCTTCGGCGATGCACGCCGTCGCGAAGGGTACCTCGCGGCGATGCGGGATGCCGGGCTCGAGGCATCCGCCCGGCACGTGCAGTCCGAGGTCACCCTGCCGGGCGGATACGGCGCGGCCGTCGAACTGCTCGGCGACCGCCGGACGCGCCCGACCGGGATCGTCGGCGTCTGCGACGAGGTCGCCGTCGGGGCGATCATCGCCGCGCGCCGGCTCGGTATCCGCGTGCCCGACCGGCTGAGCGTCGTGGGCATCGATGATCACGCCTACGCCGACATGTTCTCGCTGACGACGCTGCAGCAGCGCCCGCACCAGCAGGGGCGTGCCGCCGTGCAGCTGCTCATGTGGCAACTGGATGATCCCGCCGCGCCGACGCACCGCATCTACGAGGCCTCGCCCCTGGTGGTGCGCAACTCCACCGCCTCCGTAGACGACGACGCGTCCGCGATCGTCGGCGTGGGACCGCGCCGCTGACCGGGACGCTCAGAACGCGCCGAGCTCGCGGAACGTCCTGGCCTCCCACGCCACGCGCTCAGCGGCATCCTCGATTCCATCGACGATGCGGAAGGTCTCGTCGCCGACGGTGGCGACCCGCACCAGGGACGGATCGATGCGGGCGGGCGCCGGAGAGTCGACGATCTCCTCGAGAACGCGGGTGAATGCGCCGGTGCGATGCAGTGGCGCCAGCAGCGGGGCTCCCCTGCGGGCGTGCGCCACCAGATCGGCAAGGAGCCCGGTGCGCGTGAACTCGTACGTGCGGGGCAGCGGCGCACCGTCACGGAAAACGTGCAGCGTGTCGGCCGTGTAGTGGTAGACGATGTGCCCCCGCGTGCCCCGCACCAGCACGTACGGCTCATGCCTCCGCGGCGCCGTCACCGCGAGTCCGGCAGCCATACGCTGCCCGGCTCGCAGCTCCACCACGAGGGAGGAGGTGTCGTCGGTCTCGATGTCGTTCGCGCGACGCAGATCGGTGTGGACGGCCACGACGTCGGCGGGTGCGTGCGCACCCGCGATCGCGAAAGCCGTCGCCACGGCATGCGCCAGAGGATTCGTGACCACGCCGTCGGCGACCAGCCGGCCGTCCTGCACCCGGTGACCCGCCCACGCCGTCCGGCGCCAGTACTCCTCCGACCTCGACCACAGTCCGACCGCGCCGTAGTGGAGCACGTCGCCGATGACCCCGGATGCCACGGCTTCCGCCGTCGCCGGTACACCGGCGCTCCCCAGCGACTGGAACCCGACCTGCACCGCGCGGGCTGCGGCATCCGCTGCGCTCGTCAGCCTCATATGATCGGCGACCGACGGCACCGGCGGCTTCTCGAGCAGCACGTGTGCGCCGCCGGCGAGAGCCCGCAGCGCGAGTTCGGTATGCGTGGGGATCGGTGTGCTCAGGACGACCACGTCGAGACCGGCCCCGTCGATCATCTGTGCGGCATCGCTGAAGACCCTCGTCGACGGGGGTACGTCGCCGCCGCCCCGGGGGTCGGCGACGGCGACGAGCTCCACATCCGCGGGCATCGCCAGCACGGCGTCCACGTGGCTGCGGCCGTGCCCGTGCACACCGGCGACCCCGACGCGCAGACCATCGGTCACAGTCCCGCCTCGGCGCGCAGGCCGGGAAGCGCCGCCTCGACGGCGGACGCGTCGGCGAGCTCTTCGTCCAGGACGAACGCCGTCAGCTCGAGGGCGAGCTCACCGCCCTCGGGGATCATGCGCGGCGAGTCCCACGCGACGGCCGGGCCTGCGCCGAGGTACTCCGCGAAACGCACGAACCACGGCAGCTTCACCTCGCCCTGCAGAAGCACAGTCGTCGTTCCCCGATCCGGGAAGGTGAAGGCCAGCCATGGAGTGATCGCGCCGTGCACGTCGCGTTCGGTGTCGCCCGCCGGGCTGAACACGCGCGCGATCTCGGGCGCGAAGCGCCAGAAGATGCCGCCGTAGCCGGCGCCCTCGCGCCCGTTGGTGGCCGGCGAGCCGAACGTGATCGCGTCGAGCGTGGCTTTGAGCCGGCTGCGCCAGCGCAGCGCCCAGCCGTTCGCGAGCTCGGCCGAGCGCAGCTCGCGCACCTCGACGAGCTGTGTCGTGCCGTGCTGGTCGACCCAGCTCAGCCGCTCGTCGAGCGAATGCCCGTCGATGTGCAGCCTGTCGCGGCGCTGCCGGCCGTGGTTGGGCACCATGATCGACCCCTCGCCGCGCACGTATGTGCGTCCACCCCAGTACGAGGTGCCGTTGACGTCGGGGATCGCCAGGCTCACGCCCAGGTGGTGCGGGTGATCGGTGGGCTCGGTAACCGACAACGGCGTGCCGGCACGCGAGACGACGCGGTCGAGAAACGGGCGCGGCGACAGCACCGAGTCGACGCTGGTGCCCTCCTCGTACTGCGCCACGACGGTGGACCCGAGGCGCAGAACCGGACGGGCCGGGCCCACCCAGCCGCTCGCATGGGAGGCGGGGCCGGAGCTGCGGCGCGGAACGAGGACGGGACGATAGAAGAGGGGGTGGTCGGCACTCTCGCCTTCCAATGCTTGACGCATGCGATTCCAAGCCTGCCGCCCGATCTCGATCCTCGGGACCGACATGGTCGTCAGCGGCGGGGCGGCGAAACGCGACTGCGGGATGTCGTCGATCCCGACGATGGACAGCTGCTCGGGGACGTCGACGCCGACCTCGCGCAATCGCGACAGCAGGCCCAGCGCGACGAGGTCGTTGAAGGCGATCGCCGCGGTGGCCCCGGTCTCGAGCACCGCGTCCGCGGCGTCGTAGCCGGCCTCCATGCTCGAGCCCGCCGAGATGGTGAGGAACTCGAGATCCGGATGCTCGCGGGCGAGCTCGCCGAGCCCTTGAGCGCGCTGCTCGTTGGCGTAGCTGAGCGCGGGTCCCGCGACATAGGCGATCCGGCGGTGGCCGAAACCGCGCAGGTGAACGCCCAGCTCTTTGACGGCCGACACGTAGTCGACCGAGAGCTGCGCGGCCGGGCTGTCGTCGACGCGCCGGTTGACGACGACCACGGGCGTGGTCCGCTGGATGAGATCGCGGAGCTCAGGATCCGGCATCCGGGGTGACACCAGCACGAGCGCATCGCACTTGCTGCGCGCCTCGGTCGCGATCTCGGCCTCCACACCGACCGCCTCGGCGCTGTCGGCGACCAGGACGCGATAGCCGTCGCGTGCCGCGGCGACGGTCAGTCCTTTGAGGACGCCCTGGAAGAGGGGGTTCTCGAGGTCGGGCACCAGCAGCGCGATCGTGTGGCTGCTCCCGCGCACCAGGCTGCGGGCCGCCTCGCTCGGCGAGTAGTTCAGCGCCGCGACCGCGCGATTGACCTTCGCCACGATCGCGGGGTCCACCGTCGCGACGCCATTGAGGACGCGCGACACCGACGCCTGCGACACTCCGGCGTACTGCGCGACCTGCGCCATCGTGATCGGGCGCGAAGTGACCTCGCTCAACGCGACCTCCTCCTGGTCTCCATCATGGGCGTGCGGGGGCGCCATGCGGCGCATTCGCGTCGCATTGCGGGGCGCGCGGGGCCGGATCCCTCATCACTTCGATCCGGCCCCGCGCGGGTGTGAAAGGCCGCGCCTCGGGCGGGCGCGGCCGGGCATCGTCAGATCGCTGCGTCGTCCAGGGCGCGCTGCAGCTCCTCGATGAAGCTCGCCGCCGCATCCTCCGGAGTCAGCTCGCCGAACAGCACGCGCTGGGTGTGCTGATCGATGATCGTCTCGATCGCGCCGCCGCCGGGGGGCGTGGCCGGCGGCGCATCGCCGACGCGCGGGGCGATCTTGTCGAGGAAGTCGACGACCTCCTGGTTGACCTCGTCGAGCTTGGGCGTGATGTACTCGCGGATCTTGTCGTTCGCGGGCACCCCGCGCTCAGCCAGCAGCAGGTCAGCCGCATCCTCGCTGTTCGCGAGGAAGTCCAGGAAGAGCGCGACCTCTCCCGGGTGCTCGGTCTTCGCCGAGGCCGACCAGAACATCGACGGCTTGTAATAGGCCGCAGCGCTCTCGCCCTCGTCGGGGGTCGGCACCATGAGAGGCTCCAGGTTCTGACCACTCGCGTCGCGCAGCGCGGCGACCTGATTCGACCACCACGGGCCGAAGGCGGACTGGTTGGTCGCCGTGAACGACTCGGCGAGGCCGGCGGACTCTCGCTCGATGGTGGCCGACGGGTCGGGCGTCCCGCCCGCCTCGGTCACATCGAGCAGAACCTGCCACCACTCGGCGAGAGTCTCCTCGCTCGCGGTGACCTCAGGAGAGCCGTCCTCGGCGTAGAGCGACTCCCCGTGCTGGCGCAGCCAGTTGTTCAGCCCACCGTCCTCGAAGCCCCACGACTGCGAGCCGATCACGGCACCGCCGCTGGCGGTGGTGATCTCCTCGGCGAGCGCCGTGAAGTCCTCCCACGACCAGGTCTCGTCATCGGGCATCTCGATGCCCAGGCTCTCGAGCAGGTCGGCGTTGGCCATGTAGGTGTAGGTGTTGATGCCGACCGGGATTCCGTACTGCGTGCCGTCCAGCGCGCCCGTGCCCAGGACCGACTCGGGGAAGTCGTCGGTCGGCAGCGATTCGCCGAGCGTGCCGAGGTCGAGCAGGACGCCGTTGGCCGCATAGGTCGACAGCTGCTTCTCGTCCATCTGGATGATGTCGGGGGCATCGCCGGCGGCCACGGTGGTGGCCAGCTTGTCCCAGTAGCCCGCCCAGTCGGTGTACTGCGGCTCGATGGTGATGTTGTCGTGCTCCGCCTCGAAGGCGGCGATCAGTTCCTCGGTGATCCCGTGGCGGACGTCGTTGCCCCACCAGGTGAAGCTGAGCGTCACGGGCTCGTCGGACAGCGTCGGCCCGGTGGCAGGCGTCTCCGTCGTCCCCGCGCATGCCGTCAGCGTCAGCATCGTCGCTGCGCCGACGGAGGTCAGCAGCAACCAGCGCGGTGCGGTTGTGGTGCGTCGCATGTCTTGCATCCTTTCGACCGAAGTCGGTGAGTGGGTGTTGGTGCGTGTGATGAGGGTGGGCCGGGCGGCCCGCGAAGCAGTGCGTGACGTGTGCGTCACTTGATCCCGGTCGTCGCGATCCCCTTGATGAGGAACTTCTGGCCGAACAGGAAGATCAGGAAGATCGGGATGAGCGAGACCACGCTCATCGCGAACATCTGGGCGTAGTTGGTCGAACTCTGGGCGTCTTCGAACGACCGCAGCGCCAGCGGGACGGTGTACAGCTCGGGCTTGGTCAAGAAGATCAGCTGCGAGAAGAAGTCGTTCCACGTCCAGATGAACGTGAAGATGGCGGTCGTCGCGAGTGCCGGAACCATGAGCGGCAGGATGATCTGCAGGAAGATGCGCGGGTGGCCGGCGCCGTCGATCCGGGCCGCCTCGTCGAGCTCCTTCGGGATGCCGCGGATGAACTGCACCATCAGGAAGATGAAGAACGCATCCGTCGCCAGCAGCTTCGGCACGATGAGCGGCAGGAAGGTGTTCACCCAGCCCAGCTGAGCGAAGAGCACGTACTGCGGGACGATGATCACGTGGATGGGGAGCATGATGCTCAGCAGCATCACGGCGAACCAGAAGCGCTTGGCGGTGAAGGGCAGCCGGGCGAACGCGTAGGCGGCCATCGAGCAGGACACGAGGTTGCCGACGATGCATCCGATCACGATGATCGCCGAGTTCCACATGTAGACGTTGAAGGGGTACGCCAGCGCGTTCCAGCCGTCGGTGTAGTTCGAGACCTCGAAGCTGTCGGGGATGATCGTCGGGTCGCGGAAGATCTCGGCATTCGGCCGAAGCGAGCTGACCACCATCCAGATCACCGGATAGAGCATCACCAGCGCCAGCGCGATGAGCAGCGTGTGGCGCACCGCGCTCGCGACCGGTTTGCGGAACGGGTTGCGGCGGCGCGAGCGCTGCGGACGACCGGTCACGATCGTCTCGGTCGGGAGCGGGGCCGACGTGGCGGTGTCATCAATCTTGGTCATCGTAGAAAACCCAAAACCTCGAGGTCCAGAACATCAGGACGGTCAGAATGCCGATGATGATCAGCAGCAGCCACGCCATCGCCGAGGCGTAGCCCATGTTGTAGTTGGTGAAGCCCTGCTGGTACAGGTACAGCGTGTAGAAGAGCGTCGAGTCGATTGGGCCGCCGGTGCCGCCCGAGACGATGTAGGCCTGCGTGAACGACTGGAACGTGCCGATCAGCTGCAGCACCGCGTTGAAGAAGATGATCGGGGTGAGCAGCGGGATCGTGATCCCGAACAGCTGCTGCCGGCGGCTCGCCCCGTCGACGTCCGCTGCTTCGTAGTACATCGTCGGGATCTGGCGCAGGCCTGCGAGGAAGATCACCATCGGCGAGCCGAACGTCCACACATTGAGGATCATGAGCGTGCCCAGGGCCGTGTCGGGGCTCGAGATCCATCCCTGGCCCTCGATGCCGAAGAAGGCCAGCACCTGATTGACCAGTCCGTCGACGCCGAAGATCTGGCGCCACAAGATGGCGATGGCGACGCTCGCCCCGAGGAGCGACGGCAGGTAGAAGGCGGAGCGGTAGAACGCCAGGCCGCGCAGCCCGCGGTCCAGCACGATCGCGAGGAAGAGCGCGACGGCGAGCTGGAGCGGAAGTGATACGAAGACGTAGGTGAACGTCACCTGCAATGCGTTGTGGAGGCGCTCGTCCTCCCACATCCGGGCGAAGTTGTCGAACCCGATCCACTTCGGCGGGCTCAGCAGGTTGTACCGCGTGAACGAGAGCCCGAACGAGGCGACCATCGGCCCGATCGTGATCAGGATCAGGCCGACGAACCACGGAGCGAGGAAGAGGTAGGCCGCCTTGTTCTGCTTCTTGCCGTCGGACTTGGCCGACTTCAGCTTTCCGAGCTCGCTGATCGCGCTCATGCGGGTGCTCCGGGGTGCGTCTTCGCCACCGATGTCCTCCGGTCTCGTCGTCGAGCTGAGAATGCGCTTTCTGGAATGCGCTTTCTCAGTATGGACAGATCGGATGCCGCAGCGCAACCGTTCCCGTGAAATCAACAACAATCGGAGCCGATGGTCCGAGAATGGGATTTCAGAGGGTCGGCCTCCCGGAGCCCGCCCTGAATCCGCGAACCGTCGAGGATGGCCGCCCACGGCGGGGCGATGCGGCCACTTGCGACGGCTCGCGGTGCTCCGGTGGGCGGCGGTGGCGCCCGGGCATGACGAAGGCCCCGGATGCGCGGCATCCGGGGCCTTCGTGGATCGCTGCAGAAGCAGCGCGAGATTACTTGAGGGTAACCGTCGCGCCGGCCTCTTCGAGAGCGGCCTTCGCCTTGTCGGCGGTCTCCTTGTTGGCGCCCTCGAGGACGGCCTTGGGAGCACCGTCGACGACGGCCTTCGCCTCACCGAGGCCGAGCGAGGTGAGCTCGCGGACGACCTTGATGACCTGGATCTTCTTGTCGCCGGCGGCCTCGAGGACGACGTCGAACGAGTCCTTCTCCTCGACCTCTTCGGCGGGCGCGCCACCGGCCGGTGCGCCAGCGGCGGCAACGGCGACGGGAGCGGCAGCGGTGACCTCGAAGGTCTCCTCGAACGCCTTGACGAACTCCGACAGCTCGATGAGCGTGAGCTCCTTGAACGCGTCGAGCAGCTCTGCGGTGCTGAGCTTAGCCATGATGTTTCTCCTTGATTTGGGGATTTGCTATGCCGTGGCCCGTTGTCAGGCCGCGGACTCCTGCTTCTCACGCAGCGCGTCGACCGTACGGACGGCCTTCGACAGCGGAGCGTTGAACAGATAGGCGGCGCCGAACAGCGAGGCCTTCATCGCGCCGGCGAGCTTCGCCAGCAGGACTTCACGGCTCTCGAGGTCGGCGAGCTTGGTGACCTCATCCGCGGTCAGGGGGTTACCGTCGAAGTAACCGCCCTTGATCACGAGAAGAGGGTGTGCCTTGGCGAAGGCGCGCAGACCCTTCGCGACGGCGACAGGGTCGCCGTGCACGAACGCGATGGCCGACGGACCCTTGAGGTCGTCGTCCAGCGACGTGATCCCCGCGTTGTTCGCGGCGATCTTGGTCAGCGTGTTCTTCACCACGGCGTACTCCGCATCCTGACGAATGCTGTTGCGCAGCTCCTTGAGCTGGGCAACCGTCAGACCGCGGTACTCGGTCAGCAGAACGGCGGTCGAGTCCTCGAAATTCTTCGTGAGCTCGGCGACCGATGCTTCCTTCTGCGCCATGGCCACTCCTTGTGTGTACGAGACGCTCCACGATGGCGGGGCGTCGGCCTCGGCATCCGGTCATCGATCGGTTCACGGCAAAGAAAAAGCTCCGGCGCAAGCGCACGGAGCAATGAAGTTCGTACACCTGCGCGGGCCCCTGCGATGCAGAGCTTCGATCTTCGTGCACTTGCGCGCACGTCGATGACCGGCGGTCTTCGGCTTCCACCAGGGTACGTGATCCCGCGCCGTCGGCCAAATCGCGGCATCCAGCGCTGCAACGCGCCCCGTTGCGCAGCGGATGTTCTGGGTACAGGCTCGCATCGAGCCAACCACCACGACAGAGTCGCACGACGATGTCCGTCGCGCGGCGGAAGGGGACGACGATGTCTGGCAACAGAGCGGTGGCCTACCGGGGCCCGGGCGAGGTCGAGGTCATCGATACGGAGTACCCGGCGTTCGAGTTGAAGGATGGGCCGGGCGTGAATCCGGCCAACGTCGGCAGGAAGGTTCCGCACGGCGCGATCCTGCGCACCGTGTCCACGAACATCTGCGGGTCGGACCAGCACATGGTCCGCGGCCGCACCACGGCGCCGGCCGGTCTCGTGCTCGGTCACGAGATCACCGGCGAGGTCGTCGAGACCGGGCCGGACGTGGAGTTCGTCAAGGTCGGAGACATCGTGTCGGTGCCGTTCAACATCGCCTGCGGGCGGTGTCGCAACTGCAAGGAGGGCAAGACCGGCATCTGCCTCAACGTCAATCCGGACCGGCCCGGCAGCGCGTACGGCTACGTCGATATGGGCGGCTGGGTGGGCGGGCAGGCCGAGTACGTGCTCGTCCCCTACGCGGACTGGAATCTGCTGGTATTCCCTGACCGCGACCATGCCCTGGAGAAGATCCTCGATCTGACGATGCTCTCCGACATCTTCCCCACCGGGTTCCATGGCGCGTACACCGCGGGCGTCGGCCCCGGCTCCACGGTGTACATCGCCGGAGCCGGTCCGGTGGGACTGGCCGCGGCCGTCGGAGCCCAGCTGCTCGGCGCGGCAGTGGTGATCGTCGGCGACCTCAACGAGGAACGGCTCGCCCGGGCACGGTCGTTCGGGTGCGAGACCGTGAACGTGTCGCAGGGCGACCCGAAGGACCAGATCGAGCAGATCCTCGGCGTTCCCGAGGTCGATGCCGGCGTGGACGCGGTCGGCTTCGAAGCCCGCGGGCACGGCGCCGATGCGGGCCACGAGGCCCCCGCGACCGTGCTGAACTCCCTCATGGACCTCACCGCGGCCGGCGGTGCGCTCGGCATCCCCGGTCTCTATGTCACCGGCGACCCCGGCGGCGTCGACGAGGCCGCCAAGGTCGGATCGCTCTCGCTCCGCCTGGGACTCGGGTGGGCGAAGTCACTCTCGTTCACCACCGGCCAATGCCCCGTGATGCGCTACAACCGGCAGCTCATGATGGCAATACTGCACGACAAGGTCGCCATCGCCGACGCCGTCGGCGCCACCCCGATCGGGCTCGAGGACGCCCCGCGCGGCTACGCCGACTTCGACCAGGGCGCCGCCAAGAAGTACGTCCTCAACCCCAACGGCTACATCCAGACCGCCTGACAGACACCGGATGCCTCGGTCCGAGGCATCCGCCCACGAAAGGAACACCCCCATGTCCGTCACCCTCGAAGACGCTCGCCGCGTCATCGCCGCCGCCGAGAAGCGGGCCGACGAGATCGGCCAGCCCATGAACATCGCCGTCGTGGACGGCGGCGGCAACCTCGTCGCACATGTCCGCCAGGACGGCGCCTGGATCGGCAGCGTCAACATCTCCATCAACAAAGCGTGGACATCGAAAGCGTTCGACATCCAGACCAAGGACCTCGGCGACAACGCCCAGCCCAACCAGCAGTTCTACGGCATCCACGCCACCAACGGCGGCAAAGTCGCCATCTTCGCCGGCGGCGTCCCGCTGTCCCGCGACGGCGTCGTCGTCGGCGCGGTCGGCGTCAGCGGCGGCTCGGGCGAACAGGACCAGAGCGTCGCAGAAGCAGGCGCCACCGCCTTCTGAACGAGGATCAGGTCACCCGTTCGGCGGGGATGTCGAGCTCCCGCGCGGCATCCGAGATACGGGCCGCGAGCGCAGCATCCTTCACGGTCAGGCCGCCGGCGGAGTGCGTCATGAGCGTCACGCGCACCGATGCGTAGCGGATGTCGACATCGGGGTGGTGGTCGGCCTCCTCCGCGAGCTCTGCGATGGCAGCGAACAGCTGCGTCCCTGTCGCGAAGTTCCCGGTGCGGAACTGCCCGACGGCGCCGGCTTCGCCGGGAGCCCAGTCGTCGACACCCGGGTGCGCACGGAACTCTTCGCTCGTGATGGTGTCCATGGTTCGACGATGGCACGACACCGCGCGAAAGCAAGGGGGTTGCCGGGAGCGAGGGCATGTCGGGCATGCAAGGTCGCGGGTCGGGCGTACGCTCGAATCCGTGACACCCGAACTCGCCGCCCGCATCGTCGCGGACTCCCGCGACCGGGTGGCGTGGGTGCGCGCCAGGTCACGGGGCATCACGGCGACGGATGTCGCGGCCCTCACTTCGGAGCGAGCCATCGCCCGCGCCGCCGACGCCAAGCTGATGGGCTCGGGCTTCTCGGGCAACGCCTACACGGCCCACGGGCGCGCGCGCGAGCCCGAGATCGCCGCGTGGGTTGCGGCGACCCACGGCATCCAGCCCTCGTCGGCCCTCTTCCACGCCGTCATCGAGAAGCGGCATCTCGCGACGCCGGACGGCATCTCCGTCGACACCTCGGGGCGCGTGATCCTGGCCGAGATCAAGACGACCAACAAGTCGTGGCGCAGCATCCCTCGCTCCTACCTGCGCCAGGTGTGGTGGCAGCAGCACGTGCTGGGCGCCGAGCGGACGCTCGTCGCGTGGGAGCAGCACGACGGCTTCGTCCCCGTCGGCGACGAGCCGCGGTGCGCATGGGTCGACCGTGACGAAGCCGAGATCGACAAGCTGGTTCGGCTGGCCACGGCGCTGATCGACGAGCTCTACATGCGAACGACCCGATCGCGACGCGCGGAGCAGCGCATGCCGCAACCGCCGTCGGCACCCCGGCAGCCGTTCCGCGCCCTCGCTCTGGCCGACTGACTCTCGCAGCCCTCGCCCGGCCTCCGCCCAGGTTCCGAGGTCGCGTTCAGCGGAGAGTCGTCACGTGCTTGGCCGCCGAGTCCCACACGCGAAGCCCGACGACGGCGCCCCGCAGAGCCGGCATCGCGAGCGCACGAAGGGCCGATGCCACCTGATCCGAGTGCAGACGTCGGGCGAGAGTGATGTGCGGCGACCAACGGTCGCGAGCGGTGTTCTCATAGCGCGCCTGGGGGGCGCCGACCGCATGTGCCACGGCTCGGTGGAACTCGAGGAGCTGCTCCGTGGCGACCACCGCGCGGGCGAGGACGAATCGCTCCCCTCGGCCGAACAGCAAGGCGCCCCCCAGTTCCACAGGGATCGGAAGCAGGGACGCGAGAGGTGCCACTGCGTCCGCGTCGACCTGGTCGCGTACCGCCACCGTGACATGGGGATGATTCGTCTGAGCGGCGTGCAAACCGGCGCTCGGCAGGCCGGCGTCCAGGAGGCGACGCCATTCCTCGCGCACGGCGGCCTCCACCTGGCCGTCGGGCAGCAGTTCCACGCTGAACACGAGTCCATCTTGGTGCAAGACATAGTTGACACATATCAACCACTTGTATATAGTTGACTTCTCTCAACTGTTGACTCCAGTCAAAGACTTTGTGCGTTCTCGCACTCGTACCCGCTGTTCGAAGGATTCCCATGGCAACCTCCGCCGCCGTCAAATCGGTTCCCTCCGCCGAGGACCAGCGCCGGCACCGTCGCGTGCTGCAGGCACTGACCGGCCTGCTGCTCGGCATGTTCGTGTCGATGCTCGCGTCGACCGTCGTCTCGACCTCGCTCCCCGTCATCGTCCACGACCTCGGCGGCGACCAGGCCGCGTTCACATGGGTCGTCACGGCGACACTCCTGACCACCGCGATCTCGACGCCGATCTGGGGCAAGCTGGCCGATCTGTTCAACCGCAAGCTGCTCATCCAGATCGCGATCGTGATCTTCGTGCTGGCGACCGCCGCGGCCGGATTCTCACAGGACCCCGGCACGCTGATCGCTTTCCGCGCCGTGCAGGGCATCGGCGCCGGCGGACTGGCGGCGCTCAGCCAGGTCATCATGGCCGACATCATCAGCCCGCGCGAGCGCGGCCGCTACATGGGCCTGTTCGGCGCGGTGATGGCCGTCGCGACCGTCGGCGGCCCGCTCCTGGGCGGCTTCATCACCGACACCATCGACTGGCGCTGGAACTTCTTCATCGCCCTGCCGTTCGCCGTCGCCGCGCTCATCATGATGCAGCGCACGCTGCATCTGCCCGTCCGTCCGAAGCAGAAGGCGCGCATCGACTACTTCGGCATCGTGCTGCTGTCCACGGCGGTCTCGCTGCTGCTCGTCTGGGTCACGAACGCCGGCACGGACTACGACTGGTGGAGCACGCAGACGATCCTCATGGTCGGTGGTGCCCTGCTCGCCGCGGTTGTGTTCGTGATCGTCGAACTGCGCTCGAAGGAGCCGCTCGTCCCCCTCACGATGTTCCGCAACCGCACCTTCACGCTCGCCGTGATCGCGTCGATCTCCATCGGCATCGCGATGTTCGGCACGTCGGTGTTCCTCAGCCAGTACATGCAGATGGCACGCGGCGCGACCCCGACCGAGGCGGGGCTCATGACCATCCCGATGATCGCCGGCCTGCTCATCGCGTCGATCGTGATCGGCGGGCTCGTCACCAGGCACGGACACTGGAAGCCTTACCTCATCGTCGGCGGCGTCCTGCTCATCGCCGGTTCGTATCTGCTGTCGACGATCCACTACGACACGAACTTCGTGCTTGTCTCGCTGTACATGTTCCTGCTCGGTGCGGGCGTCGGCATGACGATGCAGAACCTCGTGCTCATTGTTCAGAACACGGCGAAGCCGACCGAGATCGGTGTCGCGAGCTCGGGCGTGACGTTCTTCCGCAGCCTCGGCGGCACGATCGGCGTGTCCGTGATGGGCGCAGCACTCGCGAGCTCGGCCACCAACCTCGTCGCCGCCCGCACGGACGACATCACCGCGGCAGTCATGTCACTTGGCGAGAAGGGCGCATCGGTCGCCGAGCAGCTGCAGTCCGGCGCCATCCCGAACGTCGCGCAACTGCCCGAGGCCGTCCGCGTCATCTTCGAGGACATCTATGCGCAGGCCATTGCGAACTCGTTCCTCATCGCGGTCCCGCTCGCGGTGATCAGCCTCATCGCGATCGTCTTCCTCCCCAACAACCCGCTCACACGCATGACGACGAGCGAGCGCGTCTCAGCGAGCGAGGCGGACCTCGCGACGGTCTCGACGGCTGAGGGCATGGAGGCGCTCACCGCGACCGGTTCCGAGCCCGCCTCAGCGCCCTCCCCCGCCGCCGCCGAGACCCCCGAGGTCACGCGAGCCACAGGGACGGGATCCTCCCGCTAATGTCGAGCACGATGACCGCCGCCGAGACGACCCGAGAGGCGCGCACCGAGGCGGTGCGCGCGCTCGAGGCCGAGTTCGGCGAGCTGATCAACCGCTTCCGCCGCATCATCACCGAGAACGCCAACAGGGTCAGCCCGGGCATGCTGCCCGGTGCCTACAAGGTGTTCACGACGATCGTGCGGCGCGAGTCGATCACGCTCTCAGCGCTGGCCGAGAGCCTCGTGGCCGACAAGGGGCAGATCAGCCGGACGGTCCGCGAGCTCGAGCAGCTCGGCCTGATCCAGCGCACACCTGACCCCGACGACGGCCGCTCGAGCCTGCTCTCGCCCACGGCCGAGGGGCTGGAGCGTCTGACGGCCGCGCGCGCACCGCAGGAGAACGCGCTCGTCGATGCGCTCGAGGAATGGCCGCTCGACGACATCCGAAACCTGACTCGGCTTCTGCACGCACTCACCGCGGGCGAGGCGCCCGCAGTCTGAGCCCCGCCGCCGGGTGGACAGCAAGAGGTGCCCGCGGCGTGATCGCCGCGGGCACCTCTCGTGCACTGGTCGCGTGCTACTTGTTCGAGAACGCGGCGTCGAACGCCGCGGCCGACGGCTCGTACGTCGACAGCCGGCGCACGAACTCGAGCGCCTCGGGCGCTCCGACGAGGCGGTCCATGCCGGCATCCTCCCACTCGACTGACAGCGGGCCGTCGTAGCCGATCGCGTTGAGCATGCGGAAGGCGTCCTCCCACGGCACATCGCCGTGGCCGGTCGAGATGAAGTCCCAGCCGCGGCGGGGGTCAGCCCACGGCAGGTGCGACGACAGCCGCCCGTTGCGGCCGTTGCCGGTCCGCTTCTTCGTGTCCTTGCAGTGCACGTGGTAGATCCGGTCCTGGAAGTCCCACAGGAACCCGACGGGGTCGAGGTCCTGCCACACCATGTGCGACGGATCCCAGTTGAGGCCGAACGCCTCGCGGTGGCCGATCGCCTCGAGCGTGCGCTTGGTCGTCCAGTAGTCGTAGGCGATCTCGGACGGGTGGACCTCGTGCGCGAAGCGCACACCCACCTCGTCGAACACATCCAGGATCGGGTGGAACCGGTCGGCGAAGTCCCGGTAGCCGGCCTCGACGAACTCGTCGGAGGCGGGCGGGAACATCGCGACGGCCTTCCAGATCGACGACCCGGTGAAGCCGGTCACCGTCTTGACGCCGAGGGCCGCGGCCATCCTCGCCGTGAGCTTGAGCTCCTCGGCTGCGCGCTGGCGCACGCCTTCCGGATCACCGTCGCCCCACACCCGGTCGTTCAGGATGTCGCGGTGCCGCTGGTCGATCGGGTCGTCGCACACTCCCTGTCCGGCGAGGTGGTTCGAGATCGTGAAGACCTTGAGCCCGTTGCGCTCGAGGATGTCGAGCCGGGACTGCACATATGCGTCGTCATCCCAGCGCGACACGTCGAGGTGGTCGCCCCACGAGGCGATCTCGAGTCCGTCGTAACCCCATTCGCCGGCGAGGCGCGCCACCTCCTCGAACGGCAGGTCGGCCCATTGGCCCGTGAACAGAGTGACCGGTCGCGTCATCGCGTTGCACCTTTCATAGAGGGATGCCGGAGCTCAGCCGGCGATGGGGGTCCAGACGCTGCCCGCGGCCGAGCTGCGCTCCACGCTGTCGAGCACGCACTGCACGTGCAGTCCGTCGGCGAACGACGGACGGGGTGCCGAGCCCTCGTCGATGGCGGTGACGAAGTCCCGGACCTGATGTGAGAACCCGTGTTCGTAGCCGAGCATATGCCCGGTCGGCCACCACGGGGCGAGGTAGGGGTGATCGTGCTCGGTGACCAGGATGCGGCGGAATCCGAGCTCCAGTCCGGGCTGCGTGGCGTCGTAGAACTCGAGCTCGTTCATGCGCTCGAGGTCGAATGCGATCGCTCCGGTAGAACCGGCGATCTCGATGCGCAGGGCGTTCTTGCGCCCGGTGCGGAATCGCGTCGCCTCGAACGAGGCGAGCGCGCCCGATTCGAGCCGGCCGGTGAACAGCGCGATGTCGTCGACGGTGACCTCACCGCGCTCGTCGGACGCGGTGCCCGAGAGCCCGACCCCTTCGCCGAGCAGGGGACGCTCCTTGACAAGGGTCTCGATGATGCCCGACACGGAGGTGAGGTGCTGGCCGGTGATGAATTCGGTGAGGTCCACGGCGTGGGCCCCGATGTCGCCGAGCGCGCCGGATCCGGCGTGCTCCTTCTTCAGGCGCCACGTGAGCGGGGCCTCGGCATCCATCAGCCAGTCCTGCAGGTACTCCGCGCGCACCTGGCGGACCTCGCCGATGCGCCCTGCCGCGACCAGATCGCGCGCGAAGGTCGCGGCGGGAACGCGCCGGTAGGTGAAGCCGACCATGGAGCGCACACCGCGCTCGGCGGCAGAGGTCGCCGCCTCGTTCATCGCCTGAGCCTCGGCGACGGTGTTGGCCAGCGGCTTCTCGCACAGGACGTGCTTGCCGGCCTCGAGCGCGGCGATCGCGATCTCGGCGTGCGTGTCGCCGGGAGTGACGATGTCGACGACATCGATGTCGTCCCGGCCCACCACCTCGCGCCAGTCGGTGGCGCTCTCGGTCCAGCCCCACTTGCGGGCGGATGCCTCGATGCCGGCGGCGCTGCGGCCCACGACGACGGCCATCTCCGGCTCTAGCGGGAGGTCGAAGAATCGGGGGGCGACGCGCCACCCCTGGGAATGTGCGGCGCCCATGAAGCCGTGGCCGATCATGGCGACGCGAAGCGTGTCGGTCATCGCGTGTCCTCTCTCTCGGGAGTCAAGGAACGGGGCGCCCGCCGTGCCGGCGGACGCCCCGCTCGTCTTCCAGGTTTACTCGAACGAGAGGTCGATGTACTGGTCGACGTTGTCTTTCGTCACGACCGGGGCGTCGAGGACGATCCGGTTCGGGATGCCAGGGGTGATCAAGTCGCCCATGGTCTTGCCCTGCGCGATCAGGCGTGCAAGCGCGACGCCGTCAGCGGCCTGGGTCGACGGGTAGATGATCGTCGCCTTGAGCACCGAATCGTCGGCCTCGATCGCTTCCATGGCGCTGCGGCTACCGGCGCCGCCGACCATGAAGAACTCGTCGCGGCCCGCGGAGTCGATCGCCGCGAGGACGCCGATGCCCTGGTCGTCGTCGTGGTTCCAGATGGCGTCGATCTGCGGGTTGGCGGCCAGCAGCTGGGAGGCCGCGGACTCACCGCCGGCGACGGTGAAGTCGGCGGCCACGCGGGCCGAGACCTCCAGGCCGCAGTCCTCGAGTGCGTCGGCGAAGCCCTGCGAGCGGTCCTGCGTCAGCGGCAGCGAGTCGATGCCGGCGATCTCGGCGACGACCGCGTCCGAGTTGCCGTCGAGCTGCTCGCAGATGTACGTGCCGGCGCTGACGCCCATGCCGTAGTTGTCGCCGAGCACGGTCGCGCGGGCGGCGAACGGGCTCGAGAACTCGCGGTCGACGTTGATGACCGGGATGCCGGCCTCCATCGCTTCGATGGCGATCTCGGTCAGAGCCGCACCGTCCGAGGGCAGCAGCACGATCGCGTCGACGCCCTCGTTGATGAAGGTCTCGACGGCCGCGATCTGCGCGATCGCGTCGTTGGTGCCCTCGGCGACACGCAGCTCGACGTCGTCGAAGCTGTCGGCAGCAGCCTGTGCCCCCGAGTTGATGGCGCCGAGCCAGCCGTGGTCGGCCGCGGGGCCCGAGAAGCCGATGACGACCGTGTCGCCCGACTCCGCGTTCTCCTCGGTCGTGGTGCCCTGGTCGACGACGTCGCCTTCGTCGGCGCCTCCGCCCGTACATCCGGCGAGAAGTCCGATGGCGGCGACGACGGCGGTGCCGGTGAGCACCAGTCGCGTGCGCGCCTTCAGGTGTGAGCGCATTGTTTCCTCCTTGAAATGTGATGCAGCTGTGACAACGCGCCGTCCCAGGACAGGGATGCTGTATGCCGGCACTCGAGGTCCACGCTGACGGGACCACCGTAGCAGAAGTGATGCGGCATCCGTCATCTTTTGTTTTTCCTCCGGCATAAGTCCGATCGGGCCGACGTCTCCGCCAGCTGAGTCTCCTCGCAGCTTCCTTAGGCGGCCAATCGCGTCCGCCGAGGGCACGATGGGATGCTCGGCGCACACGCCTCAGGCGTGTTATGTTCGTCGCGTGATCAAAGTTGACCATCCATCGGCATTACTCGACGTCCGAGGTGTGACGAAGTCCTTCGCGGGCGTCCACGCCTTGCGCGGAGTCGACCTGCAGGTGCTTCCCGGCGAGGTCCATTGCGTCCTGGGCCAGAACGGCGCCGGCAAGTCGACGTTGATCAAGACCCTCGCAGGAGTCCACCGCCCCGACAGCGGCGAGATCTCGTGGCTCGGCGAGCCGGTCGAGATCCCGACGCCCGAGGCGGCGATCGAACTGGGCATCGCGACCATGTATCAGGAGCTCGACGTCGTCGACGGGCTCACGATCGCCGAGAACATCTTCCTCGGCCATGAAGTCGCGCGCGGAGGATTCACCAAGCGATCCGAGGCGGCCAGGCAGACTCGCGAGCTGCTGCGCCGGCTGGGCCACGAAGGCCTGTCCCCGCACGCCGAGGTGGGGTCGCTCAGCGCCGCGAACAAGCAGATCGTGAGCATGGCGCGCGCGCTCTCGCACGACATCAAGCTCATCATCATGGACGAGCCGTCTGCGGTGCTCGACGGCGAAGAGGTCAAGAACCTCTTCCATGTGGTGCGCGAGCTGACTTCGGCGGGCATCGCCGTGATCTACATCACCCACCGCCTGGAGGAGATCCGCCAGATCGGCGACCGGATCACCGTCCTCAAGGACGGCCGCTCGATGGCCAGCGGCCTGTCGGTCGCGGACACGCCCACACCGGATCTGATCCGTCTGATGACCGGGCGGTCCGTCGAGAACGTGTTCCCTCCTGCCGTGCCGGTGCCCGGCGACGCCCCCGCTGTCCTGGAGGTCGAAGGTCTTTCGGTGGCGGGCGTGTTCGAGGACGTCTCGTTCTCTGTACGCGCGGGTGAGGTCATCGGCCTTGCCGGCCTCGTCGGTTCCGGTCGTTCCGAGATCCTCGAGACGGTGTACGGCGCGCGGCGCTCCACCAGCGGCTCGGTGAAGGTCGCAGGCAAGAAACTGCGCCGCGGCTCCGTCGTCCACGCCGTCGCCGCCGGAATCGGATTGTCACCCGAGGAGCGCAAGAGTCAGGGCCTCGTCCTGGACGAGCCCATCTACGTCAACGTCACGCTGTCGTCGATGTCCCGGTTCGCCAAGGCCGGCTTCCTCAACGAGCGCGCCGAGCGCAAGATCACCAGCGAGCAGATCGACGCCCTCGAGCTGCGTCCCGCCGACCCGGACCGCCCTGCCATGACGCTCTCGGGCGGCAACCAGCAGAAGATCCTCCTGGCCCGCTGGCTGGTCCACGGGACGCGCGTACTCCTCCTCGATGAACCCACCCGCGGCGTGGACGTCGGCGCCCGCGCCGAGATCTACGCCCTGATCCGCCGACTGGCGGCTGCGGGTAACGCCGTGGTCATCGTCTCCAGCGAGATCGAAGAAGTGCTCGGCCTGGCAGACACCGTCCTCGTCGTCTCCGACGGCCGCGTGCTTCGCACTCTTCCCGCGTCCCAGATCGATGAGCACGGTGTGCTCGATCTCGTCATGAAAGGAACCGCCGCGTGAGCGAGCAGACCACCGGGACCGCAGGGGTCCCCACCGCCGGCGAGGCGCCGTCGCCCACCGGCCCGGCGCCAGCGAACGGCTCCGGCAAGTCCGGATTCCAGCGCTTCATGTCCGGCTCCGTCGGTAGAAACCTCGGTCTCGTCGTCGCACTTCTGGTGCTCGTGGTCGTCGGCGCCGTCACCGCGCCCGACACGTTCACGAGCGTGAGCAACATTCTGACGATTCTCCGCCAGGCATCGATCATCGGCGTCATCTCCATCGGGATGACCCTGGTCATCATCGCGGGCGGGATCGACCTGTCCGTCGGGTCCGTCATGGGGCTGGCGTCGGTCGTTGCGGCTCTCGCGGCCATTCAGGACCTGGCCGACCAGCTGCACTGGATCGTCATGGTCGTCATCGCGCTCGCGGTCGGCATCGGCGCAGGCCTGATCAACGGCATCGTCATCGCGTACGGCAAGGTGGTGGCGTTCATGGCCACGCTCGCGATGCTGGTCGCGGCGCGCGGTCTCGCCGAGATCCTCGCCAACCGTCGAACGCTTCAGGTCGGCGATCGCGACTTCATCACCTTCATGAACCTCGACATCATCGGCGTCGACATGCTCATCTGGATCTTCGCGATCGTCGCCGCGCTCGGCTGGGTGATCCTGAACCGCACCACCTTCGGACGGCGCACGGTCGCCATCGGCGGCAATCGTGAGGCCGCACGTCTCGCCGGCATCAACGTCAAGCGCCACACGATGTGGCTGTACGCGATCTCGGGCCTGTGCGCCGGTATCGCCGGCGTGATGATCCTCGGCCGCACCACGGCCGGCAGCTCGACCAACGGCACGCTGTACGAGCTCGACGCGATTGCGGCGGTCGTCGTCGGCGGCACACTGCTGATCGGAGGCCGAGGCACGATCACGGGCACGGTCTTCGGCGTGCTGATCTTCGCGACGCTCACGAACGTGTTCGTGCAGAACAACCTCAGCTCGTCGGTCCAGGCGGTCGTCAAGGGCGTCATCATCGTCGTGGCCGTGCTGCTGCAGCAGCGGTTCGCGAAGCCCACGGGTCGCGAGACATGATCGGATGCCGCGGCCCGGTCGAGCGGACCCCTGCATGGTTCGCCCGGCCGGGCTGCGGCCCGTTGTCAGCCGTTCCCGCGAACGTCGGCGTCCTGCGCCGCGGCAATCCTGAGATGTGACGAATATGGGCAGCGAAACGACGACGAACGCGACCGGCGTGAGCCAGTTGTTCCAGCTCCTGCGAGACGGGGTGCCGCGCACCCGCGCGGAACTGGCCAAGTCCACCGGTCTCGCGCGATCGACGATCGCCGCCCGCGTCGACGAGCTCATGCGCATGGGTCTGATCACACCGGTCGCCGAGGCGGTGTCGACGGGCGGTCGCCCGCCCTCGCAGTTCGCACTGAACCCGGCGGCGAAGGTCGTGATCGCAGCCGACATCGGCGCCTCGCACGCGACGGTCGCCGTCACCGACCTGACCGGGAGCGTGCTCGCGGAGCATTCCGAATCGCTCGACGTCGCTCTCGGCCCCGTCCCCGTGCTCTCGTGGCTCGTCGAAGGGGCGACGACGCTGCTCGAGCGGGTGGGACGCGACCACTCCCACGTCGCCGCCATAGGGATCGGCGTCCCGGGGCCTGTCGAGCACTCGACCGGCCAGCCGGTCAATCCGCCGATCATGCCCGGTTGGGATCGGTTCGACATCCCCGGGTGGCTCCACCAGCATCTCGAGGTGCCGGTGCTCGTCGACAACGACGTGAACATCATGGCGCTCGGCGAGCGCTCCGTCGCGTGGCCCGGAGTAGAGCACCTCATGTTCGTCAAGATCGCCACCGGCATCGGCGCGGGCCTGATCTCGGGTTCGGCGCTGCAGCGCGGGGCGCAGGGCGTCGCCGGCGACATCGGACACGTGCAGGTCGCCCGCGGCGCCGGCGTGCCCTGCCGCTGCGGCAACCGAGGCTGCCTCGAGGCGCTCGCCTCCGGCCCGGCGATCGCCCGGAGCCTGCGCGAGCACGGCGTCGAGGCGCAGACCGGGTCGGACGTCATCGACCTCGTCAAGCGCGGCAACATCGAGGCGATCCAGGCTGTCCGGCAAGCGGGCCGCGACATCGGCGAGGTGCTCACCACGTGTGTGAGCCTGGTCAACCCGTCGGTGATCACGATCGGCGGGTCCATGGCCCGCGTCGGCGAACACCTCATCGCCGGCGTTCGCGAGGTCGTGTACACCCGATCGACGCCCCTGGCGACCGAGCACCTGGCCATCGTGCAGTCGGTCACCGCCGAGCGCGCCGCCATCCTCGGCGCCAGCATGCTGGCCGTGGAGCATGCCCTCTCGCCCGAGGCGCTGGCAGTCGGATTCGCCTGACCTTCGCCACGCTTCGCCCAGTGGTAGCAGCGACGTAACACCGGCGAGACATTCGCGCGGTTGACTGGCTTCACCACGACCTGTGCTGTCGCCGACGACACGCACGCGGAAGGAGCACCCCAATGAGATTCCGACCGCTGCGATCGGCCCCCGCTCCGGTGACCGATGACGGTGCCGTGACCGATCCGCCGGATCGGATGCGTGCCATGGTCGTGGAGACCCCGGGTGACGCGGAGGCGCTGCGCGCGGCATCCGTCCCCGTCCCCTCCCCCGTGATGAGTGAACTGCTCGTGCGCGTCATCGCCGCCGGCGTGAACCCGATCGATGCCAAGACCCGCGGCGGTCGCGGCGTGTGGGGCGGTGTCGACCACCGGCCGGCGGTGCTCGGCTACGACTTCAGCGGCGTGGTGGTCAAGAGTCCGTACGAGGCGCACCCGCTCGCCCCGGGCACGCCCGTCTTCGGCATGGCGCCGTTCCCGCGGTCGGGTGGAACGTACGCGGAGTACACCGTGGTGCCCTCACTGTCCGTCGCCCGCAAGCCGCAGGCGCTGTCGCACGTCGAGGCCGCAGGCGTTCCCCTGGCCGCACTGACCGCGTGGGGCCTCGTGGTCGAGACGGCACACGCCCACGAAGGTCAGCGCATCCTCATCCACGCGGGCAGTGGCGGCGTCGGGCACTTCGCCGTGCAATTCGCCGCCTACTTCGGCGCCCACGTGACGGCGACGGCATCGGGCCGCAACGCGGCGTGGCTGCGCGAGCTCGGCGCGGCCGTCGTGATCGACTACACCACCACGCGCTTCGACGAAGTGGTCGCCGAGGTCGACGTCGTGATCGATCTGGTCGGCAACGTGGACGGCGATACCGGCACCCGGTCCCTGAGGGTGCTGCGGCCCGGCGGCCTGTACATCGTCGTGCCCACCGGATCCTGGCCGGGCTACGCCGAGGCGGCGGCCGCAGTCGGCGCGCGGGCGACGTCGTTCAAGGTCACCCCGGACGGCGGCGCACTGGCGACGATCGCACGTCTGCTGGACTCGGGCTCCGTACAGGTCTACGTCGACGCGGTCTTCGACCTCTCCGACGTCGCCGCCGCGCACCGCCGGATCGAGGAGGGCCACACTCGCGGCAAGCTCGTGCTGCGGGTGAGCGACGACTGATCCTCTACACGGGCGCGAGGATGCGGCGGCCCTCCGCGACGATCTCGTCCGCGATCGCGTCGAGCAACGGCGAGCGCAGGTTCCACTGCTGCCAGTGGAGTGCGACGTCCACCGGTGCCCCGCCGAGCAGCACGAGTTCGCCGCGTTCGGTCGCGTCCGCCGACTGAAGCCGGGGCAGCAAGGCCCACCCCAGGCCGAGCCGGACGGCGGTGGCGAAGTCGTTGGATGCCGGCACGTAGTGCCGTGGCGGCCGCTCCGGGTCCACGCCCTCCCCCACCAGCCATGTCTTCTGCAAGTCATCGCGCCGGTCGAAGTCCACCAGCGGCGCTTCGGCGAGAGCGGCGGCGCGGTCCCCTCGCAGCCAGTGATCGACGTAAGCGGGCGTCGCGACAGCCTCGTACCTCATCGCCCCCAGCGTGGCGACACGGCATCCCGCCACCGGCGCAGAGCGCGAGGTCACGGCACCCATGACCGTACCCGACTCGAGCAGTCCGGCGGTGAAATCCTGATCGTCGCGATGCAGGTCGAACACGACAGGATGCTGCTGCGACAGCCGTGCGAGAGGTGCGAGGAACCACGTCGCGAGGGAATCGGCGTTCACCGCGAGTGGCACGCTCGTGCGCGATTGGTCTGCGGGATCGGCGCCGAGCTCGGCGAGTGTGTCGTGTTCGAGGAGCGCGGCCTGACGCGCCAGGCGGATGATCGCACGGCCGGCGTCCGTCGCCCGCACGGGTTTGGAGCGCACCAGCACGAGGCGGCCGAGCTGCTCCTCGAGGGACTTGATGCGCTGACTCACCGCCGAAGGCGTGACGTGCAGACGCCGGGCGGCGGCATCCAGCGTGCCCTCATCGACGACGGCCGCGACTGTTTCTGTCAGCTCGAACGAGATCTTCATCAGTTCGGCTAATGCTACTGAAGAATCATGAGCTGGACTACAGCCACCGTGATCCGTAGCGTCGAGACGTGCCCACCTCCGTGCTCGCCGGCCTCGGCCTCGGCTTCTCGCTGATCATCGCGATCGGCGCTCAGAACCTCTTCGTCCTGCGGCAGGGTCTGCGTCGTGAGCACGTGTTCGCCGTCGCGGCGATCTGCGCGGCATCCGATGCGGTCCTCATCCTGCTGGGTGTCTCGGGCATCGGACTGGTTCTGCAGGCGGTGCCGTGGCTCGTCGACGTGGTGCGCTGGGCGGGCGCGATCTTCCTCGTCGCCTACGGCGTGCTGGCTGCCCGACGCGCCTGGCGGCCGACCGGCGAGGCCTTGACCGCGGACGGCATCCCGGGCGCCACCGGCGACGAGGCTGCCGGGCGGCTCGAGGCCACGGACGATCGGGGCGGCAGCATCCGCACCGCCGCACCTGCGGCGATCCGGACCCGACTCCTCCCCGTCGTGCTCACGTGCCTCGCGTTGACGTGGCTCAACCCGCACGTCTACCTCGACACGGTGTTCCTGCTCGGCTCGATCGCCAACACGCACGGCGACATGCGCTGGCTGTTCGCCGTCGGAGCGATGGTCTCGAGCGTCGTCTGGTTCTTCGGGCTCGCCTACGGAGCCCGACTGCTGGGACGGTGGCTCTCCACCCCGCGAGCCTGGCGGATTCTCGATGCCGTCATCGCGGTCGTCATGGTCGGGCTCGGCATCTCGCTCGTGCTGCCGCACTGAGCGTTCGCCGCGCCGGCGCTCGCCGCACCGTTGTGGCGCCTGTCAGCTCTTGCGCAGCGACGGATCCTGGATCTCGGCGACGCGCGCCGATACGATCGCGCGGATGGTGTCGTCGGCCAACGGCCGGTCGGGCTGGAAGCGGATCGTCCCCTTGTCGTGATCGAACGCCGCGCGTGCGTCTTCGGGCAGACCGTCGGCGACGACCTCGGGCACGCGACCGCTGAACGGGTAGACCCCGATGTGCTTCCTCGTGCGCATGACGGCGAGGAGCGCCTTGCCGCGATACATCAGGGCCGGCATGCCGTAACTCGTCCCCTGCTCTAGGTCGGGCGCAGTCGCGCGCGCGACGTCGAAGACGTGCGAGATCGGCTCGCGGTCGGCTGGGGCGAGGCTCTCGAGGTAGTCGTCGACGGTTCCCATCCCGGCATCCTTGCACCCCGCCCTCGCGGGCGATACCCCGGGCACGGCACGATGGAGGTATGCGGCGGGTCCACGTGGTGGTGCAGGGCGAGGTGCAGGGCGTCGGCTTTCGCTACACGATGCGCATGGTCGCCCGCGAAGCCGGCGTGGTCGGCTGGGTGCGCAACCGGCGCGACGGGAGCGTCGAGGCCGAGATCGAGGGCGAGTCCGGCCGGGTCGACGAGGTGCTCGCGTGGATGGCCGAGGGACCGCCCGGGTCGCGCGTCGAGTCCGCGACAGTGTCTGATGCGGCACCCGCCGGAGGAAGCGGCTTCGAGGTGCTCCCGACAGCGTAACCCGGTGGCGCGATGCTCCGCGCGGGCCGCGTCAGCCGGGAAGGCCGGCGGCGAGCTCGGCGAAGACGTCGGCGGCATCGTCGCGGGTCGCGAGGCCCGCCGCCTGACCGGCCCACAGCGACACGAGCTCGCCGTCGCCGCGGCGTCCGGCCTCGGCGCGGAACTGGCCCGTGAGCCAGTTCTGGGCGGGGAACGGCGCAATGACGCCGCCTGTCTCGATCCTCCGCATCGCTCGATTCGGGATGCCGCGCGCCAGTCGCCCGCTCATCGCCCGTGTGAGCACGGTGCCGGTGTCGGGCGCCTCCGCGATCGCCCGGCGGTGCGCCTCCGTCGCGGCCGACTGGCGGGTCCGCAGGAACGCGGTGCCGACCTGCACGCCGACGGCCCCGAGCGCGAACGCGGCAGCGACGCCACGCCGGTCGGCGATGCCCCCCGCCGCGATCACGGGCAGGTCGACGGCATCGACCACCTGTGGCACGAGCGCCAACGTGCCGACGAGCGAATCCTCGGGCGAGGCGAGGAACGACACCCGATGACCCGCGGCCTCCGCGCCGCTCGCGACGACGGCATCCGCTCCGCTCTCTGCCAGCGCCACCGCCTCGGCGACCGTCGTCGCGGTGCCGATGATCCGGATGCCGCGGCTGTGCGCCGCCGCCACGACTCGCTCGGACGGCACACCGTAGACAACGCTGAGCACGGCCGGCGCCGCGTCCATGATGGCGGTCAGCTGCGCGTCGATGTCGGGGACGAACTCGGCCGGCGGGCTCGGGTGCGGCAGGCCCAGTTCGTCGAACAGTGGCGCGAGCGCCTCGATCACAGGCGCGAGGTCGACGTCCGCCGGCGTGACCTCGTCGCCGGTCGGCAGCCAGACGTTCACCGCGAACGGGCGGTCGGTCGCCGAGCGCAGCGCTGCGATCGTGTCGCTGATCCGGTCGGCGGAGTACCCGTAGAGACCGTACGACCCGAGCCCGCCGGCACTGCTCACCGCCGCCGTCAGCTCGACCGACGACAGTCCACCGAAGGGGCCGAGCACGATCGGCGCGTCGATTCCGAACAGGTCCGTGAGTGTCGCCGCCATGACTCCGACGCTACTCCCGAACTCGCTGACGCCGCCGTCGTGTGACGCCGTCGCGCCTCGCGAACGACGAAGCCCCGCCGCTCGGGGAGCGGCGGGGCTTCGTGCGAGAGCGAACTCAGGCGATCGCGTTGACGTCCAGCGGGATGCCGGGGCCGAACGTGGTCGACACGGCGCCCTTCTGGATGTAACGGCCCTTCGAGCTCGACGGCTTCAGCCGCACGATCTCTTCGAGGGCGGCCTTGATGTTCTCGTCGAGCTGCTCGGCCGAGAACGACGCCTTGCCGACGACGAAGTGCACGTTGGCGTGCTTGTCGACGCGGAACTCGATCTTTCCGCCCTTGATCTCCTCCACGGCCTTGGCCGGGTTGGGGGTCACGGTGCCGGTCTTGGGGTTGGGCATGAGGCCACGGGGACCCAGCACCTTACCCAGGCGACCGACCTGGCCCATCAGCTCGGGCGTCGAGACGGCCGCGTCGAACGCGGTCCAGCCACCGGCGACGCGCTCGATGAGCTCGGCGCCGCCGACCTCGTCGGCGCCTGCGGCGATCGCGGCCTCAGCGGCCGGACCCGTCGCGAACACGATGACGCGGGCGGTCTTGCCCGTGCCGTGCGGAAGGATGACGGTGCCGCGCACCATCTGGTCGGCCTTGCGGGGGTCGACGGCGAGCTTCAGCGCGACCTCGACGGTCGAGTCGAACTTCGCCGAACCGGTCTGCTTCGCCAGCGCGACGGCCTCGGTGGGGGTGTAGAACTTGTCCGCCTCGATCTTGGCGGCAGCGGCCTGGAAGGCCTTGGACTTGGTTGCCATGATTCCTATCCCCCTCAGTCCTCGACCGTGATGCCCATGGAACGGGCGGTGCCGGCGATGATCTTCGAGGCGGCCTCGATGTCGTTCGCGTTCAGGTCGGGCTGCTTCGTCTCGGCGATCTGGCGCACCTGCTCCTTGGTGAGCTTGCCCACCTTGGTCGTGTGCGGGGTCTGCGAGCCCTTCTGCACGCCGGCGGCCTTCTTGATGAGCTCGGCGGCGGGCGGGGTCTTCAGGATGAAGGTGAAGCTGCGGTCCTCGTAGACAGTGATCTCCACGGGGATGACGTTGCCGCGCTGCGACTCGGTCGCGGCGTTGTACGCCTTGCAGAACTCCATGATGTTGACGCCATGCTGACCGAGCGCGGGCCCGATCGGCGGCGCCGGGTTGGCGGCACCGGCATTGATCTGAAGCTTGATCAGGCCGGTCACCTTCTTCTTCGGTGCCATTCTTGTTTTCCTTTCGTGCGAACCGGATGCCGGGGCATCCTGTTCTCCCGCAGTTCCGGCCTTTCCAGACCGCGGTGGTCGTTGGGCGCTCTCGCGCTACAGCTTGGTGACCTGGTCGAACGACAGCTCGACCGGGGTCTCGCGCTCGAAGAGGGAGACGAGCACGGTGAGCTTGCCGCTCTCGGGCTTGATCTCGCTGATCGTGCCGGGAAGACCCGCGAACGAGCCTTCCTTGATCGTGATGGTCTCGCCGACCTCGAAGTCGACCTCGGCGGGGATGGCGCGGGCCGTGGCGGCCTGGCCCTTCTTGACCGCACCGCCCTTGGTCGTGGCGACCTCCTTGACCTCGACGAGGCTCTTCAGCATGTTGAAGGCCTCTTCGAAGCGCAGCGGGGTCGGGTTGTGCGCGTTGCCCACGAAGCCGGTGACGCCCGGCGTGTGGCGCACGACCGACCAGGTGTCTTCGTTGAGCTCCATGCGAACGAGCACGTAGCCGGGGATCCGGACGCGCGTGACCATCTTGCGCTGCCCGTTCTTGATCTCGACGACGTCCTCCATCGGGACCTCGATCTGGTAGATCTCCTCCTCGACCTCGAGCGTCGACTTGCGCTGCTCGATGTTGGCCTTGACCTTGCGCTCGAAGCCGGCGTAGGAGTGGATGACGTACCACTTGCCCGGGAGGCTGCGCAGCTCGGCGCGGAACGCCTCGTACGGGTCCTCATCTTCGTCATCCTCGTCGTCGGACTCGTCCGAGTCGGACTCGTCCAAGTCCGATGCCTCGTCCTCGTCGCCGTTCACGTCGGGACCGTCGTACGGGGCGATCTCGTCGGCGGCCTCGGCCTCGAGGTCCGCGACCTCCTCCGCGATGGAGTCGTTGATCACTTCGGCGGCGGCCTCGGTCTCGGCCGCCTCGTCCAGGTTCAGTGCGTCGTTCACGATCGCGTCGGCCTCCGGGTCGTCGATGTCGATGTCGTCCGTGTCGGCGTCGCCTTCGTCGTTGTCGTCCACGATGTGGATCGCGACGTGCTCGGCCGCCTCGACCGACCGCTCTTCAGCGGCCAGCACATTGCCCTCCTGGGCTTCGTCGTCCTCCGAGGACTGCTCGGCGGCGGTCGCCCAATCGGCGTCGTCGACATATCTTTCAGTCACGTGAATTCTCTTCCGTTCCATCCGCGCTCGGACCCGCGGTCCGTCCGCGACGCGCTCCTCGATGCACTCAGGGACCGCTCGGCGATCAGGCGCCCGGCACTCCGAAGACGTACGACGTGAGCCACACGAACAGCACGTCCAGGCCGTAGACGACCGCCATCATCACGACGACGAATCCGAGCACCACCGCCGTGTACTTCAGCAGCTCCTGGCGCGTCGGAGTGACGACCTTGCGGAGCTCGGCGAAGACCTGGCGAATGAACAGGGCGATGCGCGCGAAGACGTTCGGCTTCTTCTCGCGGGGAGCGGTCGTTCCGTTAGCGGGGACGACCTCGCCCTTCGGCTCGTCCTGAACCATCGATGCCACCTGATTACCTTCCGTGAGTCGACGTGGGCCGACACACTGTGTTGTCAACCACCGGCATGTCGCCGGCGTTGCGCTGACGCGCAGGGCGGACAGGAATCGAACCTGCAACCTGCGGTTTTGGAGACCGCTGCTCTGCCAATTGAGCTACCGCCCTAGAGACCCGGAGGTCTCGGGAAGCCCGCACTCTTCCCCTTCACCTGAGCGAGAGGGGCCTACCCGAACGACGGGCACGGCGAAAGAATGCAGACTTCAACTGCACGATCCAGTGTACGGCATGCCCGCAGACCCCGCGAACTGGGCCGCCCGCTCGGACCGCCTCGCGCAGATCGCCCCGAGCCGTCGCAAACGGCCGCCGCGCGCGAGCGCGAGCGGCCATTCGCGACGGTTCGGCATGGAGTGAACACGCTACTGCGCGATACGGATGAGCTTCTTGTTCACGAACTCGTCGGCCGCGAGCAGACCCATCTCGCGCGAGGTGCCGGAGCGCTTCACACCGCCGAACGGCAGCCCGGGCTCGTCGGCCAGCACCACGTTGACGTAGACCATGCCGGCGTCGATCTTGTCGGCGACGCGCGCAGCCTGCTCCTCGTCGGTGGTGAAGACGTAAGAGCCCAGGCCGTAACTGGTGTCGTTCGCGAGCCTCACGGCCTCGTCTTCATCGGCGACCTTGTAGACCACCCCCACCGGCCCGAAGAACTCCTCGCGATATGCATCCATATCGGGTGTCACGCCGGTGAGGACCGTGCCGGGATAGTAGGCGCCGTCACGAGTGCCGCCGGTGACCAGCTTCGCCCCTTGCGCAACCGCGTTGTCGACCTGCTCAGAGAGCCGCTCCGCGGCCGTCAGCGATGACAGCGGCCCGAGCACGGTGTCTTCGGCGAACGGGTCGCCGACCTTCGCCTCGCTCATCTTCGCGGTGAACTTGTCGAGGAACGCGTCGTACAGGTCGTCGACGACGATGAAGCGCTTCGCGGCATTGCAGGACTGGCCGGTGTTGTCCAGGCGGGCATCGACCGCCGCCTGCACGGCGGCATCGAGATCGTCCGTGGACAGCAGGATGAACGGGTCCGAGCCGCCCAGCTCGAGCGCCACCTTCTTGAGGTTGCGTCCGGCGATCTCGGCCACAGCGGCACCGGCGCGCTCCGACCCGGTCACCGACACGCCCTGCACCCTGCGGTCGGCGATCACGGATGCCGCCTGATCGTTCGTGGCGTAGATGTTCGTGTACACGCCCGCCAGCCCGGCGTCCGCGTACATCTTCTCGATGGCCGCCGCCGACTCAGGGCACTGGGGCGCGTGCTTGAGCAGGATGCTGTTGCCGATGACGATGTTGGGCGCGGCGAAGCGGGCGACCTGGTAGTAGGGGAAGTTCCAGGGCATGATCCCCAGGAGCACTCCCAGCGGCGAACGGCGGATGACCGCGGTGCCCTCGCCGTCGATGTCGATCGGCTGGTCGCCGGTGATCTTCTCCGCGTGCTCCGCGTAGTACTCGGTGATGTCGGCGGCGAAGTCCACCTCGCCGAGCGCCGCCTCCAGCGGCTTGCCCATCTCGCGCACGATGATCGCGGCGAGCTCGTCGCGACGCTCGCGGTGCAGCTCGGCGACCTTGCGGATGCGTGCGGCCCGCTCGGCGACCGGCACATCGCGCCACGTGCGGAAGGCGGCATCCGCTCCGGCGATCACGCCCTCGAGCGCGTCGTCGGCGATGGTCGGGTACGTGGCCAGGGTCTCGCCCGTTGCGGGGTTGACGACGGCGTAGTCGCTCATGGTGTTGTCTCCGATCGGGGGTGGGTGTTCACGGTCTGCCGCTCAGCCAGTCTGCTCCTCAGGAGCGCCGGCGTCGAAGGCTTTCGGGGGCGTCCATACCGAGTGTCTCGCCGCGGAAGAACGCCGGACGCTTGATCGCCTGCCAGATCATGATCACCACGCCGACGAGGATCACGGTCACCCCGAGGATGAACACGAGTCCGATGCCGCCGATGCTCGACCCACTGCCGTAGGCGGGGTCCATCGAATCGATCAAGGTGGTCACGAAGAGCACGGCGAGGATGGCGCCGCCGACGAGGGGACTCAGGAACGTGAGCAGGAACGAGCGCACCGAGTCGAACCACTGCTTGCGGAAGTACCAGACGCATGCGAACGCGGTGAGGCCGTAGTAGAAGCAGATCATCATGCCGAGCGAGATGATCGTGTCGGTGAGCACGTTCTCGCTGATCAGCCGCATCACCGCGTAGAACACCGAAGCCACGACCGCCGCCACGACCGTGGCGTAGCCGGGCGTGAAGAATCGGGGACTCACCGACGCGAACTTCGGCGGCAGCGCTCCGTAGTGGCCCATCGCAAGAAGCGTCCGTGCCGGGCCGACCGCTGTGGACTGCAGGGACGCGGCCGAGCTGGACAGCACCGCGAGCGATACCAGGAACGCCAGCGGCCCCAGCACGGGATCGGAGAGCGCGAAGAACACGTTTGCCGAGATGTCTTCGTTGCCCAGGCCGTACTCGCCCGTGCCGACGCCGGCGAACATGATGAGCCCGATCGAGATCATGAGGTACAGGCACACGATCAGCGCGATCGTCACCGTCGCGGCGCGGCCCGGGGTCTTCTCGGGGTTCTTGGTCTCCTCGTTCATCGTGAGGACGACGTCCCAGCCCCAGAAGATGAAGATCGACAGCGACAGGCCCGCCGCGAAGGACGAGAACGAATCCACCGCGAAGGGGTTCAGCCACGCCCAGTCGAAAGCGGTCGGCTCGATCGCCTCACCGTTCACGGCCTTGACGATCGCCGTCACCGAGAACAGCACGAGCACGATCACCTGGAATCCCACGAGCACGTACTGGAACTTCTGGGTCGTCTGCATGTCGCGATACGACACGAGCGTCGCGCCCAGCATGAACAGCAGGCACACCGCGACGTTGATGAAGGGGTTGAACGCCAGGTCGGCGATCTCGGGCTGCCGCGTGAGCTGGGCGATGAGCAGGAAGAGGAACTCGACCGCGATACCGGCGAGATTGGAGAGCACGATGACGGTCGCCGCGACGAGGCCCCACCCCGTCATCCAGCCGATCCAGGGTCCGAACGCGCGCACGCCCCAGGTGAAGGATGTGCCGGAGTCGGGCATCGCGCGGTTGAGCTCGCGGTAGCCGAGCGCGACGAGCAGCATCGGGATGAACCCGACGAGGATGATCGCCGGCACCTGCACGCCCACAGCCGACACCGTCGGACCCAGGGATGCCGTGAGCGTGTACGCGGGCGCGATGGTCGAGATGCCGATCACCACGGCGCCGATCATGCCGACGGTCCCGGCGCTCAGTCCCTTCTTCGACAGTTCACCGGCGTGGCTGCCGGTGTCGGTGGCGATCGACGTCGCCGCACTCTGAGGAGCGCTCATGCGCGCCCTCCTTCCGTGTTCGCAGTTGCGGCCGCGTGATCGCGCGTGCGGGGCACGACGACCATCGGGACCGGCAGCTCGTGCAGCATCTTCGCCGCTGTCGAGCCGAGGAAGAGCCGCCGCGGCTGTGCCAGGCGGCTGGATCCCACCACAGCGAGCTCACCCGGTTCCCAGCCGAGATGGGCGACCGCGTCCTCGATGCTGTCGCCGCGCGCGACGACGACCTCCGCCTGGATGCCGTCCGGCAGCGCGTCGAGCGCCCTCGTGAGCACATCGTCGGCATGAGCGGCGCCGGCGATGCGGATCACGCCGGTGTCGACGCTCGCGGGCAGGTCGACCGAGACGAGCGACAGCAGGCGCAGCTCGGCGCCGGTGGCCACGGCGAGCGCGATGCTCTCCTGCAGCAGCGCGTCGGCGCCGGGGCGTGTGCCGACAGCCGCGGTGACGCGGGTCACCCCGGTGGCCGTGGTCCGGCGAGAGCCCTCGGGTGCGAGGACGACGGGGACGTCGGACGAGTGCAGCAGCTCGTTCGCGACGGTGCCCAGGCGGTGCCGGCCGCGCAGCCCCCCGTTGGCGGCCCCGACGACGATGTGCGACGCGCCCAGCTCGTCGGCGAGCGCGATCAGCCCCTCCGCGAACGAGTCGGCGAACCGGATGTGAAGAGTGCGAGCCGTGGCATCCGGAATCCCCTTCGCGGCATCCGCCAGCCACGACTGCGCCTGCTGCTGCAGGTAGCGGTCGTAGCTCGCATCGGGCGGGGTGATCACGCTGCGCTGGTCCGAGGGGAGCACCACGACGAGGTCGACGGCGGATCCGGATGCCGCGGCCAGGCGAGCGCCGACGGCCACGGCATCGGCGCCCGCGTCGGTCGCGGTGTAGCCGACGACGATGCGGCCGGTCATCGGTGGGCTGCTTCCACGATGTTGGCAGCCACGAGGCGGCCCATGCGGATGGCGCCGTCGACGTGCTGGTAGCCGGCGCCCGCCATGTCGCTGCACGCGAAGTGGATCGGGCCGACGGGCGTGCGCAGGTCGGCGCCGTAGCGGGCGAGCCCGCCGAGGTCGAAGCTCGCAGCGTACGCACCGCGCGTCCACTCTTCGGCGCCCCAGTCGCTCTCGAAGTACACAAGCGGGTTGAGCGCCTCGGGGCCGTAGTAGTGAGACAGCGACTCGAGGATGCGCGCCTTGCGCTCCTCGGCCGACACGCGGAACAGGTCGTCGGCGTCGCGGTCCGACACGAACCCGACGAGGGTGCCCCTCTCGTCGCCGTGGTTGGTGTTGTCATAGGCCTCGTGCGAGATCTCGTACGGGCTGAAGGCGGTGCCCGACAGACCCTGCTCGCGCCAGAACGGCCGGTCGTAGACGGCGTGCACCTTGATCACGAAGCCCATCGAGATGTGCTGGTGCATCTGCTGCTTCAGGCGCGGCAGGGCCGGTGTGAAGTCGATCCACGGGTACAGGATCGGCGCGTGCGCGAGGATCGCGAAGCGCGCACGGACGGTCAGGCCGCCGTCGGTGAGCACCGTCACGCCGTCTTCGCTCCACCGGATCGTGTGCACCGGCTGCTCGAGCATCACGTCGTCGCCCAGGCGCTCGGCCAGCAGCAGCGGAACCTGCTGCAAGCCACCGACCACGCGCTCGTCGAGGATGTAATCCGCGTCGACCAGATGCGTGAAGCTGCCCGCGCTCGCAGCCATCAGCAGCGCCTGCAGAGCCGAGAACGCGTACGCGGGCTTGGTGAGCATCGCGCCGGCGATGAAGAGGGCGATGTTGTCACGCGCCTCCTGGTCTTCGGTCTGCTCCTCGAGCCACGCCTCGAACGAGATGCGGTCGAGCGCCTCCGCGTCCGGGTGCTCCCACGGCTTGTCGGGGTCGACCCGGGCGACCATGTCGTCCAGCACGTCGATGAGCCGCACGATCTCCTGCTCGGTCTCGGGCGCGACCGGGAAGATCTCGCCGGTGAACCGCCGGCGCTCGCCGTCGCGGCCGATATAGACGGAGTCGCCCTCGCGGTAGCGGCGGTAGGTCTCGAGCCCGAGCTCGGAGATCGTCTCTTTGAGCGCCTCCTGGTCGGGCGAGACCCACTGGCCGCCGATCTCGAGCATGGCGCCGTCGACGACGTCGGTCCACAGCCGTCCGCCGACGCGGTCACGCGCCTCGAGAACGACGACCGACAGTCCCGCCTTCTTCAGCTCGTTGGCCGCGGTCGTGCCGGCGGCGCCTGCACCGACGATGACGACGTCACGGGTGATCTCCGCCAATTTCAACTCCTTCGGTGATGCGCGTGCCCGCTCATGCGGGACTGTGCAGATCATGTGCTCTCGCCCAGGTGACACGCTCCGCGGAGGCGCGTCGTGCTCCCGGCGAATCGTGCGGTCTGGATGGCAGACGGATGCCGCGGCCTACGCCGCGGCGAGCGCTGCGGCCACGACGTCCAGGCCCTCGTGGAGCAGGTCGTCGGGGATGCTCAGCGGCGGCAGGAAGCGGATCACGTTCCCGTAGGTGCCGCAGGTCAGGACGATGACGCCCTGTGCGATGCAGGCTTTGGCCACCGCGGCGGTGAGCGCGGCATCCGGTTCCCCCGTCGCGGGGTCGACGAACTCGGCGGCGATCATCGCGCCGTGTCCGCGCACGTCCCCGATGCGCGGATCGGTCGCCTGCAGCGCGCCGAGCCGCTCGGTGAGGATGGCGCCGATCTCGCGGGCGCGCTCGATCATGCCGTCGTTCTCGAACACGTCGATCGCCGCGAGCGCTGCCGCACACGCGATCGGGTTGCCGCCGTAGGTGCCGCCGAGGCCGCCCGCGTGCGCGGCATCCATGATCTCGGCTCGTCCGGTGACCGCTGCCAGCGGCAGGCCGCCGGCGATGCCCTTCGCGGTCGTGATGAGGTCGGGCACGACGCCGAAGACCTCGCTCGCGAACATCTCGCCGGTGCGGGCGAAGCCGGTCTGGATCTCGTCGGCGATGAAGACGACGCCGTTGGCCCGGCACCACTCCGCGATCGCCGGAAGGAAGCCGTCTGCCGGGACGATGAAGCCGCCCTCGCCCTGGATAGGCTCGATGATGACGGCAGCGAGGTTGTCGGCGCCCACCTGCTTCTCGATGACCGAGATCGCCTTCTTCGCGGCCATGACGCCGTCGAGGCGGTCACGGAACGGGTACGACAGCGGCGCACGGTAGATCTCCGACGCGAACGGGCCGAAGCCGCTCTTGTACGGCATCGACTTGGCCGTGAGCGCCATCGTGAGGTTCGTGCGGCCGTGGTAACCGTGATCGAACGCGACGACGGCCTGCTTGCCGGTGAACTTGCGGGCGATCTTGACCGCGTTCTCGACCGCTTCGGCGCCGGAGTTGAACAGCACGCTCTTCTTGGCGTGGTCACCCGGCGTGATGCGATTGAGCGCTTCGGCGACGGCGACATACGACTCGTACGGCGCGATCATGAAGCACGTGTGCGTGAATTGCGCCACCTGCTCCTGCACGGCTGCGACGACCTTCGGGTGCGCGTTGCCGATCGTGGTGACGGCGATGCCCGAGCCGAGGTCGATGAGCGAGTTGCCGTCGGCGTCGACGATCACCCCTCCGCCGGCGGCGACGGCGTGCACCGGTGCGGTGTGGCCGACGCCTGCCGCGACGGCCGCGGCCTTGCGATCCACGAGCTGCTGCGAGCGGGGACCGGGGATGCTGGTGACCAGGCGCCGCTCCTGCGGCAGGGCCGGTCCGCCCCGTGTCGGTCCGGCCAGTGGCGTGTCGGCCCGGTTCTCGGCGGGGACGGCGGTGTCGGTGGCGGTCATGACGGCGAGCGTATGTGGACCGTGCGGACGGTCGCACCTTCCTGCTTGTACATTCTCTGTAGCCCGCTATACGAGACGTACACCGAGGACCGAGGGACAATGGACGCCGCCGACTCCCCCACGCTGCGCGCACTGCTCACCCGCCGCGACCTGGGGCTCACCCTCGCCGATGAGCACGACCTCGAGCCCGGCGCCCTGGATCGGCCCATCCGCTGGGTGCACAGCACCGACCTCGCCGACCCGACGCCGTTCCTCTCGGAGGGCCTCGTCCTGTTGACCACCGGCACGCAGTTCCCACCCGGCGTCGAGGGCGACGAACCCGAGACCTACCGCGCGTACGTGCACCGGCTCGCCTCACGCGGTGTGGTCGGACTCGGCTTCGGCACCGAGGTCGCCCGCACGGGCATGCCGCCTTCCCTCGCGGCGGCGTGCCGGGACGAACGGATGCCGCTGTTCGAGGTGCCCTACCGCACGCCCTTCATCGCCGTCGCGCGGGCCAACGCCGAGGCGATCGCGGCCGAGACCTACGCGCGGCGCAGCTGGGCTCTCGCGGCGCAGCGCGCGATCGCCCTTGCGGCCCTGCGGCCGGACGGGCTGGGCGCGACCGTCGCCGAGCTCGCGCGGCAGCTCGACGCCTGGGTGGGCATGTTCGACGCGGCGGGCGAGCTGTCGCGAGAGCATCCCGTCGGCGCTCTGGATCCCGGCACTGCCGACGCCCTGCAGCGTGAGGTGACGGGGGTGCTGCACCGCGGGGCGCGCGCCGGTTCCTCGCTGCGCCTTGGTGACACTCCTTTCACCCTGCAGACCCTGGGCCGCGGCGGACACCTCCGCGGCGTCATCGCCATCGCCGCCGGCGACCTCGACCAGGAGGGCCGCGGGGTCGTGACCGCCGTCATCGCAATGGCCGGCCTCGCGCTCGAACAGCAGCAGGGGCTCAGCCGGGCGCGCGGCGCCCTGCGTTCGGGGCTGCTGCAGACGCTGCTGACCGGTGACCCGGCCCTGGCCCGCCGTATCTCGCGCGACCTGTGGGGACCGCTGCCGGCCGCGCCGGTGACGGTGGCGGTGACGGATGCCGCGGCGGCCAGGGCCGACGCGATCACCGAACTGCTCGAGCTGCGGGTGGAGGAGAACCGCGGTGGACTGTTCTTCGGCCGCGGCGACGACGGGCTCGTGCTCATCGTCCCTGCCGGGCAGCTCGGCGTCGTGCGCGAGCTCGCCGAGCGCTTCGACGTGCACATCGGGCTCTCGGACCCCGCCGGATATGACGACATCGCCGGGGCGCTGGGCCAGGCGCGCGTCGCGCGCGACCGTGGCAGCGAGCCGGTCTCGGCGTTCGCGGAGGTGTCGCGCATCGGCGTGCTCTCGGCGCTCGGCGAGGACGCCCGCACGCTGGCCCGCGCCGACCTCGCGCCGCTCCTCGAGCACGACGCCGCCAACGGCACGCGCCTGCTCGAGACGCTGCGCGTGTGGCTCGACGAGGACTGCTCGCACGAGGCATCCGCTCAGTCCCTCGGCGTGCACCGGCACACCGTGCGCACGCGGCTCGCGCTCGTCGAGCGGGTGCTCGGGCGCGACCTGTCGTCGTTCGCGACGCGCGCCGAGCTGTGGGCCGCGCTGCGCGCGCTCGAGACCCCCGCCTGACTCTGCACGCCCCGTCACCACGCGCTTCGTTGTTCGCTCGCCACATGTGTACGCGTTTTCGCCGTATCGGCGTACACATGTGACGAACGAAGCGCGGGAACGGGACGGATCGACGGATGCTGCGCGCACGCGTCGAACGAGGGTGCGGGCAGGATGGGCGGCATGAACGCGACACGCATCGACACCGCCGCCGTGCCGAACGGCGATGTGTCGTGGTGGTGGCGCGACCTCGGGGGCGTCCCGGCTCAGCGGGCCCCGCTCGCGGGCGATCTCGACGCCGACGTCGCGATCGTCGGCGCCGGCTACACCGGGTTGTGGACGGCGTACTACCTCAAGCGTGCGCAGCCCGACCTGCGGGTGGTCATGCTCGAGCAGCGGTTCGCCGGCTTCGGGGCATCCGGCCGCAACGGCGGCTGGCTCACCAACACGGTGACCGGCGGACGCGAGCGATACGCCGAGAGCCACGGCCGTGACGCCGCGACCGCACAGCAGCGCGCCCTCAATGACACCGTCGACGAGGTCATCGCGGTGGCCGCGAGAGAGGGCATCGACGCCGACATCGCGAAGGGCGGCGAGCTCGGGGTGGCGCGGACCGCCGCCCAGCTCGCGCGGCTTCAGGCCGCTGTCGCCGCCGAGCAGTCCTGGCCGCACACCGACGTGGAACTGCTGGATGCCGGGGCGACAGCATCCCGCATCCGCATCGACGGCGCGCTCGGCGGCGCATGGCATCCGCACTGCGCGCGCGTGCATCCCGCGAAGCTCGTGCGGGGACTCGCGGCGGCCGTCGAGCGGCTCGGTGTGCGGATCCTCGAGCAGACCAAGGTGCGCGAGATCGCGCCGGGACGAGCCGTCACCGATCGCGGGGCCGTCCGGGCGACGCACGTGCTGCGGGCGACCGAGGGCTTCACGGCCGACCTCGCAGGTCAGCACCGCACGTGGCTGCCGATGAACTCGTCGATGATCGTCACCGAGCCGCTTCCGCGTGCCTTCTGGGACGGCGTCGGCTGGGGAGACCGCGCGACGCTCGGCGATTTCGCCCACGTCTACATGTACGCGCAGCGCACCGCCGACGATCGCATCGCGTTCGGCGGACGCGGTGTGCCCTACCGCTACGGCTCGCGCGTCGACACCGACGGCACGACGCAGCAGCGCACCGTCGCCTCTCTCGCGGCGCTGCTGCACGACTTCTTCCCGGCCGCCGCCGACGTGCCCATCGCGCACGCCTGGGCCGGAGTGCTCGGCGTGCCACGGGACTGGGCCGCGACGGTCGGCCACGACCGGGGCACCGGTCTCGGCTGGGCCGGCGGCTACGTGGGCACCGGCGTGACGGCGACGAACCTCGCCGGGCGCACGCTCGCCGACCTCGTGCTCGAACGCGACACCGAGCTCGTGCGACTGCCGTGGGTGGGGCACCGCGCGAAGCGCTGGGAACCCGAGCCGCTGCGGTGGGTCGCCGTGAACGCGATCTACACCGCGTATCGGATGGCCGACCGGGCCGAGGCATCCGGTTCATCCTCGCGCACCGCGTGGCCCGCGCACATCGCCGACGTCGTGGCCGGCCGCCACTGACGCCGACCGGCCACGCCCCGCCTCCCGGCCGCCGTATCCGTCGCCGCATCCGTCACCGAATCAGGTGATTTCACCGGCGTAGGAAGATTCGCGCCGAATCGTCCTACGCCGGCCGCATCACCTGACCTCGCGACACGGCAGGACGGCACGACCCCGGAGCGGGCGACGGGCGACGGATGCCGGCACCGAAGGGGTCTTCCGGGCACGGGTCGCGACTTGCGACATCACATGAGGCGTTTCTCATGCGCTAATACCTTTCGGGTGTTAGGTTTTTGGCTTACACTCGTGCACACGGCGCCCCGTGCGCCGATCACAGCCGAGGCAAGGACGCCGCGCAGACGCGGCGACGACCGATGGAGGCGTCAGACCGATGACACGAGCAATTGCACGTCAGACCTCACGCAGGGCATCGCGCTGGGCGGCCGCCGGAGCGACCGCACTCGTCGGCGCCCTCGTCCTCGCCGGATGCGGGCGCACCGACGGCCCGACCGGCGGAGGCGACAACGGCGGGGGCGAGGCGATCGACGACTCCCCCGCGTCGGGCACCGTCCAGGTGTGGGCGATGGGGAACGAGGGCGAAGTGCTCGACGAGCTCGCCGCCCAGTTCGAGGAGGAGAACCCCGACGTCACGATCGAGGTCACGGCGGTGCCGTGGGAGAGCGCGCACGACCGCATCGCCACCGCCATCGCGGGCGGCGAGACCCCCGACGTCACGATGCTCGGCACGACATGGGTGGGCGAGTTCGCCGCCACCGGCGCGTTCGAGCCGACGCCCGACGGGCTCGTGGACGAGTCGTCGTTCTTCGAGGGCTCGTGGGACACCACCGTCGTGGACGACGTCGCGTACGGCGTGCCCTGGTACGTCGACACGCGCGTGCTCTACTACCGCACCGACCTCGCCGAGCAGGCCGGCGTCGAGCCGCCGGCCACATGGGACGAGTACAAGTCCTTCACGCAGGCACTGCAGTCGGCCGGCGCGCAGTGGGGCGTCTCGCTGCCGCCCGGCGGCTTCGACTCGTGGCAGTACGTCACCCCGCTCGCATGGCAGCAGGGCGGCGACATCCTGAACGAGGACGGCGCCGAGTTCACCTTCGACACCCCCGAGTGGGAAGAGGCCTTCTCGTTCTACACGAGCTTCTTCGAGGAGGGCATCGCCGAACCGCGCCGCCTCGAGGGCGGCGAGATCGAGCAGGCGTTCATCAACGGCGAGGTCGGTGCGTTCTACAGCGGACCGTTCCACGTGAACCTGCTGCTCGAACAGGGCGGCGAGGAGTTCGCCGACAAGTTCGGAGTGGCCATGGTCCCCGGTGCCGACAGTCGCACGAGCTTCACCGGCGGCGGCAACCTCGCGGTGTTCGAAGACACCGACAACCGCGATGCCTCGTGGAAGTTCGTCCGCTGGCTCAGCCAGCCCGAGACCCAGATCCAGTGGTACGACATCTCCACCGACCTGCCGAGCGTGCAGGCGGCATGGGACGACCCGACCTTCGCCGAGGACCCGTACCTCAGCGTCTTCGCCGATCAGCTGCAGGACTCCAAGGCCCCGCCGGCGATCCCCACGTGGGCGCAGGTGTCGGCCGTGATCGACCAGGAGCTCGAGAAGGCCACGCGGGGTGAGACGACGCCCGCCGACGCGGTCGCGACCATCCAGCAGCAGGCGACGTCGATCGGCACCGGTCAGTAGGACCGCGACCCATGTCCACGCTCTCGACACCGGCGGCGCCGGCATCGGCACCTCCTGCATCGGCCCCGTCGCGCGGCCGCACCCCTCGGGTGCGCGCCTCGCGGCGGAGCCGGCGAATGACGCTCACGGCGTGGCTGTTCTCGCTGCCGTTCGTCGTGCTGTTCCTCGTGTTCATGGCGGGACCCATCGTGGCCTCGCTGGGCATGAGCTTCACCGACATGACCACGCGCGACCTCGAGACGCCGTTCCAGGTGAACCTCGTCGGCTTCGACAACTACGTGCGCCTGTTCCAGGATCCGCGATTCCTGCGATCGCTCCTGAACACGTTCGTGTTCGTCATCGTCGCGGTTCCCCTCACGATGGCGCTGGCCCTGGCCGTCGCGCTGGCCCTCGACAAGGGGATCCGCCGGTTCCGCACGGTGTTCCGCGTGGGATATTACGCACCTGTCGTCACCAGCATCGTCGCGATCGCGATCGTGTGGCGGTTCATCCTGCAGCCCGATGGTCTGCTGAACGGCTTCCTGTCGTGGTTCGGCATCCAGGGTCCGGACTGGCTGCAGAGCACGGCGTGGGCCCTGCCGTCGCTGATCATGATGGCCGTCTGGCGGAACATCGGCACGCTCATGGTGATCTTCCTCGCCGCGCTCCAGGGCGTGCCGCGCGAGCACCATGAGGCCGCGATGGTCGACGGCGCCAACGTCTGGCAGCGGTTCACGAACATCACGATCCCCGCGATGCGGCCGGCGCTGCTGTTCGCGGCGGTCATCACCGGGATCGGCTTCCTGCAGTTCTTCGAGGAGCCGTACGTCATGACCCAGGGCGGCCCGCTCGACGCGACCCTCTCGACCGCGATGTACACGTACGACCAGTTCGGCTTCGGCAACTACGCCTACGCCTCGGCGGCCAGCTACGTGCTGTTCATCGCGATCGTGATCCTCTCGCTCATCCAGTTCCGTTTCCTCGGAAAGAAGGACTGACATGGTCCCCACGCCTCCTCCACGCGCCGCTGGCGCGTCGCGCGGAGCCTCGCGGCGCGTGGGCCCAACCGTCGCCCCAACCGCCGTGTCGACGCCACCCGACACCGGCCCCCGCCCCGCCGGCACGCGCCGTCGCGGCACGACGCGGTGGTGGCTCTACGTCGTCCTGTTCCTGGGCCTCGTCGCGATGGTGATGCCGTTCATCTGGATGATCCTCGGATCCTTCAAGACGGATGCTGAGATCCGGCAGTACCCGACCGAGTTCCTGCCGCGCGAGCCCACCGCCGAGAACTACGAGACCCTGTTCGGACGCCTGGACTTCACGACGTTCTTCATCAACAGCATCGTCGTGGCGGTGTTCGTGACCCTCGGCAACATCGTTTTCTGCTCGATGGTCGGGTACGCGCTGGCGAAGCTGGAGTTCCGCGGCAAGAAGCTCCTGTTCGCTCTCGTGCTGGGCACCCTCATGGTGCCGGGCGTGGTGACGTTCGTGCCGCTCTTCGTCCTCACGGCCAACCTCGGGCTCGTCAACTCGTACCCGGGCCTGATCCTGCCGTTCCTCATCTCGCCGCTCGGGGTGTTCCTCATGCGGCAGTTCATGCTGAGCCTCCCCGACGAGCTCATCGAGGCGGCGCGCATCGACGGAGCGAGCGAATGGCGCATCTTCCTGCGCGTCATCATGCCGATGTGCGGCCCGGCCGTCGCGACACTCGCCATCCTCACGTTCCTGGCGAGCTGGAACAACTTCCTGTGGCCTCTCGTCGTCGCCACCACCGAGGACATGTACACGCTGCCCGTCGCGCTCGCCCTCTATTCGGTGGGTCAGAATGCCGCACGCTACGGCCTCATGATGGCGGGCGCCGTGGTCGTGGTCGTGCCCGTGCTCGCGGTCTTCGTGATCCTGCAGCGGTACTTCGTACAGGGCATCGCGCTCACCGGCATCAAATGAAGCAGAGACCGGATGCCGCAGCATCCGTCCCTCGAAACGAAAGGACCATCGCCACGATGAGCTTCCCCGAAGGGTTCCTGTGGGGCGCGTCGACCGCCGCGCACCAGATCGAAGGCGGCAACGTCAACTCCGACTGGTGGCAGCGAGAGTGGGGGAACCTGCCCGGTGCGCCGGTCGAGGCGCCATCGGGCGACGCGGCCGACAGCTACCACCGCTACCCCGAGGACATGGCGCTCCTGGCCGACGCGGGCCTCGCGGCCTACCGCTTCAGCATCGAGTGGGCGCGGATCGAGCCGGAGCGGGGTTGGTTCTCACGCGCCGCGATCGATCACTACCGGCGGATGGTGCACACGGCACGGGATGCCGGGCTGCAGCCGGTGGTGACGCTGCACCACTTCACGAATCCGATCTGGCTCGCCCGTGACGGCGGATGGCTGACGGATGCCGCGGTCGACGCGTTCCGTCGCTACGTCGAGGCGGCGCTGCCCGTGATCGAGGACGTGTCGCTGGTGTGCACGATCAATGAGCCGAACATGGTGTCGGTGCTCGCCGACCCCGACGTGGGCTTCCCATCGATCGGGCTGCCTCCGGGCGTGCCGGCGGTGACGGACCGGCTCATCGCTGCCCACCGCGGAGCCGTCGAGCTGGTGCGCTCGGCGGGAGCGGCCGCCGGCTGGTCGGTCGCGACACAGGCGTACCAGCCCCAGCCGGGTGCCGAGGCGGTCGCTGCCGAGTACGGGGCATCCCGCGAAGACGTCTTCCTCGATGCCGCCGAAGGCGACGACTGGATCGGCGTGCAGGCGTACACCCGCACGAAGATCGGGCCGGACGGACCGCTGCCGATCCCGGAGGATGCCGAGCGAACCCTCACCGGATGGGAGTACTACCCGCCCGCGGTCGGCGAGGGCATCCGCAATGCGTGGCATCGGGCGAAGGCGCCGGTCTACGTCACCGAGAACGGCATCGCCACCGCCGACGACCGGCGCCGCATCGACTACACGACCGGCGCCCTGGAGGCCGTGCTCTCGTGCATCGCCGACGGCGTCGACGTACGCGGCTACCTTCACTGGAGCGCTCTCGACAATTACGAGTGGGGCAGCTTCCGGCCGACGTTCGGCCTCATCGGCTGGGACCCGGAGACCTTCGAACGGCACCCCAAGCCGAGCCTGGAGTGGTTCGGGCGGGTGGCCCGTGCGAACGCGCTCCCCGGCTAACGCCCGTCCGGGGGGAGGAGATAGCCGCGCACGAACTCCTCGAACAGCGGCACCATGTCGACCTGTTCGTCGAGCAGCCACTGCAGCTGGATGCCGTCCATCACGGCGCTGATCAGGCGTGCGGCCAACGCGGGGTCGATGTCGGAGCGGACCTCGCCTGCCTCCTGGCCGGAACGCAGGAGCGCCTCGGCGCTCCTGGCGCTCGTCCGGTAGCGCTCGGCGAAGTCGGTATGGGACGGATGCTCCGAATCGGTCGCCTCGGCGGACACGATCGCGTACAGCGAAGTCAGGCCGCGGGTGGTCTGGTTGTACGCGACGACCTTCTCGGCCTGCTGCACGAGCGTGTGCTCGGCGGGATCCCCCGCAGCCTGCCGCACCTTCTCGTCGCGCTGGCGGAGGACCTCGACGAAGAGCTCCTCCTTGTCGGCGAAGTGGTGCATGAGGCCCGCGGGGGTGAGCCCGACGCGCTTCGCGATCTCGCGCAGCGACCCGCTGTGGAAGCCCGTGCGCGAGAAGACCGCGAGCGCCTCATCGACGATCGCCTGCCGGCGCGCCTGGCCCTTGGCATAGCTGCCGCGGGGTCCGCGCGGCGTCCCGGTTGCCGGCGCAGGCGCCGCTGCCGCGCTCTCTTCCGCGTTCACCGCTTCCTCCCGTCCGCGCCGGGGGCGCCGTCCGCTCACTCGTCGCCGTGTGCCGGTCCGCGCCAGGACGATCCGAAGTCCTGCTGACGCATCGCGGGCCGCAGGCGCTCCTCCATGTCACGGTCGACGAAGTAGTCCTTCAGCGTATCCCCGGTCAGCGCGTTGCCGATCGCGGCCATGATCATCGACTGGTCGAGCGACAGGTACCGCTCGGCGATCGTCCCGCTGCGGACGGCCACCGAGTCATAGAACCCACCGGGCCCGTACGCGCCGAGCTCGTCCTCGATGCGGCTCAGGTTGCCCAGCGCACCCTCCCGGTCGTACGGCAGCGCGAGGAATGCCGCGTGCGGCGTCACCACACCGTCGCCGAACTCGGGTTCGGGGTTCGCGCCCGTGCTGCAGCCGGCGTGGTCGATGTCGACGTCGGTGTGCTCGGCATCCGAGAAGTAGCCGTCCGAGCGCATGCCTGCGATGTCCACGCCGTATTCGGAGTACCCGCCGAACGGGTTGCTGGCGGGCGAGAAGCCCCAGTAGCCGTAGCCCGCGTCATCGAGGCCGTGGTGCTTGTGCACGGCGACCGTGATCGGGTGGTTGAGGCGCCACGACCGCGGGCCCCACTTCTCCTCCGGCACCAGCAGGTCGGGCATGAGCGCCTCGAACATGCTGCCTCCCCATGCCGGCACGAACGACATGCCGGCGTAGGCATACACGCCTTCCCACACCTCGAAGCCGTCATATGTGCGGTACTCACCGGTCGGCACCTGCTCCTGCCAGTCCCAGTCGCAGCCCGGGGGCATCGTCCGGTGCGTGCCGTACAGCGCCGTCGCCGGGATCTGGCCGTTGGCGATGCCGAGGTAGGTGGCGATGCGGCTCTCGCTGACCGTCGTGTCGTAGTGGTGGCACGTGTAGTGCACGGTCTCGCCCGACCCGTTGTACATCGGCGCGGCCGTGCTGCAGTCCGGCGGCGGAGCCTCCCAGAACCCTCCGCGGTTGGTGCCTGCGGGCAACCCCGGTGCGCCCTCGGGGTTGAAGAACGCCGAGAAGTCCATCGAATCGTAGAACGTTTCTGCCTGCCCGGCCAGCGACGGCTCCGCCTCGCGGACGATGCGCAGCGCCGCGGCGAGCCAGCCGTTGTCGACGGTGCTGAGGAACGGGTACACGGGATCGCCCGACTCCGGCCACGTCGTCAGCTTGGCGCCGGTGGCCGGGTCGTACCAGTTGTAGAACATGCCGCTGGCGTCGTTGCGCTCGAGCGTCCCGAGCGTCGCGAGCGTGGTCGCCATGCGGTCTCGGGCCTCGTCGGCAGACAGGATGCCGAGGTCACGGGCCGTGACGGTCGACCACAGGTATCCGCCGATGTTGGTCGGCGACGTGTAGGCGCCCGCCGTCTCGAGATCACCCGTGATGTTGTCGGATGGAAGCCCGGTCTCCTCGTCGGTCATGGCGTCCAGCGAGGTCCACGTGTCGATCGCCCACCCCTCGAGCAGGTCGTCGCCGGGTCTGCCGTGCGCGCTCCCCGTTGCCGACGCAGACCCCGCCCATGTCAGTCCCGCGGCGATCATCCCCACCGCCGCCACCGTGCTCACCCATCGCTTCATCGCGCTCTCCTCGTCGAAAGCGGCTCCGCGCGGCGGAACCGTCGGTGCGCAAAACCTAACACTCGGCAGGTATTGGCGGAAGGAGTGGCATCCGCACTCTCACGGTCTTCTCACGCGCGCCGCTCTCGTCGGCGCCTAGGTCCCCGCTACAGGCCCGAGCCGGTACGCGTCGCCCGGCGACACGCGCCCGGGCATCACGACGTCGGCATAGACGGCGACGGACAGGTCACGCTCCTCGCCCAGCGGCTTGAGCCAGCCGGCACCCGCGGTGGCGTCATCCTGGTCGAGGTCGATCGTGCGGCATCGCTCGATCCGTCTGACCACGCGCAGCCGCGCCGTCCCCGCGTCGAGCACCTGCCCGATCCACGACTCCTCCTCGAACGGCTCGCTCGTCTCGAGGACGAAGTTCACGCGCAGCCTGCGTGCGTCTGGGCTGCCGCCGAACCGGTGGGCGCACCAGGCCAGCGTCGCGGTGCCGACGAGCGAGATCGCGCCCGCATCCTGGTGCGCAATGCTTGCCTCGGCGGCGACGCGCACGGGGGTGCGGAAGGAGCGGGTCAGCTCCTCGTCCAGCTCAGGACTGCCGACCGGCCAGGTTCCGCCGCGTCCGGACACCGTGACACGCCCGTCCGCGCGGGTCGCCGCGCGGTAGCCGAAGATCTCGTCGTGGCGTCGCATGCGCCGCGTGTTCTTGCCCGAGGCCAGCCTCCCCTCGTCGTCCACGACGGCAAACCAGCGGTCGCCCGTCACGCCCCGCGCGTCGAGCTGGACGACAGCGGGCGACTCACCCCCCATCGCCTTGACGGGATACCTGCGCACCGACACGACGGAGGCGGACATCCCGCCACCCTAGGACATTCGCGTACGAGGGGTCCGGCACGTGAGGCGCTGACCCTGGCCGGCCGGCGCCCCTCCTTCCGCCGTGCCGGCCTGACGGCGGCGGCGTCGTTACAGCGGGGCGTGGGCCTCGAGGAACTCGTAGACGTCCGTGGTGTCGACACCGGGGAAGGCACCGGTGGGGAGGGTCGCCAGCAGCGTGCGGGGCGTGCGCACGTTCGGCCACGAGTTCTCACGCCACGCAGCCTCGAGGTCGGCGGGCGCGCGTCGGCAGCACACTTCGACGGAGTGCTTCGACACCCCGCGGTTCGGGGTGTCGCGCCCGAGGAACCACTTCGTGTCGTCGAACCGAACCCCGACCGACACCGAGTGCGCGCCCTCGCTCGACAGCTCGACGCGGGCCGTGCACCAGTAGGTGCCGTTTCCGGTGTCGGTGTACTGGTAGTAGGGGTTGAAGTGGTCGTCGACGTCGAACACGACGCGCGAGGTCCACCGGCGGCAGCACATCTGTCCCTCGATCGAGCCGAGCCGGTCGGTCGGGAAGTTCACGTCGTCGTTCTCGTATGCCTTCGTGATCGTTCCGGATTCATGCACCTTGAGGAAGTGAACCGGGATGCCGAGGTGCACGGTCGCGAGATTGGTGAAGCGGTGCGCGGCGGTCTCGTACGAGACCGAGTACGCGTCGCGCAGGTCCTCGATCGAGATGGCGCGATCCTTCTTCGCCTCCTGCAGGAACGGCACGGCGTGCGACTCGGGGATGAGCAGCGCACCCGTGAGGTAGTTCGTCTCCACGCGCTGGCGCAGGAACTCCGCGTACGACGTCGGCTCGCGATGCCCCAGGATACGGCTCGACAGTGCCTGCAGCACCGCCGTGCGCGGATCCCCCTTCGACGCGAGGCGGCTGGAGAGGTAGAGCCTGCCGTTCTTGATGTCGGCGACTGACCGGGTGGTCTGCGGCAGATCGGGCACATAGTGCAAGGTGAACCCCAGATGCGCGGCGATATCGGATGCCGTGCGCTGAGTCAGCGGCCCACCGGGGTGGTCGACGGCCTCGAGCAGGGCGCGGGCCTGGTCCTCGAGTTCGGCGAAGTAGTTGTTCTGGGTACGCATGAGCCGGCGCAGGGCGACGTTCGCGCGCCGGGCCTCCTCGGGTGTGGCCGCCCGCTCGTCGCGCAGCCGCTCGATCTCGCCCTGCAGCGCGAGCATCGCCTTCAGTGCCTCGGTCGGCATCGTCTTGCCGATGCGGAACGGCGGGATGCCGAGCGCCTGGAAGGTCTGGCCGCGCATCGCGCGCTCGAGCGAGATCTCGAGCGTCGCGCGCTCGTCGAGCGGTTCGGACTCCAGCAGCGCGTCGATCGGTGTTCCGAGTGCGCGCGCGATGGCCTGCAGCAGCGTGAGCTTGGGCTCGCGCCGACCGTTCTCGATCATGGACAGCTGGCTCGGAGCGCGGTCGACGGCTGCGGCGAGCTCTTCGAGCCGCATGCCGCGATCGCTGCGCAGCTGCCGGATGCGCCGGCCGATCGTGAGGGCGTCCACACCCTCATCGTCGGGGAGTTCTGCCGCGGGCCGACCGGTGAACGTCGTCGTCATGGCCCGATTCTGTCACGAAAGCAGAACTTTCATGAAACTTCACACCACAATCTGTCGCGTTCGGTCGGAATCTTCACCGGATAGTGGGAACACGATGAACCGCCCATTGATCCAGACGCGGATCAAGGGACGCCTCCCCCCGGTGCACACGCCGGGACACGGCATCCCCCGACACTCGAGCACTGGTCAAAGGAAGACAGAGAAATGACACCCGCAACCGCCAGCCCGATGCGTACACGCACCGGTCCGATCCTGACGCAGGCCCACGAACCGTCGATCGAGGTCTCGGGGCGCCTCGGCCCCCGCTACGACGAGATCCTCACCCCCGAGGCGCTCGCGTTTCTCACCGAGCTGCACCACCGCTTCGGCGCCCGCCGCCACGACCGGCTCGCCGACCGCATGCGCCGCCGGTTCGAGATCGGCAACGGCCACGATCCGCAGTTCCGCGACGACACCCGTCACATCCGCGAGGACGACGAGTGGAAGGTCGCCGGAGCCGGCCCGGGTCTCGAGGACCGCCGCGTCGAGATCACCGGTCCGACCGACCCGAAGATGACGATCAACGCGCTGAACTCGGGCGCCAAGGTCTGGCTGGCCGATCAGGAGGACGCGACCAGCCCGACCTGGAGGAACGTCATCGAGGGCCAGCTGAGCCTGCGTGACGCGATCCGCGGCGAGCTCTCGTTCACGAGCCCCGAGGGGAAGCGCTACGAGGTCACGGCGACCGAGACGCCGACGATCGTGATGCGGCCGCGCGGGTGGCACCTGCCCGAGCAGCACATCGGCTTCACCGACCGAGCCGGCCGCACGATGGCCGCGTCGGGGTCGCTCGTGGACTTCGGCCTGTACTTCTTCCACAACGCTCGGCAGCTGATCGCGAACGGACGCGGACCCTACTTCTACATCGCCAAGCTCGAGTCCAGCGAAGAGGCGAAGCTGTGGGACGACGTGTTCACCTTCAGCGAGCGTTACATCGGCATTCCGCATGGCACCATCCGCGCCACCGTCCTGATCGAGACACTTCCCGCCGCCTTCGAGATGGAGGAGATCCTGTTCGAGCTGCGGGATCACTGCGCGGGCCTGAACGCCGGACGCTGGGACTACATCTTCTCCATCATCAAGAACTACCGCGGCCGGGGCGCGCGTTTCGTGCTGCCCGACCGCAGCGAGGTGACGATGACGGTGCCGTTCATGCGCGCCTACACCGAGCTGCTCGTGAAGACGTGCCACAAGCGCGGGGCTTTCGCGATCGGCGGGATGAGCGCCTTCATCCCGAACCGCCGCGACCCCGAGGTGACGCAGCGGGCCTTCGAGAAGGTCGCCGCCGACAAGAAGCGGGAAGCCGGCGACGGGTTCGACGGCACGTGGGTGGCACACCCCGACCTCATCCCCGTGGCGCGTGCCGAGTTCGACGCGGTGCTCGGCGAGCGCCCGAACCAGCTCGACCGCCAGCGCCCCGAGGTCGAGGTGGGGGCAGCCGACCTCATCGACGTGCACATCGGCCGCCCGATCACGGCAGCCGGCGTCCACGGCAACGTGTCGGTCGGCATCCGATACGTCGAGGCGTGGTTGCGGGGCCTGGGAGCCGTCGCCATCGACAACCTCATGGAGGATGCCGCCACCGCCGAGATCTCGCGGTCGCAGGTGTGGCAGTGGATCCACCAGGACCGCACCACCGAGGACGGAACGCCGATCACCCGCGAGTACGTCGAAGGACTGATCGCGCAGGTGCTGAGTGAGGTGGATCGCCGGGACGGGGACCGCTTCGACGACGCCGCCGCGGTGTTCCGCGACGTGGCGCTGGGGAACGACTTCCCGGCGTTCCTGACGCTCTCGGCGTACTCGCGCCACCTGACCGAGACCCCGTGACCAGCTCCAAGGAAGATGACATGACTGCGTACCAAGACGACATCGAAGCCATCCGTGCCCTCCGGGAACACCGCGGCTCCGGCTGGGCCGGCATCAATCCCGAGTCCGCGGCCCGCATGCGCGCGCAGAACCGGTTCCGGACGGGACTGGAGATCGCCCAGTACACGGCCGACATCATGCGCCGCGACATGGCGGAGTACGACGCGGACGCGTCGGTCTACACCCAGTCGCTCGGAGTCTGGCACGGCTTCATCGGGCAGCAGAAGCTGATCTCGATCAAGAAGCACCTCAAGAGCACCGACAAGCGCTACCTCTACCTGTCGGGGTGGATGGTCGCCGCGCTCCGCTCGGAGTTCGGGCCTCTGCCCGACCAGTCCATGCACGAGAAGACGTCGGTGCCCGCTCTCATCGCGGAGCTGTACACGTTCCTCCGCCAGGCCGACGCCCGCGAGCTCGACCTGCTGTTCACGCAGCTCGATCAGGCCCGCGCGGCCGGCGACGAGACCGCGGTCGAGTTCGTCCAGTCCCAGATCGACAACTACGAGACCCACGTGGTGCCGATCATCGCCGACATCGATGCGGGCTTCGGAAATCCCGAGGCCACGTATCTTCTCGCCAAGAAGATGATCGAGGCCGGGGCGTGCGCCATCCAGATCGAGAACCAGGTCTCGGACGAGAAGCAGTGCGGCCACCAGGACGGCAAGGTCACCGTCCCTCACGAGGACTTCCTCGCGAAGATCAACGCGGTGCGGTACGCGTTCCTCGAGCTCGGCATCGACAACGGCATCATCGTCGCCCGGACCGACTCGCTCGGGGCCGGACTCACCCAGAAGCTCGCCGTCTCGAACGAGCCCGGCGACCTCGGCGACCAGTACAACGCGTTCCTGGACGTCGAGGAGATCTCCGAGTCGGAGCTGAAGGACGGCGACGTGGTGATCCGCCGCGAGGGCAAGCTGCTGCGCCCGCGGCGTCTGGCCAGCAACCTGTACCAGTTCCGTCCCGGCACCGGCGAGGATCGGGTGGTGCTCGACTGCATCACGTCGCTGCAGAACGGCGCCGATCTGCTGTGGATCGAGACCGAGAAGCCGCATGTCGAGCAGATCGCCGGCATGGTCGATCGCATCCGCGAGGTCATCCCGAACGCGAAGCTCGTCTACAACAACAGCCCGTCGTTCAATTGGACCCTCAACTTCCGTCAGCAGGCGTACGACCTGCTCGTGGAGCAGGGCGAGGACGTCTCGGCGTACGACCGGAGCGATCTGATGAGCATCGAGTACGACGACACCGAGCTGGCCCGGCTGGCCGACGAGAAGATCCGCACGTTCCAGCGCGACGGTTCGGCGCGGGCGGGCATCTTCCACCACCTCATCACGCTGCCGACTTACCACACGGCGGCCCTGTCGACCGATGACCTCGCGAAGGGCTACTTCGGCGACGAGGGCATGCTGGCGTACGTCAAGGGCGTCCAGCGCCGCGAGATCCGCGGCGGCATCGCGACGGTCAAGCACCAGAACATGGCCGGCAGCGACCTCGGCGACAACCACAAGGAGTACTTCGCCGGAGACGCGGCCCTCAAGGCCGGCGGCAAGCACAACACGATGAACCAGTTCGGCTGAGACCGAGAGAACGGATGCCTCGGGCCCGCGCTTCGTCGCAGGCGCGAGGCATCCGTCCGTCACGGCAGCAGGCCGCGCTCCATCGCGAGGGTGACGGCGCGCGTGCGGTCGGCGACGCCGAGCTTCTCGAACACCTTCAGCAGGTGCGTCTTGACCGTGGACTCGCCGATACCGAGGGCCGTGGCCACCTGCTTGTTCGAATGGCCGGTGGCGACGAGGCGCAGCACGTCGGTCTCGCGGGCAGTGAGGACGACGGATGCCTCAGGCCGCCGCATCCGCTCCACGAGACGCACCGCGACCTGCGGTGACAGCGCGGACTGTCCGGCGGCGACCGACCGGATGCCGGCGACGATCTCGGCCTGCGGTGCGGCCTTGAGGAGGTATCCCGAGGCGCCGGCCTCGATGGCCGCGAGGATCTGGTCGTCCGTCTCGTAGGTGGTGAGGATCAGCACGCGCGGCGGCGGGTCACCGGCTTCGCCGCCGGCGATGCGGGCCGTCGCGGCGACCCCGTCGACGACGGGCATCCGGAGGTCCATCAGCACGACGTCGGGGCGGGTCGCCGCCGCGAGTCGCACGGCTTCATCGCCGTCGGATGCCTCGGCCACCACCTCGAAGCCCGGTTCGTCCGACAGCATCCCGGCAAGACCGGCTCGCACGACGGGATGATCGTCAGCGATGAGCAGCCGGATCATGCGGCACCTCCCGGGAGCAGCGGCTCGATACGATCGATCGCCGTCGTGGCGGGAAGCCGCACCTCGAGCGTGGTCCCCGCCCCCGGCGTCGATACGACCGCGAACTCACCGCCGGCGAGCGACACCCGTTCGCGCATCCCGTCGAGCCCGAAGCCGCGGCCCGGCTGCGCGAGGTCGAATCCGCGGCCGTCGTCGGTCACCGAGAGCTCGGCGGCGCCTTCGGCCGCGACGGCCACGCGAACGCCCACGCGACGGGCGCCGGCGTGCTTCATGGCGTTCGACAGCGCCTCCTGCAGGCATCGCAGCAGCACGACCTGCGCCTCCCGGTCGAGATCGCCGACGAGGCCGGTCGCATCGAGGTCGATCCGGGTCGCCCCGTGCGCGCGGAAGCGATCGACGAGCCGCTCGATCGCCGCCCCGAAGGCCGGTTCGCTCGGCACCGAGGCAGTCCGCGCCACGAGTGCACGCGCCTCGGCGAGCGCATCGCGCGCGACCTGCTCGACCGTCGCGATCGTCGTGGCAGCGGCATCCGTCTGCCCTTCCCGGGACTGCCGGCCCGCGCGCTCCGCGAAGATCACCAGGCCCGCCAGCGTCTGCGCCAGAGTGTCATGGATGTCGCGGGCCAGGCGCTCGCGCTCGGCCGCCGCGCCCCGCTCGCGACTGAGCGCCTCGACCTGGTGCTGGGCAGCGGTGAGGTCGGCGAGCAGCCGCTCGCGTTCCTCGCCCCATTCGGCGATCGAGGCGATCCACAGGCCGATCGCGATCGCGAAGACGAGCGAGAACACACCCGTCGCCCCACCGGCGAGCGCGGAGTCGGCATCGGCGCCGTGCCCCAGCCACGTGCCCGTGAACACGCATGCGGCGATCACGGCGGAACCCGCGATCCCGCGCCGGCGGGTGTCGCCGACCACCCACACCAACGGGTAGGCGAGGGTCTGCAGCATCGCCATGAACGGCACGGCCGCGGCCCCGACGCCGACCGCGACGGCCGAGACCGCGAGGAAGACGGGAAAGCGCCACGCGGCGACGGGCCCGATGCCGACGCCGTCGCCCCCGCCGAAGCCGCTGCCCGCCGCGAGATCGACCAGAGCCACATGCCCGATCGCCGGCCGGCCAGCCACGGCGTAGCCGACCACGAACAACGCGACGGCCGCAACGGCGACCACCATGCGCGTCATGTCGTCCGAGCGGAACGGAAGCAGCAGCCCTGCCAGGATGACCAGCGAGCCGAGCGCGACGACCGCGTCCCATCGGCGCCTGCTGAGCATGTCTCCTCCTTCGCGCCGTCCCCGCCAGGGTATGCGGCCCGGCGCCGGGCGAGCTACGCCGAGCGCCGGATCCAGCGGAACGTGAGCCGCGAGAGCAGGAGCCCGACCACGAGCCAGATGCCCAGCGCGATCGCTACGCCGGCGAGGTCCCACTCGCCGTTCTGCTCCAGCACAGCGAACTCGTCGGGCAGGAACACGGCACGCATCCCCTGCGCCATCCACTTGAGCGGAAAGAGCCCTGCGACATTCTGCAGCCATTCCGGCAGCTGCGAGAACGTGAGATAGACGCCCGAGATGAACTGCAGAGCGAGGGCGATGGGCACGACGACCGCGGTCGCGCTCTTGGCCGAACGCGGCACCGACGACAGAGCGACCCCCAGCAGAGCCGAGGTCGTGATTCCCAGGACGAACACCCACGCGAACGTCGTCCATGCGGCAGGGTCGGTCGGCAACGGTACTGCCAGCACCGTGGCGGCGAAGACCAGCAGGACCGCAGCCTGCAGGGTGCCGGTGACGGCGACTTGCCCGATCTTGCCCAGGAAGTAACTGACGGGAGACAGTGGCGTGCCGCCGAGCCGCTTGAGCACGCCCTCGGACCGGTCCACGGCGATGTCCATCGCCAGGTTCTGGAAGCCCGAGAGCAGCATGCCGGCAGCGACCATCCCCGGCAGGAACACCTGAGCCATCAGGACGGCGGGCACATCGGGGGCGATCTGCACCTCACCGTCCGCCCCGAAGGCGACGCTGAACAGGCCGAGCATGAAGATCGGGAAGAGGAACGTGAAGAACAGTGTGTCGCCCGAGCGGAAGTACTGCAGCAGCTCGAAGCGGGCTCGCCACGCTCCGACCGCGACGGCGTTGCGTCGGCGCGGGTTCGGTGCCGCGGTTCGTGTTTCGCTTCCGCCCAGTACGCGCGGGTCGGTGATGCTCATCGTGCTGCTCCTTCGGTGACGACGCCGGCCTCGGGCCGGCTGACCAGGTCGAGGTAGACGTCCTCGAGGCTCGGGCGCACGATCTCGAGATCGGCGGGTGCGCCGCCCAGGCGCGTCGCGAGGGCCGTGGCGAACGCGAACGGATCCGTCGCACGCTCGTGCCGCGGCATCCCGTCCTCGGTCCACCTCACAACCGGCACGCGCGCGGCCTCGCCTCCGAACCCCTCGATCGGGCCGATCGCACGCAGCCGCCCGGCCGCGATGACGGCGACGCGGTCGGCGAGCTGCGCGGCCTCGTCGAGGTAGTGCGTCGTGAGAAGGATGGTCGTGCCCTCGGCCTTGAGGCGCCGGATGAGGTCCCAGAACTCCCGTCGCGCCTGCGGATCGAACCCGGTGGTGGGCTCGTCGAGGAACAGCAGCCCGGGGCGGCCGATGATGCCCAACGCGACGTCGACCCTCCGCTGCTGCCCGCCCGAGAGCTTCGAGACCCGCGTCTTCGCTTGCGAGTCGAGCCCGACCGAGGCGATCACCTCGTCGACGTCGCGCGGGTTCGGGTAGAACCCCGCGAACTGGCGCAGCTGCTCGCGCACCGTCACCGGCCCGGCCTCGCCTGTGGACTGCAGCACGATGCCGATCCGCGCCTTGTGGTCGAGTCCCGCGATCGCGGGATCCACCCCCAGCACCTCGACGTCTCCGCCGGTACGGCGGCGGTATCCCTCGAGGATCTCCACGGTCGTGGACTTGCCCGCACCGTTGGGGCCGAGGAGCGCGAACGTCTCACCGCGCTCGATGTCGAAGCTCACTCCGTCCACGACCGCCCGGTCGCCGTACATCTTGCGCAGGTTCTGCACCCGCACCGCCTGTGTCTGCATGCCTCCAGCCTCGGCGTGCCGGGCGTCGGCGCCCAGCCGTCGTCCGCACGAGGCGGCATCCCCCATTCGGTGGATGCCGGGGTCGACCGATCCGTTCGCACACCGCGACCACGCGCCCCGGATCGGCATGCCCGCGCCGCCCCGCGCCCGGACTACGCTCGAAGGCGTGACCGAACGCGCACCGCTCTCCCGTAAGTTGTCCGCCATCGCGGAGTCGGCGACCCTCAAGGTCGACGCCAAGGCCAAGGCGCTGCAGGCCGCCGGCCGCCCCGTCATCTCTTATGCGGCCGGCGAGCCCGACTTCGCGACGCCGTCGTTCATCGTGGATGCCGCCGCCGAGGCGCTGCGCGATCCCGCCAACTTCCGCTACACGCCGGCCGCCGGGCTCCCGGTGCTGCGTGAGGCGATCGCAGCCAAGACGCTCCGCGACTCGGGGCTCGAGATCGACCCGTCGCAGGTCATCGTCACCAACGGCGGCAAGCAGGCCGTCTACCAGGCGTTCCAGGCCGTGGTGAACCCGGGCGACGAGGTGCTGCTGCCGGCGCCGTACTGGACGACCTATCCCGAGGCGATCGCATTGGCCGACGGCATCCCCGTCGAGGTGTTCGCCGGTGCCGACCAGGACTACAAGGTGACCGTCGAGCAGCTCGAGGCGGCGCGCACCGACAAGACGACCGCTCTTGTGTTCGTGTCGCCCTCCAACCCGACCGGCTCGGTGTACACCGCGCAAGAGACGCGCGCGATCGGCGAGTGGGCCGTCGAGCACGGCATCTGGATCATCTCCGACGAGATCTACCAGAACCTCGTCTACGAAGGCGCGCGCGCCGTCTCGATCGTGGAGGCGGTCCCGGATGCCGCAGCCCAGACGATCCTCGTCAACGGCGTCGCCAAGACCTACGCCATGACCGGCTGGCGGCTGGGCTGGATGGCGGGGCCGAAGGACGCGATCAAGATCGCCGGCAACCTGCAGTCGCACCTGTGCTCGAACGTCAACAACATCGCGCAGCGTGCGGCGCTGGCCGCACTCACCGGTCCGCAGGACGAGGCCGAGCAGATGCGGCTCGCCTTCGATCGGCGGCGTCGCATCATCGTGGAGGAGCTGTCCAAGATCGACGGTGTCACGGTGCCGACGCCACTGGGCGCGTTCTACGCGTATCCCGATGTGCAGGGCCTCCTCGGCCGGGAGTGGGCCGGGGTCACGCCGACGACGTCGCTCGAGCTCGCCGACCTGATCCTCGAGAAGGCGGAGGTCGCCGTCGTGCCCGGTGAGGCCTTCGGTCCGTCCGGCTACCTGCGCCTGTCGTACGCCCTGGGCGACGACGCCCTCCTGGAAGGCGTGCAGCGCCTGCAGCGCCTCTTCTCCTGACCGCCGGTCAGCGGTACACGGCCTTGATCTTCACGTAGTTGGTGAGGGCTTCGGGGCCGTGTTCCCTTCCGAGCCCGGAGGCCCGGTATCCGCCGAACGGCGAGCCGATGTCGGGCCGGTACCCGTTGATGCCGATCGTTCCGGTCTCGATCTTCCGCGCGATGCCCAGTGCCCTCTCATCGTCACCGCTGAACACGGCACCGCCGAGGCCGTAGATCGTGTCGTTGGCCAGATCGATGGCTTCCTGGTCGGAGCCGTAACCCGAGACGGTCACGACCGGGCCGAAGACCTCCTCCTGCGCGAGCGGGTCACGTGGATCCACGCCAGTGATGACCGTCGGCTCGAAGAAGTAGCCGTCCAGGTCGGGCACGTCGCGTCCGCCGGTGACGATCCGGGCGCCGGCGGCCGCTCCCGCGTCGACCATAGAGCGCACGCGCGAGCGGATGCGCTCGGAGACCAGCGGTCCCTGCTGCGTGACCTCCTGGAGCGGGTCGCCCAGCACGAGTCCGCGTGCCACTTCGGCAAGGCCCTCGGTGAACTCGTCCAGTCGCGCGTGCGGCACGAGCACGCGTGAGAGGAGGAAGCAGGTCTGTCCGCTGTTCATGAACGACAGGCTCTGCAATTGAGTGAGGGTATGCGCGACATCGGCGTCGTCGAGCACGATCGCCGCCGATTTGCCGCCCAGCTCGAGCGTCACCGGTATGAGCCGTGCACCGCAGCGCGCGGCGATCGCCCGGCCCGCCGCCGTCGACCCGGTGAAGGCGATCTTGTCGACGCCGGGATGATCCACGAGGGCACGCCCGGTGTCGCGGCCGCCGGTCACGATGTTGATCACACCCGGCGGCATGCCGATGGCGTCGGCCGCGTCGGCCAGTGCCCGCGCGTCCAGTGGCGTTTCGCCCGCCGGTTTCACGACCACCGTGCAGCCGACTGCCAGGGCAGGGGCGAGCTTGGCCGAGAGCAGCGACTGCGGATAGTTCCACGGCACGATGAGCCCGCACACGCCCACGGGCTCGCGGCGCACGACCGTGCTGCCGGGGAACGAGACGTTCGCGCGGATCTCCTCCGCTTCGTGCTCCCGGACGAGACCGGCGTAGTACCGCAGGTGCGCCGCGGGCACGATGCCGCTCAGCACGCGGGACATCCCGATCGGCTGACCGTTCTGCGCGGTCACGAGTGCGGCGGTCTCGGCACCTCGTCGCTCGAGCTCGTCGGCGAGCCTCTCCAGCCACGTCGCACGCTCGGCTGGACTGAACCGCGGCCACGGCCCGTGGTCGAAAGCGGAGCGTGCGGCGCTCACCGCGGCGTCGACGTCAGCCGCCGACCCGTCCGGGACGCTGCCGACGAGACTGAGGTCGTAAGGGTTCCGCACGTCGATCCGATCCGCGGCGGTGGACGGTATCCACTCGCCGCCGACGTAGACAGAGTCCGCACTCACGACCGCGGCGATCGATGAGCTCATGGCATTCTCCTCATCCGACGACCGGCCCGCACCGGCCCTCAACTCTCGTCGACGTAGGTGAGGGCATTCTTGTACTCCCCCACCGGGATGACGCCGATCGGCACGGGCTCGATCGCGATCCGCACCCGCAGCAGCTGACGCACGGCTTCTTCGGCGGCGGCCAGCGTCTCGGCCGCGCGTGACGGGCCGGTGCCTTCGCGCAGCTCGACCTGGAGAGGGAGCGGCGTGTCGAAGCGCACCTGATCCGCTCGCTCCTTGCGGATGCGCATGGCTCCAGAGAGGTGCTCGGACGCGACATCCAGCACGACGTCCCGGATCGCCGTCGGGTACACGTTCATCGCCTTGAAGATGAGCATGTCGTCGGTGCGGCCGACGCAGCGCACCGTGGGCGAGGTCCGTCCGCACGCGCATTCCACCGCGGTGACCGCGAGCTGGTCGCGGGAGCGGAACCTCACGACCGCGGATGCCTCCCGCGAGAGCGTCGTGTACACGGCCTCTCCGGTCGCACCGGGCTCCCACGGCACGTGGGCGAGCGTCTCGGGATCCACGAGCTCCACCAAGACGTCCGGCGCCGCGGTGAAGTGCATCCCCTGTCCGACATGGCACTCCGCCCACATGGCGGGCAGCACATCGCCCAGCCCCATCAGCTCGCTCACCCGCGTCGCGCCCCACGCGTCGAGCATGCCCTGACGGATGTGGGGGACGCCGGCACCGGGCTCGCCGCCCGCGATGATCGTGCGCACCGACAGCTCGGTCGCAGGTCGTCCGAGCTCGTCCTCACAGCGCCGGGCGAAGTGGGTCACGAACGAGGCCGTGCCGACGAGGACGTTCAACTGCAGCCGCTCGAGCGACAGGGTCATGCGAGAGCTGGTCTGGCCGCCGATCCAGGCGAGCGCCCCGCCCGCGGCGCGGATACCGTCGGCGTACGGCATCCCGCCCGCGACGATCGCCATGCCCGTCGTGTGCGCCACGCGCGCGCCGGCGGCGACGCCCGCGGTCCGGTAGGCGTTCGCGATGCGCGACGTCCAGCGTTCCAGATCGCTCGGTGTCAGTCCGAAGAACACCGGCGTCCCGGTCGTACCCGACGAGCTCGTGAACTGGATCAGCTCTTGGGTCTCGACCAGCTGGAAGTCGCCGAGCGGCCGTCCGGGACGCTGCTCGGCCTGGGCCGCACGAAGGTCCTCCTTCGTGGTCATCCGCACGTCGGAGAGGTCGGTCAGCGCGCTGATGGACGCCGGCGCGTCGCGCAGGCGCGCGCGCCAGACGTCGTGAGTCCGCAGGCGGTCCAGCAGATCCGTGAACGCACCCAGCTGCGCATGCTGGAGCCGGTCCCACGGCATGGTCTCGACCGCCGGGTCGAACAGCACCTCTGCGGGCGCGACGGTGGGGATCGTCATCGGTGGGGAACCTCCTGGAGCAAGCGAGCGAGCCTGGGATGAGGGCCGCGCATCCCCACTATCGGCGGCTCCGAAACGCAGCGGGGCACGACTTCCGCACTACGGAACAGTCGTTCAGATCGGGTCGACGATCCGGGGCAGGACGATCAATCGGATGCCGGGGGCACGAGCGAGGCCGTCACCTGCGAGGCGGCGGCGCGCACCAGCTCCAGGTAGTCCTCGAGATGGTGGTCCTTCAGGTTGAGCACGATGCCGACGGCGGCGACGACCCGCTCCTGATGGTCGAAGACCGGTGCGGCGACGGCGCCGGTGTTCTCGGTGACCTGACGCGCCGTCGTGACGACCTGCTGCTCCCGGATGCCCGGAAAGGTGCGGCGCAGCTCGTCAGGGTCGGTCGTGGTGAACCGCGTGCGCACCTCGAGAGGTCTCGCCAGGAAGCTCTCCTGCACCGCCTCGTCGGCGTAGGCGAGCAGCACGCGTCCGGTCGCGGTCAGGTGCAGCGGCATCCGTCCCCCGATGCGGTTCGTGCTCACCCCGCCGTGCGCGCTGCGCAGCGACTCGACGTAGACGGTGTCGAAGCCGTCGCGGATCGACAGGTGCACGACCAGCACCCGCAGCATCCGGTGCAGCCGCAGCAGCGCGGGCAGTGCTCGTTCGCGCAGTCGCAGCGCGTCGCCCGACGCTGCGGCGAGCTCGAGCACCTTCGTCCCCAGCTGGTAGCCGCCGCTGTCGGCCATCTCGACGGCGCCCCAGTCGAGCAGCTCGTGCATCAGCCGATGGGTGGTGGTGGTGCTCAGACCCGAGTGCCGGCTGATCTCCGCCATGCGCAGCGGCGACGGCTGAGTACGGAAGACCTCGAGGACGGCGAGCATCCGCCCCGCTGCTGTGAGCCGGCTTTCGCGGGACTCATCGTCCGGAGACATCACCGTCATCCGCAGTCCCCTCCCTGCGATCCGACGCCCCGCCACGTCGCCGGAATCGTCCTGGGAGCGACGATAACCCCGGGCGAGCGGGCTGGACAAAGACTTCCGCGGTGCGGAATGGGCGCCGGGGGTCGTGGTCGCCGTCGATAGCGTGGCCGCGACCCGCGCGCCCCGCGCGGCACGGATCCAGGAGCGCTCATGCCGATCGTCGCCATCGTCGAGTTCCACATCGCCCGAGACCGGGTCGAGCAGGCTCGTGCGCTGTTCGGGCCGATGCTCGATCAGACGCGCGCCTTCCCGGGCGCCGAGCGCATCGACTGGCTCGTCGACCGGGGCGATCCACAGGCGTGGACGCTGTACGAGGAATGGCGCAGCGCCGAGGACGAGCAGGCCTACCGGGACTGGCGGGCGGCGGACGGTGCAGTGCCCGAACTCGCCGAAGTACTCGACGCTCGACCGGGGCTGCGCCGGTTCGAACCGGCGGTGTGAGAGGCCGTCTCTGCGAGAGCCTTTTAAATGGCACTGGATGCCAGTAATATCTCAGCCACGCCGCGACGACGCGGTGTCGCCGCTTCAGAGAGGAAGTCACGATGGACCGCACGACCACATCCCCCGCCCCCGAGGCCGCCGAGATCGAGTCCGAGTCGCTGGTCGAAGAAGTCTCGATCGACGGCATGTGCGGCGTCTACTGAGCCGCCGATGTCCGATCTCACGCTCCACAGCACGCTGCGCGTGCACCCTCGCGTGTCGATCCGGCCCGAGCCGTTCGGCGCGCTGCTGTATCACTTCGGCACGCGCCAGCTGTCGTTCCTGAAGTCGCCGCAGCTGCTCGCCGTCGTCGAGAACATGGACGACGCGACCGTCGGCGAGGCCCTCGCGTCGGCCGGCGTCCGCGACGCCGAGATCCCCGCCTACCTGCGCGCGCTCGACACACTGCGCGCATCCGAGATGCTCGTGGAGCGTGCCGCATGACCCTGATCGCCCCTGCGCCCGCTGCACCGGCGGCCCTCGCTACCGCGCCACCCGCCCGGCCGAAGCGCCTCGTCGACCACTTCGAGAGCGGGCTGAACTCGCCGATCTGCCTGACGTGGGAGCTGACCTACGCGTGCAACCTGTCGTGCATCCACTGCCTGTCGGCGTCGGGCCGTCGCGACCCCCGCGAGCTCACCACCGACGAGTGCAAGGCCGTCATCGACGAGCTGCAGCGCATGAAGGTCTTCTACGTCAACATCGGCGGCGGCGAGCCGACGGTCCGCTCTGACTTCTGGGAGATCGTCGACTACGCCACCAGCCACGACGTCGGGGTCAAGTTCTCGACCAACGGCGTACGCATCACCGAGGAGATCGCCGCCAAGCTCGCGCTGAACGACTACGTCGACATCCAGATCTCGCTCGACGGCGCCACCGCCGAGGTCAACGACGCGATCCGCGGACCCGGGTCGTTCGACCTGGCGATGCGGGCGCTCGAACGTCTTTCGTCGGCCGGGATGACACGGCTGAAGCTGTCGGTGGTGTGCACACGCACCAACATCCCGCAGCTGGACGAGTTCAAGGCCATCGCAGACCGGTTCGGCGCGCAGCTGCGACTGACGCGCCTGCGCCCGGCCGGACGCGGCGCCGACGTGTGGAACGAGCTGCATCCGACGCAGGAGCAGCAGCGGGAGCTGTACGACTGGCTGCTGCGCCACGGGGAGAACGTCCTCACCGGCGACTCGTTCTTCCACCTGTCGGCGCTCGGCGAGACGCTGCCGGGCCTGAACCTCTGCGGCGCAGGCCGGGTGGTGTGCCTCATCGACCCGATCGGCGACGTCTACGCGTGCCCTTTCGCGATCCACGAGGAGTTCCTCGCCGGATCGATCCGCGAGGGCGGCTTCGGCGAGGTGTGGCGGGAGTCCGAGCTGTTCGCCCGGCTGCGCTCACCGCAGTCCGGCGGCGCATGCTCGAGCTGCCAGTTCTTCGACACGTGCAAGGGCGGCTGCATGGCGGCCAAGTTCTTCACCGGCCTCCCGCTGGACGGTCCCGACCCCGAATGCGTGCGCGGCTTCGGCGAGGACGCGCTGGCGATCGCGGAACGAGAGCGGCCGAAGCCGAGCGTCGACCGTTCGCATCGCACCTCGCCGCCGCGACCTCGCGACACCGGCGTTCGATCGACCGGTTCACGCGCCGTGCCGCTCACGCTCGAGCGCAGGCGTCCCGTCGCGCCGCCGGTGTCGGCGTGCAACGCGAGTCCGGTCGCCGGGTTCGCGGCGCGACTCGAGGAGGCGTGATGGCCAGGAACGCGTGGTTCGAGACGGTGGCCGAGGCGCAGCGGCGCGCGAAGAAGCGCCTGCCGGCGTCGGTCTACGGCGCACTGCTCGCGGGCTCCGAGAAGGGCGTCACGTACGCCGACAACATGGCGGCCTTCAGCGAGCTCGGAATGTCGCCGCACGTCGCCGATCTGCCCGCCCAGCGTGATCTGTCGACGAGCGTGCTCGGCACCGACCTCTCGTTCCCGGTGATCATCAGCCCGACAGGCGTGCAGGCGGTGCACCCTGACGGCGAGGTCGCCGTGGCTCGTGCCGCCGCCGCCCGTGGCATCGCCATGTCGCTCAGCTCGTTCGCGAGCAAGCCCGTGGAGGAGGTCGCCGCAGCCGGTGCGCCGCTGCACTACCAGGTGTACTGGCAGGGCGGCCGCGAGACGATCGCGCGCCGGCTCGAGCGCGCCCGGGCGGCCGGTGCGCGAGCGATCATCGTGACACTGGACTGGTCGTTCTCGAACGGGCGCGACTGGGGCAGCCCTCGCATCCCCGAGCGGATCACGCTGAAGACGATGGTGGAGTACATCCCCGCCGCGATCACACGGCCCGGCTGGGCCTATCGCTTCGTTCGCCAGGGCATTCCCGATTTGTCCGCACCGAACCTGGTCGTCGGCGACGAACCGGCGCCGACGTTCTTCGGTGCATACGGCGAGTGGATGAGCACTCCCCCGCCGACGTGGGAGGACCTCGCGTGGCTGCGTGCGCAGTGGGACGGCCCGATGATGCTCAAGGGCATCACCCGGCTGGACGATGCGCGCCGCGCGGTCGAGGTCGGCATGAGCGCGATCTCGGTCTCGAACCACGGCGGGAACAACCTCGACTCCACCCCGGCTTCCATCCGCCTGCTCCCCGACATCGTCGACGCCGTCGGCTCGGACGTCGAGGTGCTGCTGGACGGCGGCATCCGTCGCGGCGGTGACGTCGCCAAGGCGCTCGCGCTCGGCGCGAAGGCCGTGCTGATCGGCCGGGCCTACCTGTGGGGGCTCGCCGCGAACGGGCAGGCGGGCGTCGAGAACGTGCTCGACATCCTCCGATCCGGCCTCGACTCGGCGGTCTACGGCCTCGGCCGCTCGAGCGTGCACGAGCTTCGGCGCTCCGACCTCTGGATCCCGCCGGACTTCCGGCGCCGCCTCGGCGACGACGCCGATCCGGCGGAGGCCTCCGAGGCGGTGCTGACCGCCGGCGCGACACGCTGACATCGCACGACGAGAGGGGATGCCGCGGCATCCCCTCTCTCTTCGGTCTCAGCGGGTCGTGACCGGCGTGGCCACGGTGTCGGTCTGCGGCGTCGAGCGGATCGAGGCCCGCAGCGCGTCCTCAGACGCGACGATGCCCTCTACCGCGACGGGTGCCTCCAGCGGAAAGTGGCACGCCGCGAAATGACCGGGGTCGTGCTCGGTGAGGGCGGGAGTCTCGGCCGCGCACAGCTCCTGCGCGCGGGGGCAGCGCGTGCGGAACCGGCAGCCGCTCGGCGGCGCCAGCGGCGACGGCGGCTCACCCGTGAGCGGGACCGGTCGTCGAGCGATGCCCGTCTCGGGATCGAGGCCCGGGATCGAGTCGAGCAGCGCTTTGGTGTACGGATGCCGGGGCGCTCGGTACACCGACTCGGCCGGTCCGATCTCGGCGAGCTGGCCGAGGTGCATCACGGCCACCTGGTCGCTGATCTGACGAACCGTGGCGAGATCATGGGCGATGAACAGGTACGACAGCCCCAGCTCGGATCGAAGCTTCTCGAAGAGGTTGAGCACCTGCGCCTGGATCAGCACGTCCAGCGACGAGATCGCCTCGTCGCAGATGATCAACGCGGGGTTGAGCGCGATGGCCCGGGCGATCGCGACGCGCTGCGCCTGCCCGCCCGAGAGCTCGAGCGGTCGCCGTCGCAGGTAGACGTCGGGCTCGAGGCCGACAAGATCCAGCAGCTCGCGTACGCGGGCGCGCCGTGCGTGCCGCGACATCGACGTGTGCCCGAGCAGCGGCTCGGCCACCACATCCTCGACGCGCCAGCGCGGATTGAGCGACCCGAACGGATCCTGGTACACCATCTGGATCTGCGCGTGTGCGCGGCGCAGGTCGCGCTTGCCGATGCCGACGATGTTGCGGCCCTGGAAGTACACCTCGCCCGACTTCGGCTTCTCGACCTGGATGATCGCGCGGGCGAGCGTGGACTTGCCGGACCCGGTCTCACCGACGATCCCGAGCGTCTGACCGACGCCGAGTTCGAACGAGATGTCCGACACGGCGTGCACGACGCCGGCCTTGACGCCGCCCGGTCCCCTGCTGACGTACTCCTGGACGAGGTGGCGCACCGACAGCAGCGCGTCGCCGTGCTGCGCCACCGCGATCGCGGTCTCGGGGGTCGCGGTCTGCGCGGCGCTCATGCCTGCTCCCTCTTGGTCGGGACGCGGTCCTCGCTGGGGATGACTCCGGCGGTGAGCAGAGTCGGCGGCGGCGTCACATGGCCCTCGGTGTGCAGCTGCTCGGCATCGTCCAGCTCGCTGTCCTCGGGGGGCACGCCGCCGGCGGGAGTCTCCAGCTCGTCGCCCGGCATCACCGGGTGCCAGCACGCGTAGCGGTGACCGGGTTCGTGCTCGTCCAACGGCGGCCGTTCGGCGCACCGCGCCGTCGCGCGCGGGCAGCGTGGCGCGAACGCACAGCCCGGAGGCAGCGCCGACAAGTCGGGCGGGTGTCCGCCGATCACCGTGAGCATCGAGTGCGGGGGCGTCGTCAGCTGCGGGATCGCCCCGAGCAGCGCCTTGGTGTACGGCATCCGCACGTTGCGGAACAGCGTGTCGGTCGCGGCGTACTCCACCGCCCGACCGCCGTACATCACGAGCACCTCGTCGGCATAGCTCGCCGCCAGACCCAGGTCGTGGCTGATCATGATCACTGCCGTGCCCAGCCGATCCTGAAGGTCCACCAGCAGCTCCATGATCTGCGCCTGCGTGGTGACATCCAAGGCGGTGGTCGCCTCGTCGGCGATCAGCACCTTCGGGTTCGACGCCAGCGCGATCGCGATCATGACCCGCTGCCGCATGCCGCCCGACAGCTGGTGCGGGTACTCGTGGAACCGCCGCTCGGCGGCGGGAAGCCGCACCAGCTTGAGCAGTTCGACGGCGCGCGCTGCCGCCGACTTGCGGTCGATCGTGCTCTTCGTGCGGATCGCCTCGGTGATCTGGGCCCCGACGCTCATCGTCGGGTTGAGCGAGCGCGCCGGGTCCTGGAAGACCATGGCGATCTCGTCGCCGCGGATCCGCCGCATCTCCTTCTCGCTCATCCCCACCAGCTCGGTGCCCGCCAGCCGCGCCGAGCCGGCGACGAAGGCGCTCGGCGGCAGCAGTCCCATCAGGGCGCGCACGCTCACCGACTTGCCCGAGCCGGACTCGCCGATGATCGCGAGCATGCGGCCCGCGTGCAGCCGGTACGACAGCCCGTTGACGGCGTGGATGCGGCGTCCTGCGCGTGAGAACGTCACCCGCAGGTCGTCGACCTCGAGCACGACCCGCCGGTCGTCCGCGCCCGTCGTGGTGTCGGCATCCGTTCGCTCTGCCAGCTTCATCGTCCGCTCATCTCGTCTCGGACGTTCTCTCCGAGGAGGTTGAACGCCAGCACGGTCACCAGCAGCGCGAGGCTCGGCCACAGCACCAGCAGCGGCGTGGCCGAGAGCGACTGCTGGCCCTCGTAGATCATGTTTCCCCAGCTCGGGCTGGGCGCCGGGATGCCCATCCCGAGGAAGCTCAGCGCACCCTCGGTGACGATCACGATGCCCATGCCGAGCAGCGCGAAGTTGAGCATCTGCGGAGTGATATTGGGCGCGATGTGGCGCAGCAGCACGCGCCACCAGGGGCTGCCGCTGAGGCTCGCCGCCTGTACGAACGGCATGTTCACCACGCGCAGCGTCGCGGAGCGCGCGATGCGGGCGACAGCAGGGATGCTGAACGCCAGGAGCGCCAGCACCGTATTGGGAAGGCTCGGTCCGAGCACCTGCGCGATCGCGATCGTCAGCACGAGGGAGGGGAACGCGATGAGCACGTCGAGCCCGCGCATGATCCACGTGTCGGCCCGACCGCCGAGGTATCCCGAGAGCGCGCCGACGAGACCGCCGATCAGCAGCCCGATGACGTTCGTCGCGATCGCAACCGTGAGCGAGGCCTGCCCGCCGTAGATCAGCCTCGAGAGCACGTCGTTGCCGTTGATGTCGGTCCCGAGCGGATGACCGGGCGAACCCGGCGGGAGGCTGCTCTCGAGGACGCTTCCTCCGACGGGTGCGGGCAGCGGCAGCACGTACGGGCCGACGAAGCACGTCAGCAGCAGCAGCACGACGAATCCCGCCGGCAGCCACACCACGAGCCGGCGGCGCCACCGCGCCCAGACGATGCTCCGGTCGACGACGTCGATCGGGGTGAGAGCGGCGGCGGTGGTCGCCGCGTCAGCGACTGCCATAGCGGATCCTCGGGTCGAGTACGGCGTACATCACGTCGACGAACAGGTTGGCGAACACGGCGACCGCCGCGAAGATGAAGACGCAGGCCTGCACGACGGCGATGTCCTGCGAGCCGACGCCCTGCAGCATCATGACGCCCAGGCCCGGCATCGAGAAGATCTGCTCGACGATCACCGTGCCGCCGATGAGGCCGCCGACGTTGAGCCCGACGAGCGTCAGCAGTCCGAACGACGAGTTGCGGAAGGCGTGCGACCACAGCACCTTCCAGGGGCCGACGCCCTTGGCGCGCGCCGTCTCGACGTAGTCGGCGGAGTTCATCTGCTCCACGAGGTCGCCGCGCAGGAAGCGCGCATAGAAGCACGCGATCGGAAGACCCAGCGCCAGCACCGGGAGGGTGACCGAGCGCAGATTGCCGAGGAGGTCCTCCTGGATCGGGACGTATCCGATCGCCGGGAGCACCCGCAGGCTGACGGCGAACACCAGCACGAGCAGCAGCGCCATGACGTAGTTGGGGACCGCGAGGAGCGTCATCGAGATCACCATCACGATGCGGTCGAAGATCCCGCCTGGCCGGCGAGCCGCCATGAGGGCGACCGGCACCGAGATCGCCAGCGAGAGAATGAACGCGAACGCCACCAGCTCGACCGTGACGGGCATCCGCTCGTCGAGCATCGAGGCCACGGTCTGCCCGCTCACCGTCGAGCGGCCCAGGTTGCCGGTGACGAAGCCGCCGAGCCACGTGAGGTACCGCTCGACAGGAGGACGGTCCAGCCCCAGCTGCTTGCGGACCGCCTCGACCTCGGCTTCGGTGGCATCCATCCCCGCCATGTTCCGCGCGGGATCGCCCGGCATCGCCTCCATGAGGGCGAACGTGAGCACGCTGACCGCGAGCAGCAGCGGGATGGCGATGAGGACGCGCCGCACCACCAGCCTGACCAGCGGCGAGCCGGCCACCCGGCCGAGAAGCCCGCGGGGCTTCTCGGCGCGGATGGACGTCGTCTCGACGGTGGCTGTCATTGGCCGCCCTCGACCCACACCCGGTCGTACAGCACGCCGCTGTTGACCGCGAGCGCGGGGATCGGGGTGGTCAGACCGGGGCCGTGCACGCCCTTGCGAACGACCTGCGCGGGCGAGAACGCCATGCCGAACGGTGCGTAGGCCTCGTCGGAGATGTACTTCGCGACGGCGTCGTACGCCTCCTTGCGCTCCGCCTCGTCGGTGGTCGCGACCGCCGCCTGGAGCAGATCGTCGAGCTCGGTGGTGAGACCCTGCGCGAGGGCATCCGTCGCCGTCGCCGCCCCTTCGGGCAGCGGCGTGCCGCTGAACGGCGAGGTAGATCCGAAGCGCACCGCGACGCCGATGCCGACCGACGGATCCCACGCGCCCGCAGTCTGCAGCAACGCCTGCCAGTCACCTGCGATGAAGCGCGTGATCACGTCGCCGAGCGGCTCGGCGCTGATCTCGACGTCGATGCCCGCCTCCTGCCACTGCGTCTGCAGCGCGGTGGTGACCGAGCGCGCCGTCACGATGTCGGTCGTGCCCAGCTGCACCGTGAGCCCGCCCATCTCGTCGACGAGCTCCTTCGCCTTCTCGGGGTCGTACTCCCGGTACCCCTCGACGTCGGGGTTGTAGAAGAGACCACCCGATGCCGTGAAGGACTGGCTCATGTCGCCCTCGTCCTGGAACAGGCCCTTGTTGATGGCGGCGAAGTCCGTCGCGTAGTAGATCGCCTCGCGCGCCCGCTTGTCGTCGAACGGAGCGGTGCGGGTGTTGAGCTGGATGACGTAGGGCGACGTGGGCGGCGAGAGCAGCACGTTCACGTCGGGGTTGCCCTGCGCCTGCTGGATGAGCGTGACCGCGCTGAGGCCCTCGACAACGTCGCCCTGTCCGGCCAGGAGCGTCTGGTAGGCGACCTGGTCGCCCGCCACGGACTGGAAGGTCAGCGCATCGAGGTACGGGAGTCCGTCCTTGAAGTACTCCGGGTTCTTCGTCAGCTCGAGCCGTTCGCTGAGCTTGTTGCTCTCGATGATGAAGGGACCCGCCGCGACCGGAGTCTGCTTGAAGGCCTCGCCGCCCAGCTCCGCGTAGGCGGTCGGCGATGCGATGAGGTTGAAGCTGGACGTGGGGAATCCGTTGACGAGCGAGCCGTTGACGGTCGCCAGCTGCAGCTCGACGGTGAGGTCGTCGACCGCTCGGATCGCACCCAGCTGCTGCTGGACCGCGGCCTGATCGACATCCGCGGGAAGCGCTGCCCACAGGCTCGCCATGAAGTCCTCGCTCAGCTGCGGCGCGGCGAGGGTCAGATCGAGATCGATCCGGGGTGCGCCGGTGCTGCCCGAGTTGAGGGCGCGGATCCAGTTCCACACCACCGCCTCGGCGTTCAGCGGCGTCCCGTCCGTGAAGGTGATGCCGTCGCGCAGCGTGACCGTCAGCGTCAGCTCGTCGTCGCTCCACGCGTAGCTCTCGGCCTGGTTCGGCTCGATGCGGGCGTTGCTGCCGTCCTCATCCGCCTCGAGCGTGAACAGCCCGCCGAAGATGGCCGAGTTCTGCGGCAAGTTCGCGCCGGTGGTGTTGCTGGTGGCCGGGTCGAGGCCCGTGGCCCACCCACCCGCGAAGCCGGCGTCCACCAGAACCGTGAGGTCTCCCCCGGCCTGCGGCTCGCCGCCTCCGTCGACCGACCCGCTGTCGGGATCGGCTCCGCCCGCGCCGCATGCAGTCGCCCACACGCTCATGCTCGCGACGACCGCGAGCACCCCGATCAGCCGCGCTGCTGACCGTGCGCCTTTCGCACTTCTCTTCATGTGATGCTCCCTGATCGTGGACCGGTGTGCGGCTCGGCGAGTGGGTCTGCCATGACCGCTGTGCCCTCGGGCGACCGGACTTGGTGGGAGTCTTCCCGACGGGATGGGCCCGATCCATGCGACTTCCACCCGACGAAAGAGACCCCGGAGCCGGCGGTGTGCACGGCCGTACGACGCCGCGCGGCGGGCACGCCGAAGCGCCCCGACGCGCGTGGTGCCGGGGCGCTGCGGTGGGTCAGCGGGCACCCGTGTGAGCGGCTCCTGCCGCGACCGGCGCGGTGCCGAGGTCGTCTCTCCCGAGCCAGCGCATGACGTTGCGGTGACTGATGTCTGCCCACTCGTCATCGGGCAGCTGCATGTCGCGCAGCGTCTTGGCACCCGGCTCCTCGCGCAGCATCGCGGGGAAGTCCGAGCCGACCAGCAGCCGGTCGGCCCCGAGCAGATCGATCAGGTACCGGATGGTGCGCCGGTCGAACACCATGGCGTCGTAGTAGAACCGCCGGGCGTATTCCAGCGGCGACGGCCCGTCGTCGGGCATGACCGCCCGCTCCCGGTTCGGGGGCTCCTCATTCCACGACCCGCCCCAGAAATAGTTGGCGCGGGGCAGCATCATCGCCAGGCCTCCGGCGGCGTGACTGAACGAGATGCGCAGGTCGGGGCACGCCGCGGCGGTGCCGCCGAGGATGAGGGATGCCGCGGCGAACATGCCCTCGATCCCCACGACATAGGTTCCCATCGCCGACATCGGCAGCCGGTCCATCGGCGACGGCATCGCGTGCACGAACACCGGGAAGTCCAGGCGCTGCGCCTCCTGGAAGAACGGCAGGAACTTCTCGTCCCCGATCGAGCTGCCGAGGATGTTCGAGGCGATCTCGACGCCCGCGAGACCCTGCTCCTTCATGGCCGCCAGCTCCGCGGTTGCGGCATCCGGATCCTGCATCGGGACCATGCCGAGCGCCACGATCCGCTCGGGTGCGTGGCCGCTCAGTTCGGCCGCGAAGTCGTTGACGTGACGCGCGAGGGCGAGACCGTCGGCGGCGGGCAGGTCGTAGCGCAGCAGCGGCGGCATGGGACTGACGACCTCGGCGTCGATGTCGGAGGCGTCCATCGCCTCGACGCGGCGCTCCGCCTCGAAGAAGACCTCCTTCGCGGGGAACCTCGTCTTGCCGAAGACCAGCAGGCGGTCGGTCGAGTCCTCGATGGGCTCCATGTGAGGGAAGCAGGACGGGGCGTCTGCCGGATAGTCCTTGGGCAGCAGGTGCGCGTGGGCGTCGACGATCACGATGTGCGTCCTCCGGTCAAGCGAAGCTCGGATGCACCGAGACGTGGATGGCGGTCTTGTCGTCGGTCTCGCCGGCGAGCGTCTCGATCGCGACGCCCACCTCATCGAGCCCGAACGTGTGCGTGTGGAGCTTCTCGAGAGGGAAGCGACCCGACTCCAGCAGGGCGATGGCCTTCTTGTTAGCCGTCGAGTCGACCCCGAACGCGCCCTTGATGGTGAGGGCCCGATTGATGATGAGGTCGGTCGTGATGGGGATCTCGCGGTGCCCCTTGAGTCCTGCGAGCACGACGCGGCCGCCGTGGCGCGTCGCGAGCATGGCGTCGGTGATGGGCTTCGCTGCCATCGGCGTCACCTCGAGGGCGACGTCGACGCCGCGCCCGTCGGTGAGGTCGTGCACGGCTGCGACGACGTCGACGGGATCGTCGCCGTCGACGATGAACGTGTGGTCGGCACCGAGCTCTCGCGCCGCGGCGAGCTTGTGCGCGTCGCTCGCCAGACCCGTCACGAACACCTGGGAGGCGCCGGCGGCCTTGGCCGCGATGACGGCGGCGAGGCCCCGCTGCCCTGCGCCCAGCACCAGGAGCGAATCGCCCAGGCCGACCTCGCCCAGATCGACCGCCCAGCGCACGCCCGCGCCGAGCGGGTTGTACATCGCGGCGATCTCGACCGGCAGCGTCTTGTCGATCTTGTGGAGCACCGTGTTGGGAGAGAGGTAGAGGTATTCGGCGAACCCTCCCCACAGGCTCGGCTCGACATCGATGCCGGTGACGCCGTGCCCGTACTTGCGGAATCGGCACGCCTGGTACCGGCCGCTGAGGCAGTCGTGGCACGCACGGCACGGCACGATGACCTCGAGCGCGACGCGATCGCCGACCTCCACGCCCCACCGCTCGGCCGCCCGCTCGCCGAGCTCCTCGATGATCCCCATGGGCTCGTGACCGGGAATGAACGGGTCGCGGTTCGTGCCGATGTGACCGCGGTAGATCTCGATGTCGCTGCCGCAGATGCCGTTGGCCTCCACGCGGAGCAGGCCGTCATCGGCGCCTACCCTCGGTCGCGCGAACTCGCGCATCTCGATCGCTCGCGGTCCGGTCTGGACCGCGGCACGCACCATCTGGGTCATCTGCGACTCGCCTTCGTTGGGTGTTCGGCCGTCATGCGGCCTTGATCTGGAGTCCGAGAGCCGCTCATGCGGCATCCGCCGGCGCGGCGGCCACGATCGGCACCGCAGTGCCCGACCAGTCGGCGAAGAAGCGCACGACCATCGAGATGCCGGCCGTCCGCGATCCCGCGACCGCGACGAGGATGCTCGATTCCGCGCCCTCGGGGATCGTGCGCTGGAACCGGTCGCCGGGCGTGCCGTCGCCCGGCCGACGCACGCCCTTCTCGGCGTAGTCCTTGCCGGCGCGGGCCAGCGCCTCGGTCGAACGACCCGAGTGCTCCGCCAGCCAGCGCTGCACATCCGACCGGCTGTATCCGGCACCGGCGAGCAGGTCGGCGTGCTCGGGGCACAGGACCACTCCTACGCCGGCGTGCTGGAAGATCCACGAGCCGGAACGCCCGATCGTGTCGGCGAAGTCCCCGAGCAGCTGTTCGGGGTCACTGGTGTGCCGGTTGTCGACGTACTCGCACGTGCGCAGCAGCGTGGCGGTCACGGCATCCCCGGTGACTCCGAGCTCGGCACCGAGCGGCGGCCACGGGCTGTCCTCTTCGTTCTCGCCGAAGCAGATCGACCATCGCCCGGGCAGTCCTTGGGTCGCCTGCTCGAGTTCATGAGGGACGACCCCGAACGCGTTGCGGACGATGAGGCCGATCGCCCGCGCCACCGTCGCGTTCGGGCGGAAACCGGGGCCGAAAACGCCGCCGGTGCTGTTGAACCCCAGGCGCCCGCGGACCGGGCCGTTCACGATGATCAGGGGCGCCGGACCGCTCGTGGACTGCCATCCGCCACCCTTCGCCGCCCGTTCGCGCATGAGCGCCTCCCACGCAGCGAGCACCACCGGGAAGTACTCGGGACGGCATCCCGCCATCGCCGCGTTGATCGCGGCGAGCTCCACGGTGACCGTCCGGTCGACCTGCGGCATGTGGCCGATGATCTCGTCCGCGGGTCGTCCCGCGGCCTCGAGGAACCGGTCGACGAGCGGACGCGTCGCCGGCACGAGAGGCAGCCCGTCGCTCCAGCCCTGCTCGTAGCAGTGCTCGATCGCCCGCTGCGCGGCCTCGGCGTCGAGCTCGGCCTCGACGGCGGGCGCGCTCATCGGCCGCCCTCGACGAGCGATCCGACGACCTCGGGCAGCAGCATCCGGGCTCTGTTCTTCACCTGTTCCGGATCGAGCACCGCCATCGGATGCTCGGTCGTGATCCATTCGTAGTCCGGCGCGCCCTGGACGCGGGCCATGGTACGGCCCGTGGTGAGGAAGGCGTCGGTCAGCACCACGGCGGCGGGGATGCCGGCGCGCTCGAAGTTGATCCCGTCGGCCACCGCGGCCGCGCTGCACGACCCGCAGTCCCCGACGCCGGTGATCACGACGTCGCACGCCTCTCGGTAGCGGGCGACGATGTCGTCGCCGACCGGCACCGAGAAGCTCGCCTTCGTCTCGACGATGGACACGTCGGCGGCGCCGTGCTCCGACACCAACAGCCTGCCGACCTCGGTGAGGAAGAGCATCGCGTTGTGCTTGGTGTTGTCGAGCAGGCCGATGCGCGTGCCGCGCAGGTCGGTTCGGCGAGGCGCCAGGCCGCCGAGCGACACCGCGTCGGCGGTCGCGGCGCGACCGGTCGGATCGAGGATCGCGTGGGACATCGAGAGCTCCTTCTCTGACAGCGACTTCATGACAGCGATGCGCGGGACGGGCGGATGCCTCGGGTCAGGCCAGCGCGGGGTCGTGCACGATCACGCCCCGGATGTTGCGGCCGGCGACGAGGTCGTCGTACGCCTCGTTCACCTGGTCGAGCGAGTAGGTGCGGCTGACGAGCTCGTCGAGCTTCAGGTCTCCGGAGTCGTACAGCCGCAGGAGGCGGGGGATGTCGTACAGCGGGTTGCAGTCGCCGAAGAGCGCGCCGCGGATCTGCCGCTGGTAGCCGATCAGCATGCCGGCGTGCACGTGCACCGCCTTCTCGGTCAGATGGCCGACGGCCGTGATAGTGACCTTGCCGCCCTTGCCGGTCATCATGACGGCGGCGTTCACCATCTCTTCGGTGACGGCGTTGGGCGTCATGATGGCATGGTCGGCGAGCTGTCCCCACGTCGTGGAGACGACGAAATCGTGCGCCTCCTGCGCCGTCGCGAACGTCTGCGTCGCGCCGAACGTGAGCGCGTTCTCGCGCTTGAACTCGACAGGATCGACGACGATGACGTCCTTGGCGCCGGCGAACCGGGCGCCCTGCACCGCGTTGCTGCCGACGCCGCCCGCGCCGAAGATCACGACGGTGTCGCCGGCTCTCACGCCGGCGGCGTAGACCGCCGATCCCCAGCCGGTGGGCACACCGCAGCCGACGAGCGACGCGACCGTGAAGGGGATGTGCCCCGGCAGCGGCACGACCGCCCATTCCGACACGACGGCGTACTCCGAGAAGGTGCCCAGCGAGCAGAACCCGCCGTAGTCCTCGCCGTCGCGGTGGAAGCGGTAGGTGCCGTCGAGGAACATGCCGGTCCCGGCGTTGAGGCCCTTGACGCACATATTCTGGTGTCCGGTCGAGCACGGGCGGCACGCGCCGCATGCGGGGATGTACGACAGCACGACGCGGTCGCCGGGCTTCACCCGGCGCACATTCGGGCCGACCGACTCGACGATGCCGGCGCCCTCGTGGCCGCCCACGATCGGGAAGCGCACCGGCGCGTCGCCCTCGGTGATGTGGTGATCCGAGTGGCACAGGCCCGAGGCGACGAGCTTCACGCGGACCTCGTGCTCCTTCGGATCGTCGAGCTGCAGCTCGGTGAGCTCCCACTCCTCGTGGGGGCCGTGGGCGACGGCCGCGCGTGTGGTGATGGTTGCCATGGCTGAACTGCCTGCCTCTCAGCGCGCCGGCGTCGCGGGACGCATCGACACGGTCTTGACCTGGGTCCACTCGAGCACCGAGTCGGCGCCCATGGTGCGGCCGAAGCCGCTCGACTTGTAGCCGCCGAACGGGCCGCCGATGACGGCCGCGCCGAGAGCGTTGTTGACCGCGACCTGCCCGGCCTGCAGAGCCCTGCTCATGCGGATGGCCGTGCCGACGTCGCTGGTCCACACCGACGCGACCAGTCCGTAGTCGGTGCCGTTGGCGACCTCGATCGCCTCGCGCTCGTCGTCGACGGCGATGACCGAGAGCACCGGTCCGAAGATCTCCTCCCGGGCGATCTTCATATCGGGCGACACGCCGTCGAACAGCGTCGGCTCGACGAAGAACCCGTCACCGTAGTCGCCGCCCCGTGGGACGCCACCGCCGGTCACCAGGTCGGCACCGGCGTCCTTCCCCGCCTCGATGTAGCCGAGCACGCGGTCGTGCTGCTTCTCGTTGATGAGCGGCCCCATGTTGACGGGCTGATGCCACGGGCCGACCGTGATCTTCTGCATCTGGGTCGCCAGGCGCTCGACGAGCTCGTCGTGGACGCTGCGCAGCACGACGACGCGCGAGCCGGCGGCACAGATCTGGCCGGTGTTGAGCGTGATGCCCGACACCATGGCCGGCACGGCCACGTCGAGGTCGGCATCCGGGAACACCACCTGGGGCGACTTCCCTCCCAGCTCGAGGTGCAGCGGCGTGAGGTTCTTCGCGCACGCGGCCATGATGAGCGAGCCGGTGAACGGCGAGCCGGTGAAGCCCATGCGCCGGATCCGCGGGTGTGCGGGCAGCGCCGCGCCGGCCTCGTGGCCGTAGCCGGTGACGACGTTGATCACGCCCGCGGGGATGCCGGCCTCGATCGACAGCTTCGCCAGCGCGAGCGGCGTGAGCGGCGCGTCTTCGGCGGGCTTCATCACGATCGTGTTGCCCGCCGCGATGGCCGCGCCCACCTCGGTCACGAACATCGGGCCTGGCGCGTTCCACGGGATGATGGCCCCGACCACGCCGTAGGGCTCGCGGAGGGTGAACCCGAGGGCATCCGGCGAATAGGTCGGGAGTGACACGCCCTGCACCTTGTCGGCCTGTCCGGCGATGAAGCGCAGCTGGCCCGCCATCGGCGGCGGCCCCCAGTGCGGGCGCCCGACCTCTTGCGACTCGAGCTGGTCGATCTCGGCCGAGTGCTCCTCGATGAGGGCGGCCCAGCGAAACAGCAGCGCGGCACGCGCCGTCGCGTTCAGGTCCCGCCACGCGGGGAATGCGCGCTCCGCGGCCTCGACCGCGGCGTCGATGTCGCTCGCGTCGCTGCGGGGGACCGACGCGAGGCGCTCGCGGTTGGCGGGATTGATGACATCGAGCGTGCGCCCGGTGCGCGAGGGCACCCATTCGCCGCCGATGAGCTGCGCGCCGTCGACCACGAGGGACTCGGCGAGGGTCGGGTTCGGAGTGGTGAGCGTCATGACTTCGTCCTCTGCGATCGGATCAGTTGTCGTGGTCGATGAGGACGACGCCGCGGATGTTCTTGCCGTCGAGCATGTCCTGATAGCCCTGGTTGACCTCGTCGAGCGAGTAGGTGCGCGTGATGAGCTCGTCGACCTTGAGCTTTCCGCTCTTGTAGAGGCTCACCAGCCGCGGGATGTCGACCAGCGGGTTGCACGCACCGTAGATCGCCCCCTGGATGCGGCGCTGGAAGCCGATGAGCATGCCGGGGTTCTCGTCGATCCAGCCGTTGCCGACGGCCGTAATGGTGACCTGGCCGGTCTTGCCGACGATGTTCACCGCGTCGTGGATCACCTTGTCGTGGAGCACGCCCACCGTGATGATCGCGTGGTCGGCGAGCTCGCCCCACGTGGACTGCACGACGAACTCCGCCGCCTCTTCGGCGGTCTCGAACGTGTGGGTCGCGCCGAAGACCTCGGCCATCTCGCGCTTGAAGGGCACCGGGTCGACCACGACCACGCGCTCCGCACCGGCGAGGGCCGCGCCCTGGACGGCGTTGCTGCCGACGCCGCCCGCGCCGAAGATCACGACGGTCTGGCCGGCGCGCACGCCGGCCGCGTGGACCGCCGAGCCCCATCCGGTGGGCACGCCGCACCCGATCACGGCGCCCACCTCGAACGGCAGGTCGTCGGCGACCGGCACGACCGAGTACTCCGACACCACGGTGTACTGCGAGAAGGTGCCCAGTACGCACAGCCCGCCGAAGTCGACGCCGTCCTGGTGGAAGCGGAATGTGCCGTCGGGGAACTGGCCCGTCGAGGCGTTCTTCCCCTCGTCGCACAGGTTCTGCCGGCCGGTGGAGCAGTAGCGGCATTTGCCGCACGCGGGGATGAACGAGAAGACGATGCGGTCGCCGACCTTGACACGCGTGACGCCGTCGCCGACCGCGTCGACGATGCCGCAGCCTTCGTGACCGCCGACGACCGGCATCCGCATCGGCGCATCGCCCTTCTGGATGTGGTCGTCCGAGTGGCAGAGCCCTGCGGCGTAGACCTTGACGCGCACCTCGTTCGCGCGCGGCTCGTCGAGTTCGAGTTCGGTGACCTCCCACGGCGTGGGGGGCGCCCAGCCGAA